>NZ_JBKISU010000001.1:0-252089 GCF_050266975.1 Aeromonas sobria
GGGATATCAGCTATTACCTGATGGATTACTACAACTGGCGGCGTCCACATCAACATAATGATGGGATACCGCCAGCAGAGGCCGAAAATCGGCTTAACTGTGTGTCCGGATTTAGTTGACCACTACAATGGCTAACATTGAGTCGTCTACCGATCTCTCTATAACTTAAATGTTGGCTCAGATAGGCTTGAATCTGGTATCGTTGTCCTTCGATCAACTGCTTGTAGCTCATGGTAATACTCTAATTGTTTGGCGACGTTAGAATACCACCTATGGGCAGTTGATCTCTCGCCACCTACTCAACCATGAGTGGTGCACTTATTATCTGAATTTGCGGTTAAAAACTGGCCTAACTCTTGTATTGCTGCTAGAGTATTAGATAGCTATCTAATGCATTGTTACAATAATAATAGGAGTTTTAAATGGCTTGTTGGCGCTTTATTAGTAGTTTTTGGAGGGATTATGGCTGGATATCGTAAACTCTGGTGGGTATTAATCACCGTTTTAGCAATTACCTTTGGTGTGCTGGGTTATTTTGGTGCAGAAGTTTACCGCTCTGCTCCACCTATTCCGGCGAAAGTAGTTAACCAAGACGGTAAGGTATTAATGACCAATGAAAGTATTTTAGATGGTCAAACTGCCTGGCAATCTGTCGGGGGTATGCAGCTAGGCTCTATTTGGGGTCATGGTGCTTACCAAGCACCAGATTGGACTGCAGATTGGTTACATCGTGAATTACTGGCTTGGTTAGAGCTTGCCGCTCAAGATCAATATAACAAAGCTTATGACAGTTTAACGCCAGCTGAGCAAAATGGCTTACAGTTTGCGTTAAAAGAAGCTTATCGTACTAACACTTATGATAAAGCCACTGACACCCTAGTGCTGTCAAGTCGCCGTATACAGGCCATTGCAACAACTGCTGATCACTATATTAAATTATTTGGTAATGATCCGTCGTTAAGCGAAACCCGTGCTAACTATGCAATGAAAAACAACACCCTGCCTTCACTAGAGCGCAGAGAGCAAATGGTACAGTTTTTCTTCTGGACGGCTTGGGCTGCTTCAACTGAGCGTACTCCAGATGCAGCCACTTATACCAACAACTGGCCCCATGAGCCGTTAATTGATAATAAGCCTACAGCTGAAAATTTAATTTGGTCTTTAATTAGTATTATTTTATTAATTGCTGGTGTTGGAGCCTTAGTTTGGGCTTGGGCATTCTTACGCAAACACGATGACGAAGAGCCGGTGTCACCAAAGTTCGATCCTATAGCTAACCTTAAACTTACCCCCTCACAAAAATCGTTGGGCAAGTATATTGTAGTGGTAGTTGCACTATTTACCCTGCAAGTGTTCTTAGGTGGCTTTACTGCTCACTATACCATTGAAGGTGATGGTTTCTATGGTTTAAATACAACCGAATGGCTACCCTACAGCCTAGCCCGTACATGGCACTTACAAGCGGCTATGTTCTGGATTGCGACGGGCTTTTTAGCCGCAGGTTTATTTTTAGCACCTATTATTAATGGCGGTAAAGATCCTAAGTTCCAAAAGCTTGGCGTAGATATTTTATTCTGGGCCTTAGTGGTTTTAGTGGCAGGTTCATTCGCCGGTAACTACTTTGCCATTATGCAAATTATACCGCATGAATATAGCTTCTGGTTTGGCCATCAAGGTTATGAATACATTGATATTGGTCGCTTTTGGCAAATCATTAAATACATCGGCATTTTATTCTGGTTAGTGCTTATGCTACGCGCCATAGTGCCCGCCTTTAAAGCCCCAGGTGATAAAAACTTATTAGCTTTATTTGGTGCTTCGGTTATCTGTGTTGGTTTGTTCTATGGCGCCGGTTTATTCTACGGCGAACGGACTAACTTATCGGTAATGGAATACTGGCGCTGGTGGGTAGTTCATTTATGGGTAGAAGGCTTCTTTGAAGTGTTTGCTACTGTATCTTTAGCCTTTATTTTCCATAGTATGGGCTTAGTGTCACGCACTATGGCAACTAGTGCTAGCTTAGCCTCGGCATCCTTATTTATGCTAGGCGGTGTTCCTGGTACTTTCCACCACTTATATTTCTCGGGTACCACTACCCCGGTTATGGCCGTTGGGGCAACTTTTAGTGCCTTAGAAGTAGTGCCTTTAGTGGTATTAGGTTATGAAGCCTTTGAACAGTGGCGGATGAAAAACCGTGCGCCTTGGATGGCAGATTTAAAATGGCCATTAATGTTCTTTGTTGCCGTGTCATTTTGGAATTTGTTAGGCGCTGGCGTGTTTGGCTTTATGATTAACCCACCTATAGCGCTGTATTATATTCAAGGCTTAAACACCACGCCAACTCATGCTCATGCCGCATTATTTGGTGTTTATGGCTTCTTAGCCTTAGGCTTCTGTTTATTAATATTGCGCTACATTCGGCCACAGTTGCAGTTTGACGAAAAGCTAATGAAGACCGCATTCTGGTGGTTAAACGTGGGCTTAGTATTAATGCTATTCACTAGTTTATTACCAATAGGCTTTATCCAGTTTTATGCTAGTGCCACAGAAGGCTTATGGTATGCACGAAGTGAAGCCTTTATGCAAAGTGATTTACTGCATACACTACGTTGGATCCGCACTATAGGTGACGTGGTCTTTATCATAGGTGCCTTAGCGGTAAGCTGGCAAATTGTTAAAGGGGTGTTTGACACTAAAGCAGCTAAGCAAATTAGCAGCTAAGTTAAACAAACTAATAAAAAGCACTACAGCTTTGCTGTGGTGCTTTTTTCGCTTTAGTTCGAACTGAATTTAGTTGTTCTATGCTTAATCGTTATTCAGCGCTTAACCGATAATCTACCTATTAATGGTTGCATCGCTCCCCCCAAGATGGTCAATGTAAACCACAAATAGGTTTGATAAACTAAACAAAATAGTGATAGAGCTTGTTAAATATGAATATTGAATCTTATGCCGACTTAATCCGCGAAGCAAACGCTCAGACTGAGCCACAACGCTTAATGTTTGTGTTCGCCAAAGCAGAATTACCTAAAGGCTACACTGAAGAGCAACAGCAAAGGTTCCCCCGGTGTCAGAATAGTTGTCGCCTAATCTGAATAATCTAAATGTGAAGACCGGGGGCGGATAAAGAGTGTCGAATGGCTCGTTATTCAAGTGAGCGCAAGGCTGCTTTGCTCAAGAAGCTGCTGCCGCCCATCAATATGTCGGTGGCCGAGTTGGCTCGGCAGGAAAACATCAGCGAGGTCACTCTGTATAATTGGCGCAAACACGCCAAAGACGGAGGGTCTCCTGTGCCCGGGGTAGGCGAGGTGTTTGGTTAATAGGTTACTAAATGGGGGGGGGCAGCAGGATTGGCTGGCGGTGTTCAGGCCTCCAGGGGTTGTGGGGGTAGTCGTGCAACGGAATGTGGTAAAGGGTGACCAGCAGTGTTCCAATTTGATTTAGCCAGCAGTGAATCATAACCACTGTGTCAGTGTGGGCACCAGCAGATATGTGATCATGTCCTGAAGCGGTGCTTGGCGTCCTCTCATATTCCTATCGCAGGATAAATCGCGATATAGACATAGCCGTGGCTGCCGAGGGTATCGGCTTCACAGGTGAACCCACCATGCTGGAGGGTGATGCATTGTTGGCGTTGTGCATCCAGCGCTCCGGTTAGCAGCTTGGTTTCGAGAGCCTTGATAATGGTTGGGAAGGCGGCTTCCAGTTGGTCGATAGTCGCGTCTGCCCATTTGCCCACCAGCGATGCTCGGTCTGACAAAAAGTGCAGGCGGTGATGCTCCTGGATAAGGCGAGCCCCAAAGCGGGGTGTCACTGTATGGGGCAAGCCCCACTGCGCAAAAAATCGGGTGGGCTGGTCTGGTGCTTCAGGTTGTTGGCCATTGGTGTGGGTGGTTGTCGTGGTCATGATTAGCGATACTTCAGTTGAATGTCGATGATGGTGCCGGGCACGTTGTGGCGCTGGCGTAGCTTGGTCAGATGCTCTGGGAGGTCGGTCAGGCTTGCTAGCCTCCCTCGATAAAACCGGGTGAGATTGATGTAGTCGGGATGACTCACTGTGATGGTTACCTGATGCCCAGGCTGCCAGCGGCCAAACAGGCGGGCTTTCGCCTCTTTGATGGTGGTGATGCCGGGCGCTGGTAACGTCTGGCGGTTGCGCAGATGCAGTTTGTTCAGCTCGGGGGCATAGCGATGCACCTCGAGCCCGGTGATAAGGCGGGTCATGTGCGGTGACTCCAATGATGCCAAGGGTCAGCCTGTAAGGGCTGACCCTTTATGCTGTTCGTGGATGAGTGAGACTGTGTGGGGGGAGGCAACGAGCGCAGTCAGCCGTCTCATTGAGCACCGGTTTGCCATTGAGCCGGTCCAGCAGGTGCAGCGAGCCGTACTGGGCTATCAGACGGTCTATGGCCATCTGGGCGCAGGCCGTTCTGCTGGGCTTATTCTCAGGAATTGCGTAACGAGCGGTGAGCCAGCCGCCGAGTAGAGCAATGCGATAACCGCTCGGGATGTGGGTGAGCGAGGTGCTGATGCCCCTCCCGTGAATGAGGAAAGGCACGGCCTGCCCGCCAATGTCGATATCCATGCGTTGACCCTTGAGCTCGAAGGTGGTGAGCTCGCCGGTCTGCGGGTGTTTGCCAGGCACCTTGATGGAGATGTGTTTGGCCATTTCACACCTCCGGCTTGGTTTCAAAATGGTGGGTCACAACGCCTGCTTCCGGGTCGATGCTGATAAACGCCGGGGCTTGCGGATGGTACTGGTAGAGCCGCGCCAGCTCCGCCCGAAACGCCTCGACGTTTGGAGCAATCACATGGTTGGTATCCCCCTCGGCATAGGTAAAGGTCTCCAGCTTCTCGGTGTTAATCCAGATACCGAAGTACCACGCATCTTGGTCGGTGTCGTATTGCTGCCAGCCTTGGGCCAACAAAGTGCGGTCGTAGTAGTAGCGGTCAGCCTGATGGCTGCCCCGGTCGATGCGGCAACCTGTCACGGTGAGCTCGAGTTGGATACGCCCCGCTTTGTGGGCTTTCTTGACCCGATGCAGCAGCTTGAGGGCCTCGGCTCTGCTGCGGCCATTACCAAGCGGGGGCGGCTGTCTGGCACGCAATGCGAGGTGGGTCATTATCTTCGGCGCGGTGTTGTGGCTGAGCTGACCGATGGCAGTGGTTATCTGCCGAGCGGTCAGGGTGTTGTAATCACGCAGGTCGTGCATGGTTGGGTTCCTTCAAATGCAAAAAGCCCCTCGGTGTGAGGGGCTGTTAGAGGTCTTGTTTGTGATGGTGGCAGTGGCTCAGGTGTGGCTCCCCCAATCCGGTGCATCATTGCTGCCGTGGTTAACGTAGGCACCTACTATCACCCGTTGCCACTCGCCGACCGGTTGACCAGCGGTATTACAGGCGCAGCGAAAGCGAGCGAAGTTAATCTCACGTGGCAGGTGTTCACGCATATCCCGTGGACTGACAAAGAGCGTGGTCTTGTGCAGCACCGGGTTGGGCGCGACCAGTGGGCCGCCAATACGCCGTCCCTCCACATCGTGGGCATAGGCAAAGCCCGGCAGCGTCAACTGCTGACTGATGAGTTTGGCGAGCCCCGGATGGGCGCACATGGCCTCCGCCACGGCGGCCTGGCTAAAACTGTCGTTGAACTCAATCATTGGTGTTTCTCCCTTTCTGCTGGTGCACGGTAAGCCGCTGCCAACAGCGCAAACTGTTCAACCAGATAGCTGATACTGATGCCCAGTTCATCGCTGACCCCATCTCACCAGACGGTGATGCAGGTGTGCCATGTCATCAGAGATACGTTGGGCCAGGTGGGCCGTTGGACCCGGTGGTGAGCTTGTCATTGTCATCGTCAGGGTGATGGAGAGAATCATCGCATCTCTCCCCAAGGTGCTTGCTCCCACAGTGACAACCGGGTCAGTACGTCTTGTGCGAGAGCCTGCTGCAATTGCTGAATCACCTTCACTAGCCGGGGAGCCTGCTCGGGGCTCCCGCTCCATTCGCTCGACTGGTACAGGACGCAGCAGGTGAATTTGTAGAGGGCCACCAGCTCGCTATCGGTGAGTGGTGCCTGGTGGTAACGATGGGCAGGTTTAAGCGAACTCAGTTTGGTCGAGCCACGCTGGCGTGGTTCTTTGTGCTCTTGCTGACGCCCCAACTGATAGCGATGCCAGACCGCCCGCCGATTGGCGAGCATCATCAGCCGTACCAGCCGGTCAACCCGCCATGCCCAGGTGCTGGTGACATCCGCTGGCGGGAACCGCCAGAGGGAGCGCAGTAACTCAAGGGTGTAGTGCGGTGGCATCGGGGCATTGCAAAAGCGGTGCAACTGCACAGAAAAGTTGAGGTAATCCTTGCGGTCAATCATGAAGGCAGACATGGGGATGGTTCCTTGAAATGAACAAGGCCACCTGCAGTGAGGTGGCCCCGTGGGTTGTGTCGGGATATCCGGATCATGGTGTGGGCTCTAATGATCCGGGTGAGCGATAGGCCTGTATGTTATTGGTGCGCCTGTTCTGCACCGGGGAGAGCTGCATAGAACAAGATGGCGTAGAGCGTGGAATCAATGCCGTTGACAGCATCGTGGTGCGGGTAATAGGGCGGTGTGTCTCGGGAGCGCTCGAAGTAGTCGCCAAAGCAGCTGAGACACTCGCGTATCTCAACGGTAGAACCGTGCAACAAGGTGCTTTCAAACAGGTCTGAGTAAATCGGGTCATCACGGGCCTTGGCGACCGCCTTCTCCAACAACGCCAGCGCCTCCTCGTTGCTGGTGGCTGCCAAACCGTCGCGCAGCTTCTCGATGGTTGCCTCCAAGGTATAGGGATTAGGTAATCGCATCGAGCTTGTCTCTTCTGAGCACTGATTAGTGCCGCAACTGATGCAGCAGCGCATCAATGGCCTCTATGCAGTCGGCTTGGGTAAGTTGGTAGCCGCTCGGCAGGTGAGCCACGATAGCGGGCTCTGCCTGCATCTCGACGTTGTCTGCAAGCCAGCAGCGCAGCTCGATGAGGATGTCGAGGGCGGTGAGGTGTGATTTGCTTGGGGGCTGGTTCATAGTAGGCCTCGCTCAGCCAGCGAGACTACGCCCTCAGCGCCGACAATAAGGTGGTCAAGCAGGCGGACATCCACCAGGGCTAATGCCTCTTTGAGGGCCAGGGTAAAGACCCGGTCAGATTGGCTAGGTTCGGGGTTGCCGCTCGGGTGGTTATGGACCGCGATAATAGCGCCGCAATTCAACTGTAAGGCCCGCTTGACCACTTCCCGTGGGTAGATGCTGGCACTGTCCAGGGTGCCACGAAACAGCTCCTCAAACGCTAGTACGCGGTGCTGAGAGTCAAGGAACAGTGCGCCGAACACCTCGTGCTCTCTGTCTTGCAGCAAGGTCTGCAGGCGGTCGGCGGCGTCCGTGGTGCTGGTGATGGCGGAACCTTTGGCAAGGCGCTTGCGGGCAATCTGGTTGGCGATGCGCAGCAGGTCTTGCTCGGTCACAGGTTCGGTGACGACATAGGTGCCGGGGCATTCCCCGGCTTTCAATTTGTGGTAACGCATGAGTGTCTCCAGAAAAAGAAAGACCCCAGCAGAGCTAGGCATACCGGGGTCAAAGAGGTTGAGATGATGTTGGCTTACGTTGGGGGCTGTCGGTTGTGCAGTTGACGATGCTGGTGGCTCATGTCGTGGTAGCTGGCTCACTCGCCACCGGTATCAACGGTTCGGGGACCAGCAAGGCAAGTGGGATAGCCAGCACAATACTTAGCCGTTCTGCTAACTGGTAGGCAGGTCCGATGGTGTCGTAGTCAGCTATCCAGGTAGCCAGAGCAAGTCCGCTGGCTTCCACTGCCCGCAGGTAGACGCTGTAACCTTGTACGGTCAGGCCGCTGTCACGCACCACCTGCGTCTCCCCCTCCCGATTGATGGCCTCCAGCTCAACGGCTATCGGTTGTTTGGGCATCCGAGCTCCTCAGTCACCACTGACGGTGACAGTGAAATACCCCATTTGGACATAGGTGAGAAAATTACTCTGCCACAAGCTGAATAACTCATGTGCCTCGGCGCGTTGCATCGGACCCCAGCCTTGCAGATAGTGCTCATCATCCAGGAAGTTGAAGTCGAGTTCCTTGCAGAGCTCGGCATCCTGGCCCAGTCCCTGGTAGCTGAAGTCAGTGACGTAATCGAACAGCCAGCCATCAAGACCGCGTATCAGGCGCACCTCGACCGGGTGAGCCCCTCCTTGCTCAGGGCTATAGGTGGGACTGCGAAAGTTGAAGGTGAGCTGGGTCAGACGTTCCAGGTCAAGTGTCGTATTAGCGAGCGCCTGATGCAGCTGTGTCAGGAGCGTTGGGGTGACGGGCAGGGCAAAGCCGTCCCGGCAGAAGGGAATGGCCATATGTATCTCCAGAGGTAAGAGGATATCAGGCGTCGCCGAATAGCTCGGCCAGCTTGTGGGCAACGAGCTGGCGTACCTGCTCGTCGATAAAGGTGCTGACCGTGGCCAATGTGGCGCTTAGCACCGCCAAGTCATCGGTGAGTCCAAGTGGTAGCACGTCCGGTATGGCATCGATTGGGGAGACAAAGTAGAGCAAGGCACTATAGATGAGCAGCTTGGTCCAGACCGGCAAGTCTTCCTTTTTGCTGGTGTAGTAGAGTAACAAACAGACTTCGATAAGAGGTCGTCCGACGCGTTTGGCAAACGCCCTGAGCTTGCGCCAAAAACCATCATGGTCAAATGGTTTATCAGGGGTGATTGAAGGTGGCATAAAAACCTCCTTGGTGGATGCTTTGATGGCTAGATGTAAAGCCATGTAGATGGCTTTTTTAGGGCATGAAAAAGGAGGCAAATGCCTCCTCGCGAATTACGGTGGTTGCAGGGTGGGGCTTGCGGTGTGTATTTACCCCAGTTCCGAAATCACCGGTCGTATTGCCGAAATGGCTGACCGATTTCCCGAAATACACAGGCCTCAGTTCTCATTTGGTCGATATTGCAGTCCCCTGATACCCTTCAGTGATTATTTTTTGTAAAGTACGCTGATTGATTTATCAACAATATGCTTCACGATTTCATAATCGGGGTTATATGTCACAAGGTTGTGCGCGGCTATGCCGACCGCATAGGCTAGACCTGCTACCCCGGTAGCCCCACCAATAAATGTGGCTCCGGCAGCAGCTATCCGACCTCGGGTGTAGATCCGACACTTCATCCCCGCAGATTCAATACTCTTCTCAAGGATCCTTATCGTGCTCCCCATATTTCCGGAAACGTCCGTTATTTCAAAGGAGCGTCGTGAGTGGATAAGCTCACTTATTCTATCTGTACGAAATTCATTATATTGAACGATTTCCATGCAAATGTTACTCCTCTCTTCGTTTTATAAAATCTGACTTTCTGGTTGAAGTAGTGTTATGAGAACTAGGATTGTGCGTCAAATTGGTACAGCGCCTCCCCTTGATTGGTAAACAAGCGTAGCTCCAGAATGTTGCAATTCTGGGGAACAATAAATTTGGCTGTGCCACCAAAACGGAGTGTCAGTGGTAGTTTCTGATGTGGGGTGCTGCGGCAGTTGCCGCGATTGACGATTACATCCTGGATGGTGATGTTGTCGTGATGGGAAACAACCTGTAGCACTTTGGCGGGCATGTTGACCCAGATATCTTCAATGTGCCAACTGACATCAAATGCTGATGAAGGGAGTGCGGCTGCCGGTGCCGGATCTTCGCTTTCATCCCACATTAGACAACTAAATTCAGCTGCCTTGGTCGCTGGCAGGATGGAGGCGACATCCTGAGTCGGTAACGTGAGCAGCTGCTTGTCAGCTGTTTCGACTGCGATACTTTTTGCACTGCGCAATTTATCCCACATGTTATAAAAGTTCTGTTCTCCTACTCTGGACTCGGTCAGATATGGAGTATCAAAGCGCTTTCCATCGACGATAAGTGCAAATGCATTCTTGTCGTTGGGGTCATAGATGTGCTGTTCAGGGACATACTCTTTCCCTTGAATCGTCACCATCATGAAGACTTTTTTGGCGTCACCACAGCCAATGTACAGAGCGTTTTGTTCATCGACTGTCGCCATGTATTCAGTCACGCCTTGCCCCCATCCTTGGGTCCAGCGCCCTGGCTCACCCAGGGCCAGCACGGCGGTACTGGTCAGCATCAACACAAGCCACACCCATTGGTTTTTCATTGTCAGTTCTCCTTATGTGCCGTAGCCCAAGGTATTTTTCATAAATTTTCCCACTGCAATCATCGTCAGTACTGATAAATAACGCTTCATAAGGAATTCCATATGAAGCGGTAAAGTAATTAACGAGTACTGCTGGGCCGAAATATAATCTTCACCAGTTAATCGGTATTGATAAACAGGCGCTCGTTGAGCATGGGTATTACATATGCTGCCCATCACACTGAGTGAAATCGGCTGGCAGTACCTTGGCTACATTTGATGTCGGCAGTGCGAATGATTTTTGAGGGGTAGTATCTGCTATCACGGTGATGCTTCTGGCATTGCGCAGCTTCGCCCACAGGGGGCGAAATTTTTCTATATCCTCCTCATATTCAAAGCGGGTATTAAAAAGGTCAGCATTGTCAAAACGTTGCCCATCAATAATGATTGCTGCAAGCGGAATGTCACCGTATTTATCGGTAAAGGCCATGTTGATGCGGAGGTCAGAGCAGGTGATGTGAAAATCAGCTCGTTCATTTACATCAACGTAATATCGGGTTTTACCCAGGCTACTGTCAGTCTGCTGCCAGCGCGGTTGTATGGCTGCACAACCACAGCACAGCAATGTCATTGCTAATATCGTAATGGGTGTTTTCATTGTGTTCCCTTTTAAATGGTCGACTTTATCTTTCGGTTGCCCTGAGAATGCGTTGCACACTGGAGATACTGATCCCGGTTTGTCTCGCAATTTCTGCGCGAGGTAACCCGCGTTTGACCAGGCTCAGCACTTCCTCCCCTTTTGCCATTGCGGTTGGTTTCCGGCCTTTGTAGGCCCCACGCTGCTTGGCTAACTCAATCCCTTCCGCTTGCCGCTCCAACATCAGCTCTCGCTCGAACGTGGCGATAGCGCCAATCATGGTCAGCATCAACTTGCCGGTAGGGGTCGCGGTATCGATACCGAGATTCAAAATGCGCAGGGTTACCTGCTTGTGTTGCAGGTACTCTGATATCTCCAACAGATGGCGGGTATTGCGAGCCAAGCGGTCGAGCTTGGTGACGACTACCACATCACCCTCCTTCACATACGCCAGGAGCAGCGCGAGCTGGGGCCTATCATTGCTGGCACCGCTCACTGTCTCCTGGAATACTTGATTGCACTCGGTCAGCGCCTGAAGCTGGGTATCCAGGCTCTGACCTACGGTGCTGACACGTGCGTAACCTACCAGTGCCATGGTCTCCTCCCGGTCAATAGGGCAAGGTACACTGACTCCCTGGTTCAAAAGGCTCAAAGAGACCTTATTGACCTGAAAAGGGAGGGTTATTGTTTAAAAAGGTGCCGATTTCGTGAGTGTCACTAGGGCTTGCTCTATTGACTCCACACCAGTGTTTTGGCCAGCCAGCGAGCTATTTTGTGACTGACATATCACGCCGTGACGGCGTCATTGACCTTATTTGGCTTTTGCTTTCATGGTGACACCTTGTTGACGGCATAAATGGCTACGCCCAGATTGGCTTACGCCAGTCTGGGTGAGGTCGTTATGCGGTTGGAAGGGGGAAAAAGAATTACTGCAGCAGGGTAAGTGCTTGGTTCAAGGCTTGGGATTTGAGTTGGGCGCCTTGACCAAACCAGGCGGAATCGAGCCGATGGTCTTGGCTGCGAGCACGGCGGTGATGGTCCATGTATTCGGTGACCGCATTGACCAGCCCCCAGGCGGTATTGCGGGAGCTGGCAAGCTCTGAGCCCATGCCTGCACCCTGATAGAGCTCATGCAGGCGTTGCATCGGTCTGGTGAGAATGATGTTCTCATCATTCAGTGGTTGTGCCAGTAAGTCGCTGAAAAAGCGCAGCGCCTCTTCGGGGGCTACGGGTCGCTGTGCCAGAGCCTTGGCTTGCGCCTTGAACTCATCCCAATGGGAGAGTCCCAGCCCGAGCGACTCTTTGACGGCAGCGGCATCGAACTGAGTGGAGTGGGGCACCTTGATGGCGCCGGTCGAACCGCGCAGTGCCATCTGCAAGGTGTTATTGCACACCACTCTAAGTGAGGTGAACTGCGCCGTGGTGCAGAGCGTACCGTCGCAACTGGTCGCCAGCAGCAGATAGGACTTCACCAAGTCACCACCGGATAGCTTGAGGTTCTGACCGGTTTTGGCCAGAGCCCACAGCTTGCGGCCACCCTTGAGCGAACCTGCAGTCTCCAGCTCAAAGCCACCAGCCTCTACCAGGTCTTGATAGAAGTGCAGCACCTCATGGGGTGTACTACGTTGTAGCGCTGAGAGACGACAGATAAGGGAGCAAGGGTGTCGGAGCGATAAAGTACCTTGCTGTCGCTGTAGGGGCGAATATGCAGTGCATCGGAGGCCACGTTAAACATCACGTCGCTCTGCTCGATGGTCCAATCCATCCCCGCAGCTTTAAGCCAGATATTGAGGGATTGTTGCGGGGGCAAGACATTGCCAAGGCCATGCCAAGGGGTTTGGCCAGTGTAGGCCATGGTGTCGATCAGGTGAGCCATATCTCCTCCAGGAATAGTGAAATGCAGACACTCAGCCTGCTAACTCATGGAGGTGATGTAGGTTTGAAAATTTATTGAATAGGATTTATTTGCCATTTAATGCTCATTACTTTGAAGGGGTGTTACAGCATGATGGTGTTATGCAATGAACTGCATTGGAGGGGTACGGAGAGGGGTATGGGGCCAAAAACGACCAAGGGGTTGGCATCGTAATGATGCCAACCCCTTGTTTTATATGGTGCTCCCGACTGGAGTCGAACCAGTGGCCTGTCCCTTAGGAGGGGACCGCTCTATCCAGCTGAGCTACGGGAGCGAGTGGCGTGCATTATACAAAAAGAATCGCGCTTTTAAACTCTTGATTTCTATTCCAATAGGGCAAAATCGCCCACCTGGATGTTAAATGGCGAATATTTGTTCCGTGTCGCTATGATGGCGCCGTCGTCAAACAGCTGGACCACCTCGAACAGGCCGCTGGCGGGATTGCGCTGCATGCGGGCCTTGCCGTAGGGATCGGTGAAGTCGGCGCTGTGCTGGATGCGGAACTGATCCCCGAGCTTGACCCCGTTGCGCCGCCCCAGGTTGATGTGGGGGCCGCGCTCGCCCACGGCGACGATGCGGGCGGTGACCGGGGCGCAGCCGAGCTGGGCCTGGATGTCCTGCACCGCCTCCTTGAGCTGATAGTCCACCTCCTGGCCGTAGCTGGAGTGCCAGAACAGGCTGCTGTCGCTGCCGACCCGCTCCTGCTTGGCAAAGGTCCAGTCGGCCCGTCCCTCATACTCCTTGCGCCCCATCAGGGTGCCGTTGATGCCGTCAAACAGGTAGAGCTGCATGCGAAAGCTGCGGACGGGGTCTTGATACCAGCTGGTCAGCCGGTTGCCCTGGGGCTCGAGGGAGAGGTCGTCCAGGCTGCCGAGCACCAGGTACTGGCTGTCGGTGCGCAGGCTCAGGGCCTTGATCTCTTCGAGGGCGCTGCGATCCCCCTGTTGCAGGTGCAGGGGGTCGATGGCGAGGTTCTCGTCGAGCCATTGATGGGCCAGCACCCCCTGGGGCTGGGCGGCCAGCTTCTCGAACAGGCGGCGTGACAGGCTGGCCGGCAGATCGTCGAGGGCGCCATAGCTGGCCTGCTCGGGGTGACGCAGCCGCAGCCGTACCAGCGTCAAATCCTTGGCGTAGTGCTGGCTCTGGCAGATCTGGCGCTCGGCCTGGATATCGGCCTGCACCGTGATGTACATGCGGCCGTTGCGTACCTCTTCCCGCTTGAGCCGGTATTGGCGGATGTCACCGCCGGAGCGGATCTGGATCTGCTCGGATCTCAAGCTGCCGTTTTCCAGGCGCTGCACGCTGGAGACGGCGGCACCGCTGGCCAGCAGGGCCTGGCGCAGGGCATCCCGGGTGGCCTGCTCGCGGGCGTAGGCCTCGTCTCCCCCCAGGATGGCGGCGCTGCCCTGGGCTTCGATCAGTTCGGCCCGGGCGCTGGCGGCGGCCAGCAGCAGGGCGATGAGCAGCGATGTCTTGATGGGTGTCATAACATGAACCTTGCAGGGGCAGGGAGATCCCGTGCCGCCGCGAGTGCGGGTCAACAGATGGCAAGAATAAAGCAAGAGTCGTGCCTTATTCCCCACTCAAGCTTTGCCGGCCTCGTCCGATAACTGGTGAGACGCAGAGACAGGAACCTTATCCATGAACAAATTGATCACGGCATTGGCCCTCACCCTGGCCTTGTCTGCCTGTGGTTCCGACCCCATCAACCGCAAGGTGGGGGATCCCCGCCAGGCCGCGCCCGGCATGGAGTTGAACTGGCTGGTGGCCCGCCTGACGGATCAGCTGATGGAGCGCAAGTCCCTCTCCACCCTGACCGAGCCCATCGCCGTCGCCTCCTTCGTCGATCTCGACACCCTGAAAGACACCAACTGGATGGGCCAGCAGATCGAGGAGAGCTTCATCTACGAGCTCAACCGGCGCGGCGAGGTGGTGGTGGACTTCAAGACCACGGGCAGCATACAGGTGACCCCCCAGGGGGATTTCGTGATGAGCCGCAACTACAAGGATCTCTCCGCCAGGCTGCCCATCTCCCGGATCCTGACCGGCACCTTCAGCCGCAACAAGCAGGGGATCCTGGTCAACGCCCGCATCATAGACCTGCGCACCAGGATGGTGGAGACCACGGCCCAGAGCCTGATCCCCCAGCAATATCTGACGGGGGCCAATAATTCGTTCGGCCGGGCCTCGGTCAACCGTGGCTTGTTGCAGCGCGGCTCAGGGGGCACGCCCCAGGGCCATCTGGTCAATCTGGTCCCCTGAGCGCCCAGGCGCCCGTGACCCATCGAGAGGAAGCAAACAAGATGAAGACCCTGATTGGATGCCTGTTCGCCCTGCTGCTCACCGGCTGCAGCGGCAACCGCGTGGTGGAATATGGCAACAGTGCCAGCGAGCCGGACGGCTTTCCCGTGCTGAGGGCGGTGGGCTATGGGGTGATCGACATCCAGCCCGGCCCCTCCCGGGCGGAGAAGATGCTACAGGCCATCCGCGCCTCCAAGATGGATGCCTATCGGGAGCTGGCCGAGCAGCTCAACGGCCAGCAGGTGAGCGGTCGCAGCAGCTACAAGGATCTGACCCAGACCGCCAACACCCTGGATGTGTCTGTGGCCGGCATGGTGCGCGGCGCCAGGGTGGTGGCGAGCTATCCCCGTGGCAACACCTATGCCACCGAGCTCGAGCTCGATACCCGCAACCTCTATCACCTCAACCAGCTGATGGCGGGGCAGTTCTAGCCCCGGATGCAGCAACCCGATGCAGAAACGACAGCGGCGGCCCCAGGGCCGCCGCTGTTTTTGCGTCGATGGCTCGCGCCAGAGGCGGCAGGGGATTGCCGCCCGGGCTTAACCCAGGATGACGGGGGGCACGGCGGTGGGTTTGACATCCTCGCTCGGGTAGCAGCCCAGCACCTTGATGTAGCGGGTGATCTGGGTCAGCTCCACCAGGGCGGCCTGCATCTCGGCGCTCTGCAGGTTGGCGGAGACGTCCAGGTAGAACATCTCCTCCCAGGGATTGCCCTGCACCGGACGGGATTCCAGCTTGGTCATGTTGATGCTGTTGTTGCGCAGCACCAGCAGCGCCTCCACAAGGGAGCCCGGCTTTTGCGAGGTGGACATGATGAGGGTGGTCTTGGCCGGGATCTGGGGGGCCACGTCGATGGGCTTGCGCGCCACCACGATGAAGCGACTGTAGTTCTCCTTCTGGTTGGCGAGCTGCTCGGCCAGCACCGTCAGGCCGTACAGTTCGCCGCCGTCCGCGCTGCCGATGGCGGCCGCCTCGGGGCTGGCCAGCTCCTTGACCTTCATCATGGCGCTGGAGGAGGAGTCGCAGATCTCGTGGCGCGCCCCCTCCAGCTTGCTCAGGTAATGGGAGCACTGCTGGAACACCTGGGGATGGGCGTAGAAGGTCTTGATGCGGGACAGGTCGGTCGGCACCGCGGTCAGCACGCAGTGCTCAATCGGATAGGTCAGCTCGCCGACGATGGAGAGGCTGGTGTGCTGCATCACGTCATACACCTCGTTGATGGAGCCCGAGCTGGTGTTCTCGATGGGCAGCACCCCGAAGGCGGCACGTCCCGACTCGACCGAGTCGAGCACCTCGCGAAAATTCTGGCAGTTCACCTCGACCACCTGATCCTTGTAGCGGGCCAGATACTTGCGGGCGGCCAGGCTGGAGTAGGAGCCGCGCGGTCCCAGGTAGGCGACGCTGGTCATGGGCTCCTGCTGCTCCGGGTTGAGCAGCCCTTGCAGGTAGGCCTGCTGGGAGAGCACGGAGTCTTCGATGATGGTGTGATAGAGGCGGGTGACATACTGGGCATCCAGGCCCAGGGCACGCCCTTTCTGGATCAGGGCGACCAGCAGATCCTGCTCGCGCTGGTGGTCGCGGATGGGGCGCGGATTGGCCTGCTTGGCACGGGCGACCGCTATGCTCAGGGTCTTGCGCTTGGCCAGCAGGGCCAGCAGCTCCTGATCCAACTGGGTGATGTCCTGCCTGATGTCGTCGAGGGTTGCCATGTTACTTACCTGTCCAGATATGCCATTGATGATGTGCGTAAAAAAGCCTCCGCTAGGGAGGCTCGATTCGTCTTTAGTTTCCGGTTTATACGACGAGTGGGCCTTCCCTCAGTGGGGCCGGATAAACGAGAAACGAAAGAAGAATAGTGAAAGCATGGAATAACCCTGAAATGTCAATGCCCTAGCTTTAAGGGATTTGCCGTCCTGATGCAAGTAAAACTTGCCAGTCGGGGACGGGAGGAGGGCGCCGGCGGAGCGAGATTTCGCTGAAAATCTTGGGGGCAGCCGCCTGTTTTGGACCCATGACTGATAGTCATTCCCGATGAAAATTACGGCTTTATCATATCTCGTCTAAGCGCAGTTCAGGTTTGGTGTCGCAAGATGGGCCCTGACTTGACTGACGGGGGGTTCATGGATACCAAGATCGTTGTATTGAATCAGGGATATGATCAGACGTTTCAGGCCAGGGAGCAGCGCCTCATCGAGACTCTGGCCGGCCACGGCGAGCTGGTCGTCTCTTTCTCGGGCCGATTGGAATCCTGCTACGCCATGGATCTGTGCCGCGCCAGCGGGGTGCGTATCCGAGCCCTGACGTTGGACAATCCGTTGCTGAGCCGACGGGAGCTGGCCCGGGCCCGCCGCTATTGCAAGCACCACGGCATAGATCAGAGGGTCATCAAGAGTGACGAGATGCTGTTCTGCGACACCGGGCAACTGCCTCAGACGGTGCGGGATCCACTGCAACTGCTCGGCGAGGCCAGGGCGCTGCAGGCGGAGTGGGCCGCCCTGCCGCTGCTGATCCCGGCCCCCGTTGAGGAAATGCAGGCCTATCTTGGCCATTTTATTCAGTTGCCCGCCAACACCCTCTGGCCGTTCGCCGAGCAGGGCATGTCCCGCCGGGACTTCCGTTACGGCTTTCATCGCCGGGAGCTGGACCGCTGGGGCAAGACCAGCGGCGGCTACCTCAACCGCCGCTTCCAGGATATCAATGAGATGGAGGGTCGCCATGCGCAGATGATCGACATGGCGGAGCAGCTCCTGGCGGACATGGGCTTCGACGAGGCTCAGGTGTTCTTCCATGGGCTCGGTGGGGGTCATGGTGCCCTGGCCCGGATCCGCCTGCCGACGCACCTGCGTGCCCACGGCTTCGATTGCCAGCAGGAGATCTACCATACCCTCAAGAGGATGGCGTTCGAGCATGTGACCCTGGATCTCGCCCAGCCAGAACGCCATGACCTCCAGGGACGAGGGGCGTAGGCGGGCTCTGTGAGCGGCATCATAGGCAAGGAGGGGGCGACTGTTTATACTGGCGCCCCTCTTTGTCTTTGCCCAACAGGAATGCCATGAAAGCCCTTCCCCTGCTGCTGCTCCTCTCCCTCGGCCCCGTGCTGGCTCAGGCCGCCCCGCTCACCCAGGTGACCCTGGCCGACGGCCGTGTGGTGCAACTCAATGATGACTTCAGCTGGGAGTATCTGCTGGTCAAGCCGGCCAGTGCCGGCGCGGCGGTCGGCGTGCAGGAGGAGCGCGCCCCCCGGACGGTGGCTGCCCCGGTACTGACCGAACAGGCCCTGGCCAATCCCGCCTTGCTGAGCGAGGCCGCCCGCGACGGTGTCGTGGTCACCCTTGATCAGCTGACGGCGGGAGATCCCTATCGGCTGCGCTTCATGGTGCACAACACCGGCAGCCGCAACGTGGTGGGGGTGCGCGGTCATGTCAGCCTGTTCGACCTGCAGGGGGTTCAGCTCTCGCGCCAGGAGGCCCGCTTCTGGGTCGCCGAGAATCGCCTGCCCGAGACCTACCTGCGCAAGGGGGAGGCGCGTCCCTCCCTCGAGATTGAGATGGCGAAACCGGCCGGGCAGGGGGAGCGGCCCCTGGTGCGAGTCGAGATCGATGAAGTGGTGTTTCGCTAAGATCTGACAAAACCTCCTGCGGGAGGTTTTTTATTTATTGAAACGGCAGGTGACGGCAGACAGCAACAGTTGCTTACCTCTGACATGGTTTGGCAACCGCTTGTCCCTCGGCATTTTTAGGGGGGCTCGACACTATGGCTCCATCGCAACGAAGCGTCATCACAATGAAAAAAATCACGCTTTCCATCCTGACCCTGGCCGCCGACTACACCTATCGCCGCTGGGATCTGCAGCAAGGCTCCATCACCAGCCTGGGGGTGAAGTACCACTTCTGATCCCCGCACCCTTCCTCCATGCCCCCGCTCCCGCCCATGACGTCGTCATGGGCTTTTTTTATTTTCCGGTGATCCTGTTCTCGTTCCGGCGTCGTATCGGTTGGCAATAGTTATACAACTTCCATTTCTTTGTATAACTGCTATAACTGAGTCAATGCTTATACAAGGAGCGCCATCATGTACAAGATCAAGGTCGGTATCAGTGCCTGTCTGCTGGGTCAGGAAGTGCGGTTCGACGGGGGCCACAAACGCTCCAGTTTCTGCGAACGGGATCTTGGCGCTCACTTCGAGTATCACCCCGTCTGCCCCGAGATGGCCATTGGCCTCGGCGCCCCGCGCGCCGCCATCCGCCTGGTCAAGCGCCAGGGGGAGGTGCGGGCCGAGGCGAGCAACGGCAGCTTCGACGTCACCGACCAGCTCATTGCCTTCAGCGAGCAAAAAGCCCGTCAGCTCGATTTTCTCTCCGGCTACATCCTCTGCGCCAAATCCCCCAGCTGCGGCATGGAGCGGGTGCGCATCTATGGTGCCAACAATGAGGGGAGCGCCAAGGAGGGAATTGGTCTCTTTGCCAAGGCGCTGATGGAGGCCAACCCCCTGCTGCCGGTGGAAGAAGACGGCCGCCTGTGCGACCCCATACTGCGGGAGAACTTCGTGCTGAGGGTGTTCGCCTATCACGACTGGCAGCAACTCTGCGCCCGCGGGATCACCGCCGCCGCCCTCATCCGCTTTCATTCCCGCTACAAGTATCTGGTGCTCTCCCACGCCACCAGCCACTACCGGGCGCTGGGCAAGCTGCTGGGCAACCTCGGCAAGGCCAACCTGCAGGAGGTGGCGGGCGGCTATATCCAGGGCTTGATGGCGGCGCTGACCCTTCGCGCCAACCGCCGCAGCCACACCAATGTGCTGATGCATCTGCAGGGCTATTTCAAGCGGGTGCTGACCCCGGCCCAGAAGCAGGAGCTTGCCGACACCATAGACAAGTACCGCACCGGCGTCTTCCCGCTGCTGGTGCCCCTCACCCTGATCCGCCACTACCTGCGGGAATACCCCAATCCCTATCTCGCGGATCAGGTCTATCTCAATCCCCATCCCGATACGCTCAAGCTGCGTTACGGGCTTTGAGAATGGCCAGATCAGGTCTATCTCAACCCGCACCCCGATACGCTCAAGTTGCGTTACGGGCTTTGAGAATGGCGAGATCAGCTCTATCCAAAGCCGCACCCCGATACGCTCAAGCTGCGCTACGGGCTATGACCCCAGCTTGTCGCCCCGGCGCGTTGTCAGCGGCCGGGGCGCCCATACCCTGTTGAACGGAAGTAACCATGTCAGATTTACCACAAGATGATGCCGCCAAACCGGATGAGGGGATCTACCCCATCCGCGAGGTCTCCCGCCTCACCGGGGTCAATGCCGTCACCCTGCGCGCCTGGCAGCGCCGCTACGGCCTGGTGCAGCCCGCCCGCACCGACAAGGGGCACCGCCTCTACAGCGAGCAGGATATCCGCCAGATAGGCGAGATCCTGAGCTGGCTGGAGCGGGGGGTGAGCATAGGCCAGGTCAAGGGGCTATTGAGCGAGCCCCAGTCCCAGCCGGTGAACGATCACTGGCAGCAGACCCTGGAGCAATTGAGTCAGGCGCTGCTCGCCTTCAACCAGCGCAAGGCGGAGGCCGAGCTGAACGATCTGTTGGCGAGCTATCCGTTCGAGCTGGTACGCAGCCGGGTGCTGCAACCCCTGGTGGAGCGGCTGCTCGGCCTGTGGCGCGAGCGTCCCGATGGCGAGCTGCTGCAACAGGTGTGGCTGGGCTGGCTTCACACCCGCTTCGCCCGCCACCTCATCGAGCAGGAGAAGGGCGTCCCCGTCACCCTGGCGAGCTGGGGCCAGGTGGGCCCGCTCGATCTGGTCTGGGCCGCGTACGAGCTCATCGGTCAGGGCTATGAGGTACAACTGCTGGGGGCGGTGGAGCCCCGTCACGTCGCCCTGCTGGAAGGGCGCGCCGCCACCCCCTGGCGGGTGCTGCTGGGGGCTGGACTCGGCAAGCCGGATCTGGCCGCCGACTGGCCCGCCGGCACCCGCTTCTTTGGCGAGCTGGGGCGTCTCTACGATGCCGACTGGTTGAGCCAGCACGGCTGGCGGGCGACCCTGGCCGAGGCGATAGCAGACAAGCCTGCCACGCGCGGCTTGAGCGGGCGCGGGAGCAAGAAATCATGAGGCTGGTCTGGTTTCGCAACGATCTGCGTCTGGCGGACAACCCGGCCCTGCGCTCGTGCTGCGGGAACGCCGGGGCCGGTGACGAGCCGGTGGCGGCCCTCTTTGTCATCTCCCCGGCCCAGTGGCGGGCGCACAAGCTGGCCCCCATTCGCCAGCGTTTCATCCTGGCCCAGGTGGATGCGCTGGGGCGCGAGCTGGCGGCCCTCGGCATAGTGCTGCATCTGCTGCGGGTCGAGACCTTTGCCGAGACTCCGGCGGCATTGGCGGATCTGACGCGCCAGCTTGGCGTCACCCAGCTCTATGCCAATCAGGCCATCGAGATAGACGAGCTGCGCCGCGATGGCGCCGTCACCACCGCGCTGGCACGGCAGGGGGTGAGTTGTCACTGGTTCAACGGCTGCTGCGTGCTGCCGCCCGGGAGGGTGCTGACCGGATCGGGGGAGATGTTCAAGGTGTTCACCCCCTTCAGTCGCGCCTGGCTCAAGGCGCTGGATGAGGATGGCTTCGTCATCCACCGGGCTCCGGCGCCGCGGGGCGACCCCCTGCCCTGGCAGCCACTGGCCGAGAGGGCCTTTGCCGATGAGGCGCTCGGGGAGACGACCCCGGATCCCCGCTGGCCCGTGGGGGAGGCCGAGGCCCTGCGGCGGCTGCACGCCTTCCTGGATCAGGGGGTGCTGGACTACGGCGAGACCCGGGATTTTCCGGCGCAGGCAGGCACGTCCGTGCTCTCCCCCTATCTGGCGGCGGGCATCATCAGCGCCCGCCAGTGCGTGGCGGCCCTGCAGCAGCGGCTAGGCTGCCGCCCCCAGTCCAAGGCGCAGCCCGGTTTCGTCTGGCTCAATGAGCTCATCTGGCGCGAGTTCTACCGCCACCTGCTGGTGCGGGTGCCGAGCCTCTCCATGAATCGCCCCTTCAAGCCCGAGACCGCGGCCCTGCCCTGGAGCTGGGATCCGGATGCCTTCGCCGCCTGGTGCGAGGGGCGCACCGGCTACCCCGTGGTAGACGCCGCCATGCGCTGCCTCAACGCCACCGGCTGGATGCACAACCGGCTGCGGATGATAGTGGCGAGCTTCCTCACCAAGGATCTGCATATCCACTGGCGGCTCGGGGAGGATTACTTCATGAGCCGGCTCATCGATGGCGATCTGGCGGCCAACAATGGCGGCTGGCAGTGGGCGGCGGGCACAGGCGCCGATGCGGCCCCCTACTTTCGGGTGTTCAATCCGACCACTCAGGGGCAACGATTTGATCCACAAGGGGACTTTATCCGTACTTGGGTGAAAGAACTGGCCGATGTTCCCCCTGCCTATATACATCAACCCCATGATTGGTTGAGACTCAAAGGGGAAAGAAACTACCCGACCCCCATGGTGGATCACGCCCTCGCACGGGTGAAGGCCATCGAGATGTTTCGAAACCTGGAGAAATAGGATGAAGGATCCGCTGGCCCGCTTTATCGCCCTCTATCAGCAACTGGACAGGCAGCAGCTGCATCGCCTGCCCGATGTCTATGCCCAGAGGGTGGTCTTCATTGATCCGGCCCACCGCATCGAGGGACTGGCGGCGCTCACCGACTATTTTGCCGCCCTCTATCAGCGCCTCGCCTATTGCCGCTTCGAGGTAACGGGTCAGCAGCAGCAGGGGCTGGGGGCCTGGCTCGGCTGGACCATGACCTTCTCCCACCCCAGGCTGCGAGGCGGCGAGCCCATCAGGGTGGAAGGGGCCACCCGCCTCGAGTTCGACCAAGAGGGCAAGGTGTGCCTGCACCGGGACTACTTCGATCTGGGCGCCATGCTCTACGAGCAGTTGCCGCTGCTCGGCCCCCTGGTGCGCACCATCAAGGGGAGGCTGGGATCATGAGCGGACGGGTACTGATCACCGGGGCCAGCTCCGGTATCGGCCGCCAGCTGGCGCTGGACTACCGACGCGCCGGCTGGCAGGTGTGGGGCTGTGGCCGGGATGAGGGGCGCTTGCAGGCATTGGCGGATGCGGGGATCACCCCATTGCAGTTCGATGCAAGGGACAGCGTCGCCATGGCCGAGGTCGCCGCCGGCCTGCCCGCCCTGGATCTGGTGATCCTCAACGCCGGCAATTGCGAATACATGGATGTGGCAGAGGGGTTCGACGGCGCCCTCTTTGCCCGGGTGATCGAGACCAACCTCATTGCCACCGGCCACGCCCTGGCCGCCTTCTTGCCACGGCTGGCGGCAGGGTCTCGGCTCGCCATCGTCAGCTCGTCGGTGAGCTGGCTGCCGCTGCCAAGGGCCGAGGCCTATGGCGCTTCCAAGGCGGCCCTCGACTATCTGGCCGATACCCTGCGTCTGGATCTCGCGACCCGGGGCATAGGGGTGAGCCTTGTTCGCCCGGGCTTTGTCCGCACGCCGCTCACCGCGAAGAACGATTTTCCCATGCCCTGTCTGGTGACGGTGGAGGAGGCCTCTCGCGCCATCATGGCCGGGCTGGCCGCCGGTCGCCACCAGGTCCATTTTCCCCGTCGCTTCATCTGGCTGCTGCGCCTGCTAGGCGCCTTGCCGACCGGGCTCTGGTTGCGCCTCGGTCGTACCCTCACCTCGAAAGGATCCCCTTCATGAAGAAAAAGATTGCCATCATAGGTTCCGGGATCTCGGGTCTCAGCGCCGGTTTTCTGCTCCACAAGCTGCACGACGTCACCCTGTTCGAAGCGGCCCCTATCCTGGGGGGCCACACCGCCACCGTCGATGTGACTCAGGCCGGTCGCAGCTATGCCATCGACACAGGTTTCATTGTCTTCAACGATCGCACCTATCCCAATTTCCTCACGTTGCTCAAACGCATCGGGGTGGCGCGCCAGCCCACCGAGATGAGCTTCTCGGTCAAGAGCCCGGCGGGGCTGGAGTACAACGGCCACAACCTGGACACCCTGTTTGCCCAGCGCAGCAACCTGCTGAGCCCGCGCTTTTACCGCTTTGTCGCCGAGATACTGCGCTTCAACCGGGAGGCCCGCGCCTGGCTGGCGGACAAGACCCGCCCGGAAAACGGCAGCGAACCGACCCTGGGGGATTTCCTGCAACGGGGACGGTTCAGCGACTACTTCGCCCGCCACTATATCCTGCCCATGGGGGCGGCCATCTGGTCCTCCACCCTGGCGGACATGCGTGCCTTTCCCCTGGGTTTCTTCCTGCGATTCTTTGCCAACCACGGCCTGCTCGAGGTGGCCAATCGTCCCCAGTGGTACGTGATCCCGGGGGGCTCGCGAGAGTACATAGCGCCGCTCACGGCAGGCTGGCAGACGCGGATCCGCCTCGCCAGCCCTGTGCTGGGGGTGCGGCGCACGGCCGAAGGGGTGCAGGTCCAGAGCCGCCACGGGGAGGAGTCCTTTGACGAGGTGATCTTCGCCTGTCACAGCGATCAGGCTCTGGCCCTGCTGGTGGATGCAAGCGAGCGGGAGCAGGCCATTCTCGGCGCCATGGCCTATCAGGCCAACGACGTCTGGCTCCACACCGATGTCAGCTGTTTGCCCACTCGCCGCAAGGCCTGGGCCAGCTGGAACTATCTGCTCGGGGAGGACGACGAGGCGCGCCCCCTGGTGAGCTACAACATGAACATCCTGCAGGGGATAAGCTCGCCCCAGCCCTTCTGCGTCAGCCTCAACCCCCAGGGCCGGGTGGACGAGAGCAAGGTGCTGCGCCGTTTCGTCTATCATCATCCGGTCTTCAATCAGGCCTCCATCGCCGCCCAGCAGCGCCGGGCCGAGATCTGCGGCCGCCAGCACACCCACTTCTGCGGCGCTTACTGGTACAACGGCTTTCACGAGGACGGGGTGCGCAGCGCCCTGGACGTGGCCGCGCGCTTCGGAGCCCGCCTATGACGGCCGCCGGCGACGACACCATCAGCGCCATCTGGCGGGGCTCGGTGCGCCATCGCCGCTTCGCCCCCAGGCCCCATGCCTTCTCCTACAGCCTCTTCATGCTGGGGCTGGATCTGGACGAGCTGCCGGGGCTCAGCCAGGGGCGCTGGTTCGGCGTGGAGCAGGCCGGGCTGCTCTCCTTTCGCCGCCGCGACTATCTGGGGGGCGGTGAGGGCAGCCTCAAGCAGGCGGTGTGGGACAAGGTGAGCGCCCTTGGTGGCAGTGCCGAGCCGGACGGTCGGGTGCTGCTGCTCGGCAACGTGCGCTGCCTGGGCTTCTACTTCAGCCCGGTCAACTTCTACTTCTGCGATCGGGCGGGGGAGACCCGTTACCTGCTGGCGGAGGTGTCGAACACCCCCTGGAACGAGCGCCATTACTACCTGCTGGATCTGGCGGCCCTGGCACCCCATGACAAGGACTTTCACGTCTCTCCCTTCATGGGGCTGGCCATGCGCTACCACTGGCGCATCAGGGCGCCGGCGCAGGAGACGCTGATCCATATCGAGAGCCACCCCGTATCCGGTGAGGCCAAGCTGTTCGACGCCACCCTGGCCCTGCGCCGGGCGCCTTTGTGCCGCAGCGGGCTCGCGGCCCTGCTGGTGCGCTGGCCCTGGATGACCCTCAAGGTGCTGCTCGGCATCTACTGGCAGGCCCTGCGACTCTTTGTCAAACGCACCCCGATCTTCAACCACCCGGAGAGCCGCTGATGAAGCCGACCTTCTCGCGTATTACAGCTTTCAGTCGTTGTCCGCAGCCTAGGATGCGGGTTCGTATCAAACGAACCTCTTTTATATTCACCCACTCGGAGAGCCGCTAATGGAACTTGCTCAATCAACCCTCTCTGCCTCTTTCATCGACAAGGGGGCCAGGCAACTGCTGCTCAGTCTGCTGGGACGCCTCGAACACGGCCAGCTGCTGCTGCACGACGGCAGCGAGCGCCACGGCTTCGGGGTGGCGGGCACAGATCTCCATGCCGAGGTGATGGTGCAGGATCCTGCCTTCTATCGCCGCCTGTTGCTGGGGGGCAGCATCGCCGCTGGGGAAACCTGGGTGGAGGGACTCTGGACCAGCCCGGATCCGGTGGCCCTGGTGCGGCTGCTGGCCCGCAACCTGACGCTGCTCGACACCCTGGAGCGGCGGCTCGGCTGGCTCAGCTTCCCCTTCAACAAGGTGCGCCACTTGCTCAATCGAAACACCCTGACCGGATCGCGATCCAACATCGCCGCCCACTATGATCTCGGCAATACCCTCTATCAGGGCTTCCTCGACAGCCACATGCAGTATTCGAGCGCCATCTACCCGAGCGCCGAGGCCACCCTTGAGCAGGGGCAGCAGGCCAAGCTGCGCACCATCTGCGAGCGGCTCGAACTGGGGCCGGAGGATCACCTGCTGGAGATAGGTACCGGCTGGGGCGGCCTCGCCGTCTATGCCGCCCGCCATTACGGCTGCCGGGTGACCACCACCACCATCTCCCAGGCCCAGCATGATTACGCAAAGGAGTGGATTGCCCGGGAGGGACTGGAGGATCGCATTACCTTGCTGCTGGAGGATTACCGCAAGCTGGAGGGATGCTTCGACAAGCTGGTCTCCATCGAGATGATTGAGGCGGTGGGGCACGCCTTCCTGCCGGATTACTTTCGCCAGCTGTCGCGCCTGCTCAAGCCCGGTGGCCGCCTGCTGATCCAGGCCATCACCATCGCCGATCAGCGCCACGCCCAGTATCTGCGCGGGGTGGACTTCATCCAGCGCTACATCTTCCCTGGCGGCTGCCTGCCCAGCGTCTCCCAGATGGCGGGATTGCTGGCGCGCGAAACCGACATGCAGCTGGTGCGGCTGCACGATCACGGTCACCACTACGCCCGCACCCTGGCCCACTGGTGCGAGCGTTTCCTGGCGCTGGCCCCCGAGCTGCCAAGGCTCGGCTACAGCCAGGACTTCATCCGGCTGTGGCACTTCTATTTCGCCTACTGCGAGGGGGGATTCTGGGAGCGGGCCATCAGCCTGGTGCAGCTGGAGGCGGCCAAGCCGGGGCCGCTCGGCTGGTCCGGCGACCTGCCAGTGAGCGGTCACTGACCATGTGGCAGTGGGCCCATCTGCTGGGGTTCAACCTCTACTGGTTGCTGGCGGTGAAATGGCAGCAACCGGGCCCGCTGCTGCTGATGCTGTTGCTTCATTTCCTCTTCTCTCCTCGTCGCCGGCAAGATTGGCGGCTCATTCCCGTTGCCCTGGCAGGTTGTCTGCTGGATGTGATCCTCTGGCGGCTGGGCCTGTTCCAGTTTCCGGCCGGCTTCCCCCTCTGGCTGGGGCTGCTCTGGCTCGGCTTTGCCCTGACCCTCTCCCATGGCATGGGTTGGCTGCGGCGCCTGGCTCGCTGGCAGCAGGCGCTGCTTGGCATGGTGGGGGGAGCGAGCTCCTATGTGGCGGGGGCGGCGATGGGGGCCGTACACTTACCCTGGGGCATCTGGATCAGCACGGCGCTGCTGGCGGTGATCTGGATGGGGTGGTTGCCCGTACTGGTGTGGGCAACGGTGACGCTGGAGGGTGACGCGACATGAACACCTTTTCGACCGACGCCTTGTTGTTTTCCAAATGGACCAAGGAGAGCCAGTACGAGCTGGCCGACCGCTTCTACCTGGTGGTGGCCTGCCAGCGGGATGCGAGAGGTCAACTGGCGAGCGTGGTGATGCAGGACATCAATACCCTGCAAGAACAGGAGCTGGACTGGCATGAACTCGAAGATCCCACTCGTTGGCACATGGGTTGGCATTAGCCTGCTCTGCTGGAGCACCTTGAGTTGGGCTGCCCCCTGGCAGCAGCTGCGCCCCGTCGGACAGGGGGAGATGCACTGGCTCTGGTTCAAGCTCTATGATGCCACCCTCTACAGCCAGGATGGCCGCTATGGGCCGCGCCGTTATCCCCAGGCCCTCTCCCTCACCTATGTCAGGGACATAGACAGGCAGGATATCCTGGATGCTACCGCCCAGGAGTGGCAGCGGTTGGCACCAGGGAACAGCCAGGCCCAGGCCCGCTGGCTGGCGGCGCTGTCCGGTGTGCTGCCCGACGTGAAGGCGGGGGACAGGCTCACTTTTTACGTCGATGAGCAGGGGCAGGGAGAGCTCTGGCTGCGAGACAGGTCCCTTGGCCGCATCGCGGAGCCCGGTTTTTCCGCCGCCTTTCTCGCCATCTGGCTGGCGGACAACAGCCGGGATCCCGCGCTGACCCGGCGTCTGCGTGGCCAGCCTTGAGCCCTCGGCGATCGCCGTGGCCATCCCGTCGTATTGACCGAGTGATGACGACCATGGACAGCCGTCTGCGCTGGCATTCAGCCGAGGCGGCGCTTCCCCTTATTGCAATCCGGAGTCTGACATGACCTTATCTAGCGGCCGCTGGCGTGGCCTGATGCTCTCCCTGATGTTGCTTCTCGGCGGTTGTGGCACCAGCCTGGATGCCTACCGTGGCCAGGGGCCGAACTGGGATCTCGCCCGCTTCTTCGACGGCAAGCTGGTGGCCCATGGCCTGGTGACGGACCGTAGCGGCGAAGTGACCAGTCGCTTTCGGGTCGAGATGCAGGGGCGCTGGCGAGCGGGCAAGGGGGAGCTGTTCGAGCAGTTCTATTTCGATGACGGCCGTCAGCAGACCCGCACCTGGTTTTTGAGCAAGGGGGCGGATGGGCACTGGCGCGGCACCGCCTCGGACGTGGTGGGGGAGGCGGTGGGCAAGACGGCAGGTTTCGCCCTGAACTGGCGCTATCGGCTCGATCTGGCCCTGCCGGACGGGGAGGTGGTGCGGGTGAGCTTCGATGACTGGATGTACCTGCTGGATCAAGATCGCCTGATCAACCGGGCCGAGATCAGCAAGTTCGGCATCTACCTGGGTGAGGTGCTCCTCTATATCGAGCGCACCGACCCCCTCGCCGCACCTTGAGGCCATCGGCCCCTGATTGATAGTCCATCGCTATCAATGACTCAGCTAGCAACTATTACCTTTTGAGTCTCGTGCGCGCTAAGCTGAGCCTGTTTTCCAATCTGGAGGTGCATGATGAAGAACCCGATAGGCCTAGACGCCGCCCAATCTCAAGCCCTGGCAACCGAGCTGAATCAACTGTTGGCCAGCTACCAGATCCTCTACATGAATGTCCGCGGCTTCCACTGGAACATCCGCGGCAGCCACTTCTTCGAGCTGCATCTGAAGTTCGAGGAGATCTACAACGACCTGTTGCTGAAGGTCGATGCCCTGGCCGAGCGTATCCTGACCCTGGATAGCGTGCCCCTGCACAGCTTCAGCGACTACCTGAAGGTCTCCGCCATCGCGGAGAGCAAGGGCCTGCACGACGGTCCCGGCTGCATCGGCTCCCTGCTGGAGGGCTTCCGTGAGCTGCTCGGCGCCCAGCGCCGCATCCTGAAACTGGCCAGCGAGGCGGGGGACGAAGGCACGGCCTCCCAGCTCTCGGACTACATCCAGCAGCAGGAGAAACTGGTCTGGATGCTGCGGGCCTATCTGGATTGAGTGCTCAGTTGCCCATACCCTGAATGGCTTCCTTTTCCTGTCTGATTATCCACCCATTTGCCGCCCCTTCGGGCGGCTTTTTTCTTTTGATCTGCATCAATGAAATGTTAATTGGTAAATTGAATGCCTATTAAGTTTTAAACCGGAGGAATAGAATCGCCACAAAACAGACAACTGAAATGTCCAATTAGGAGAGACATGATGTTTTGTGTGCAATGTGAACAGACAATTCGTACCCCCGCAGGCAATGGCTGCGCCTATGCACAAGGCATGTGTGGCAAGACGGCTGAGACCTCGGATCTGCAGGATGTGCTGATTTATACGCTGCAAGGCCTCAGTGCCTGGGCGTTGGTGGCCCGCGAGCACGGCATGGTCGATGACGAGATCGACGCCTTCGTGCCCAAGGCCTTCTTCGCCACCCTCACCAACGTCAACTTCGACTCGGCCCGCATCGTCGACTACGTCAACCAGGCGCTGGTCTATCGCCAGCAACTGGCCGACCGTCTGGCCGCGCTGGCGGTGCAGCTTGCCGAGCTGCCCGCCGCCGCCCGCTTCGAGCCGGGTGTCGATCTGCTGGCCCAGCTGGCCCAGGCGCCCCAGACCGCGGTCAATCGCGGCAAGAACGAAGTCAACGAAGACATCATGGGGCTGCGCCTGCTCTGCCTCTACGGCCTCAAGGGCGCCGCCGCCTACATGGAGCACGCCCGGGTACTGGACCAACAAGACAGCGCCGTGGCGGCCGAATTCCACCGCATCATGAGCTGGCTCGGCACGGATCCCAGCGATCTGGATCCCCTGTTCAAGTGCGCCATGGACATAGGTCTGCTCAACTTCCGCATCATGGAGATGCTGGATCTCGGTGAAACCACGGCCTTTGGCCACCCGGAACCGACCCAGGTGCGCGTCACCCCGGTGCCGGGCAAGTGCATCCTGGTCTCCGGCCACGACATGGTGGATCTCAAGCTGATCCTGGAACAGACCGCAGGCACCGGCATCAATGTCTACACCCATGGCGAGATGCTGCCGGCCATGGCCTACCCCTTCTTCAAGCAGTACCCGCACCTGGTGGGCAACTACGGCTCCGCCTGGCAGAACCAGCAGAAGGAGTTTGCGAACTTCCCGGGCGCCGTGGTGATGACCTCCAACTGCATCATCGACCCGAACGTGGGCAACTACAGCGATCGCATCTTCACCCGCTCCATCGTCGGCTGGCCCGGCGTGACCCACCTGGAAGGGGAGGATTTCTCCGCCGTGGTGGCCAAGGCCCAGGCGCTGGAAGGGTTCAAGCACGTTGAGCTCGAGCACTTCATCACCATCGGCTTTGCCCGCAACGCCCTGATGCAAGCCGCCCCCGCGGTGATCGACAAGGTCAAGGCCGGGGAGATCAGCCACTTCTTCCTGGTGGGGGGCTGTGACGGCGACCGCGCCGAGCGCGCCTACTACACCGAGTTTGCCAAGGCGATCCCGCAAGACAGCCTGCTGCTCACCCTGGGCTGTGGCAAATACAAGTTCAACAAACTCGATTTCGGCGATATTGGCGGCATCCCGCGCCTGCTGGACGTGGGCCAGTGCAACGACGCCTACTCCGCCATCCAGTTGGCATTGGCACTTTCCGAGGCGTTCGAGTGCGGCGTCAACGATCTGCCGCTGACCCTGGTGCTCTCCTGGTTCGAGCAAAAAGCCATCGTCATCCTGCTCACCCTGCTGGCGCTCGGGGTCAAAGACATCCGCACCGGCCCGACCGCCCCGGCCTTCCTCACCCCGGCCCTGCTCAAGGTACTGGAGGAGCAGTTTGGTCTCAAGGGAACCACCACCGCCGAAGCCGATCTCGCCGAGATCCTGGCGGCTTGATCGGCACGGGCTGCCGCTATAGCCAGTCTTACACGCTCAGCAAGTTGTAAGCGTTTGGCGAGCCTGATGGCTCGCCTTTTTTCCATGACACAGTTTCACGACCCCTTTCTAAAAGAGGAGCCTTGCGATGACCTCTCTCACCCTGCGCTGCATCGGCCGCCTTGCAGAAACCCATGATGTGACCAGCTGGCAGTTTGTCGCCACCGAGGGCACGCTGCCCCCCGTGCTGGCCGGTCAGTGCGTCACCCTGCACACCGAGATAGACGGCCAGACCCTGTGCCGCGCCTACACCCTCTCCTCCAGCCCGCAGGACGCGTGCTGGCAGGTGACCATCAAGGATGTAGGAAGGGTCTCCCACCATCTGCACCAGAGCCTGCAGCCGGGGGACGAGATCCGGGCCGAGGGCCCCTTCGGCGACTTCAACCTGACGGCGCTGCCCTGCGAGCGGCCGCTGCTGCTCAGCGCCGGCTCCGGCATCACCCCCATGTGGGCCATGCTGCGGGACGAATTGGCCAGGCGGCCGGACGCGGATATCCGCTTTATCCATAGCGCCCGCTCTCCCGAGGACGTGATCTTCGCGGATGAATTGGCCGCCCTGGCCGAGGCTCATCCAGGGGTGCGCCACGCGCTGGTGCTGGAGCAAGCCCCCGAGACTCACCCCTGGGTCGGTCGGCTCAGTCCGGACATGCTCAAAGAGCTGGCGCCCGACTTGCTCAGCCGCCACGTCTATCTGTGCGGGCCCGCCCCCTACATGGCGGCGGTCTGCGCCATGCTGGTTGAGCTGGGGCTGCCGGCGGCGCAGCTGCATCAGGAGTCGTTCGGTCTGCCCGAGGCGGCACCGGTTGTCACCGCTGGCGACCATTTCTGGCTGACCCTGAAGAAGAGCGGCAAGAAGGTGAAGATATTGCCGGGGCAGACCCTGCTGGCGGCGCTGGAAGGGGCGGGGGAGACCATGATGGCCGCCTGCCGCGCCGGGGTTTGTGGCAGTTGTCGCTGCACCACACAAGGGGATATCGAGCGTCAGAGCGTGATGACCCTGAGCCCCCAGGATCTGGAGAGCGGGGTGGCGCTGGCCTGCTCCTGCACCGCCAGGGGGGATGTCAGCCTCGACTACTGAGGGCGCCATTGGCAGCTCACTCTTTTCCCGTTGTTGCTGGGCGAGTACACTTTGCTCAGTTTCACCAGAACACGGGATAAAAAATGACAATACTGGTCACGGGTGGCGCCGGTTACATCGGCTCTCACACCCTGGTTGAGCTGTTAAACGAAGGGGAGCAGGTGGTGGTGCTGGACAACCTCTCCAACGCCTCCCCCGAGTCCCTCAAACGGGTCGAGCGGATCACCGGCAAGGCGGTCACCTTCGTCGAGGGCGACATCCTGGACAGGGCGTGCCTGCAACGGCTGTTCGCCGCCCACAAGATTGGCTCCGTGATCCACTTCGCCGGCCTCAAGGCGGTGGGGGAGTCCAGCCAGATCCCGCTCACCTACTACCAGAACAACGTGACCGGCACCCTGGTGTTGTGCGAGGAGATGGCCAGGGCCGGGGTGTTCCGCCTGGTGTTCAGCTCCTCGGCCACCGTCTATGGGGATCCCGCCTCTGTGCCCCTGCGGGAAGATTTTCCCACTGGCGCCACCAACCCTTATGGCCGCTCCAAGCTGATGGTCGAAGAGATACTGCGGGATCTGGCCAAGTCAGATCCCCGCTGGGCCATCGTGCTGCTGCGCTACTTCAACCCGGTCGGCGCCCACGAGAGTGGCCTCATCGGCGAAGATCCCAACGGCATTCCCAACAACCTGCTGCCCTATATCAGCCAGGTCGGCGTCGGCAAGCTCAAGGAGCTGGGGGTCTTTGGCAACGACTACCCGACCCCGGACGGCACTGGGGTGCGCGACTACATCCACGTGGTGGATCTCGCCATCGGCCATCTCAAGGCGCTGGCCCGCATCGAGCACGACACCGGGGTCTTCACCTACAACCTGGGCACAGGCCAGGGTTACTCCGTGCTGGAGATGGTCAAGGCGTTCGAGGCGGCCAGCGGTCGCCCCATTCCCTATCAGATCAAGCCTCGTCGCCCCGGCGACATCGCCGAGTGCTGGGCCGAGCCTACCCTGGCCCGGGACGAGCTGGGCTGGCAGGCCGAGCGCGGTCTGGAGCAGATGATGATCGACACCTGGCGCTGGCAGAGGGAAAACCCGAACGGCTACCCGGCGCTATCCTGAGTCCGTCCCTGAAAAAAAGCCCCGGCAGCGATGCCGGGGCTTTTTCATGTGGGCCAGGGGGGGCTTACTGGATGGCCCTGCCGGCGCGCACGTCCTCGATGGCGCCGGTCAGGCTGGCCATGTCGCGGGGGGCCCCACGCAGGATCTGGTCGCCAATGATGAAGGCCGGGGTACCTGAGATACCCATGGCCTCGGCCAGCGCCCGGTTGGTGCCCAGGGCCTTGTCGATGCTGGCATCCTTGAACCTGGCCTCGGCCTTGCTCCAGTTCACACCGGCGCCCTCGGCAATCTGCTTGATCTGGGCTTCGTCGGCCAGGGGACCCTGGTGGGCGTAGAGGGCATCATGAAACGCCTGATACTTCTCCGGCTGGCTCAGCTGCACCGCCAGGGCGGCGCGGGCGGCATAGGCGGAGCTCTGGCTCAGGATGGGAAACTGCTTGTAGATGTAGCGAATGTCCTTGTCAGCGGCCAGCAGCTGCTGAATGAGGGGGTGGGCCCGCTTGCAGTAACCGCAGTTGTAGTCGAAGAACTCGACCAGGGTCAGCTTGCCCTTGGGATTGCCCGCCTCGGGATCCTTGGCGGCGAAGAGCTCCTTGCCATGGGCCTTGATCATCGCCTTGTCGTTCTCGGCCTGCTGGCCCTCCTGCTTGGCGCGCAGGGCATTGGACATCTCGACCAGGATCTCCGGGTTCTTGACCAGATAGTCACGCACTATCTGCTCGACGTCGGACTTGGTGAGCTCGCTGGCCTGGGCGGGGGTCACGAACAGGGCGGCGCCGGCCAGGGCGCAGAACAGGGCATGCTTGATCGTCTTCATTTCATCTTTCCGACAGGGTGACAGTGCCGCTTATAGTGATTTACTCATGAGTCAAGTCAAGCCATCCGCTTGAAAAAGCGCACTTTATAGCCTTTTTGTCTGACATGTGCGCCAGATAGCCCAATAAAGCAGCAAACAGTCGGTCGGGGGATTTACAAGGCAGGGGGGCATGGGTAATATGCGTCGCACTGCTGCGGAGGGGTGGCAGAGCGGCTGAATGCACCGGTCTTGAAAACCGGCGATGGGCGACCATCCGTGGGTTCAAATCCCACCTCCTCCGCCATCTATATAGCCCAACTGATTGATTCGGTTGGGCTTTTTTGTATCTGCAATTTCTGGTATGCCACCAGGTATGCCATTTGCTGTCGGTTGCGATGCACCTCGATAGTGCTTCTTTGGACAGGTTATCGTTATTTCCCCTTCAATTTATTCAACGCAAGAGAGGGCCGTTGGCCCTCTCTTGCTATTTTTTTCGGTCACCTAAGAGCCGCTAACAAAACAGCTTAACAAAGCGTAGGTATAGAACGGCACAAGCTAGCGTCAACAAGGCATATCTAGCTGTCGTTTGAAAGGAATACGTAGCTTGCCAACGCCTGCCAGCCAGCCATGAGTTCGCTCTACGATCCAGCGATGGCAACCCAATCGTTCATTGCAATCGATCCCTCGCCGGGCAATGTGCACTTTGATACCACATTGCCGCAGATAATCACGGCAACGCCGACAGTCATATCCCTTGTCTGCGTGTAGCTTGTTATGCCAGGCATCCTGGCCGTTCCCTTTTGCCTTGTGACGCAGGGGTTGTGTTCGATTGGGGCTCAAATGTTGTCGAGTCATGGCCGTTGACTGTGGTGATCTCGCTCATCGATGACGCGGCGTAGTTCGGCCTTGAGGTGTCGGATTTCGGCTTGCTGGCTGGAGTCATGCTGTCGCGTTTGATCCAAGCGTAAATAGTGCGGCTGAAAACAGCGAGCCGCTTGGCGACCTCTGCTACTGGGTAATGGTGCTCAGTCACTTGTTTGACGGCGACCAGTCTGAATGCTTCCGTGTCAGGTGGCTGCTTGCTCATAACACCTCCTGAATGACCTCAGTTTGAGGCTCTTGAGGTGCCTAGGACAGTAGGGGCGATTCATTGAATGCTTCCGTGTAACGTTGCTGCTTGTTCATAACACCTCCTGAATGACCTCAGTTTGAGGCTCTTGAGGTGCCTAGGAAAGTAGGGGCGATTCATTGAATGCTTCCGTGTCAGGTGGCTGCTTGCTCATAACATCTCCTGAAGAACCTCGGTGTGAGGCTCTTGGGAGGCGAGGAAAGGAGGGGTTATTCAGTTGCCGATCTAGGGATGGATCGGACGTAAGTGTGATGGCGATTTAAAATGGGTAATTCATTTGACTATTTAGGTTGACCTGCACTAACCATGAGATTTAAATGGTCATCATTAGTTGCCACCCTGCACTCGGCGGAGCGATTAGGGATGCAATCCCAGGTGGTGTTCTACTCATATTATTGCGGGAAGCAGGCATATGAAGTCGATGATGCGGTCAGAACCTTATCCATTGTGCTTGTCACACCGTTTCTGGGGATTGCTGTCGATGGCCTTGCTGCTGAGCCTCTTCAGCACGGGCCTGCTAGCGAAAACCTATCCCGTTGAGCAGACTCGCATCGAGCAGTTTTTTCCGGGCGTCGTTATCTCCAAGGCCGCCGGTCCCTATCAGGTGCGCACCCTGAGCAAAGAGGGCAAACCGATAGGCTATGCCTTCCAGACCATCGATGTCGTGAATGTTCCCGCCTACTCGGGCAAGCCCATCAACATGCAGATATTGCTCGACCCCAAGGGGGTGATCGTCGATGCCTATGTGCTCGAGCACCATGAACCCATCCTGCTGATTGGTATTCCGGAAGCGAAGCTGCATGATTTTAATGCCAGATACGCAGGCGTCGGTGTGAATCAACGGGTGGTGGTCGGCCACTCTAGCGATCCGGATGCGGTCACGATTGATGCCATCACCGGGGCGACGGTCACCGCCATGGTAGTCAACGAAATCGTCATGCACGCTGCGCACAAGGTGGCGCTGTCACTGGGTCTGGTCGAAGAGAAGATCGGTGCGAAACCCAAGCCTGCCATGGTGCGCACCGATCGCTATGAGCCCGGAAACTGGGCGACGCTCACCGGCAACGGTGCCATCCGCCGGTTGCATCTGACCCGTGGTCAGGTCGATGCGGCGTTCAAAGGGACCGAGGCGCAAGACGTCGGCACTGCCACGGCCGAGCAGGTTGACGATACCTTCATCGATCTCTACGTCGCGCACCTGAATCCCCCCTCCATAGGTCGCAATCTGCTGGGGGACAAACAGTTCCAGATGCTGATGCAGACGCTCCAACCCGGCGAGCAGGCCGTCGCCGTGCTGGGCAGGGGGGAATACTCCTTCAAGGGGTCGGGTTATGTGCGTGGCGGCATCTTCGACCGGGTGCAACTGCGCCAGTTTGGCGACACCATCAGTTTCCGTGACTCGGATTTCCAGCGCCTCGACGATGTCTATGCGGAGGGGATGCCTGAGTTTGACGAGATGGCGATCTTTACCATCCGTGCCCATGCGGCATTTGATCCCGGCTCGCCCTGGAGCCTGGAATTGCTGGTGCGCCGCCAGACCGGGCCGGTCAAGGGGGTCTTCAGCAGTTTTGAGCTTGCTTACCAGTTGCCCGAATCCTATCTGACACGCCCCTTGCCGAGTGCCGAGGAGCTGGCCGCGGCCGAAGAGGCCGCGCGACCGCTGTGGGTGAAGATCTGGTACCAGAAGAGCGTGCAGATCGGCATCATCGGGCTTGCGCTGCTGCTGCTCACCACCATCCTGTTCTTCCAGGACAGGTTCACCCGGCGGCCCCATTTTCTGCACTGGCTGCGCCGTGGATACCTGTTGTTCACCGTGACCTACATCGGCTGGTATGCGCTGGGACAGCTCTCGGTGGTCAATGTGCTGACCTTTGTCCATGCGCTGTTCCAGGATTTTCGCTGGGAGCTGTTCCTCACCGATCCCGTCCTCTTCATCCTCTGGACCTTCACCGCCGCCACCATTCTGCTCTGGGGCCGTGGCGTGTTCTGTGGCTGGCTCTGCCCGTTTGGCGCGTTGCAGGAGCTGATCAATGAGGCGGCGCGAAAACTGAAGGTCCGCCAGTTCGAACTTCCCTTTGCGGTGCACGAACGGCTTTGGGCCATCAAGTACATCATCCTGCTGGTACTTTTCGGCATCTCGCTGGAGTCGATGCAGATGGCCGAACAGGCCGCCGAAGTGGAACCCTTCAAGACGGCCATCATCCTCGGGTTCGATCGTCAATGGTGGTTCGTGTTGTACGCCGCGCTCCTGCTGGTGATCAACCTCTTCACCCGCAAGGTCTACTGTCGTTACATCTGCCCGCTGGGGGCTGCGCTGGCGATCCCCACCAAGCTGCGCCAGTTCGACTGGCTCAAGCGGCGCAAGGAGTGCGGCAGCCCCTGCCAGCTCTGTGCCAAGGAATGCGAGATCCAGGCCATCCACCCGGATGGGCGGATCAACGCCAACGAATGCCACTATTGCCTCGATTGTCAGATGACTTATCACAATGAGCGCAAGTGCCTGCCGTTAGTGATGAAAAACAAGCAGGCCAAACGTGGCGGCCAAGGACAGGTTGGTATTGAACGGATACCTGTCACCTCAATTGAAACCTGAACAATCAATAACCCTCGTGAGGCGAGTCCGTTCGCCCCGTCAAAAACGATAAAGGAGTCGGTTTATGAGTGATAAGTATCCTGAGAATGCCGAGCAGGCGTTGAATCAAGGCGGCCTCAGTCGTCGCAGCTTCTTCAAGGGGGCAGGCGCCCTGACGGGGGCCGCGCTGGCCACCACGGCCTTTGGTGGCGCGGTGATGAGCCGGGAGAGCTGGGCCGCGGCCGTTTCCGAGGCCAAGCAGAACATTCATGTCGCGCCAGGGGATCTGGATGACTACTACGGCTTCTGGAGTGGTGGTCATCAGGGCGAGGTGCGGGTCCTGGGCATCCCCTCCATGCGTGAATTGATGCGTATTCCAGTGTTCAACGTCGATTCCGCCACCGGCTGGGGGCTGACCAATGAAAGCCGCCACATCATGGGCGAAAGCGTCAAGTTCCTGAACGGTGATTGTCACCATCCCCACATCTCCATGACCGACGGCAAATACGACGGCAAGTACCTGTTCATCAACGACAAGGCCAATAGCCGGGTGGCCCGCATCCGGCTGGACATCATGAAGTGCGACAAGATGCTGACGGTGCCCAACGTTCAGGCCATTCACGGTCTGCGCCTGCAGAAGGTGCCGTACACCAAGTACGTGTTTGCCAACGCCGAGTTCGTCATTCCCCATCCCAACGACGGCACCACCTTCGATCTGCAGGATAAAAACAGCTACACCCTGTTCAACGTCATCGATGCGGAGAAGATGGAGATGGCCTTCCAGGTGATTGTCGATGGCAACCTGGATAACACCGATGCGGACTACACCGGCACCTATGCGGCGTCTACCTGCTACAACTCGGAGAAGGCCTACGATCTGGGCGGCATGATGCGCAACGAGCGTGACTGGGTGGTGGTATTCAACATCCCGCGTATCGAGGCGGCCATCAAGGCCGGCAAGTTCGTGACGCTGGGTGACGCCAAGGTGCCGGTGGTTGACGGGCGGGAAGGCTCCGAACTGACTCGCTACATCCCGGTGCCAAAGAATCCCCACGGTTGCAACACCTCGTCCGACGGCAAGTACTTCATCGCCAACGGCAAGTTGTCACCGACCGTGAGCATGATCGAAATCGCCAAGCTCGACGATCTGTTCGCGGGCAAGCTCAAGGATCCGCGCGAGGTGATCGCGGCCGAGCCTGAGCTGGGTCTGGGTCCGTTGCACACCACCTTCGATGGTCGCGGCAATGCCTATACCACGCTGTTCATCGACAGCCAGGTGGTGAAATGGAACATGGCCGACGCGGTGCGTGCCTATCAGGGCGAGAAGGTCGACTACATCAGACAGAAACTCGATGTGCAGTATCAACCCGGCCACCTGCATGCGTCCCTGACGGAAACCAGCGAAGCCGATGGCAAATGGTTGGTGGCGCTGTGCAAGTTCTCCAAGGATCGTTTCCTGCCTACCGGCCCGCTCCACCCGGAAAACGATCAGCTGATCGACATCTCCGGTGAGGAGATGAAGCTGGTGCATGATGGTCCCACTTTCGCCGAGCCCCACGACTGCATCCTGGCCCGCCGGGATCAGATCAAGACCCGCAAGCTGTGGGATCGCAAGGATCCTTTCTTCGCACCCACCGTAGCGATGGCGGCAAAAGACGGCGTCAAGCTGGAGACCGATAACAAGGTGATCCGTGATGGCAACAAGGTGCGGGTCTACATGACCTCGATGGCCCCGGCCTATGGGATCACCGAGTTCAAGGTCAAGCAGGGGGATGAAGTCACCGTGGTGATTACCAACATCGATCAGATCGAGGATGTCAGCCACGGTTTCGTCATGGTCAACCATGGCGCCAGCATGGAGATCAGCCCGCAGCAGACGTCCTCCATCACCTTCACCGCCGATAAGCCGGGCCTGCATTGGTACTATTGCAGTTGGTTCTGTCATGCACTCCACATGGAAATGGTTGGTCGCATGCTGGTCGAGCCAGCCTAACCATAGTGTCGGGTGGTGCCGATGGCATCGACACCACCCGAATATCCAGGATCCAGGACATGAACCCTCTATCGGTATTACCGGCCTTGCCAAGGCAGGCCCGGAGCACTGTTGCGCTGTTGGTGCTGGGGTGTTGCTGCATTGGTGCGGCCTTTGCGGCACCTCAAGCCATTCGTTCCCTGCCCTTGCAACCCGATGGAGAGGCGCGTTGGCGTCTGCCTGCCGGAGAGTATCGGGGGCAGTTCCGTATTGACGAATCCCTGGTGCTCCGTTGCGAGGCGGGGGCGGTGCTCAATGCTGAAGGGGAGGGCAATGCCCTCACCATCGCGGCGCCGAACGTGACGGTGCAGGGCTGCACTCTGACCAACTGGGGTAGCAACCTCACCAAGCTCAATGCCGCTGTCTTCATCCAGCGGGAAGCCAGTCACGCCAAGGTGCAGGCCAATCGGATGCAAGGGCCGGCCAGCGGGATCTGGGTGGATGGCACGAGCAACGTCAGCCTGCTGGATAACGTGATCGAGGGAGAGCTGCGACTGCGTTCGCAGGATCGTGGCAATGGCATTCATCTCTATGCCGTGCACGGGGCGCGGGTCATCGGTAATCGGGTACGCCACGCCCGTGACGGCATCTATATCGACACCTCCAACGGCAACAGCCTCGAAGGCAATCAGCTGGAAGATCTGCGCTACGGCATTCATTACATGTTTTCCAACGACAACCGGGTGATCGGCAACCTGACCCGCCGCACCCGCACCGGTTATGCGCTCATGCAGAGTCGCAAGTTGACTGTGATCGGCAACCGTTCCGAGCAGGATCAAAACTACGGGATCTTGATGAACTACATCACCTACTCCACCCTCAGGGACAATCTGGTCACTGAGGTTCGTGACGGGGGCGCGGGCGAAGGCATGATCTCCGGTTCCGAGGGCAAGGCGTTGTTCATCTACAACTCGCTCTTCAACCGCATCGAGCACAACCGTTTCGAGCGCAGTGCGCTGGGGATCCATCTCACTGCGGGTTCGGAAGACAACCTCATCAGCGACAACGCCTTTATTAACAATCGGCAACAGGTCAAATATGTCGCCTCCCGGCGGCAGGAGTGGTCGGTGGCGGGCCGCGGCAACTACTGGAGCGATTATCTGGGCTGGGACCGTAACAACGACGGGTTGGGAGAGGTGGCCTACGAACCGAACGACAACGTGGACAGGCTGCTCTGGCGCTATCCACAGGTCCGACTGCTGATGAACAGCCCCGGCATCGAGGTGTTGCGCTGGGCCCAGCGCGCCTTCCCCATCATCAAATCTCCCGGCGTGCAGGATAGCTACCCGCTGATGCAGCCTCCCGCCATCGCCCCTCATCCACAGGAGAACCCTTCATGAACGCGGTCGACATTCAGGGCGTACACCAGCGCATCGGTGGCATGACCATATTGCAGGACGTGAACCTGAGCCTGCAGGAAGGTGAGGTGCTGGGGCTGTTCGGCCATAACGGTGCGGGCAAGACTACCAGCATGAAGCTGATCCTCGGCCTGTTGAGCCCGAGTGAAGGGCGGGTGCAGGTACTCGGCGGCCGGCCACAGGATCTCAACGTGCGCCGTCAGCTCGGTTATCTGCCGGAAAACGTAACCTTTTATCCACAGCTCACGGGGCGGGAGACCCTCACCCATTTTGCCCGTCTGCGGGGCGCGCCCTCCCAGCAGGTGGTGGCGTTGCTGGACCAGGTCGGGCTCAGCCATGCGGCGGCGCGCCGGGTGAAGACTTACTCCAAGGGGATGCGCCAGCGGCTCGGTCTGGCCCAGGCACTGCTTGGCGAGCCGCGTCTGCTGTTGCTCGATGAACCCACGGTGGGGCTGGATCCCATCGCCACCCAAGAGCTCTATCAGCTGATCGATCGCCTGCGCCAGGGGGGCACCAGCATCATCCTCTGCTCCCACGCGCTTGCCGGGGTGGAGGCCCACCTCAATCGCGTCGCCATTCTGGCCGGTGGCCGCTTGCAAGCCGTGGGTGATCTCGCCCAGTTGCGCGCCGACACTGGCTTGCCGGTGCGGATGCGCATCCACGGATTGGAGGATGGCAACCATTGGATGGACCGCTGGCGGGAGGCGGGCCACCAGACTCGCTTGCTCGATGCACAGAGCGTGGAAGTGGTGGTGCACAACGGCCACAAGCTGGCGTTGCTGCGCGAGTTATTGGGGGAATGCGAGCCCGGTGACATAGAGGTGCATCAACCTTCGCTGGAAGATCTCTATTGCCACTACATGGCGCGAGCCGATCAGGCGAACCGGAAGGAGGTACGGCCATGAATCAGGTCTGGAACATTGCCCGCAAGGAGTTCAGCGATGGTCTGCGCAACCGCTGGCTACTGGCCATCAGCCTGCTGTTTGCGGTGCTGGCGGTCGGCATTGCCTGGCTCGGCGCTGCCGCCTCCGGCCAGCTGGGATTTACCTCCATTCCCGCCACCATCGCCAGTCTGGCGAGCCTTGCGACCTTCCTGATGCCCCTCATCGCCTTGCTGCTGGCCTATGACGCCATTGTTGGCGAGGAGGAGAGTGGCACTCTGATGCTGCTGCTGACCTACCCCCTCGGCCACGGCCAAATCCTGATGGGCAAGTTTGTCGGTCACGGCCTGATCCTGGCACTGGCGACCCTGCTCGGTTTTGGCTGCGCCGCCCTGGCCATTGCCGTACTGGTGGAGGATATCTCCCTCTCCACCCTGGTCTGGGCGTTCGGCCGTTTCATGGTGTCATCCACCCTGCTGGGCTGGGTCTTCCTCGCCATGGCCTATGTACTGAGCAGCAAGGTCAGCGAGAAGTCCCGTGCCGCCGGGTTGGCGCTGGGTGTCTGGTTCCTGTTCGTGCTGGTGTTTGATCTGCTGTTGCTGGCACTGCTGGTGCTGAGCGAGGGCCATTTCAGCGCCACCCTCCTGCCCTGGCTGCTATTGCTCAATCCGGCCGATATCTATCGGCTGATCAACCTCTCCGGCTTCGAAGGGGAGAGTGGCGGCTTGGGGGTGCTCTCCCTCGGGAGCGAATTGCCCTTTTCTACCGACATGCTTGGGTTCTGCCTGTTGTTGTGGGTCGGCGTGTCGCTGTGGCTGGCTTATGCCGTGTTTCGTCGTCGCTCGGTCTGAGCCGGGTATAACAAGGATAGTAATATGCTGAATTCAAATAGTTTTTGTCTTAAAGGCAGCCTGATGGCCCTGCTGCTGGCGCTGGCCGGTTGCAACGATGTCGGCTCGAACCCGCACGTTTATGATCCCGTCGCCTTTCACTCCGGCGACGAGTGTCACATCTGCGGCATGGCGATCACCGGCTTTCCCGGCCCCAAGGGCGAGGCGGTGGCTAAACAGGGTGCGATGAAATTCTGCTCTACGGCCGAGATGTTTGGCTGGTGGCTGCAACCGGAGAACCGGGAACAAGATGTCACCCTGTATGTGCATGACATGGCACGCTCGACCTGGGAAAAACCGGATGATGATGCCCTCATCGATGCCCGACAGGCCTTCTATGTCGTCGGCGCCAACCTGAAGGGGGCCATGGGGGCTGCACTGGCCTCATTCGCCCGCGAGGAGGATGCCGAAAGGTTTGCAACCAGCCAGGGCGGCAGGCTGGTGCGGTTCGAGCAGATAGATCTTGCCTTGCTGCAACCAGGCCCCCAGCCCCATCCGGTTGAACCGCACGGCAGCCCGGCGACCCATTGATAGGTTGGCACCGACCACATTTATTCATCCCTTATCACTCATTACATCGCAGGAGGATGCTCCCATGATGGGGATCAGCGTTTGGAAGCTCTTGATTATTCTCGCCATTGTCATCGTGTTGTTTGGCACCGGACGCCTGGGTGGCATCGGTTCTGATCTGGGCAAGGCCGTGCGGGGATTTCGTAACATGCTGGGCGATAAAGAGAGCCAGTAAGAAAACATCATCCGGTTGCACCCAATCTCCGCAGCCCTTGGTCGCGTCGGCCGCCAGCATGACGGAGTGCGGGATGCGAGTGGCCGGATACCAAGCGGGGCATTGCTGCCTCCATCAACATAAGGAAATACCAATATGAAAAGAAACGTGTTTTCACTGCTTGCCCTGGGGGCTGCTGTTTGTCTGCAACCGGCCATGGCAACTGACGGCGAGACGTTATTCAAGAGCAAGCCTTGCGTGGGTTGCCACATGGTGGATGCCAAGCTGGTCGGCCCCTCACTCAAGGAGGTCGCCGCCAAGTATGCCGGACAGGCAGACGCGGCCACCCTGTTGGCTGGCCGCATCAAGAATGGTACCCAGGGTGTCTGGGGGGCCGTGCCCATGCCGGCCAACGCCGTCACGGAAGAGGAGGCCCAGACCTTGGCCGAATGGGTGCTCAGCCATAAAAAATAACAAGCCGCTTGGACTCGCGCTGAAGCCTGGTGTGAATGCTGGGGTGATTGGCGATACCTCAGTTGAATGCTGATGATGGTATCGGGCACGTTGTGGTGCCGGTGTCGTTTGGCCAGTTGTTCCGGGAGTTCAGTCAGGTTGGCCAACCGACCCCTGAATCGCCCCGACTTGCCTAGACAGATCACAGCCTGCATAGCCCAACTGATTGACTCGCTTTGACTTTTCGTCTCTGCGGTTTGTGATGCGCCACCTGCCATGCCAGCGATGACCCATCCCGTTCAGCTCCCTGGTGGCCGATAGCCGGCGACTGTGGTGGGGGCTGCGCCATGGCATTCATCCGATCCTCCTGCGAAAGCATCAATGACACAGGGACTGGCGAAGCAGTCCCTGTGTCAGCTTGATGGGGGTGACCCGGGCCTGCGCTCAGGTTACCCCATGGGGGATAGCGCGGCTCGGCAATGCCGGCCGTTGAAACCGCCAGCACCCTTGCCGGGCAATCAGCGGCACAGCTTGTAATACACCTCGTTCCAGCGCAGGGTCTCCTTGAGCGCGGGGATGCGGGTGTGCTCGTCAATCACCACGCACTCTATGCCCAGGATGTCGGCGAAGGTGCGCAGTTGCTCGATATCTACCGCCTGGGTGAACACCGAGTGGTGGGCGGCGCCCGCCAGGATCCAGGCCTCGGCGCTGGTCTGCAGGTCGGGCATGGGTTGCCACAGGGCGCTGGCCACCGGGAGTTTCGGCATGGATTCTGGCAAGTCCACCACTTCCAGCTTATTGACCACCAGCCGGAAGCGATTGCCCATGTCGATGAGGCTGGCGTTGACCGCCTTGCCCGCCGGGGCCGCGAACAGCAGGCGGGCCGGATCGGCCTTCTTGCCAATCCCCAGGTGCTGGGCGTCCAGCACGGGTTTGCCTGCGGCGATGGAGGGGCAGACTTCCAGCATGTGGGCTCCCAGCACCAGGTTGTTGCCCGCCTCCAGGTGGTAGGTGTAGTCCTCCATGAAGGAGGCGCCGCCCGGCAGGCCTGCCCCCATCACCTTGAGGGTGCGCAGCAGAGCCGCCGTCTTCCAGTCCCCTTCGGCCCCAAAGCCAAAACCTTGCTGCATCAGGCGCTGGCAGGCTAGCCCCGGCAGCTGGTGCAGGCCGTGGAGATCCTCGAAGGTGGTAGTAAAGGCGCCAAAGCCGCCGTCGGTGAGGAATTTCTTCATCCCCAGCTCCTGGCGCGCCGCCTCATAGAGGGAGGCGCGAAGCGGCCCGCCCGCCTGCACCGCCTCGGTCAGGGTGTAGGTCTGCTCATATTCGGCCAGCAGCGCCTCGATGTCGCTGTCAGGCACGGCGTCGATCACCTTCACCAGATCCCCGACCGGGTGGTAGTTCACCTGATAGCCGAACTGGATCTGGGCCTCTATCTTGTCGCCCTCGGTGACCGCCACGTTGCGCATGTTGTCGCCAAAGCGGGCGATCTTGAGGTGGCGGCTGTCGTGGATGGCGGCGGCGATGCGCATCCAGTTGCCGATCTTCTGCCTGGCTTCCTCATCCTGCCAGTGGCCCACCACCACTGTGCGGGGTAGCCGCAGCCGGGCTCCCATGAAGCCGAACTCGCGCCCGCCGTGGGCGGTCTGGTTCAGGTTCATGAAGTCCATGTCGATCTCGCTCCACGGGAGATCCCGGTTGAACTGGGTGTGAAATTGCAGCAGGGGTTTTTGCAGCTGACTCAGGGCCGGGATCCACATCTTGGCGGGGGAGAAGGTGTGCATCCACACCATGAGCCCCACGCAGCGCTCGTCGTGGTTGGCATCCCGGGCCACCGCGCTTATCTCATCGAGGGTGGTGCCTGTGGGCTTGAGCACTATCTTGAGGGGCAGATTCGCCCCCTCGTTGAGCTGGCTGGCGATGGTGTGGGCGTGATCGGCCACCTGCTTCAAGGTGGTGGCGCCATACAGGTGCTGGCTGCCGACCAGGAACCACACTTCCAGCTGTTTCATCAATTCCATGAGTTTGTCCTCTTTTAGGCTTTTGTCTGGCCGTAATAGGCGTGTTTGCCATGCTTGCGCTGGTAGTGCTTCTCCAGCAGGTAATCGGGCAGGGGGCTGGCTGCGGGGTTGATCTGGCCGGTGAGCCAGGCCATGCGGGCCACCTCTTCCAGCACCACGGCGTTGTGCACCGCATCATCCGCATCCTTGCCCCAGCTGAAGGGGCCGTGGTTGGCCACCAGCACCCCCGGCATGGTGAGGATGGGGGTCTGCTTGAGAGTTTCGACGATGAGATGACCGGTCAGCCCCTCGTAGTCCTCCTCCACTTCTCCCGGGGTGAGCAGGCGGGAGCAAGGGATCTCGCCGTGGAAGTAGTCGGCCTGGGTGGTGCCGAAAATGGGGATGGCGCGCCCCGCCTGGGCCCAGGCGGTGGCATGGGTGGAGTGGGTATGCACCACGCCGCCAAGCTCGGGATAGGCGCGATAGAGCACCAGGTGGGTGGCGGTGTCGGAGGAGGGACGAAGGTCCCCCTCTACCTGCTTGCCCGCCAGATCCAGCACCACCATGTCCTCGACCCGCATCCGCTCGTAGCTGACGCCGCTCGGTTTTATCACCACCAGACCTTGTTCCCGGTCTATGCCGCTCACGTTGCCCCAGGTGAAGGTCACCAGACCATGGCGCGGCAGATCCAGGTTGGCGGCGAGCACCTGCTCCTTGAGGGTGTTGAGGCTCATGCCGGTACCCCCCGGTTGTAGAGGGGCTCGGCGGCGGCGCCCCAGGCGAGGTAGCGCTGGTAGAGGCGTTCATACTCGGCGACCCGCTCGGGGTGTGGCTGATGGGTGCGCTCCACGGCGCTCGCCATATGGCGCTGGGCCTCGGCCACATCGGGATGGATCCCGGCCGCCACGGCGGCGAAGATGGCCGCCCCCAGGGCGCAGCACTGATCCGAGGCCACCACCTGGATGGGCCTGTTCATCACGTCGGCGCAGGTCTGCATCACGGTCGTTGATTTGCGGGCGATGCCGCCCAGCGCAATCACCTGCTCCACCGGCACCTGCTGGCTCGTCATGCACTCCATGATGCTGCGGGCCCCGAAGGCGGTGGAGGCGACCAGGGCGCCGAACAAGTCGGGCGCATCGGTGCCGAGGTTGATCCCCGTGAGGGTGCCCTGCAGGCGCTGGTTGGCATAAGGGGTGCGCCGACCGTTGAACCAGTCGAGCACCACAGGCAGGTGGGCGAGATCGCGCTGCTGCTCCCAGGCGGTGGCGAGGCTTGGCAGCAGCTCCCGCTTGTGGGCTTCGATGGCGGTGCGCAGCTCCGGATACTGGGCGGCGAGGCTGTCCAGGGGCCAGCCGAGCTGGCGCTGATACCAGGCATAGATGTCGCCGAACGCCGATTGTCCCGCCTCCAGCCCCACCATCCCCGGCACCACGCTGCCGTCCACCTGGCCGCAGATCCCGGCAATGGCACGCTCGCCTATGGTGGCCTCGTCCGCGATCAGGATGTCGCAGGTGGAGGTGCCTATCACCTTGACCAGGGCATTGTTGCCGGCCCCGGCCCCCACCGCCCCCATGTGGCAATCGAAGGCGCCCCCCGCTATCACCACCTCGCAGGAGAGGTGCAGGCGTTCGGCCCACTCCGGGGTCAGGGTGCCGACCGGGAGATCGGCGGTCCAGCTGTCGGTAAAGAGGGGGAAGTCGAGATCTTCGGTCAGCAGCGGATCCAGGGCGTTGAGAAAATCGGTGGATGGCAGGCCGCCCCAGCTCGGGTGCCAGAGGGACTTGTGGCCGGCGGCGCAGCGCCCGCGCTTGAGGGTGCCCGGGGCCTGGGTGCCGCTCAGTATGGCGGGCACCCAGTCACACAGCTCGACCCAGTTGCAGGCGGCGGCGCGCACCGCGGCATCGGCTCGGGAGACGTGCAGTATCTTGGCCCAGAACCACTCCGAGGAGTAGACACCGCCTATGTAGCGGCTGTAGTCGGGGAACTGGCCGCCGTGGCACAGGGCCGTGATGGCCTCTGCCTCCTCGATGGCACTGTGATCCTTCCACAGCACGAACATGGCGTTGGGGTTGTCGGCAAATTCCGGGCGCAGGGCCAGCACTCGCCCTTCCTCATCGATGGGGGCCGGGGTGGAGCCTGTGCTGTCCACCCCGATGCCGCGCACGGCGGTTCGCTGGGTTGGGGTGAGCTGACTCACCACAGCCACCACTGCCTGCTCCATGGATTCGATGTAGTCGAGGGGGTGGTGGCGGAACTGGTTGTTGACCGGCTGGCAGTAGTGGCCGGCCTGCCAGCGGGGGTAATAGACGACATGGGTCGCCAGCTCGGCGCCGTCCTGGCAGCGCACGGCGAGTGCCCTGACCGAGTCGCTGCCGAAATCGAGTCCGATGACTATGGGGTCGGATCTGAGGTGCTCAGACATAAGTGCTCCTGACCATCAATGAGGGGTGACTGAGGGGAACCATAGGAGATGGGCGGGAGGGGCGGTTAGCCATTGGCTGCTGGAAATATGGACTTTAACGCTGTCAGTGCGAGAGGGTGACGGCTCTCGAAAATTCAACATGTAACAGAATTGCTAATTATATAGACGAAATGGCTGCAATCTCATGGCGTGATCCTGCTCTCCATTTTTCCATGTGAAAACGATTACAACTTGGTTCGCTCAACCAGCAACAACAATAACATCCTGTTTAAGCATGTTTTTATATGGCTGTGACTTGATTGACTCGACGAACAGCTCTGCGTGGATACATGGATTGATAGCACCGTTGGAGACACTCGCATGAACAAAATCGTTAAAGGCATGATCGCAATGGGGTTTGCCCTTGGTATGGCAAATTCTGCTTTGGCGGCCGAGGCGCTCAAGCTCGGCTACCTGGTCAAGCAGCCCGAAGAGCCCTGGTTCCAGACCGAGTGGAACTTCGCCGACAAGGCGGGCAAGGATCTGGGCTTCGAGGTGATCAAGATAGCCGTGCCCGATGGGGAGAAGACCCTCAATGCCATCGACAGCCTGGCGGCCAATGGCGCCAAGGGCTTCGTCATCTGCACCCCCGATCCCAAGCTTGGGTCCGCCATCATGGCCAAGGCCAACAGCATGGGTCTGAAGGTGATCACAGTGGATGACCAGTTCGTCAATGCCAAGGGCCAGCCCATGGAGCAGGTGCCCCTGGTGATGATGGCCGCCACCAAGATTGGCGAGCGTCAGGGCCAGGAGCTCTACCAGGAGATGCAAAAACGCCAGTGGGACGTGAAAACGACAGCCGTGCTCGCCATCACCGCCGACGAGCTCGATACCGCCCGTCGCCGGGTCGAGGGCTCCCTGGGCGCGCTCAAGGCAGCCGGCTTCCCCGAAGGCCAGATCTATCGCTCCCCCACCAAGGCCAACGACATTCCGGGGGCGCTGGACGCCGCCAACTCCATGCTGGTGCAACACCCCGAGGTCAAAAACTGGCTCATTGTCGGCATGAATGACAACACTGTGCTCGGCGGCGTGCGCGCCACCGAAGGGCAGGGCTTCAAGGCCGAGAACGTCATCGGCATCGGCATCAACGGGGTGGATGCGGTGAACGAGCTCTCCAAGTCCAGCGCCACCGGCTTCCTCGGCTCCCTGCTGCCAAGCCCGGACGTGCACGGCTACAAGAGCATCCAGATGCTCCATGACTGGGTCGTCAACGGCGCCGAGCCTGCCAAGTTCACCGAGGTGACCGACGTGGTGCTCATCACCCGCGACAACTTCAAGGCCGAGCTGCAGAAGAAAGGGCTGTGATCGCCAACCCCTGATACCCATGCCGGCATGGCGGAGTGCGCCGTGCCGGCTGGCTGGAGTCATCTCATGAATCAAGTTCCATATCTGGAGTTTTGCGGCATCAGCAAGGAGTTCCCCGGTGTCAAGGCGCTGCAGAACGTCTCCTTCTCCTGCCAGCAGGGCTCGGTGCACGCGCTGATGGGGGAGAACGGCGCGGGCAAATCCACCCTGCTCAAGATCCTGAGCGGCTTTCAGGCGCCCACCCGCGGGGTGGTGAAGCTGGCCGGTCAGGAGAAGGTGTTTCAAGACACGGTCGACGCCCTGGAGAGCGGGATCGCCATCATCTATCAGGAGCTGCATCTGGTGCCCGAGATGAGCGTGGCCGAGAACATCTACCTCGGTCAGCTGCCGACCCGGCGCGGCGTCATCGATCGGGAGAAGCTCTACCAGGATGCGGCGAAACAGCTGGCGCGCCTCGGCATGGATGTGTCGCCTGAGACGCCGCTCAAGTACCTGTCCCTGGGTCAATGGCAGATGGTGGAGATCGCCAAGGCCCTGACCCGGGATGCCAGCGTCATCGCCTTCGACGAGCCGACCAGCAGCCTGTCGTCGCGCGAGATAGATCAGCTGTTTCGGGTCATTCGCCAGTTGCGGGACGAAGGCAAGGTCATTCTCTACGTCTCCCATCGGATGGACGAGATCTTCGCCCTGTGCGATGCCATCACCGTCTTCAAGGATGGCCAGTTCGTGCGCACCTTCGCCTCCATGGCCGAGGTGGACCGGGACCTGCTGGTCAAGACCATGGTGGGTCGGGAGCTGACCGACATCTATGGCTACAGCCCGAGGGCACTCGGCGAGGTGGGCCTCAAGGTAGAGAGCCTGATGGGACGCGGCCTCAAGGCGCCGGTGTCGCTCGAGGTCAGGCGCGGGGAGATCCTCGGCATCTTCGGGCTGGTGGGGGCCGGGCGCAGCGAGCTGATGAAGCTTATCTTCGGCGCCGAGCAGCCCCGAGGCGGTGAGATTGCTGTGTTTGGCAAATCTGTGGTCATTCAGAGCCCCATCGACGCCATTCGCAGCGGCATCATGCTCTGCACCGAAGACCGCAAGGCCCTCGGCATCATCCCCATCCACTCGGTGCAGGAGAACATCAACATCAGCGCCCGCCGCCACAAGGCGTGGGGGGGGTTCTGGATAAACCAGCAGTGGGAGGACGAAAACGCGAGGCTCAGGATCCGAGACATGGGGGTCAAGACCCCGTCTCCCCATCAGGCCATCATGAACCTCTCCGGCGGCAACCAGCAGAAGGCCATTCTGGGGCGCTGGCTCTCCGAAGACATGAAGGTGATCCTGCTCGACGAGCCGACCCGGGGCATAGACGTCGGGGCGAAGAACGAGATTTACAACGTGATTTACGATCTGGCCAAGGTGGGCATCGCCGTGGTGGTGGTCTCAAGCGAGCTGCCGGAGGTGCTGGGCATCGCGGATCGGATCCTGGTCATGCGGGAGGGGGAGATCGCGGGCGAGCTTTCCCACGACGAGGCCGACGAGGTCAAGGCGCTCAATCTGGCCATGCCGGCCCGTTGACCCGCTGACTGCAACGAGATAGCACCCGGAATTTTCAGGAGAATAACCATGACAACAACTACCTCAGTCGGTCAGGCCGCCAGCGCCGCCACGGCGAGCGGCACCCGCCTGCAACTGGCCCGCATCTGGGATCAATACGGCATGCTGGTGATCTTCGCCATCCTGTTCCTGCTGGCCTGCGTGCTGGTGCCCAACTTCGCCAGCCTGATCAACATGCGGGGCCTGGGTCTGGCCGTCTCCATGTCGGGCATGGTGGCCTGCGGCATGCTGTTCTGCCTCGCCTCAGGCGAGTTCGACATGTCGGTGGGCTCCGTAGTGGCCTGCTCCGGCGTCGCCTGCGCCGTGGGCATCAACGCTACCGAGAGCATCACGGTCGGCATCCTGGCCGGCATGTCGGTGGGGGTGCTGTTTGGCCTCATCAACGGCATAGTGGTGGCCAAATTCAAGATCAACGCCCTCATCACCACCCTCGCCACCATGCAGATGGCGCGCGGGGTGGGCTACATCATCTCCGACGGCAAGGCGGTCGGCATAGTGGAGGAGGGCTTCTTCGAGCTCGGCAACTCAGCCCTGCTCGGCATCCCGACCCCCATCTGGCTGACGGCGGTCTGCTTCGTGCTGTTTGGCCTGCTGCTCAACAAGACCACCTTCGGTCGCAACACCCTGGCCATGGGGGGCAACGAGGAGGCGGCGCGTCTGGCCGGGGTCAACGTGGTGCGCACCAAGATCATCATCTTCACCATGACGGGGCTGATCGCTTCCCTCGCGGGCATCATACTGGCGTCCCGCATGACCTCGGGCCAGCCCATGACCTCCATCGGCTTCGAGCTGGTGGTCATCTCCGCCTGCGTGCTGGGTGGGGTCTCCATGAAGGGAGGCATCGGCAAGATCTCCTACATCATCGCCGGGGTGCTGATCCTGGGGCTGATGGAGAACGCCATGAACCTGCTCAACATCTCCCCCTTCGCCCAGTACGTGGTGCGCGGCCTCATCCTGCTCGCCGCCGTCTTGTTCGACCGCTACAAGCAGGTGCGCAAGGCGCGCGTCTGAGCGATTGTTCCCTCAGGCACCCGATCGGCCCGCGCTGGTCTGGTGCCTTCTTCGAGCAAGCTGTGAGCCAGTTCAATAAATTCACATCAGGCCACTTGCGAAAATAGGTTGTTTCCACGCCGGATCTCTACAATGGCCCAAGCCGACTTTTTTACCCAAGCGCTGTTTTCCGCCATGTCCTCGATGCAAAAAGAGAAGTCGAAACAACTCAATCCCCTGTTGCCGGGTTACGCCTTCGACGTCTTTCTGGTCTCGGGCATGACCCCCATAGAGCAGGGGAGCGCGCTGGATTTCACCATAGACCGGCCCCAGGGCATGAAGGGCTTCATCGTCAATCTGACCATCAAGGGCAAGGGGCAGATCTTTCAGGGGGACAAGGCCTTCACCGTGGAGCCCGGCGACCTGCTGCTGTTCCCGCCCGCGGCCGTGCATTATTACGGCCGGGCGCCGTATGCCCGGGAATGGTATCACCGCTGGGTCTATTTCCGGCCGCGGGCCTATTGGGCCGATTGGCTCAAGTGGCCCCAGGTGACGGAGCAGGTGGGACGACTGCAACTGGCGGACGGCCAGCTGCTCGCCGAATTTGATGCCCTCTTCCTCGACATCGAGGAGACCCACCAGCAGCTGCGCCCCATGTCGGAGCAGCTCGCCATGAACCTGCTGGAGCGGCTGCTCATCCGCTGCTACGAGGCCTCCTCCCAGGACGACTATCCCGCCATCGATCACAGGGTTCACCAGGCGTGCCAGATCCTGAGCGAGTCCCTCTCGGCCGAGATCTCGGTGGAGGCGCTGGCGGAGCAGGTGTTCTTGTCCCCCTCACGCCTCGCCCACCTGTTCCGCGAGCAGGTGGGGGTGAGCATAGTGCGCTGGCGCGAGGATCAGCGCATCATGCGGGCCAAGCTGCTGCTGCAGACCACCCCCATGTCGGTGGCCACCATAGGCCAGCAGGTGGGCTATGACGATCAGCTCTACTTCTCGCGGGTGTTCCGAAAGCGGGTCGGGGTCAGCCCCACCGAGTATCGCAAATGCGCCACGCCGCTCTGATAGCCGGGACCCGCGAGCGGGGGAAGCCCCAACAGGGGTGAGTGCCGGCAATGTTTCCTGCCACCAGGAGGATCCCGACGACGGGGCGTGCCCGTCAACATGGCGATCTGATGGCGCCAGTCGCAGCCAAATATCGGCCCGGCGCAGAGTCCGGATCTCGCCGACCCCGACCCGGTTTAGTCGTATTTAAATAGGAATTTGAGAGTGCTCAGGTCTTTCGTTTATCAAAATTGAATCGAGATGTTTTGGAAAGCAGACCTCTGTAGTATAAAGTGCCTATAGAGTCTGGTGCCAAACGGAGTTAGCGCTGATTGTTAGCGGCATCGAATGAATTTTTTTTGTACAATTCAGGGATTTTTTGAACATGAAATTCACACTTAAACGCGCAAGTATTTGTTTGGTGGTTTCCACCAGCCTTTTCCTATCTGGTTGTGCCAGCACTGGTAGCTCGATGGCAGGAAGCCAAACGGCAACAGATCCAAGACTAACACATGGTCAAGAGGCTGAATTTTTTAGTACATCTGGATTTCAGGCGTGTGCTGCTGCCGCAGGCCTTGGCGTTGCAGCGTGTATGTTGTTGAAGTCAGAAGAAAAAACTCAGTGCGCTATAAAAGCGGGCATCGCGGCATGTGGTGTGGCTATGGGAGCTAACTACTATTTTGATAGTCGTCGTGCCGAATATGCCAACACCACAGAACGCTTGCAGGCGATGAACAACGATATCCAAAAAGACACTGAGATCGTGGTTTCCCGCACTAATACGGCGAGACAGGTAATTGCTGATAATAGTAATACGTTGACAAAGATTTCTCAGGATAAAGACAAAGCGGGTTTTGACAAGGCGATAGCACAGCACCAGCTCGGCAAAGTCGATGCTGATTTGGCTCAGCTCAAGAAAGAGTTATCCAATATGCGCAAGAAGGCTGCCGAATACCAGCAAGTTGCTAAAAGTGAGCAGAGTGAGGCAACAGAGACAGAGTTGGCGATGGTTAATACCAAAGTGCTTGAGCTGAACAAGCAGATTGCCGTATTGGAAAAAGAGGTTAATAGCCTCTATGACCAGCGCAGCGCCATCACTGTTGGTTGATTATCAACCACCGCATCATTACCGTTAAGAGAATCGTCAATATCCCGGTTTTATCGGGGTATTGGCAGGAAAACGTCATGAAGTTTAGAACCGTCTATCTGAGTTGCTTGCTGGTATTAACTGGTTGTGTCACCACTCCTGCTGATTGTGATCCTGCTAACCGTAGCGCTAGTCTACTTACCAAAATGAGTTGTGATTCCTCTGGAGGATATCGCCAAAAGGTAAACGATCAAGAGCAACAGCTGCAACGAAATCAGGAACTCAATGCACTGTCGCATCAGATATTGACCGACATGGAAACCCGTAAGCAGCGTTCAAACACGACTCTGGCACAAGAGCAGGCTGATCAGCAGGCACTGAAAGCCTCATTGAGCCAATTGGTTTCCCAGTTGAAACTTAAAGGGAGTAACCAAGCCGGTTTACAGCAGCAGATCGCAGAGCTGGCACAAGCCGAACAGCAGTTCACTCCTTCCTCAAATGATAATGCTGCTCAAGTTGCAGCTAAACAAGAAGAAGCCGAAATCCTCGAAGCTAAGGTTAAAGAACTAAATCAGAGCCTGGGTTACTAGACCTGAATTATTCAACCTGGATTACTGAATTAATATGGCTTGGCGGGCTAGTGATTGCTAGCACTCTCTAGCTGCCTCCTGGAAATGACGTCTCTTTATGCAGCGAATTATATCGGGTATCCCGATTGACGAACAAACGCTCGAGAATTATGAGCAGAGCCTTGCTGTGCTTCGTCGTTATTTTCCTCCCCTCATTACCAGCCTGTTTGCGACGGCGCGTCGTAACCGTGATGGTAATCTGGAGTGGTGGAGCGAGCGTGAAGGGCAACCCATACCTCTGAATGCGCTCCCTGCAACAGAACAAACCATGCTGCTGGAGAAATGTCAGTTTCGCCAAGAGGCGATCCGTCAACTGGCAGAGGAGCTGGTTCGTCGTGGTGAGTCAGCTCTTGCCGAGCGATTGCATACCTTGCTAAAGCAGACGCCACAATTAGCATACTACGGCATCAATGGCGAGCCGGTGTTGGTTCACTGGGGGATCCCGCGGCAACCTGCTGAGCCAATTCGGCTAGAAGAGCCCGCCCCGAGGCGTAGCAAGGGTCGTTGGGTTACCGTCAGGCATCTTGGCTATCTGGCTGCGATGTTATTGGCACTGCTACTAGGGTGCCTGCTGCTGCGTTGCTGGCCCACATTATTCCCATCACATCTCCCATCTGGCAGTGAGCTGCTGACCGAGTTGACCAAGGAACAGCCCAGCGTCAGCTTGGCCAAGCAACATGATTTTGGCCGTATTCGGGTCAACCTCAATTGGACCAACTCTAGCCCAGACAGCGCTATTGATCTGGATGTCGCTGCTTTTGTGCGACTGAAAAATCAGAAAAAAACCGGGGTTGAAGCGCTCAGTCGCCTGTTTGGTGATTATGACAACGTGCCTTATGTGGCGTTGGAGAGAGATGATCGCAGTGGGGACAACAGTCATGGGGAGTGGCTGCTTATTAACGGCGCTCATTGGCAGCAGCTCGATGAGGTACTGATTTATGCCTTCATTTATAGCGGTGCTTCCAATTGGCAAAGTACTCAGGCCACCATCATCATCCACATTCCCGGTCAGCCATCCATTACGACTCGCCTGACCGAAGGAGGTGAAGATAGGCCAGTTAGTGTCATCGCCAGGTTAATCAATGTTGATGGCACCATCAAAGTTGAACGGATAAACCAGTATTTTGACGGTCGAGAGAGCATCGATCAGGCGTTCGGGTGGGGGCTTGAATGGCACCCAGTTAAGGGCAAAGGTTGAGCTGCCCTGCTGCAACGCAGGTTCGATCTCGCAACAGCATAATTAGACTTTGTGAGGGTTTACAGATGCAGGGTTCCATTCAGGGTCCATTACTGCGCAGTGGTCAGAATTCCGCGTTTAAGGCGCTCGGTGAGACCGGATTCCCTGTCTACCGTATGGCCTCCCAATTACGAGAGACCATTCGTCGCCTGGATACGGGCCACGATCTTGCGCGTCATTTGGCTATCCCGCAAAACGATCAGGGGGGAGATAGAACAGACTGGTACAGTAGTTTTGCGGGAGATGTGATCCCTTGGAACAGTGCCACTGAGTCTGAGCGAGCAGCGGCTTACTCGCAGTTTGAGTCCTTCAAGCTAGCGGTGCTGGCACTGAGCGAGCGGCTGCTTACCACTGATGACAAGTACAATGGCGGCGACAAACGGGTCTTTGCGAGTCTACTCAAACAAGTGATCCATTTTCCGGATCAGGATTTTGTTTATCTGGTGGATGGGGTGTTAGTGCTCACCTTCTGGGGATTTGTGCACGATAGTGGAGAACAGCACGACCCCATGCACTGGCTAAGGCCCGTAAGCTCGAACTTAGCCATGCCAGGAACGGCCGTTAGTCCCCCCATCCCTGCGCATGAGATTGCGCCAGCCACAGGCTCTGCGCAGACTATGCCCGTGTATGCCCAGCCGGTTACACCGACGATCCAGACGGGGAGCAGATGGTGTCGCTGGCGTTGGCTGCTCTGGCCGCTGTTGCTGCTAGCGCTGTTGGTGTTATTGCTGTTTGGCCTACGGGCTTGTGCTCCCAGTATCTCGCTGCCAGTCGTATCATCGACGAGTTTGCCGAAACTCGGGGAGAGAAGGGCAGCTGTTCCCTCCGCAGGGCAGGCGGTGCCAGTGGTGAATGGTGCTGGGGGGAGCACTGATATGGAGGCTGCTGTGCCTGGCCGGGCATCAGGGCAGGATAAATCTGCGGCTAGCTCCGCTTTAGCGTCAGGCGATCCGGTCACGCTGCCTCCTGCCGCCTTGGCTGACAGTGAGGCTCCCACGCCAGCAGATCCCCCGAAAACACCGATACCAGTCGAGTCAGCCGTTGACCTCACGCCGCCAACGAGTCCGCCCACTGCTGGCGAAGTGACGAGCAAAGGCCCCCCGCAAGATCCGGCACCCCAAGGTAAGGAGCTGACAATACCACCGGCCATTGCCAATGGGCCAGCCCAGTTTTTAGACGGTGACTGGAAAGTTAATGGGGGTATTCAGGACACCCAGACCGGTAAGCCTTTGCAATTGCAATACAGCTTCAAAGACGGTAATGGCCAAGTCAGCTTGCGTCAGTCCAATGGAGTTGTGTGTCAGGGGGCGGCAAGCGGTGTGATGAAGGACGGTCAATTGAGTATTAACAATCTGGGGCAGGCAGAGTGCGCTGATGGATCCAGCTATATGATCCCGCAAATAGAATGTCAGCCAGGAACGGACAATGGTACCGACTGCATGGGCCGCAATGATGGTGAACAGCAGTTCCCCATCAAGATGCGCCAGACAAATCCCTAAGGGCAGGAAGAGATAATCATGTTGCCAGAAATAAAACCATTTGATCGTCAGGTCACCCTGGTGGGTGATTCAGGGATCCAGTTTATGGATTTCGGTCTAACGCTAGGTCGCGAGCAGGCTGGCGAGTTTGTGGAGCTGGCCAGCGGCGTGCTCACTCGTTTGCTGTACAACGAAGAGAAGGATTTCCATTTCTTCCAGCCAGGGCCCGACGCCATCGAAAAAGCACGCGCCAAGTACGACATCGCACTTAAGAGCAGCCTCGAGTTGCTGGACGGAGTCTGGCTGCCGTTGCCACTGTTTCGGTTTAATTCTCCCCATTTCTACAACGAGGGGCCGATCAACTGGGCACGTTTTCGGCTGGTAAAACTGCAAGAGCTGGACTTAGATGGCCATACCCATCGCCTGACTCTGGCTTTTGATACCCGGATCATGGCTAAGTTGCACGGCGCAGCCGATTTAGGGCCAAATCAGGAAGATGTTAGTGCGGGGGCCACCTTCCAACTTGCCACCTCGACCTATGCCCTTGGTTGGTATCTGACCCAGCCTTGGCTAAAAGAGTGGCTGCTTGAAGTCTTTAATGATGCAAGCCAAGGGCGAGACAGAGAAGAGCGGGAAAGCGAGATACAGCAACAATACCCAGTTGCACATTACCTTAATCTGCTCTCCTTGCTGGCCAAGCCGGTTGCCGATCAGCAAAGCAAGGAGCTGCCACGGGTCGAGATCCCACAATTTCGGATCATCGCTAACGGCGAGACCAATGCCATCAAGCCGATCCCGGTGGATCTGGTTCTCGATGTGGGTAACTCTCGTACTTGCGGTATTTTGATTGAGGATCATGGTCAGTCCGGGTCTGGCCTGATGCACAACTATGTTCTGCAACTACGGGATCTGAACGCCCCTGAGCAGGTTTACAACCAGCCCTTCGAGAGTCGCATCGAATTTTCACAAGCCTTCTTTGGCAAGGATCAGTGCTCGGTACGTAGTGGTCGCCATGATGCGTTTCAATGGCCGACCATCGCCCGGATTGGTAACGAGGCTGGTCGCTTGGCCAGCCGCCGTCGTGGCAGTGAAGGTTCGACCGGTCTGTCTAGCCCGAAGCGCTACCTGTGGGATGAAAAATTCTATGGTCAGGGCTGGCGCTTCAACTCTGCCTATCAGCAGCACGATACCCATTCGCTGGCAACGGCGGCCCCTTTTGCGAACCTTATCAATGAAAAAGGGGAAGCGCTGCACACCATAGAGGATGAGATGGATCGCATCCCGGTGTTTACGCCACGTTACTCGCGCAGTGCTCTGATGACTTTTATGCTGGCAGAGGTATTGACCCAGGCGTTGGCCCAGGTCAACAGCCCGGCGCAGCGCACTCGCCAGGGGCATGCCGGCATTCCACGTCAGTTGCGAAATATCATTCTCACTGTGCCGCCCGGTATGCCGATGGCCGAGCGCTGCATTCTTGATGAACGGATGCATCAGGCCGTGGGTTTGGTGTGGAAGGCGCTGCGCTGGCATCAGGGGGAACAAGACCCTTATCGTCGTCAGGATGATGGGCATGTGCAGGATAACATCCAAGTGCCGCTTCCCCGTGTCCGAGTGGAGTGGGATGAAGCTTCCTGTGCCCAGTTGGTCTACCTCTATACCGAGATAAACCAGAACTTTGCCGGTCATCCTGAGGAGTTTTTTGCCGCGTTGGGCCGTCCCGACAGAAAGAACCGTGAGAGTATTACCCTAGCCTCCATCGATATTGGGGGCGGTACCACGGATCTGGTGATCACCGATTATGCTCTCGATCGCAGCGGGCAACAGGGAGCAGGTGTGAATGCCCATATTGTTCCACAGCAGCGCTTTCGCGACAGTTTCAAGATAGCGGGGGACGATGTATTGCTCGATGTTATCCAACTGTTGGTATTGCCTGCGCTGGAGACCGCGTTCAAACAGAGCGGTGTTGGTTCGGTTGATACCCTCATGTCACAGCTTTGTGGAGCCAACAACGTGAGCGCGGCGGAAGCAGTGCTGCGCCAGCAGCTCAACTTACAGGTATTTGTCCCGATAGCCCTTGATTTGCTGGGCCGCTATGAACTGTACGATCCGCAGGGCCTTGGTGCGAAAGTGAGCGAGAGCCTGCGTTATGGTGATTTGGTGCCAGGCAATAACATCAGTGAGGCAGTCGAGGCGTTTGTGCAGCGGGAGGTACAAAAAGCGGGGGGGGGCAGTGATTTCAAGCTGCGCGAGGTACCCATCACCTTCAATTTGGCGCAAGTACATCAGGCACTGCTGTCTGGTCGTTTCAACATCTGCAAGGTGTTGACCGCGCTGTGCGAGGTGATGGCCAACTACCATTGCGACATGCTGCTGTTAACTGGGCGCCCCTCCTTGTTACCAGGCATTCAGGCCTTTATTCGGATGTGTTTGCCATTACCGCCGGGACGCATTTTGCCGCTGCATGGTTACCATACTGGCACTTGGTATCCGTTCCACAAGAATGGCCAAATCGATGATCCGAAGAGTACTGCCTCGGTGGGAGCCATGATCACCTTGCTGTGTGCCAACCACAGTATTCCTAACTTTCATTTCCGCACTGCGGCACTCAAGCCGTACTCCACCATTCGCCATATGGGGATCATCGATCTTCAAAATATCATCCGCGATCACGATGTGACCTACCGTGACATTCAATCGCACGAGGGGCAGATCCGGTTGCCTAAGGTTGGCAGTGAAGAGACGGATACCCCGGTCTGGATCATGCGTGGTGATTTGCGCCTAGGCTATCGCCAGCTCGATGCTGAACGCTGGACAGCTTCCCCCTTCTATACCTTGCGTTTCAGTGATGAAGGGCGAGCCAAATATACCCAGGCTAAGTCTTCGGATGGCAGCTCGCCCTATCTTGAGGTCAAGCTGACCATCGGCAAGGATAACCGGGCCAGGGCATTGGGGCTTATCAGTGACAAGCTGATAGTCAGCGAGGTGGGAAGTAATACTGATAGAACATTTAATAAGCGGGATCTCGAGCTGGAGCTCAACACCATGCCAGATGCCGGACTCATAGATAGCAGACACTGGTTAGATAGCGGGAGCGTAAAACAACAATGAAGCCTCAACAGGAGACCTTAAGTCAGGGCTGGGCGACTATCGAGCGCAGCGCCCAGGATGCACTTGGCTGGGTTGATGTAGTGCGCCATGACTCCCACCGGCTCGATAATGAGGCGGACAAGCTAAACCTAAGTTTGCATCGGGCACGCAATGTGGCCAGCAGCCTCAAGCGGGTGGCGGGTACCCCCATGACGGTGGGTTTTTTCGGCATTTCCCAAGCGGGTAAATCTTATCTGATATCAGCTTTGGCCGCCGGCGGTAATGGCGCGCTGGAGGGGTACTATGGGGAGCGTCAGGTTGACTTCATCAAGGAGGTTAACCCTGTGGGTGGTGGAAAAGAGGCCACTGGTCTGGTCACGAGGTTTACCCGTGCCAAGACCGCTGCCCCGGCGAATTACCCGGTGCCCTTGCAGCTGTTTAGCGAGATCGACTTGGCCAAGATCCTGGCCAACACCTGGTTCAACGATTTCAACCACGAACTGCTGAGCTATCAGCTCGATGAAGCTGGTATCGATGCGCGGCTGCGGCCGTTTGAAAATCGCCCCATCAACCCAGTGACCAACAACGGCGTCAGCCGTGATGATGTGGTGGCCCTGTGGGACTATTTGAACGGCAGTTTTAGGAAGTCGGTGGAAAAGCTCGAACATGGCTACTGGCCGCGGGTATTGCAGCTGGCCCCCACTTTGACGCCCGTCGAGCGGGCCGAGTTATTCTCCCTGTTGTGGGGCGAGCAAGCCGAGCTGACCGAGATCTATCGCAACCTGGCGACCAGCCTTGCAAGACTAGGTCACGCCAAGACCGTCTACGCGCCTCTTGATTGCCTGTTGAATCAAGGTAACGGCAGCGTGAGCATCATGAACGTGGACAGCCTTGGCTTGTTGGGATCCGCCGAGGACAGGACAGTCGAGATCTGCTTTTTGGGGGCTGACGGTCGGTACACGCCCGCCTCGATTGCCCAGGCCCAACTGGCCGCTCTTACCACTGAGTTGATCTTCCCAATGGTCGAGGGGTCTGCGGATAGCTTGGTGGAGCAGGTAGATCTGCTCGATTTCCCCGGCTACCGGGGGCGTCTCGCGATTAGCAAACTGGAGGAGGCAGCCAGCGCAGGCGGTAGTCCGATTTCTCAGCTGTTGCTGCGTGGCAAGGTCGCGTATCTGTTCGAGCGTTATACCGACAATCAGGAGATGAATGCCTTGGTGGTTTGTGCCAGCGCCGCCAAGCAGAGTGACGTGACCAGTGTCGGTCCCGTACTGACGCGCTGGGTAGAAAAGACCCAGGGCAAGAGTGCCAGTGAGCGGCAGAGTCGTAAGCCGGGTCTGTTTTGGGCGTTGACCATGTTTGATATGCGGATCAATAGCGGGCTTAATCTGACATCTGCTCAGCTCAAGGAAGGGTGGGATGGCCTGATGCAGCAAACTCTGCTGGAACGTTTTGGCCAATATGAGTGGATCCAGGAGTGGGCGCCGGGGCGCGCATTTAACAACTGTTTCTTGGTACGTAAACCCGGCATGCCGGTCCCTTTCTTGAGCATGGACGGTGGGAGAGAAGTGGCTGTTGCACCTCAATACTCGGATGTCTTGCAACAGATGGCGACCTCTTTTGTGACAGGAAAAGGTGTGGCGCAACATTTGGCTGATCCCGAAGCTGCATGGGCGGCCATGTTGTCGCTCAACGATGGCGGTATGGCTCGGCTTGGACAAGCGTTGAGGGGGGTGGCGCATCTTGATTTCAAGCTTGATCGACTTCAGCAGCAGCTGAACGCCAAGCGCAAAGAGCTGGCGGAGCAACTGCTGGGACGTTGGTATGAGCAAGATGGTGACGGGCAACTGGCGAAAAAGCGGGAGATAGGCAAGAAGCTCTGGACAGGGCTTGGCGCCCGTTTTAACTCCCTCGGTGAGCTGATTGGCCAATTGGAGCTGCCCGCTGCAGAGCTGAGCAATATTTACCTCAGTATTCGTGAGAATGTCCTCAAGGATGAGGGGCTAGAAGCAACCGCTATCTCGCCCTATGGCAGTAGCCCTGACAGCCCATTTGGGCAAATGCCCTTTGGTGCAAGTCCTTTTGATAGCAGCCCATTTGCGAGCAGTCCTTTCGATCAGGCTGATGTCGCCGTGGTGAATACAGCCGTCAAGGCTGAAGAGCGGGTTGGCCAGGATGACGGTTTCGCCCGTGAGGCATTCAAGGCATGGGTCGCACATTTGCGTGATCTGCCTACCCAGAAAACCCTGCTGGCTCAGTTCGGTATCGAGACCGAATTGATCGACTTGCTTACCGAAGAGTTGATCACGGCGGCTAACCGTCTGGATCTGGAGGGAATGTTGAAACGAACCCTGGCTGGGCAGGAGCAAGCAGGGGTGCGGCGAGAACAACAGCTTGCACGGCAAGTGATGAAGGCTCAGTTCACATTGCGCGATTTCGTGGCTTGGTTTGGTTTTTTGGCCATGCCACCAGAGAAGGTGCCAAACAGCTTTGCGGGCGCTAAGGGCAAGCTGTTTGCCCGTGGTTCAGAAATAGGCCAGAACGAGTTGCCTTGCCTGCCTGCCACACCGCTCAACCCCGCCATGGCGTATTTGGGGGATTGGCTCTCTTCCCTGGTGCTGATCACCCAAGATAACGCGGGCCATAGTGCCACACGGGATATTTCTCACGATCAGAATCAGCGTCTGGGCCAGATCATCCATCAATTACAGCAAGAGTCAGCACCATGCTAGCCAAAATAATTGCTACCGACCCCGCTATTCCAGGTGAAGCTCAACTACTGATCCGGCTGCGGGGCGTCTCCGAGCTGGTAGAGGGGCTCGAATTTTCTCTTCTCAATAATCAGCAGAACTATTTGCAAGAGGGGGGGCAATGGAGTCCAGCCCCCCACTTGTTCAGTATCCACGGCGGTTATCCGCTACAAAGCGGCAGCGGTTTTCGGGTGGGTGCCGCGATTGTGGACCCCTTGCTGGTCAACGCCAGTCCAATTCAGATCAACGTTAAGCTGGCTTCTGGTGAAATCCGTCATACCACCTTGCAAGTGGCTCGCGAGGCGGTATTCCCCTCCAGCGCCCGAGGAGAGGTGGGGGAATATGGTGGCAGCAGTATCATTAACTCACCCGTGGTTGATGCTCCTCCGGTGCCAGATCTAGCTTCAGTTGAGGTGCCGGTTGAGATTGAGCTGCCGGCCTTCAGTGCGGAACCCGAGGTCGAACCAGAGCCTGTGCCGGTGACTGCGTCCTTACCGGCGGCCGCCACGGCTGCATCTAAATCGAAGGTCATGCTGATCCTTGGTGGGGTCGCGCTGTTGCTGCTAATTGGCGCCCTGATCTTCTGGTTTAACCGCTCGGCAGATGCTCCATCCGCCGTTGCACCGGTGACTGACTCTATGGCTGAAACGGCCGTCGAACCGGTGGTGGCAGAGGCGGTGGTTAATGAAGCCAGCGGCGAGGCAACGGAGGATGGTTGCAGTGCCGTTAACTTGGCGACTAAGAGCGAATTGGAGTTTGTGCAGGCTTGTATTGCACAGCAGCCGCCAACCGATACCTTATTGGCGGTGATCCAAAGTGCTAAGTCAGCCCAAAAGTGTGGAGTAGCGCAGCGCCTTTATGCCAACCGTGCGCAGGGGGGGGATAGCAAGGTGGCCTTGGCCTATGCCCGTGAATATGATCCCAAATTTCACCAGCCGAACGACTGCTTTAAAGAGGCGGACAATGCTACAGCCGCTTATTGGTATGACACCGTACTTCAGGTTGAGCCCAACAATGGTGAAGCCAAACAGCGCTATGAGGAGTTAAGCAAGTGATAGCAGCAACCAGATCATTGCGCGGTGCGGCAGCATTCCTGCTGCTGTTGGGTGGCTCAGGTGCGGCGGCGACCGAGACGACATCGGAGCATCGCCCATTGTTGCAGGAGGGGAAAAAGAGCCTATATCAACGAGTATTGACCACCCCCGGTTGCGACCTGGTGGCCGAGGCGGGTCAGACGTCTGGGGTGCTGCAACCAGCCTTCAGCAGCTTCTATGTCTATGAGCAGGTCAATGCCAAGGGTGACAGCTGGGTAAAGGTCGGCCCCGACAGCTATGGCCAGAGCATCGGTTGGTTGCCCCAGTCTTGTACTGTGGATTGGAAGATGCAGCTGACTCTAGCTTTTACCAATCCGGCTAACCGGGATCGTCTGCTCTTTTTCAAGGAGCGAGAGCAACTCAACCAGATCCTGGAGGCCGCGGATCCTGTCGCCAAGGTTGCACCGCTGCGCGCAGCGCTGAAGAAGCAGGGCAACGCAGACGGGGTGCTGGCGCAAGAACCCGAGTACTTTGTTGATCTGCAGCAACAGTTCTATTTGTTACCCATCCTCAGTGGTGAGGAGGTCATGACCGAGGATGGTTTCTACACCCGTTTGCTCAATGTAGCCTCGGTCAGCAAAGCCAATGCGGCCACTGTTGAACCCAGTGCCAAGGTGAACCAGCTCAAGGAGTTCAATGCCGCCGTAGTGTTCGTGGTGGATTCCACCATCTCGATGGGGCCTTATATCGAGCGTACCCGCGAGGCCGTGCGCAAGGTTTATGAGCGGATCAACAAGGAAAATTTGGGCCAGCAGGTGAAGTTTGGCATGATCTCCTTTCGCTCCAACGCCAAGGCGGTGCCGGGTCTGGAATACACCACCCGCATGTATGCCGATCCTAATGAAATCAGAGACGGTGCCGATTTTTTGAAAAAAGTGGCCGATCTCAAGCAGGCTAGCGTGTCGAGCAAGCTGTTCAATGAGGATGCGTATGCAGGGGTGATGCAGGCGATAGATCAGATCGACTGGAGCCACTTTGGGGCCCGTTATGTGGTGCTGATCACCGATGCAGGGGCGATAGAAGGGGATAACAAACTCTCTACGACAGGATTGGATGCCAAGCAGATCCGCTTGGAAGCGGCCAACCCAGGGGTGGCGATATATACCCTGCACCTGAAAACGGCGGCGGGTAAGAAAGATCACGCCAAGGCTGCGAGCCAATATCAGGAGTTATCGACTTACAGTGGTACCAATACTTCGCTTTACTATCCGGTCAATGCCGGCGATGTACACGAGTTTGGTGACAAGGTTGATGCGTTGGCGACCGCCATCACCGATCAGGTAAAAGCATCCTACTTTGGAGAACCAGCCATCGGCAGCGCCAGCAACGCCAAGGAGGAGGATGCACTCACTCCCGCGCAAAAATTGCTGCAAGATACTGCGCTGATCGGTCATGCCATGCAACTTTCCTACCTCGGCAAGAGGAGTGGAACGCAGGCGCCCTTGGTATTTGAGGCCTGGATCAGCGACCGGGACCTGATCAAGCAGAATATCCCGACTACCGAGGTCAGGGTGTTGCTCACCAAGGGCCAGCTTAGTGACCTTAGCGACGTGGTGAAACAGATTTTGGATGCGGCCAATGAAGGCATGATCTCACCGGCCAAGATGTTCGAGCGTTTGCGCTCGGTTGCTGCGACCATGGGCGCCGATCCCAACCAGCTCAAGCAGTTGGATAACACCAGCATCACGGATCTGGGGGTGATGGGGGAATACCTTGCCGATCTGCCTTATCGCAGTGATGTGCTTAATCTGGATGAGGAAACTTGGAAAAGTTGGGATGGGTTGGCACAGGAGAAGTTTATTCGCACCCTGGCGACCAAATTGCGCCATTACCAGCGTTACAACGCTGATGTCAGCCGCTGGGTGGCACTGGCCAAGGATAGCGATCCCCGTGATCACGTCTACCCGGTTCCTCTGGAAATGATGCCCTGATGCTTTGTATCGAAGCGATGAGCATAGTGCGGGGCAGCGGTGAACAGGCCCATCGGGTCTGTTTGCCTGAGCTGAACTTGCCTCTGGGGCAGGTGGTCGCCGTGACGGGGGAAAGTGGCTGCGGCAAGAGCACCCTGCTTGAGGTTATTGGGCTGTTACTGGCTCCCAGCCGCGTGGGCCGATTTGAGATGGACTTTACTGACGCGACCCCAACCGTGGTCAATATTGCCCCTTTGCTGACGGCCAACGATCAAGCGGCGTTAGCCGCTATCCGTGCAGCCAGAATAGGCTTTATGCTGCAGAGCGGCGGTTTGCTGCCCTTTTTGACGGTGAGAGACAATATTCGCTTGCCCTGCCAACTGCTGGGTATGGCCGAAGATGAGCGGTTACTCACACGGGCCGTCCAGACCCTCAAGTTGGCTGAATTGCTGCACAAAAGACCGTCCCAACTCTCTATCGGAGAGCGCCAGCGGGTTGCTTTTGTGCGGGCGGTGGCGCATCGGCCCAAGCTGCTGTTGGCCGATGAGCCTACAGCGTCGCTTGATCCCCACACAGCGAGGTTGCTCTTTGCGCTCTTTATCGAGTTAGTTCAAGAGTGGGGCATAGCGGCGTTGGTGGCTTCTCATGACTGGGGGTTGGTCAAGACCTTTGGTTTGCCCTGTCTCAAGGCTAATTTGACGCGGGGAGAAACTCATTTTGTGCTCTCCTAAACGTGGCCTACTGCTGCGCTTGGCCATGCAGGATCTTTGGCATGATCGCTCGGTATCGTTTTGTATTATCTCCTCGTTGGTAGCTGTCATTGCCCCTTTACTCCTTATGTTTGGGTTGCGTTATGGGGTGGTTAGCCAGTTGCAGCAAGAGCTCGCGCGAGATCCACGCAATCTGGAGATCCGCATGGTGAGCAGTGGCCACTATTCAGCAGAATGGATCGCCGCTTTGCGGCAAAAATCGGAGGTAGGTTTTGCTATCGGACAAACCCGATCCCTCAATACCCAAGCCGATTTGCTGAAAGATATGAGCCATTTCATTGAAAATGCGGAGGTGATCCCGACCGATATTGGTGACCCGCTGCTCGGTGCATTGCAACTTGGGGCGGAGGATGAGGTGATTCTCAGTGCCGAGGCGGCGCGCCGCTTGGCAGTCCGTGTGGGTGACACGATCCGCTTGCGCATCATGCGCCAGCTAGATACTCGGCGTGAATGGGGGGAACGCACCATGACGGTGGGTGCGATTCTGGCACCCACTTATTTCAACCGTCCTGCCTTGTTCGTGCAACAGTCCTTGCTGTTAGCGCTGGAATCATTTCGTGATGGTTATCGTATCCCTATGCTGGGGAGCAGCACAGGTCAGCTGTTAACGGGTAAACCCCCTATGTTTGCCCGCGCTCGCCTTTATGCCAGCAGCATTGACCAAGTGGCGACGCTTGATCTGTGGCTCAAGCAGCAACGTATCGAGACCGTGAGTCGGCTAGCCGATATTGAGAACATAAAGAGCATCAATCGAGTACTTAGCCTCATCTTCAACGTCATCGCTGGCACCGCACTAATTGGTTGTATTGCCTCCTTGGTCGGCGCCTTCCTCGCGAACGTGGATCGTAAACGCAAGCACATTGCGGTTTTACGTTTACTGGGATTTACCAGCCCGGCGGTGGGCCTCTACATCATCTTTCAGGGTGTGATCCTGACGTTGCTTGCCTATGGGGGCGGTATCTTGCTCTATCTGAGCGGCAGTGCACTGTTTAATCGGACGTTGGCTAGCAGCCAGAGTACCGAACAGATGATCTGCCGGATCACCCCATTTCACAGCTTATTGGCCCTGATCCTGGCCCTGACGGTAGCCATTCTGGTGGCCATTATTGGCGCGCGACGAGCCATTGCTATTCAACCTGCGGAGAGTTTACGTGAGCTCTAATAAGATCTTATCCCGGCTCATCATCATGGGATGTGCTCTGTCCAGTGTCAGTGTATTTGCCGAGCCATGGCCAGAGAAAAATTACAATCCGAAACCCGATACACAGGATGTGATCCTGCCGATGCCGTGTGAGGGGGCCATGGTCTTTCGGCGCGTGCAGGTCCCTGTCAGCGGCCCGCTTGAGGATTTGCCAATCCAGGTAGGCCAAGACGGCGGTGACTGGGGCTTTGTCGAACACACTCATCCGGCGTTTATTGCAGGTAGTTTCACTCAGTCGGCTAAGGATCAGGGTCGCTATTACCTAATGGCCAAATATGAGCTGACTCAGCTTCAATATCAGTCACTTACCTCAGCGACCTGCCCCACACCATCGAAAAAGCTGAGCTTGCCGGTGAGTGCCATCAGCTGGTTCGATGCAGTAGCCGCCACTGATAAATACAATCTCTGGTTGCGACAGCATGCTGCTGACCAGATCCCCAAAGAAGATGGTAAAGCCGGGTTTGTACGCCTGCCGACCGAAATCGAGTGGGAATTTGCCGCGCGCGGCGGGCTCAAGGTCAACAGTGCCGAGTTTCGTGACCTTCACTATCCCATGAATGATCTCAAAGAACATGAATGGTTTGCCGGAGCCCAGTCAGCCAATGGTCGTTTGCAGTTGGTGGGACTATTGGCCCCCAACCCACTCGGCTTGCACGATATGTTGGGTAATGTGGACGAGATGATGTTTGAACCTTTCTACCTCAACAAGCTCGATCGTCAACACGGTCAAGCTGGTGGTTATGTGGTACGAGGTGGAAATTATCTCACCGAGCAGGCCGCCTTGCGCAGTGCGGCCCGCAAAGAGGTGAGTTACTACGACGATGACCGTCACTTTACCAGCAAGAGTTCAGGGCTACGGCTGGTGCTGGTTTCTCCCACCATGACCTCGACCCAGCGAGTCAAAAGTATCGAGAGTAGTTGGCGGCAACTGGGATCAAACAAACTGGAAGGGGAGACCGGTGACAAGAAGGACGCGGTCAGCGAGTTGGGCACGCTAGCCTCCGGGGTTGACGATGAGGCGCTCAAGCAGAAACTGAAAAACCTGGAAGGTCAGCTTAGGGCTAGCAACCAAAGACAGCAGGAAGAGCGTGCCCAGTCGATTCGCGCCAGCCTTAACCTGGGGGCCTTTCTTTGCACCAAGCTACAAGATGATGGCAAGTTCTTGGATTTTCTCAGCTCTAACTATGAGCTGCTCTGCAGCGATAAAGCCGATAAAAACTGCGTAGCTCGCAAGACCAAGCTGGATGAGCAAAAAGAGCGACTCAGCCAACTTACGGGCTATTACGCCAGTGGTTTGGTCGAGTCTGCGTCTATATATGGTGAGAGCCCAATTAAAGAGCAAGTGTCAGTCTTTAATCAAATGCTGACAATTAACAAAAAGCTGAATGGACTTAGGCCATTTCTTGCGACGCATTGGACAAACCAACAGAGTTATCTACAAAATGGAAAAATTGATACAGCAACTTGGTTGGAAAGCTGCAAGAAACGGTAATAATTCATTTAAAAAATAGTGGCTGTCATATCGCACTAAATGTTGGTGGAGGCGCTGGCGGAGCAGGTGTTCTTGTCCCCCTCGCGCCTCGCCCACCTGTTTCGCGAGCAGGTGGGGGTGAGCATAGTGCGCTGGCGCGAGGATCAGCGCATCATGCGGGCCAAGCTGCTGCTGCAGACCACGCCGCTGTCGGTCGCCACCATAGGCCAGCAGGTGGGCTATGACGATCAGCTCTACTTCTCGCGGGTGTTCCGAAAGCGGGTCGGGGTCAGCCCCACCGAGTATCGCAAATGCGCCACGCCGCTCTGATAGCCGGGACCCGCGCCAACAGGGGTGAGTGCCGGCAATGTTTCCTGCCACCAGGAGGGTTCCGACGACGGGACGTGCCCGTCAACATGGCGATCTGATGGCGCCAGTCGCAGCCAAATATCGGCCCGGCGCAGAGCCCGGATCTCGCCGACCCAGGCACTGTGCCGCGCCCGGTTCGGCCGGGCAGGGGGCGGGGGGCGAAATCGGCGCAGACAATGGGGGCGCCTTTCCCTTATGCTCTGGCCTTTGCCCTGACCCCGTGATGTCCCGATGAACCGCGCCCCCCTGTTGCTGATGATACTGGTCACCCTGTTGGCCGCCGCCGGCTGGCTCTTCTCGAAAGAGGCTATTGGCGAACTCCCTCCCGCCGCCTTTATCGGCAGCCGCTTCCTGCTGGCCGCCCTGCTCTTGTTGCCGCTCGCCTGGCTGCGCGAACCGCCCCCCAGCCGTTCGCAGCTGCTGCGGGCCGCCGGCTGTGGCACCCTGCTCGGGGCCAGCCTGCTGTGCTGGGTCACCGCCATCAGCCAGAGCGATGCCCTGGGCAGTGGCGCCTTCATCATGAGCGTGGCCACCCTGATGGCGCCGCTCGCCGCCTGGGCCGCCTTCAAGGCCAGACCCGGTCGCCACTACTGGCTCACCCTGCCCGTTGCCATCGCTGGCCTGCTGCTGCTCTCCAGCAGCACCCACTGGGGTGAGACTCACCCCGGCCAAACAGCCGTGTCCCTCTCCCTGTTCTGGTTTCTGGCGGCCGCCGCCACCCTGGGGGTGCAGCTCGCGGTGCACCGCCACTTCGCCCAGTCCATCCCTCCCACCTGGCTCACCTGCATCCAGCTGGCGGTGACCGGGCTGCTCGGCGCCCTGCTCTCCCTGTCGACCGAGCAGTGGCCCGCCAGCGGGATCAGCCACGGTATCTGGGGCTGGTTTGCCGCCAGCGTGCTCATCGCCACCACCCTGCGCTACTGGCTGCTCACCCACGCCTTGAGCAAGATGACCACGGCCCACGCCGCCCTGCTGATGCTGCTCGAACCGGCCTGGACCCTGATCTTAAGCACCCTCTTCTACGGCGAGCCCCTGGGCCCCGCCAAGCTGGCCGGCGCCGGCCTGGTGCTGGGCGCCCTGGTGCTCTACCAGCTCCCCCTGCTGCTGCGAAGCCGCAAATTCAAAGCGTCCAACGGATAAGAGGCCGCCCCCAGCCAGAACGGGTGGTTATCGGCAAAAGAACGGGCCTGCACTCGCAGGCCCGTTTTTATGGCTGGATACCCATCCCTTGGCGCTTGTAGATAACGGCCAGAGAAGCATGGGGATCAGCGCAGCTCAGAGGCGGCAGGAAAAATGCTGGTTCACCAGCTGGATAAAGTTGCGCTTGCGTTTGTGTTCGGTCGCCAGTGCCCTGAGCTGCTGATCAAAGTGCTCCTGCCGCGCCTTGTCATCCCCCAGCGACTGCTCCAGCTTGCGCAGCACCGCCACCGCTTGCTCATAGCCATGGTGCTGACCCGTCGCCACATAGCAGGCGGCAACCCGAAAGCGATAACTCATGGCCAGCACAGGCTCTGCCGGCGCTATCCTGTCGGCCAGGGTGAGCAGCAGTTCGGGGCTGATCCTGTGGAGCGCCACCCAGTCGCAGGCATCCTGCACCCTGTCCAGTGCCAGATAGAAGCGCACCAGTGCATCCTGATGGGAGGATAAATTGAAGGGCTGCCTGACGGCGGCCAACGCCTTGAGGCGCTGTTCGACCCAGGGCAACAGGGTCTCATCCTGCCAGGCCAGCTGCTGCTGCAACTGGCGCAGATGCATGAATCCTTCAATATTGGGGAATCGTTCGAAACGGGCCCTGGCCAGGCGCCATGCTCGCCCCTTCTCGCCGAGAGCCACACATAGCGCAATCTCGGCCTCATCGCAGGCATCCTGCTCATGGGGCGATACCGCCCCCTTGCGCGCCTTGGTGAGCCAATACTCTCCCTCCAGCGGCTCCTGATGCTCGCAACAGAGCATGCAGAGCTTGAGCCAGTCCCAGGTACAGCCCGCCATGCTGGCCAGCAGCTTAAGTTCGTGGCGCCAGTCACCGCAGGCTCTGGCCGCCTCCAGCAGAGGGTGGGCGTAGCGCAGCAGCTCCCAGTTACCTTCCTGGTCCTGGTCCTGCTCCCCCTGGGTCAGCGCTCGCTCAAGCCCCTGCTCGCACAGCGCCAGAAAGGCCGGACTTTGAGGGAGGTCACCAAAGGCCTCCTCTTCCGGGAACACATCCATGGGTTGCTCGACAAGATGGGTGAAGAGCCAGTTGACCTTGTCGTGCTCGGACCAGGGCAGCAGGGCAAAGAGCGCGGGGAGGCGCTCGCAGATATCAGCCTCCAGTTCGAAGCGATCACCATTGGAGTCATCTATCTGCAGCAGCACAGTGTTGAGGCGCTTGAGGGCATATTGGGTCAGCTGCCACTGCTGCTCAAGCGGCAGGGCATCGACCCCCTCCCAGATCGCTTCAAACTGCTCGGTGGCCTCGGCGAAATAGTCGCTCACCTCCCGCCATTCCCACATATCCTGTCTGGGCAACGCCTTGTTGATCAAGGTTTTCAGCTTGGCGGGGGAGAGCGCCTGCTCACTCAGATCCACTTTCCTCAGCCAGTGTTGCCAGCGTTTGGGGTTGCGACCGAGCTCATCGAGCAGCACCTCTAGCAGGGCCGGTTGCTCTTGCCGGTCGAAATAGGCACGCAGCCGCGCCCGCTCATCGGGCACCTGCGAAAGCGCCCCCTCCTCGCCGTCAAGACCGGCCAGCTGCCTGTTGAAGGCCAGAGCGGTGGCGACCCCGTGTTTGCAGATCGTCTGATAATCGGCGGCCGGGCAGTTGCAGTGGCTCACCAGCTCGCGCCCAATTGCCAGCCTCACCCGATAGAGGTGACCGCCCTGCACCCGGGCGCTGATGGTCTTGCCATCCTGACTGAGCTGTTGCACCCGCCCTTGACTGAGCAATTGCACCCCTTTGGCAAAGCTGGCCTCGCCGCTCTGCGCCTTGAGCGCGGCAACATCGATCAGTTCATCGGCGTGGTTGGAACTGTGAGTCAAGGGGCTCTCCTTCTTTGACGGGGGCAAGTTTGCCTATGATGCATCAACTCAGGTCACGGGCACAGGCAATGTGATCGCCCCTCCTGCTCCTTGCTTTCGGGAACCTCTGATCACGCTTTGTTCATCAGGCCTAGAAGGGAGAGAGATAAAAGTTGAGCCTGGGTGATCAGGCTCAATCAGGATAGTTAGGGCCCCTGACCTGGGGCCGTACCAGGCACTGCGCAAGGGCGCGAGCTGGTGGTTGACCAGCAATGGCTGGCCAATCATTGGGCGGTCTGCTCCCTATCCGATAAGCGTGCCCCCGGCAAACGGGCAGAGGTCGCCACCGATCTCGCGCCCCGAGAGGGTGCCACCGCCACCTAAGCCCAGCCTTGCGACTCGATAAAGGCGAGCCAGCGAGCGCGCGCCTCTGCAACGCTTGCCAACTCGCTCAAACACCTCTCGCAGGGGGCGGGCGGTGCCATCGGCCAAGGCCTGCCACAGCACTGGCATCATGTTTCATCACTGGGCGGGATTGGTTGCATGGCGCGTGAGACGCAGACAAAACAGGGGCTTAGCTTGCCACAGTGGCCTGGTTGGGGCCAATTGCGGTCGCTTTCATGCTTGGGGCTTTGTGAACAAGCCCCCGGGAGGGGGCTTGTCTCGGGCTGACTCAGAGGGCGGCTACCGCCTCTCGCACCAGCTGGGCCAGCTCGTCCCATCGGCCTTCGTTGACCAGCTTGGCCGGCACCATCCAGGTGCCGCCGCAGGCGATCACCGAATCCAGGGCCAGATAGTCTGGCAGGTTGGCCGGGGTGATGCCGCCGGTGGGCATGAAACGCACCGGGTAGACGGCGCCGAGGGCCTTGAGCATGGGGATGCCGCCGGACTGCTCGGCCGGGAAGAACTTGAGCTGGCGCAGCCCCATCTCCATGGCCTGTTCGACCAGGCTGGGGTTGTTGACCCCCGGGATGATGGCCACGCCCTTGTCCAGGCAATACTGCACCGTGCTGGGGTTGAAGCCCGGACTGACGATGAAATCCGCCCCGGCGTCGACGGCCGCATCCACCTGCTCGCGGGTGAGCACGGTACCGGCGCCGATCAGCAGGTCTGGATAGGCCGCCCGCATCTGGCGGATGGCCTCGGCGGCGGCCGGGGTGCGGAAGGTGACTTCGGCGGCGGGCAGGCCGTTCTCCACCAGCACCCGGGCGAGGGGGGCGGCGAGGCTGGCATCTTGCAGCGCGATGACGGGGATCACCTTGAGGGCTTCGAGGCGGGGGATGAGATCAGACATGGGAGGGCTCCTTGGCCGTTGGCATATGGGACTGGGGGATGATGGCCCCCGGGCATTGAATGACGGCGGCGGCGAGGCGATGACCGGCCCGGGCCGCCTCGACGGGGTCGCCCCCTTGCAGGCGGGCGGCCAGATAACCGGCGCTGAACGAATCGCCCGCGGCCGTGGTGTCGACCACCAGGGCGGGGTCGAGCCGCGTCGCCGCCACCTCTATCTGTTGCTGCGCCGTGACGACGAGGCAGGGCTCGGCGCCGCGCTTGATGACGATCTCGGCCACTCCCCGGGCCTGGGTGCGCGCAATGCATTGCGCCAGTGACTCGTCGCCCCAGAGCGCGATTTCGTCATCCTGGGTGAGCAGGGCGATGTCGGTCTGGGCCAGGATGGCGGCGTAGGCCGCCCTGGCCTCTTCCCTGTCGGCCCAGAGGCGGGGGCGATAGTTGTTGTCAAACACCAGCCGGGCGCCCCGGGTGCGGGCGGCGGCGAGGCCATCGAGCAGCCGCTGGCGTGATGGGGGGGGCAGGATGGCCAGGCTGATGCCGCTCAGGTAGATAAGCTCGCACTGGCCGAGCGCGGCGAGAATGTCCTCGGACGCTGCTTGTTCCAGCCAGTAGCGGGCGGCGGCGTCACTGCGCCAGTAGGTGAAGGAGCGTTCGCCGTTGGCGGCCGTGTCGATGAGGTAGAGCCCCGGCGCCTTGTCAGGCAGGCGCTGCACCCAGTCTGTCTGGATCCCCTCCGCTTGCCAGGCGGTCAGCATCTCGCTGCTGAGTCCATCCTGGCCCAGGGCGGTGACGTAGCGTACCGCCAGTTCGCCGGTCTCGTTCTCCTGCCGCCTGCCCAGGCGGGCGAGGTAGAGGGCCGTGTTGAGGGTATCCCCGCCAAAGCCCTGGGCGAGCAGGCCTTGCCCGGCCTGGCGCAGCTCCACCATACATTCGCCGATCACGGCTATCTGTCGGATCATGGTCGCGACTCCTGCAAAAAGTTAACGGGCGTTCGCCAGCGGGTGGCGCCACATGCGGTACATGGTGTGGCAGTTGACGAACAGAAACGTGGTCTCGATCAGGCTGCCACCGATGGAGCCGATCAGTATGTTGTGGCTGGTCCAGCACAGGCCGCCGGCCAGCATGGAGAGCCGCAGCCCTATGCCCTGGGCCCGAAACAGTCCCCAGGTGCCTATGGTGGTGCCTATGATGGGCAGCCACTGCACCGGGCTGTGGATCCCTGGGATGCCGAGCCCCCACACCAGCAGCAGGAAGAACAGCATCACCCAGGGGCTGCGGGTGCGCCCCGAGGCGATGGTACGGCCACAACTGAGCCCGGCACTGAGGGCCGCCGTGTTCGCCCCCATGAGCAGGAAGTGGAGGGCGATGGCCCCCTGATAGAGGCACAGTCTCAGCCGAAAGCGCCTGTCGTCCCGTTGCAGGAAGGCGCTCACCCCGACCAGCATGGCGGCAAGGCCGATGCCTTGCGCCAGGGGTTGCTGCTGGAACAGGGTCCAGACCGGGGTCAGCCAGCCGAGGTCGCCGCTCACAGGGTGACTCCGCTCTTGAAGATGGCCAGCTCCCGAAAGTCGTTGCGCTCGTTGCAGGTCGGCTTGCCGTTGGCGATGTCGACGATGAGGTCGACGAACTGCTCGAGCAGGCGGCTCATGGGGGTACCCTCGATCAGGGAGCCTGCGTTGAAATCGATCCAGTGGGGCTTGCGCCTGGCCAGATCGCTGTTGGTGGCGAGCTTGACCGTGGGGGCTGGGCCGCCGTAGGGAGTGCCACGGCCTGTGCTGAACAGCACCATGTGGCAGCCGGCGCCGGTCAGGGCGCTGGTGGCCACGGCGTCGTTGCCGGGGGCGCTCAGCAGGTTCAGGCCGGGACGTTGCAGGCGGGCGCCGTAGGGCAGCACGTCCACCACCTGGCTCTGACCCGCCTTCTGGGTGCAGCCGAGGGATTTCTCCTCCAGGGTCGAGATGCCGCCCGCCTTGTTGCCGGGGGAGGGGTTCTCGTAGATGGGTTGCTGGTGGTCGATGAAGTACTGCTTGAACTCATTGACCATGCTGACCGTCTTGTGGAAGGTCTGCTCATCCTGGCAGCGGGACATCAGGAGGCGCTCGGCGCCGAACATCTCGGGCACCTCGGTCAGCACAGAGGTGCCGCCGTGCTGGATCACATAGTCGGAGAAGCAGCCGAGCAGCGGGTTGGCCGTGATGCCGGACAGGCCATCGGATCCGCCGCACTCCAGGCCGAACTTGAGCTCTCCCAGGCGTCCCGGCTGGCGCTGATCTTCCTTCATGCGGGCGAGCAGCTCGGTGAGCAGACCCACTCCATGCTCCACCTCGTCGTCCTGCTGCTGGCACACCATGAAGCGCACCCGAGACTCATCGATGTCGCCCAGCGTCTCCCTGAAGGCGGCGATCTGGTTGTTCTCGCACCCCAGCCCCACCACCAGTACCCCACCCGCATTGGGATGATGGGCCAGGTTTTGCAGCAGGGTACGGGTGTTGAGGTGATCCTGGCCGAGCTGGGAGCAGCCGTACTGGTGGCTGAACAGATGGACACCATCGATGGCTTGGAGATCGGCGTCTCGCTCGAGGCGTTGCTTCATCTGCTTGGCCAGGGCGTTGACGCAGCCGACGGTGGGCAGGATCCACAGCTCGTTGCGAATGCCGACCTGGCCGTTGTGACGGCGGTAGATCTGGATCTCCCTGTCCGGCAGCGCCGTGCTCACCTCGACCAGCTCTGGCTGATAGCTGTACTCGTCCAGATCGCTGAGGTTGGTGGCCAGGTTGTGGTGGTGGATATGCTCCCCCGGGGCGATGGCGGCGGTGGCGTGGCCGATGGGCAGGCCGTACTTGATGATCTGCTCTCCCGGGGCGAGGGGGAGCAGCGCGATTTTATGGCCGCGGGCCAGGGGCAACCCCAGGGTGAATGTGGCACCTTGATGCTCGATGACCTCGCCGGCGGCGAGGTCGCGCAGGCTGACCAAGACATTGTCAGCGGGATGGATACGGATGACGGCTTGCATGATGACTCCTCAGCAGCAGGCGGCCAGCGCCGCGCGCAGCCCCTGCTCACGAATGGCGGTCAGGCAGTGATCTATGCGTTCGACCAGGCCCGGGATGTCGCACAGGGACTGACCCCAGTGATCGCTGTTGGCGAGGATCTCGCGCACCAGCTCGCCCTGGGCCAGCTCGCCGCGCTCGACTGCCGGCCAGAGGCGGGCGTACGCATCGAGCCAGGGCTGATCGTCTTGCAGGGGATAGGGGTGTCCCTCACGCTCGCCGCGATAAAACGCCAGCAGGGCGGCCAGTGCGAAGCTCAGGCGCGGCGGCAAGCCCCCTTGTTGTTGCTGGTAGCGCAGCAGCTGCGGCAGCAAACGGGTACGGAACTTGGTCATGCCGTTGAGGGCGATGGCGAGCAGCTGATGCTTGATGAAGGGGTTGCGAAAACGGCTCTGTACGTCATGGGCGAAGGAGAGCAGTTCCTCCTTGGGCAAGTCCAGGGTAGGCACTATCTCGTCGCTCATGATGCGCAGCACGAACTCACCGACCTGTTCATCGGCCATGGCTTCCCCCACCGTATCCAGCCCCGCCAGGAAGGCGACCGGTACCAGGGCGGTGTGGGCGCCGTTGAGGATGGCGACCTTGCGCTCCTTGTAGGGCTTGATGTCGGAGACGATGCGGATGTTGAGGGCCTGATCGGCGGGCATCTGGTCGAGGCAGAGGGCTTGCTCGAGCCAGGCCGGCCCCTGGATAACCAGCAGGTAGAAGTGCTCGGCGGTGACCACGAACTGATCCTGATAACCAAACTGTGCCTGCAGCTCGGCGTGTTCATCCCGGGGGAAGCCGGTGACGATGCGATCGACCAGGGTGGAGCAGAAGGTGTTGTGCTCGTGCAGCCAGGTCTGGAAGGCGGCGGGCAGCTGCCACTTTGCGGCGTAGCGCAGCACCAGCTCGCGCAGGGCCTCGCCGTTGTAGTCGATGAGCTCGCAGGGCAGCAGCACCCAGCCCTTGTCGGCGGCGCCGTCAAAATGGGTGAAGCGCTCGAACAAGAGGCGGGTCAGCTTGGCCGGGAAGCTCACCGGCGGCGCGTCGTCGAACTGGTCGCCCTCATGGTAACTGATGCCCGCTTCCGTGGTGTTGGAGAAGAGGAAGCGGATATCGGGGTTGCGGGCCAGGGCCAGCACCTCGTCGAACTGGCGATAGCAGTTGAGCTCGCGGTTGACGCTGCGCACCAGGCGCTGGGTGCTGACCGCCTCGCCCGAGGCATCCAGGCCGCGAATGACGGTGGTGTAGAGGCCATCCTGGGTGCTGAGGCTGGGGGGGAAATCGCTGTCGATGGGACGCACTATCACCACGCCGGCATCGAGGCGGGTGTGTTCGTTGAGCAGGTCCAGCTGCCAGTCGATGAAGGCGCGCAGGAAGTTTCCTTCGCCAAACTGGATCACGCGGTCCGGATACTGGGCCCCCGGGAAGGCATCACGATTCAGGCGTTGCATCTTGTTTTCGTTCCTCATGGGGGAGCGGCCCCTGTTACTGGTATGCGTTGGGTGAGATGAGTACGGCGCGGTTTGACTCAAATGGACGCCGTTGGCGGCGAGGGTGCGTTGCCCCCGCCGTCCGTTGAACCCTCAGTTCAGTTCGATGGCAAAGTAGTCCCGGGCGTTGTTGAAGCAGATGTTTTCCACCATGGCGCCGAGCAGGGCCAGATCGGCCGGTGCCTCTCCCTCTGCGACCCAGCGCCCCACCATGCGGCACAGGATGCGGCGGAAATATTCGTGGCGGGTGTAGGAGAGGAAGCTGCGGCTGTCGGTCAGCATGCCGACGAAGCGGCTGAGCAGGCCGAGCTGGGCGAGCTGGGTCAGCTGACGCTCCATGCCATCCTTCTGATCGTTGAACCACCAGCCTGAGCCGAACTGCATCTTGCCGGGGATGTTGCCCCCCTGGAAGTTGCCAATCATGGTGCCCAGCACCTCGTTGTCCCTGGGGTTCAGGCAGTAGAGGATGGTCTTGGGCAGCGCATCCTGACTGTCCTGGGCATCGAGCAGCCTGGAGAGCGCCCGGGCCATGGGGGCGTCATTGATGGAGTCAAAGCCGGTGTCCGGTCCCAGGGTCAGCAGGCGGCGGCTGTTGTTGTTGCGCAGTGCCCCTATGTGGTACTGCTGCACCCAGTCCCGCCGCTTGTACTCCCCGGCCAGATAGATAAGCACGGCGCTCTTGAAGGCGGCTACTTCATCGGGCGCCAGGGTCTCGCCCCCCAGACGGCGAGCCAGCATGGCGTCGAGTTCCTGCTCGCTGGCCTGGCCAAACAACACCTCGTCCAGGGCGTGGTCCGCTATCTTGCAACCGTGGGCGGCGAAGTGATCCAGCCGGATCGCCAGGGCATGGGTGAGATCGGCAAAGCGGCGGATCTCGACATCGCTCACTTCCCCCAGCCGGGCCAGATAGTCGGCAAACCCCTCGGCCTCTATGTTGAAGGCCTTGTCCGGCCGCCAGCTCGGCAGCACCTTGATGTCGAAGCCGCTGTCCGCGGCGATGGCGGCGTGGTGGCGCAGATCATCGACGGGATCATCCGTGGTGCCCGCCATCTTGACCTTCATCTGCCGCATGATGCCGCGGGCCGAGAACTCGGGGCGGGCCAGCTTGTCGTTGCAAAAATCCCATATCTCCCGGGCCGTGTCCGGGCCCAGCAGAGTGCCGGTCAGACCGAAGGGGCGTTTTAGCTCGAGATGGGTCCAGTGATAGAGGGGGTTGCCTAGGGTCTGGGGCACGGTGCGCGCCCAGGCCTCGAACTTGGCGTAGTCGTCGGCATCTCCGGTGCAGAACCGCTCGTCCACCCCGTTGGATCGCATGGCTCGCCACTTGTAGTGGTCACCCTTGAGCCAGATCTCGTACAGGTTGGCGAAGCCGTGGTCCTGGGCGATGAGCTCGGGGGGCAGGTGGCAGTGGTAGTCGAAGATGGGCTGCCCGGCGGCGAAGCCGTGATAAAGCTGGCGAGAGAATTCGGTGTCCAGCAGAAAGTCATCTGTCATGAAGGCGGTCATTCGGCTTGCTCCGTACGAGAGATCTCGGTGAGTAGGCTAGTTGTTGGACCAATTATTCGCCTTGCCAGACATCTCGTCCAGTCACTTTGAGCCAAAAATCCCAGCCAGGTCACAAAATCCCCCCGATTGGACTGAAATGGCCTCTTATGGCGCTGTTCTGGCGGCAGCATGGCGCCAAGGCTCTCACATGTGGGATGATTTGGAGCCGTTAGGCGCCTGTCAGCCCATTGCAATGGCATAAAATGTGACCCGAGTTGGGTTTATGACTGCCGGTCTGTGGGGGTATTCGTTTTTTGTGATGGCTCTCAACATTCATAGATGTTCTACCAATTACAGTTGGCACCTCGAAGATGTAGGACATTAAGACTGACTCCTCACGGAAGAGGTCTAGCAGATAACAACACACACTTGAGGTCCCGCTCCAATGAAGATGAAAACCCTCACCGCCGCCATCCTGATGGCCGCCCCGCTGGCCCTGGCCGCCTTCTCTTCCCACGCCATGGACAGGGTCACCCTGAAGCTGGCCCATAACCTGGATACCAACCACGTGGTCCACCAGGCCCTGGCCGAGATGGCCAAGGAGATCAGTACCGCCTCCGACGGCAAGATGAAGCTGCGTATCTACCCGGGTGGCCAGATGGGCGGTCCGCGCGAGACCCTGGAGCTGCTGCAAAATGGCGCCCTGGACATGACCAAGGCCAGCGCCAGCGAAATGGAGCCCTTCTCACCGGCCTTCTCCATCTTCAGCCTGCCTTATCTGTTCAAGGATCAGGCCCACTTCAACAAGGTGATCTATGGCCCGGTCGGCCACGCCATGATGGCGGAGACCCGTGACAAGGGCTTCGCCTCCATCGCCGCCTATGTGGCCGGAACCCGCAGCTTCTATGCCAACAAGCCTATCCAGACCCCGGCCGACATGAAGGGCATGAAGATCCGGGTGGTCGCCACCCCGACCACCATCAAGCTGATCGAACTGCTGGGCGCCGCCCCCGCCCCCATCCCGTTTGGCGAGGTCTATACCGCGCTCCAGCAAGGGGTGATTGACGGCGCCGAGAACAACGAACCCTCCTATGTGCAGACCCGTCACGTGGAGGTGGCCAAGTTCTATGCCGAGGATCAGCACACCGCCGTGCCCGACTTCCTGGTGATCTCCACCAGGGTGTGGGACAAGCTCTCGGACGAACAGAGACAGATCCTGGAGACGGCGGCCAAGCACTCCGAGACCCATCAGCAGGCGCTGTGGGACAAGGAAGTGGCGGCATCGCGCAAGCAGGCCGCCGAGGCGGGCGCCACCTTCATCCAGGTCGACAAGGAGGCCTTCCGCACCGCACTGGCCCCCCTGTATGAGGATTTCCGCAAGGATCCGGTGCGTGGCGCCTGGCTCGGCAAGATCGAGAACGAAGCAGCCCAGTAATCATGAGGAGAGGGCGGCCCGCGCCGCCCTCTCGGGAGAAGTGCAATGCGTCTTGAAAAGTTCAAGCGACCGATAGACAGGTTGCTCGCCGGGTTCACCGTCACCGTGATGTCCATGCTGGTGGTCTGCGTGGTGTGGCAGGTGTTCAGCCGTTATGTGCTGTCGCAACCCAGCACAATGACGGATGAGATAGCCCGCTTCAGCATGATCTGGGTGGGGCTGCTCGGCGCCGCCTATGCGACCGGCAAGCGCCGCCACCTCAGCATCGACCTGTTTGTTTCCAACCTCAAGGGCAGCCGAAAGCTCATCAACCAGCTATTCGTGGATCTCTGCGTGCTGCTGTTTGCCGGCAGCGCCATGGTGTGGGGCGGGCTGACCCTGGTGGCCAAGGTCTACAGCACGGGCCAGGTGTCCCCCGCCATGCAACTGCCCATGGCCTATGTCTATGTGGTGCTGCCGCTGAGCGGCCTCATCATCTGCTACTACTGCGTGCTCTACATACTGGAGACCCTGCTCGACAGCCTGGCTCCCACCCCCGATCTTGCCCCCTCAGAGGAGAACATCTGATGGATTGGACCATAGCTCTGGTCATGTTTGGCTCCTTCTTCGTGCTGGTGTTCGCGGGGGTGCCCATCTCGTTCTCCATCGGTCTGGCGACCCTGGCCTCCGGCCTGATGATGCTGCCCCTGGAGACCATACTGGCGGTGATCGGCCAGAAGATGGCGACCGGCCTCGACAGCTTCTCCCTGCTGGCGATCCCCTTTTTCATCCTGGCGGGGACTCTGATGAACTGCGGCGGCATCGCCCAGCGGCTCATCAACTTCTCCCAGGTGCTGGTGGGGCGCATGCCTGGCTCCCTCGGCCACGTCAACGTCATGGCCAACATGCTGTTTGGTTCCATCTCCGGCTCGGCGGTGGCCGCCGCCGCGGCGGTGGGGGGCACCATGGCGCCCATGCAGAAGAAGGCGGGTTATGATCCGGCTTATTCTGCCGCCATCAACGTGACCTCCTGCATCTCGGGTCTGCTGATCCCTCCCTCCAACGTGCTGATCATCTATGCCCTGACCGCAGGCGGCATCTCGGTGGCGACCCTGTTCATGGCGGGCTATGTACCCGGCATCCTGATGGGGATCAGCATCATGGCGGTCGGCACCATCATCGCCAAACGCCGCGGCTACCCCGTCGCCGAGCGTCCCTCCTTCGCCGTGGTGATGCGCGCCTTCTGGGATGCCATCCCCAGCCTGCTGCTGGTGGTCGTGGTGATGGGCGGCATACTCGGCGGCATCTTCACCGCCACCGAGGCCTCCGCCATCGCCGTGGTTTACACCTTCGTGCTCTCCGTGGTCATCTACCGCGAGGTCAAGCTCAAAGAGCTGCCGGCCATCATGCTCGATTCCGTCATCACCACCGCCATCGTGCTGCTGCTGATCGGCATCTCGGTGGGCATGTCCTGGGCCATGACCAATGCCGACATTCCCTATACCATCAGCGACGCCCTGATGAATGTCTCCGATAACCCCCTGGTTATCCTGCTCATCATCAACGTCATCCTGCTGATCGTCGGCGTCTTCATGGACATGACGCCGGCCGTGCTCATCTTCACCCCCATCTTCCTGCCGATCGTCACCGAGCTTGGGATGGATCCGGTGCATTTCGGCATCATGATGGTGTTCAACCTCTGCATCGGTCTCTGTACGCCGCCGGTCGGCAGCGCCCTGTTCGTGGGTTGCTCCGTCTCCGGGGTCAAGCTGCAGTCCCTCATCAGGCCCATGCTGCCCTTCTTCTTCGTGCTGTTGCTGAGCTTGCTGGCGGTGACCTATATACCGTCCCTGAGCCTGTTCCTGCCGGGGCTGTTCGGCATGCATTGAGGATCAAGACGCACGAGTGAGCCGCTGGCTCACTCGTGCATTTTGGGTTAAATTGGTATAACAAGTTTTCGCTGCCGGGCACATGCCCGGCACTTGCTGCAAAGAGGCCAGGGTGTGAGTGACATTAATGTGGATGTCTTCGAGTCGAAACGGCTCTATCAGAAAGTCGCCGCCGAGCTGAAACAACGGATTGCGAGTCAGCGTTACAAGGTTGGCGAACGGCTGCCGGCGGAGCGACTCATCGCCGAGGAGATGGAGGTGAGCCGCACCGTGGTGCGCGAGGCCATCATCATGCTGGAGGTCGAAGGGCTGGTGGCGGTGCAGAAGGGCTCGGGCATCCATGTGATCGCCCAGGAGAGCCAGAGCGCCGAGCCAGCGCCGACCCTGGATGATGCCCTGCTGACCGCGGGTCCGTTCGAGTTGCTTCAGGCCCGCCAGCTGCTGGAGAGCAACATCGCCGAGTTTGCCGCGACCCAGGTGACCAAGCAGGACATCATGGAGCTGCTCAAGATCCAGGCCCTGGCCCGCAAGGAGGACAGGGCCCGGGATTCGGAGTGGGACAAGCAGTTTCATATCCAGGTCGCCAAGGCGACCCAGAATTCGGTGTTGGTGATCCTGACCGAGCAGCTCTGGCTTCACCGCGAGCGCAACCCCTATTGGCGCAAGCTGCATGAACATATCGACGACAAGGCGATCGCCAGCTGGTGCGACGACCACGACCAGATCCTCAAAGCCTTGATACGAAAGGATCCCCAGGCCGCCAAGCTGGCCATGTGGCAACATCTGGAGAACACCAAGCACATGTTGTTCCAGGCCACCACCTTTGACGATGAGATGAATGACGATCGTTATCTTTTCTCCGAGAATCCCGTGGTGCATCTGGTGATGAACGAGGCGGTCAACGAGTAGATCCCGGCACAGTGGTCGTCCACGCCCCCCCCGTCAGCCTGCTGACGGGGGTTTTTCATGTGTGCAGGCAAGGGGCTGAGTGTCATGGGTCGCCTCGTCCTGCCTCGGGCGCGGGGAAGGGCACAGGAGGGCTGGACGACACAGGGGCGGCGCCAGACACAAAAAACACCGGCGCCCTGGGGCGCCGGTGTCTGCTGCGGGTCGCGCTGGCCGCATGGCGGCCGATGGACTTAGCGCAGTATCATCTGCTCGCGGCCCGGGCCGACGGAGACCATGGGCACGGGGACGCCCATCAGCTCCTCGATGCGCAGCACGTAGCGCTGGGCGGCCAGGGGCAGCTCTTCGAACTTGCGGCAGCCGGAGATGTCTTCGCTCCAGGCTTCCATGGATTCGTAGACGGCCTTGAGACCGGCGGTCTGCGGCCAGATCGGGTTTTCGGTGTGGGCACCCTCGTAGGCGACGCAGATCTTCAGATCCGGCATGCCGGAGAGGCAGTCCAGCTTGGTCAGGGCCACTTCGTTGGCGGCCTGGATCTCCAGACCCTGCTTGGTGGCGACCGCATCGAAGTAGCCGATGTCACGGGGACGGCCGGTGGTGGCGCCGAACTCGTTGGCGAACTTGCGGAACTCTTCCTGGTTCTCCATGGCGGTGATCAGGGTGCCGGTACCGACCGAGGTGCTGAACGCCTTGGCCACGGCGATCACGCGCTCGGGGCGCAGGGCGGGCAGGCCGCCACCGATCCCGGCGTAGGCACCGGAGACGTGGGAGGAGGTCACCCAGGGGTATTCGCCGTAGATGAGGTCACGGCCGGCGCCCAGCTGGGCTTCGAACAGCAGGGTCTCGCCCTTGGCCTGGATGGCCTTGAGGGGCTCGCTGACGTTGCAGATGGCATCGCGCCACGGCTCGGACACTTCCAGCAGCCAGTCGGCCATCTCCTGGGCACTCTGGCTGAACTCGAAGCTGGGGTAGAGGGCCTTGAGCTGGGGCAGTTTCCAGTCGAGGAAGAACTGGATGCGCTCCACCAGCACGTCCGGCTGTTTCAGCCAGCCGACCAGGATCGCCTTTTTCATGACCCGATCACCGTAAGCCGGTGCAATGCCCTGGCGGGTGGAGCCATAGGCGCCATCACCCAGACGCACTTCTTCAAGGGTATCTTCCAGGGCGTGGATCGGCAGGCAGAAGGTGGCACGATCGGAGATGGCGAGTTTCGGAGTGACGCCGGCGGCCTTCACTTCGGCCAGCTCGCGGGTCAGTGGCTCCGGGCTGATCACCATGCCGGGGCCGAGCACGACCAGGCAATCCGGGTTGAAGACGCCGCTCGGCAGCTGATGCAGCTTGAAGGTGCCCAGGTCGTTGACGACGGTGTGGCCGGCGTTGTTGCCGCCCTGAAAACGGATGCTGGCGGCGGATTGACCTGCCAGATAATCGACGATGCGGCCCTTGCCCTCATCACCCCAGTTAGCACCTACGACTACGATAGACGACATGTGACTTTCTCCTAAGACGTTAGGCATCCATCCTAGGAGGCCGATGCGGATTAGAAAAATTAATTATCTTTATTGTTCTGATAACAAAACCATATAATTGCGGCGATATTATCGACGGCCGCACCCCGTGGCCCGCTTCGGAGTGCTTCATGCTGGATATTCACTGGCTCAACACCTTCGTCACCCTGGCCCGCCTGCAGCACTTCGGTCAGACCGCCACCGAATTGCACATGACCCAGCCCAACGTCAGCCTGCACCTCAAGAACCTGGAGCAGGCGACCCGGGTCAAGCTGGTGGAGCGCAGCCCGTTTCGGCTGACCCAGGCCGGGGAGCGCTTGCTGCAAAGCGCCGAGCGCGCCCTCAACGAGCTGCAACTGTGCCAGGCCGATCTCAATGCCCTCGGCCAGTTCAGTCAGGGCAAGCTCGCCATCGCCGCCAGTGACATCATCTCCCGGCTGCTGCTGATCCAGCCGTTCCAGCGCTTCAAGCAGGCCTTCCCCGGCATCGATCTCACCCTGTTCAACACCACCTCGGATCAGGCGGCCGAGCTGGTGAAGGGGGGCAAGGCGGATCTCGGCTTCGTGATGGCGCAAAAGCGCAGCGAGCCGCTGTTTTACACCGAGTTGCAACAGGTGACCTGGTGCGCCCTGGGGCAGGGGCTCAGCCGCTGGCAGGCGCGGGCCAGGGCAGGGGAGAGCGACCCCCTCGACGAGCCCACCCTGATCCTGCTGGGTCATGACACCCGCACCCGGGCGCTGATCGACCCCTCCTTGCCCCTGCTCGGGTTGCCGAGCTGCCGCATCATGGAGGTGGGCAGCGTGGACGCCCAGCTCGACTGGGCCGAGGCGGGATTCGGGGTGGCCATAGTGCCGGACTTCTCCCTCCACCCCAGGCTCAAGCTGACGGCGCCGGTCACCGAGCTCCATGACTTTCCCGGCACCAGCCTGGGGTACGTGGTGCGCCAGAACCAGGTACTGTCCCGGGCCATCAAGCAGCTGTTGCACTGGGTGGAGGAGGAGATCCAGCGCCCCCATCCCTATCTTGGCCCCGCGCCGGCTGGGGAGCGCAAGGAGAGCGGGGAGATCGGGCCCGAGTAGGGGCGCCAAAGGCGCAGTCCAAGCAACACAAGGGCCACCGCGAGGTGGCCCTTGTTTTGTCTGTCTGTATGAACAAAAGGTCAGGGCGTGGCCAGGGGACCGGTGGCGGCCGCGCCAGAGGGAGCCTGAGCTGGCGCCGTCTCCCCCTCGGGGGCGGCGGAACCGGTGGCGGCCGCGCCAGAGGGCGCTTGAGCTGGCGCCGTCTCCCCCTCGGGGGCGGCAGCGGAGCCGGTGGCACCCGCCCCCGAGACGGCCTGGGTGGGGAGCGCCTGAGAGGGAGCGCTGCCGGGTTGCAGGGACGCCGGCATCAGGGCGGGCGCATCCGGGAGCGGATCAGGCGCCGGTGCCCCGGGATCCTGTTGCATGGCGGCATGGGACGGCGCCGGGCTTGGCGCCGTCATGGCCTCCGGGGTGAGGGTGATGAGGGCCGGATGCAGGCGGGTAAACTGCTTGAGGTGCTCATCCATCACCCGGCGCAGGCGATGGACTGTCTCGGCCGGCAGGGTATCCAGGGTCACCAGATCCGCACGCACCCCCAGGGTGGGGATCGCCAGGGCCTGGCCCGGGTAGAGGTTGGCCGGGATGCGACCCCGTTCGTAATAGGTCGATCCCTCGATGAGCCCGGTTATCCTGGCATCCTCGATGGGGAGCAGACGGGCCTTGCAGCGCCCGATCAGATCCGAAATCACCTGATTGGGCTGACCCGCGACCACGAAGGCGGCGTCCAGGCTGCCATCACACAGGCCTTGCAGCCGATCGGCACCCAACCCGGCGGTGGGGGCAAAATCCCCGGCCTGCCAGCCCATGGCCTCAATGAGCGCCATGATGGTCACCCTGTCACCGCCGCTGACGCTGCCGAGATCGACCCGCTTGCCCGGCAGCTCCCCCAGGCTGCCGATGCGGCTCTGTTCGCCGACCAGCAGGGCCACCGATTCGTGATGGAGCCGATAGAGGGAGCGCAGCGCCCTGTTGGGGCCCTGGCTCGCGAAGGGCCCCGTGCCATGGACGGCGTGGTGGAGCACGTCGGATTGCACCAGGGCGAGCTGGCTCTTGCCATCTTGCAGGTCTTGCAAGTTGGCGAGGGAGCCCTTGGTGCTCTGCACGCTGCAGCGCAGGCCCTCGGGCCCGCTCTGTTCGTTGAGCAGGCGGCAGAGGGCGCCACCGACCGGGTAGTAGACGCCGGTGAGCGCCCCCGTGCTGATGGTGAGGTAGTCGCTGGCGTGGGCGCTCGCCCCCCAGCAGAGCAGGGCAAACAGGGGGGCGAGCAGGGCAGGTATTCGTGGGCGCATAGGAAACCAGTCAGTGAGCAGGGGGATGGGCCGGGCCCATCCGGTTTAGTTGAGCCGGGCCAGGATGGCCCGCTCCATGCGGGCCAGGGCCTCGCTCAGACGCGCCCGGGTGCAACCGAAGTTGAGGCGCACGAACTGGGCATCCCCGAACTGGGCCCCCGGGGAGAGGCCGACGCCGGCCTGCTCGAAGAAGGCGATGGGGTCATCCAGTCCCAGGCTCGCGACATCGATCCAGGCGAGATAGGTGGCCTGGTTGCGCGCCAGCGTGACCCCGGGCCAGCGGGCGACGGCCGCCTCGATCAGGGCCAGGTTGCCGCGCAGGTAGTCGAGCTGCGCCGCCAGCCAGGCATCGCCCCCCTCGTAGGCCGCCTCGGCCGCCACATAGCCCAGCAGGTTGACGTCGGCGCTGATGCCGCGCATGGCCTGTTGCAGCTTGAGGCGCAGCCTGGGATTGGCCACCACGGCGAAGGAGCAGCACAGGCCGGCGATGTTGAAGGTCTTGCTCGGCGCCATCATGACGGCAGAGCGCTCGGCGGCTGCCGGGCTCAGGGCGCCGTAGGGGATGTGGCGGGCGCCTTGGTCCAGTAGCAGATCGCAGTGGATCTCGTCGGAGCAGATCACCAGGTTGTGGCGCTCGGCGATGGCGTCGATGGCCTCCAGCTCCTCCCGGGTGAAGATGGTGCCACCCGGGTTGTGGGGGTTGCACAGCAGCAGCAGATCCGCCGAGGGGGCCTGGCGCTCCAGCTCCTCGATGTCCAGGACCCAGCGGGCATCCTGCTCCACCATGGGCACGGTGAGCAGGGGCCTGTCATTGAAGCCCGGCGCCTGCAGGAAGGGGTAGTAGACCGGCTTGGGGGTGATGATGCCGCGGCCATGCTGGCTCCAGGCCTTGCAGGCGAGGTTCAGGCCGGGCACCACCCCGGGCAGGAACAGCAGCCACTCCGGCTGGATGGTCCAGCCATAGCGCTGCTGCATGCGGGTGATGATGAGTTCGATGAGACGGGGGGAGGGGCGTGAGTAACCAAAGACGCCGTGGGCGACCCGCTCGGTCAGGGCCTCGATGACGGCCGGGGGGGAAACGAAGTCGGTGTCGGCCACCCACATGGGCAGGACGTCCTGCTCCTTGTACTTGTCCCACTTCAGGCTCATGGTGCCGCTGCGATCAATTTCCCTGTCAAAATCAAACATGTTCAGTCCTTTTACTGGCCAGACAAGCCGGGTGCCGCGCGCGGGTGTCTGCTGCCCGTCCCTCGGGCAAGGGCGCTCGGCTGGCCATCTTGGTGGGTGCTGCCATCATGGGCAGTCTGGGCCTTCAATGTACGGTGTCGGCGGAGCCGTCGCAAGCCTTGAGCTGGTTCTGGGTGGTGTCATAAGATGACCATGGTCCCGGCGCCTCCTGGCGCCCCCCTTCCTCCAGTCTGGTGATAATCCTATGAAATCCCTCACCGCCGTCAGCAAGCGTCCGGATCCCGTCTCACTCTCCTTCCTGGCGGTCACCTTCATGACCGGGGTGGCGGTGGCCCTGCAGGTGCCCACCTTGAGCCTGTTTCTGGCCGAGGAGGTGCAGGTGCGCCCCTTCCTGGTCGGCCTCTTCTATACCGTCAATGCCCTGGTGGGGATCCTCATCAGCCAGTGGCTGGGTCACAGATCCGACAGCCGTGGCGACCGCAAACGCCTGATCCTGCGCTGCTGCGCCGCCGGCATAGTGCTCTCCCTGCTGTTCGCCTGGAACCGCAACTACTGGCTGCTGGTGAGCCTTGGGGTCTTGCTGGCGAGCCTGGCGGCCACCGCCAGCCCCCAGCTGTTCGCCCTGGCCCGGGAGCATGCCGACAGCCAGCAGAAGCGGGCCGACATGTTCAGCTCAGTGATGCGGGCCCAGTTCTCCCTGGCCTGGGTGGTGGGGCCGCCCCTGGCCTTTGCCTTGGCCATCGGCTACGGCTTCGAGGCCATGTACCTGGCGTCCGCCTTCGCCTATCTCCTCTGCGCCCTGGTGGTGTGGCGCTGGTTGCCCTCCCTGCCGCTGCCGGCCAGGGACGAGAGCCAACCCAGGGTCAGCAGCTGGCGGGACCCTTCCGTGCGGGGGCTCTTCATCGCCTCCACCCTGATGTGGACCTGCAACAGCATGTACCTCATCAACATGCCGCTCTATGTCACCCGGGAGCTGGGACTGAATGAGACCCTTGCCGGGGTGCTGATGGGCACGGCGGCGGCGCTCGAGATCCCCTTCATGCTGCTGGCGGGCTACTACACCCACCGCTTTGGCAAGCGGCCCATGATGCTGCTGGCGGTGCTGGCCGGGATAGGTTTCTACGCCGGGCTGGTGACCCTGGCGAGCCAGCAGGCCCTGATCGCGCTGCAACTGCTCAATGCCATCTTCATCGGCATCATCGCCGGCATCGGCATGTCCTATTTCCAGGATCTGATGCCGGGGCGCGCCGGGGTCGCTACCACCCTGTTCGCCAACAGCATTCGCACCGGCTCCATCCTGGCGGGAGCCATCGCCGGCATCGTCGCCGAGCTGTGGAGCTTTCACGGCGTCTTCCTGGTGGCCCTGACCCTGGCCATGCTGGCCCTGGCCGCCTGCTGGCGGGTGTCGAACGTCTGAGACGCCTCTTGGGCCATAGGCAAAGACCCGCCTGGTGCGGGTCTCTTGTCATGGATAAAGGAGAGGGTGCGTGGGAAGGAGCCTAGTCCCGGCCCTGGTATTCGTCTCGCAGGCAGCGCAGCAGCAACTCGCTGGCCGGGCCCAGGGCGTCCGGGCTCTGGGTGAGCAGATAGGTATAGAGGTGGCGCTCGCTGCCCCCCTCCAGGGTCAGGGGCACCAGGCTGCCGTCGGCCAGGGCCGTGCTGGCCAGGTGGCGCGGCAGCCAGCCGTAGCCAAGCCCCTGTTGCAGCAGGGCGATCACCTCCTGGTAGTGGGTCACCTTCCAGCCGGTGTCCTCGGCATCGTGCCAGTCCACCGAGCGGTGGATGGGGGGGTGCAGGCCAATCTGGTTATGGGAGGTCAACAGCTCCAGGGAGAGGGGGACCTGGGCACTCGCCAGGGGGTGGCTCGGGGCGCACAGGGGCAGCAGGCTCACTTCGTCCAGGGGCAGGCCGGTACGATCCCCGGGCAGGTGCTCCGAGATCATCAGATCCCCGGGTTGCAGCGCGTTGAAGTGGCAGTGGATCCGCTCATGAAGATTGATGCGGCAGCCCCGGCTGCGGGGGTGGAAGCGGGCCAGGGCGCGATAGAGCCGTGTCCTGGGTTGCAGCGCCGAGACATAGAGGTTGATCTGGGGTTCCCACTGGCGCTCCAGGTTGTCGGCCAGGTTCTCGAGTTCCTCCACCTGCTGGCTGAGCTGACGGGCGCGCTTGAGGAAGGCCTCCCCGGCCGGGGTCAGCACCGCCTTGCGGCCACGGACCTCCAGCAGTGCCACCCCCAGACTCTGCTGCAGCTTGGCCACCGCATGGTTGAGGGAGGACTGGCTCTTGTTCAGGGCCTCGGCCGCCTGGGCATAACCGCCGCAGTCGACCACCGCCTGAAAGATACGCCACTGCTCGAAGGTACTCTTGGGACGAAACATGACTCACCTGCTGGCTTGGCACCGGGCTCGCGTGAATGGACTCCAATAACTCTAACGGTCCTGGCCGCCGCGAGCCGCTTTTATATGATTACCTGGGTTGGGCGACGAAGGTCTGGCCCGTCTTGCCCCGGCTGTCCGGTCCCATCAGGTAGAGATAGAGCGGCATGAGGTCTGCCGGTGTCTTCAGGGCCATGGGGTCTTCGGCCGGGAAGGCGCTGGCGCGCATCTTGGTGCGGGTGCCGCCCGGATTGATGCTGTTGACCCGCACCCCGGTATTGTCCAGCTCGTCGGCCAGCACCTCCATCATGCCCTCCACCGCGAACTTGGAGATGGCGTAGCTGCCCCAGTAGGCGCGCCCCTTGCGGCCCACGCTCGACGAGGTGTAGAGGATGGCGGCCTCGCCATGGGCCTTGGCGGTCTGGCGGATGAGGGGCAAGAGCGCCTGGGTCAGCAGGAATTCGGACTTGACGTTGACCTGCATCACCTCGTCCCACTCCTTCTCCTTGATGTGCTCGAACGGCGACAGGGAGCCCAGCAGGCCGGCGTTGAACAGCACGCCGTCGAGGCGGCCGAACTGCTCGGCGAAGGTCTCGGCCATGCCGCGATAGTGGCTGGCGGTGGCCCCTTTCAGATCGACCGGCACGATGGCGGGCAGGGGGTGGCCGGCGGCCTCGATCTGGTCGTAGACGGCCTCCAGCTTGGCCACGGTGCGACCCAGCAGTATGACGGTGGCGCCGTGGGCGGCGAAGGTGAGCGCCGCCTCACGGCCTATGCCATCACCCGCCCCCGTCACCAGAATGACTTTGTTGCTGAGCAAGGTGGCGGGGGCCTGATAATCGAGCATGACGACTCCTGTGAATTTCATGGAATTGGCCAGGGCCCTGCCCCGGCGTGTTGGGGCAAGTGTACTGAGGCCCTCGACCGTTTGACCAGCACGGCCAGATAAAAATGTGAAGGAAACGAGGCGCTTGCCGTTTTTCGGGCCAGTGCGGGCGCCGATGAGAGAGGCTTTGCGCCCCCGAAACAAACTCCCTAGAATGGGAAAAATTTTCACTCTCAACGGAGTCTTCAGTGGCATTTTTGAGCGAATACGGCCTGTTTCTGGCCAAGACCCTCACCCTGGTGCTCGCCCTCGGCGCCCTGATCCTGATGCTGGTCAGCAGCCGTCATCCCAAGTCCCGCAAGGGGGAACTGGTGATAAGCGATCTCTCCGCCGAGCTGGAGCAGACCCGCACCCGGCTGCGGGAGTCCCTGGCCGGCAAGCAGGAGCGCAAGCAGCTGGAGAAGCAGCAGAAGGAGCGCAACAAGCAGCGCAGCAAGCAGGGGGATGAGCGGCGTCGCCTGTTCGTCATGGACTTTCATGGCAGCATGGATGCCAGGGAGGTGGCCTCCCTGCGCGAGGAGGTGAGCGCGGTGATCGGGGTGGCCCAGCCGGGGGACGAGGTGCTGCTGCGGCTCGAGTCCGGCGGCGGCGTGGTCCATGGCTATGGCCTGGCGGCGTCCCAGTTGCAGCGCTTGCGGGATCGCCAGATCACCCTGACGGTGGCCATCGACAAGGTGGCGGCGAGCGGCGGCTACATGATGGCCTGCGTGGCGGATCGCATCCTGGCCGCCCCCTTCGCCATCGTCGGCTCCATCGGGGTGATCGCCCAGCTGCCGAACTTCAACAAGTTGCTCAAGAAGCACGATATCGAGTTCGAGATGCACACGGCGGGCCAGTACAAGCGCACCATCACCATGTTCGGTGAGAATGACGAATCGGGCCGGGAGAAGTTTCGCGAGGAGCTGGGGGCCATCCACGAGCAGTTCAAGGGGTTCGTGGCCGCCCATCGCCCGGCCCTGGAGATCGACAAGGTCACCACGGGGGAGCACTGGCTCGCCGGTCAGGCCAAGGAGCTGGGGCTGGTGGACGAGCTCTGCACCAGCGATGACTATCTGCTGCGCCGCGCCGAGGAGCGCCGGGTGGTGGGGTTGTGCTTCCAAAAGCCCAAGTCGCTGACCCAGAAGCTGGGCCAGCAGGGGGCCCAGGGGCTTGTACAGGGGCTGGAGCGGCTCTGGCAGCAGAGCCCCTGGCGCTGAGCTCTTGTCTTGCCGTCGACATCGACATGAAAGAGCCGGGCAGGAGCCCGGCTCTTCGTTTATGTCTTTGTTGCGGCTTAGAACCTGTCTACGAGCTGTCGCGAGAGGTCGTCAGCAAGGTAAAGAGCAGCGCAGGAATCGGAGCGTATAGGCATACGTGAGGATTCCGAGCAGCACATGAGCCTTGATCACGGCCTCGCAGTAAGGTCGTGACCAGGTTCTCAGCGCTGGAAGGGATAGACGGATCCCAGCTTCAGGATCTGGGTCAGCTCGTCCAGGGCGGTGCGGGACTCCTGCACCAGGGCCGGATCCCGCAGGTCGTCCAGGGCCAGGCTGTCGCGATAGTGTTTGTCGACCCAGGCGTCGAGGCGGGCGAACTGGCCGTCATTGATGAGGCAGGCCGGGTTGACCGCCGCCAATTCGCTGTCGTTCATGGCGACCCGCAGCCGCAGGCAGGCGGGGCCGCCGCCGTTCCTCATGCTCTGCTTCACATCCATGTAGTGCACGCCCTTGATGGGGGTACCCAGGGTCACCAGCCTGGCCAGGTAGGCCGACACCGCCGGGTTGTCACGGCACTCGGTGGGGGCGATGATGGCCATCTCGCCGGAGGGCAGGGTCAGGATCTGGGTGTTGAACAGGTAGGATTTCACCGCATCTTGCACCGACACCTCGCTGGTCGGCACCTCGATGAAGTGCAGCTCCCCCTCGCCAAACCTGGCGCGTACCTCTGCCAGGGCGGAGGCGGTGTTGAGGAAGGCCTGCTGGTGGAAGAAGAGCACGTTCTGGTTGCCTACCGCTATCACGTCGTTGTGGAACACCCCCTGATCGATCACCTCGGGGTTCTGCTGGATGAAGACGGCGGTCTCATCCCCCAGGCCATGGAGACGGGCGATGGCCTGGCTCGCTTCCAGGGTCTGGCGGGCCGGGTAGCGTTTGGGGGCGGGCTGGGAGACATCGAAGGCGCTACGGCCATAGACGAACAGCTCGACTCCGGCCTCGCCATAGGCGCGGCACAGCCGGGTGTGGTTGGCGGCACCTTCGTCACCGAAGTGATCGTTGTCCGGCAGATGGCTGTGGTGACAGAAGTGGCGATCCCCCGGGAAGACGGCGCGCAGGATGCGGCCGGTCACCTCGGGTTCGAGGGAGCGGTGGAACTTGTTGGTCAGGTTGGCCGGGGTGAAGTGGATGCGGCCATCCTGGGTATCGGCACTCGGGGAGACGGTGGCGGCGTTGGCGGTCCACATGCTGGAGGCGGAGTAGCAGGCGGCCAGCACGGCGGGGGCCTGCCTGGCGGCCTGCTCCAGTACCCTGGCGTCCGATCCGGTGAAGCCCAGGCGGCGCAGGGTGGCGAGATCCGGCCGCTCCTGGGGCGCCAGCACCCCCTGGGTCATGCCCAGATCCGTCAGCGCCTTCATCTTGCGCAGCCCCTGCTTGGCCGCCTCCTTCGGATTGGACGCGGCCGATGCATTGCTTTGGGACGCCACGTTGCCATAGGAGAGGCCGGCATAGTTGTGAGTGGGGCCGACCAGGCCGTCGAAGTTAACCTCGAAGTGCTTCATCAGAGTACATCCTTTCGATTTTTATAGGGGTTGCGGTTCCTTCCGCGCACAAAGCTGCGGGATGTGGCCATTATAAAGAGATTTTGTCTTTTGTAACAAGCTGATAACGAAAGTGCTTTGTTATGTTGCGAGGGCGGTTTGTTATGTCGTTTCGGATATAAAAAACGGGGCTGAGCGGCATAAAAATGAAAAAGCGGTTGCGTCCATCCCCTGTGCTTCGCATTAATAAATAAAGAAGCGATGCGGTTGGGAACCACAAGCAAACTTGTCGCCAAGATTGCTTTTTGGCGTCAAATCTCTTATACAGCCCCACAAAACCGCACACCAACCCCGACGGGTGCAACGAGGATACAAGTTACAGCATGGGCAAATCACTGGTCATCGTAGAGTCTCCGGCCAAGGCCAAGACCATCAATAAATACCTGGGTAAAGACTACGTGGTGAAATCCAGCGTCGGTCATATCCGCGACCTGCCGACCAGCGGCAGTGCCAGCAGCGAACCCAAGAAACCCGTCATTCGCGGCATCAAGCTCAGCGAATCCGAGAAGGCAGCCAAGGATCGCAATGCCCTGTTTGCCCGCATGGGCATCAACCCCACCAATGGCTGGCAGGCCAACTACCAGATTTTGCCCGGCAAGGAGAAGGTGGTCAGCGAGTTGCAGAGTCTCGCCGAGAAGGCCGACACCATCTATCTCGCAACCGACTTGGACAGAGAAGGAGAGGCAATCGCCTGGCACCTGCGGGAGATCATCGGCGGTGACGACAGCCGCTACAAGCGGGTGGTGTTCAACGAGATCACCAAGAGCGCCATTCAGGAGGCCTTCTCCCAGCCCTCCGAGCTGAACATGCACCGCGTCAATGCCCAGCAGGCCCGTCGTTTCCTCGACCGGGTGGTGGGCTACATGGTCTCTCCGCTGCTCTGGAAGAAGCTGGCCCGCGGCCTCTCCGCCGGCCGGGTGCAATCCGTGGCCGTGCGCCTCATCGTCGACAAGGAGCGCGAGATCAAGGCGTTCGTGCCGGTCGAGTTCTGGGATCTGCATGCCGACCTGATGACGGCGGGGGACGAGTCCCTGCGCATGGAGGTGCTCAGCCGCAACGGTGCCGAGTTCAAGCCGGTCACCAAGGCGGAGACGGATGCCGCCCTGGCGGCCCTTGACGGGGTCGACTATCGGGTCATCAGCCGGGAAGACAAGCCGACCGGCTCCAAGCCGTCCGCACCCTTCATCACCTCCACCCTGCAGCAGGCGGCCTCCACCCGGCTGGGCTTCGGGGTGAAGAAGACCATGATGATGGCCCAGCGCCTGTACGAGGCGGGCTACATCACCTACATGCGTACCGACTCCACCAACCTCAGCAAGGAGGCGGTCGAGGCGGTGCGTGACTACATCGCCAGTCAGTACGGCGCCCCCTATCTGCCAAGCGAGCCGAATCTGTATGGCTCCAAGGCGGGGGCCCAGGAGGCGCACGAGGCGATCCGTCCCTCCAACGTCACCCTGACCACCGCCGACCTGGAAGGGATGGAGCAGGATGCCCTGCGGCTCTATGACCTCATCTGGCGCCAGTTTGTCGCCTGCCAGATGACCCCGGCCCAGTACGATGCCACCACCCTCACCGTCAAGGCGGGAGAGTTCGAGCTCAAGGCCCGCGGCCGCATCCTGCGCTTCGCCGGTTGGACCAAGGCGCTGCCCCCCATGGGGCGCAAGGGCGACGACAGCCAGCTGCCGGCGGTGAACGTCGGCGAGACCCTCACGCTGATCAAGCTGGATCCCCGTCAGCACTTCACCAAGCCCCCCGCCCGCTTCACCGAGGCGGCCCTGGTGCGCGAGCTGGAAAAGCGCGGCATCGGCCGCCCGTCCACCTACGCCTCCATCATCTCCACCATCGTCGATCGCGGCTATGTGCGAGTGGAGAGCCGCCGCTTCTTCGCCGAGAAGATGGGGGAGATAGTGACCGACCGCCTGGTGGAAAACTTCGTCGAGCTGATGAACTACGAGTTCACCGCCAAGATGGAGGACAAGCTCGATGAGGTGGCGCAGGGGGAACAGGAGTGGAAGGCGGTGCTCGATGCCTTCTTCGCCGAGTTCACCGCCGAGCTGGCCCAGGCCGACAAGCCGGCGGAAGAGGGGGGCATGCGCGCCAACCAGATGGTGCTGACCGGCATCGACTGCCCGGATTGCGGCCGCAAGATGGGGATCCGCACCGCCACCACAGGAGTCTTCCTCGGCTGCTCCGGCTATGCCCTGCCGCCGAAGGAGCGCTGCAAGAAGACCATCAACCTGGTGTCGGCCGATGAGTTCGTCTCCGCCATCGACGGGGAAGAGGCGGAAACCGAGGCGCTGCGCGCCAAGCATCGCTGCGGCATCTGCGGCACCGCCATGGACGCCTACATCATCGACGAGACCCGCAAGCTCCACGTCTGCGGCCGCAACCCGGACTGCGAGGGTCACGAGATAGAGCAGGGCCAGTTCAAGCTCAAGGGCTACGAAGGTCCCAGTATCGAATGCGACCGCTGCGGAGCCGAGATGCAGCTCAAGAACGGCCGCTTCGGCAAGTACATGGGCTGCACCAACGAGAGCTGCAAAAACACCCGCAAGATCCTGAAAAATGGCGACATCGCGCCGCCGAAGGAAGATCCCGTGCCCCTGCCCGAGCTCAAGTGCACCCAGTCCGATGCTCACTTCGTGTTGAGGGACGGCGCCGCCGGTCTCTTCCTCGCCGCCAGCAACTTCCCCAAATCCCGGGAGACCCGTGCTCCCCTGGTGGAGGAGCTCAAGCGCTTCAAGGAGCGGCTCTCGCCCAAGCACCAGTACCTGGCCGACGCCCCGGCGTCAGATCCTGACGGAAACGCCGCCATCGTTCGCTTCAGTCGCAAGACCAAGGAGCAGTACGTGATGACGGAGGTGAACGGCAAGGCCACAGGCTGGACGGCCCATTACGACAATGGCAAGTGGCAGGAGAGCCTGGCCAAGGCCAAGAAGGCGTGAAGCTGATGTGACAACAGGGCCCTGCAAATGCAGGGCCTTTTTCATGGCCGGAGGATATACTGCAAACGCTGCAAGGTAGCGGCAGGCAAGACAAGGAGTCGATTATGGATATCAGCGAGATCCGGCCTGGCATGAGTTGCCAGACCCGGGAGGGCCTCGCCTATGTGCTGGAGGTCGACAGACAGAACCAGCTGGTGTTGCTCCAGCGCGAAGCGGAAACCATCCCGGTGCAGGTGCGCAGCGACGAGATCCTCTCCCTCGGCTAGAAGGGAAGCAGAAACAGCAGCTCGGCCAGGTCGGGCTGCCACTGCCACTCCTGCATCCTGACCCGTCCCTTGATCACCGGCACCCCCTCCTGTTGCAGGCGCCCCGTCTGCTCATCAAACCCTTTTGACCCCTTGGGCAGAGAGATCTTGCCCCCGGCCCCCAGCACCCTGTGCCAGGGCAGCACCTTGTCTGTCTCGCGCAGCACCTTGCCCACCAGGCGGGCCCGGCCCGGCAGGCCGGCGAGATCCGCCACCTGGCCATAGCTGACCACCTTGCCCTCTGGTATCAGCGCCAGGATGGCTTCGATCCTGGCCTGCTTGTTCTGCCCGGCTTGGGTTCCCTGCATGCTTGTTGCTATCTCGTCACGACAAAGGCGCCATTGTGGCGCCTTTGTCGCGGGGTGGGCAAGTGTGACAAAGGCACACTGATTGGTGGCGCCTTTGTCGTGGGCTGGGCAAGTGTGACAAAGGCACACTGATTGGTGGCGCCTTTGTCGTGGGCTGGACAAGTGTGACAAAGGCACACTGATTGGTGGCGCCTTTGTCGCGGGCTGGGCAAGTGTGACAAAGGCACACTTATTGGCGGCGCCTTTGTCGCGGGCTGGGCAAGTGTGACAAAGGCACACTTATTGGCGGCGCCTTTGTCGCGGGGCGGGCAAGTTCGAAAAAGGCACACTGATTGGTGGCGCCTTTGTCGCGGGGCGGGCAAGTGTGACAAAGGCACCTTGTTGGCGGCGCCTTTGTCGCGGGCTGGACAAGTGTGACAAAGGCACACTGATTGGTGACGCCTTTGTCACGGGGTGAACAAGTGTGACAAAGGCACCATATTGGTGGGGCCTTTACCGCGGGGTGGGTAAGTGTGGCATGGCGGTGCCTTGGCTGCGGAGTAGGCAGATTCAGCCGAAGGTCTGGCTCAGCCCCTTGAGCTGGCTGGCCTGGTTGAACAGGGCCTGGCTCACGGTATCGACCTCGCGCATCTTGTGGCTGTTGTGCTGCGAGTGGGCAGAGATGGCCTGGATGTTGCGGCCCATCTCCTCCACCCCGGCCTGCTGCTGTTCGGCGGCGGCGGCAATCTGGGCGCCGTAGGCGCTGACCTGATCCATCTGGGCGAGCACCTGCTGCAGGCTGCAGGAGCCCTGGCGGGTCAGCTCGGCGCAGCTCTGGGTCTGGTGCAGGTTGCTCTGCATCATGGTCTGCCACTGGCTCAGGGTCTGCTGGATCTGGCCTATGCTGCCCTGGATCTGCTCGGTCGCCTTGTGGGTGCGGGTGGAGAGGGTGCGCACCTCGTCGGCCACCACGGCGAAGCCGCGGCCCTGCTCGCCGGCCCGGGCCGCCTCGATGGCGGCGTTGAGGGCCAGCAGGTTGGTCTGATCGGCGATCCCCTGGATCTCGCTCATCAGGGTGCCGATGCGCGCCGACTCCTCGGCCAGGCTGACCGCGGTCTGATAGGCCTGCTCGGCCTGGCCGGTGAGGGCGGTGATCTGGCGTTCGGTCTGGGTCAGCTGATCATCGGTCTGCAGGCAGCGGCTGCGCACCTCGTCCACCTGACCATGGGACTCCTGGATGTTGCGGGCTATCTCCTGGGCCGTGGTGGCCATCTGGGTCATGGCCGTCGCCATCTGCTGGGTCTGGGCATCCTGTTCGCCGATGGCGGTGCAGGCCTGGTTCGAGGCGAGCTTGAGCTCGCCGGCCAGCCGTTGCAGGGGATCGGTGGCGTCACTGACCCGGCCAAGCACAGTGGTGAGCCGCGCCTCGCCCATCTTGAGGTGAAAATCGGCGATGGCCGCCGCCCCGCTGCCCGAGTAGACCTGGCGGGTCAGGCTGTCGTAGTCCTGGTGCAGCCGCTGCAGGTAGTGGCGGGTACCGATGAGCTCGTCCCGGTAGAGCAGGCCAAGCAGCAGCAGAGGCAGGGGTATCAGCAGGGCGGCCATGGCCCCGGCCAGCTGCCAGCCGAGGGCCAGCAGGGCGCCGAGCCCCGCCACGGCGAGCCAGGGGCGCAGGGTGGTGAAGGCGGGAAGGGCCGATCCCTGGCCCTGCTCGGCCTGGCGCAGGGTCCGGTAGATGGCACTGGCCCGCTGGATCAGCGCCGGGGTGGGCTTGCAGCGCACCGACTGGTAGCCGCTGATCTTGCCGTCCCGGTAGAGGGGAGTGACATAGGCATCGACCCAGTAGTAGCGGCCATCCTTGCAGCGGTTCTTGACCACGCCGCGCCACGGCTTGCCATCCTTGAGCTGTCGCCACAGATCGGCGAAGGCGGCCTTGGGCATGTCAGGGTGGCGCACCAGGTTGTGATGCTGTCCGACGAGCTCGTCGCGCCCATACCCGGCCACCGCGCAGAAATGGCGATTGGCGTAGGTGATCACCCCGCTCAGATCCGTGATGGAGACGAGCTGGACCGAGGCGGGGAAGAGCACCTCCTGGTCATGGTGGGGGATCTGCGGGTGAGACATGGGTGAACTCCTTTCATGTGGGGCGAACGCTGTCACGGATATCGGCTTCGATTGGAATATGTTAACGATTGTTTGCATGCGGTGTGACACCGGGCTGGATAACGTGTATCCAGATGGCACGTTAAAGGCCGCGCGGAGTGTATGTCTTTTGCTGCGAATAAGTAAACAGGAGGTAGGGGACAGGATAAAAAAAGGCGGCCGCGCAGACCGCCAAAGAGAGTGACAACATTACCTTTGTGGCGTTCGGTAGCGCACCTGCTGCTGGTCGAGGATCGCCAGCTGACCGGGCAGGCGGGCGCAGAAGTGCCCCCAGTCCTTGTCACCTGGCAGGCTCCAGGCGACTTCCGCCGTGGCCAGCATGCGTGGGAACAGCATATAGTCGAGACGGTCACGGGTGTGTACCAGCTCGGACCACAGGGGGCTCAGCACCCCCAGGATGTTATCGTTGGCATGGAAATCGGCCGGAGCGGGATCGCAGGAGTAGACCTGCTCCAGGTTGGGGGTGCCGGCCCAGTAGAGTCCCGGCTCCTCTATGTTCTCGCTGCACGCCAGATCCAGGTAGAGATACTGGGCGGCGGCCATCAGCACGGGGTAGCCCGCCGCCGCGGCATCCAGCCCCGCCTGGAAGCTGGTCCAGGCACAGATGATGGCCTCCCGGCTCACCTTGTCCCCCTGCAATATCTCCTCCCAGCCCACCATACGGCGCCCCTTGGCGGCCAGATAGCCCTGGCAGTGGCGCAGCAGGTGCCCCTGCAACTCGCGAATGTCCTGGTAACCCTGCTGCACCATCAGCTGCTGGCAGGCGGGGCTGTCGGTCCAGACGCCGTGGGGCACCTCGTCTCCCCCCATGTGGATCAAGGGGCTCGGGAACAGCGCGCACACCTCGTCCATCACGCGCTCGAGGAAGTGATAGGTGCCGGGCAGCGCCGGGTTGAGCACGTTGTCGTCGAAATACTGCACCGACAGGTAGCGGGAGTGATCCGCCGGCTCGATGAGCAGCTCGGGCAGCGCCTTGATGGCGGCGTGGCAGTGGCCGGGGATGTCGATCTCCGGGATCACCTCTATGCCGAGGCTGGCGGCGTATGCCACCAGTTCGCGGGCCTCGGCCTGGCTGTAGCAGCCGCCGTAGCGCGCGGCGCCGCCGCTGAGCTGGGGACCTATGGCCAGGCCATGGCCCCGCCAGGCGCCCACCTCGGTCAGGGTCGGGAAGGCCTTGATCTCCAGGCGCCAGCCCTCGTCATCGGTCAGGTGCCAGTGGAAGCGGTTGAACTTGTAGAGGCTCATCTGCCTGAGCAGGCGCTTGAGGCTCGCCATCGGCTGGAAGTGGCGACCGCAGTCCAGGTGAATGACCCGCAGGCCAAAGCGGGGGGCATCCTCGACCTCGATGCAGGGCAGGCTCTCCCCGTGCTGCAGATACCACTGGGCCAGGCTCACCAGGCCGTGGCGCCAGCCGGCGATATCCCCGGCCGCTATCTCTATGCCCTGGGGCCGGATCAGCAGCCGGTAGCCTTCGGCGGGCAGCTCGGCCTGCACCAGGCTTATCTCGGCGTCATGGTCCTGCTCCAGGGCAAGGGAGGTCAGATCGTTGAAGTGGCCAAGCAGGGCACTGAGGTTGCCCGGCCCCCTGACGTGGGCCCGCTCGGCGAGGCGAAAGTTGCCCTCGAGGCGCACCAGACGCCGGGGCAGCGGCACTATGCCGTGCTCGGGCTCCACCTCGGCCAGCTCCTTGCCGGCGGGGGCGGGGGAGTCCAGTCCCAGCTCCTGGCCCGCTATGGTGACCGGGATGATCTGGGCTCCCTCCCTGGATTCGGGCAGGCTGAGGAAGAAGCCCTGGGGCAGATCGGTGAGGCGCTTGAACGCCGTCTTGCGACAGCAGAGAGCAAGCTCCCTGCTCCCCGGGTGGGGCGCTATCACCTTGTAGCTGCCGCTCTGGTGGATGAGCTCTCCCCCCTCCAGGCTGCTGGCATCGATGTGACGGCCGAGGCAGAAGTGGATCTGCCACGGTTCGCTTGGCACCCGATCCAGGGTCAACAGGATCCAGACATCCTCCTCATCGCGGCGCTGGACGGCAAGGGTGATCAAGGGTGTAGACATGGCAGTTCCTTCTGTTTCGCAAAGAGGATGGCGCCCTCCAGGGCGTCCGCCTGCGGGGTGACAAGGGGAAGATGGTACAGGCGCGGCCGCAGCCGCTCCCCGATGCCACCGAGCAGCGCGACCCGACTGGCGCCTTGTGCCAGCATGCCGCGGATCAGGGTGTCGAGCTGGGCTTGGGTCTGGGCCAGCAGCTCGAGGGCGAGGGGATCCTGGTCCTTTGCCGCCTCGAACACCCAGGGGGCGAAGCGGCCGTAATCGGCCGGGATCGCCCGGGCCGCCCAGCGCACCACCTCGGCCTGATCCCGCTTGAAGTGATCCAGCAGGCGCACCGCCAGCAGGCTGGGGGGCAGGATGCCGTCGTGGCAGAGCAGGGACTGCTGGATGGCTCGCAGCCCCAACCAGGCGCCGCTGCCCAGATCCGAGATGGGGAAGCTGCGCCCGGAACAGGTGCGGATGCGGCCCCCCTGGAACAGGAGCCCGACCGAGCCGGTACCGGCGATGAGGATGGCCCCCTCGCCGCCGCCGAAGGCCCCCAGGCAGGCACCAAACGCATCGGAGGTGAGCCGGGTCTCGGCGAAGGGCAGGGGCTGGGCCAGGAAGTCGCGATAACAGGTCTCCAGCTCGGCGGAGGCGATGGCGAGGCCGGCGCTCATCCGGCCCATGGCGGACGCCGGCAGCCCGGCCGCCGCCATGGCGGCGTGCACCGCCGCCAGTACCTGGCACTGGGCCACGTCGATGCCCAGCTCCAGATTGGAGCCACTGGCGCGCCCCTCGCCGAGCAGTGCGCCGCTGCGATCCCGGATGCGGGCCCGGGTATGGGTGCCGCCGCCATCGATGCCGACCCAGTAGGCGATGGCCTGATCCCGGTCATCCATGGTGGGCCCCTTGCCAGCTGATGGCCAGGGCAAACCAGGCGCCATGGGGGATCCACTGCTCTCCCCAGCGCCAGTTCTGATCCAGCCGGTCCTGATACTCTACCGGGATGAAGGCGACATCGGCCTCATCCTCGAATCCAGAGGTGATGCCGTTGCAGATGCCGCCAGGGGCATTGGGATAACCTGCGGTGTAGGCGGGGTTCTTGATGCCGTGGCCCATCAGCATGCAGGCGTCGAAGGGGTTGCGCCCCAGGATCCAGTCCAGCTGATGCTGGCCGTGGGCCAGCAGGGGGGCGGCGAGATCCGGCAGCCGTTGTGCGGCGGCGAAGGCGGCGGCGGCCAGGGAGGCGAGCCGGGCGTTCTCCCCCTGCCACCAGTAGCCGGACTCGTTGTGGTGGGGCATAAAGAAGCTCACCCGAGGGGCCTCATCCACTGCCTTCACATACTGGCGGGCGAGGGCGAAGGGGTTGTGGGGACGGGCGGTCAGGGCCAGCTCGGCCAGCAGGGCCTGGCGCACGACGCGTTCGACCCCGGCGATGCGGTCGGAGTCCGTCTCCACAGACAGGTATTCGAGCAGGGCCAGCACCGGCAGGCCGGCCTCGGCGGCGTGGTAGTAGGGGCGCGAGCCGTCGTCGTCGGCGGCCCAGTAGTGGCCGAGCTCCCCATGGGGACGCTGGCGGGCGCAGAGCCGTCCGGCCCAGTGGCGCGCCTCGGCGAGCCACTCGGGGCCCAGCGTTTTGGTCAGCTCCACCGCCGCCAGCAGGGCGCAGTAGTCGTCGATGATGTTCTCTACCCCGTCGTCCAGGTAGGCAAGATTGTGCTCGCGCAGGTGCAGGTAGCCGCGTCTGGCCGCCTTGGCGTAATGGTTTGTGTCGAAATCACCGCAGCTGGCCCCTCGGGCGGCCCGGGCCAGGGCGGCGATGGCCATGCCGCCCCCCTGACGAAAGCCCGCCTGCCAGCTGGCGGACTTGATCCCCTGCTGGGTGGCGTAGGCGCACAGCGCCCGCTGCGCGGGGTCCTTGCTCCACTTGTCGAACAGGGTCATGTAGAAGAAGCCGGACTCATCTTGCATGCGGCAGAGAAAATCGGCGCCATGGAGCCCCTCATCCTCGAGACGCTTGCACAGATTCAGGCTGTCGATGTCGCGTCCCCCGGCCAGCAGCGCCCGGCTCTTGAGCAGGCTCCACACCACCAGCGGGGTCTGCTGGGGATTGAGGTAGTTGGCGTAGGAGAGGTGGCTCAGGTATTTGCTGACGTCGCCGCTGGCGTCATACCAGCCGCCGTGCACGTCACGGCGCTGCTCGCAGCCAAACAGGGGGGCAGCCCTGTCCGCCTTGTCATACTGGCCGCTGCAACGCTGACCCTTGAAGTAATGGATCACGTCGGACAGGCAGCGCTGGACCAGCAGCCGTTCACCGAGGCGAAAGCGCGCCGAGCGCACTATGCCATGGGCGGTGATCACCTCGAGCCGGTAGTCCCCCTCCTGGCGCACGGAGTCAAAATCGATGCACCAGAAGGCGCGGTCCCGCCAGCCGGGCACCCTGATCTCCTCTCTCAGCGGCGCCTCGAACAGGGCGGGGCCTCCGGTCAGGGGCAGCAGCCGGGCCAGCCCCTCCTGCACCTGGCCGGGCCGGGTCTGCAGCAGGGCTATCTTGGGGCCCGAGCACTCGTAACCCACCTGATTGACAAGCAGTTCCATCGATACCTCTATCGTCGGGGAAATGGGGGGATCGCCAGGCGATCACCCGGGAGATTGGCGCGGGCGGCCGGGCCGCCCGCCGCCCTCATTCGTGCAGGTAGCAGCGCACGAAGTGGTTGTCGGCAAGCCGGGTGACCGGCGGCATGGCTTCCTTGCAGCGGGCCATGGCCTGGAGGCAGCGCCCGGCGAAGGGGCAGCCGAGGGATTCCGGGGTCCAGAGCGGGATCTCCCCCTTGCGCCCCCCCTCCAGCTCGGCGTGGATGCTCTTCTCGGGGTCGGGCACCGCCGAGATGAGCAGCTGGGTGTAGGGATGCTGGGGGTGGTGCAGTATCTCGTCCACCTCGCCCCACTCCACCATATGGCCCACGTACATCACCGCCAGATCTTCGGCCACGTAGCGGGCGGTGGCGATGTCGTGGGTGATGTAGAGCATGGAGACGCCGAGCTCGTTCTTCATCTGCTCCATCAGGTTGAGAATGCCGATGCGAATGGAGACGTCGAGCATGGAGGTGGGCTCGTCCGCCAGCACCACCTCTGCCTCCACCGCCAGGTTGCGGGCGATATTGACCCGCTGGCGCTGGCCGCCGGAGAGCTGGTGCGGGTACTTGGCGGCCGTGGCCTTGGCCGGGGTCAGCCCCACCTTTTCAAGCAGGCCATAAACCATGTCCGGCAGATCCCGCTTATCCAGCACCTTGCTGTGCAGCAGCAGGGGGCGGGCGATGTGGTGATAGATGGTGTGGGTCGGGTTGAGCGAACCGAACGGGTCCTGCCACACCATCTGCACGCTCTGGCGGTAGTCCAGCAGGGCCGTGCCCTTGTTGAACTCCTCCAGATCCCGGCCGCGATAGAGGATGCGGCCGCTGGAGAGCTTGTACATCTTGGCGATGATCTTGGCGATGGTGCTCTTGCCCGAGCCCGACTCTCCCACCACCGCCAGGGCGCGGCCCCGGTGCAGGTTGAAGGTGATGTCGGACAGCGCCCGCATCTTGCCGCTCTTGATGGCGTTTGAGTTGACCGCGAAGTCCTTGTAGAGGTGCTGGACCTCGATGATGGGAGCCTGGGTATCGGCGATGTGCATGGAAGACTCCTTAACAGCCAGCGGCCTTGGCGAAGATGAGAGGGTCGGATGCCTGCTCGTCGCCGAGGCCATCGGCATAGAGGTGGCAGGCGGTCTGCTGGCCGGGACGGATCTCGGCCAGGGCGGTGTACTCCTGGCGGCAACGGTCGTGCACCTTGGCGCAGCGGGCCTGGAAGCGGCAGCCTACCGGCACTTCCAGCAGGTTGAGCGGGGTGCCCGGTATTCCCTCCAGCACGGTTTTCGGGCCGTGCAGGGGCGGGAAGGAGTTGCCAAGACCCCGGGTGTAGGGGTGCAGGGGCGCGGTCAGGATCGCCTTGGACGGCGCCACCTCCACCAGCTCCCCCGCGTACATGATGCCGATGCGATCGCAGAACTCGACCATGAGCGACAAGTCATGGGTGATGAAGAGGATGGAGAAGTTGAACTTCTCTTTCAGGGCATAGACCTTCTGCAATATCTCCCGCTGCACCACCACGTCCAGCGCCGTGGTGGGCTCGTCCATGATGAGCAGCTCGGGGTTGAGGGCCATGGCGATGGCGATCACCAGCCGCTGGCGCATGCCGCCGGAGAACTGGTGCGGGTAATCCTTGAGCCGGCTCGGGTGGATGTCGACGATGGCGAGCAGCTCCTGGGCGCGCTTGATCGCCTCATAGCGGGTCAGCCCCGGGTTGTGGGCTTGCAGCACGTCGCAGAACTGCTCCTCCATGCGCAGCACCGGGTTGAGCGCATTCATGGCGGACTGGAACACCACGCTCGCCTGGCGCCAGCGGTAGCTGCGCAGCCGCTCGTCGTCGAAGCCGAGGATGTTCTCCCCCTTGAACAGGATCTCGCCACCGCTGATGTAGGCGGGCGGCTTGTGCAGCCGAGCCACCGAGAAGGCGACCGTGGACTTGCCGCAGCCGGACTCGCCGGCGAGGCCGAATACTTCGCCGGGGGCGATGTCAAAGCTGACCGAATTGACGGCGCGCACGTCGCCGTTCTCGGTGATGTAGTCGACGCAGAGCTTGCGTACCGACAGCAGGGGTGGCTGCTTCATGCTGTCTTCTCCTGAACTGTGATGACGGGGGCCGGGGCGGCGAGCTGTTTCCAGCGGCGAAGACCCTTGTGGGAACGGAGCTGCGGGTTGGCGATTTCGTCGATGGCGAAGTTGAGCATGGCCAGGCCTGCCCCCAGGGTGGCGATGGCGAAGCAGGGGGCCAGAATTTCCCACCAGGCGCCCACCAGGATGGCGCTGGAGGTCTGGGCGTTGTAGAGCATGATGCCCCAGCTCACCACTGTGGGATCCCCCAGCCCCAGGAACTCCAGGGTCGCCTCGGTGACGATGGCGTAGATGATGGAGCCGATGAAGCTCACCCCTATGATGGAGATGAGGTTGGGCAGTATCTCCACCAGAATGATGCGCCAGGCCGGCTCCCCCAGCACCTCGGCGGCGATGACGAACTCTTTTTCCCTAAGGGCCAGGGTCTGGGCGCGGATGACCCGGGCGCCATAGGCCCAGGAGGTCAGCCCTATGATGAGGGCGATCACCAGGGGGGAGGCTTCGCCGATGAAGCTGGCCAGCACCAGCAACAGAGGGAGCCCGGGGATCACCAGCATGACGTTCATCAGGAAGGTGAGGCACTCGTCGATGAGGCCGCCGAAGTAGCCGGCGGTGATGCCGATGCTGATGGCCAGGACGCAGACCAGCAGGCCGGCCCCGAAGCCCACCATGAGGGAGATGCGGGCGCCGTTGGTGAACTGGGCCCAGATGTCGTGGCCCATGCGGGTGCTGCCCATCACGTATTCGGCACTGGGGGGCTGGTGGGGGCGGGCGACCCGCTTGGTGGGCTCGTTGCTGGCGAGCAGGGGGGCAAACAGCGCCATCAGCACGAAGGAGACGACGATGGCGAGGCCGAAGGCGGCCTTCTTGTTGCCCAGCAGGATCTTGAGAATGGTGGGCATATGCATCTTGTTGCCCGGTAACAGAATCTTGAGGATGGTAGGCATACGCATCTTATTTACCTCCGGTACGCAGACGGGGATCCAGGAAGACGTAGAGCATGTCGGCCAGGAAATTGAAACTGAGCATGGTGATGGTCATGATGAGCAGCTGCCCCTGGATGAGCGGGTAGTCGCGCGCCAGTATGCCCTGATAGAGGGTCAGGCCGAGGCCGGGGTAGTTGAAGATCACCTCGGTGATGAGGGAGCCGCCGATGACGAAGCCGAGCGCCATGGAGAGGGCGGTGACGCTGGGCAGGATGGCGTTGCGGGCGCCGTAGTTGAAGATGACCCTGTTGCTGGAGAGCCCCTTGGCCTTGGCCATGGTGATGTAATCCTCGCCGAGCAGGTTGATCATGTTGTTGCGCATGGTGATGAGGAAGCCGCCAATCTGGACGATGGCCAGGGTGCCCACCGGCATGATGGCGTGCAGCATGATGCTCTTGATGTGCTCCCAGCCGTAATCTGCGGTGATCTCCGGGCTGTAGGCGTAGCCGATGGGCAACCACTCCAGACTCACCCCGAACAGGAAGAGGGCGAGCAGGGAGACCACCACGGGGGGGATGGCCTGCATCACCAGGGTGAGGGGAGAGAGGATGCTGTCCATGCGACCGCCCCGGTACCAGGCGGCGAAGATGCCGACGATGGAGCCGAGCGAGAAGCTGATGATGGTGGAGGTGCCCACCAGGAACAGGGTCCAGCCGATGGCGCGACCGAGTACGTCGGCCACCTGCTGCGGGTAGTAACGCACCGAGGTGCCGAGGTCCCAGGTGAAGACACTCTTCACGTAGGTGAGAAATTGAGCGCCAATCGGGCCATCCACAAAGCCGAAGGTGGCCTTGAGTGCCTCGAGGGCGGCGGGTTCCATCATGGCGCCGGCCCGGGCAAACATGACGGAGACGGGGTCGCCCGGCATGGCTCTGGGTAGCAGGAAGTTAATGGTGGCGGCCACCAGGAAGGCGACCAGATAGAAGGAGAAGCGTCTTAGTATAAATCCCATGATGATACCTTTTACTGCAAGCCTGCCCCGCGCCGGGCATGGCTACCCCAACCCCGGCAGATCCGGGCAATGGGTGGGCGACGGGGAAGAAGGCCCCCCGCAGGGGGCCGAGGTGGTTAGCTGTTCGGCTTGAGGGAGAGCACGTGCAGCAGACGCTCAGGGGTGTCCGGGTGGACCTGGGGCTTGGCGACCGGGTTGTCGGCGCTGAACCAGCCATTGAAGCGCTTGGTGCTGTACTCATACCAGGTCGGGTTGTTGAACACCGGGATGATGGTCTGGTTGGCACCTACCCTTTCCTGGATGGCGAACATGATCTCCTTCTGCTTGGCCCCATCGGCGGTCTGGGTGAAGTCGTCGATCAGCTTGTCGAGCTCGGGATCCTGGTAGCGGTTGGCCGCGAAGCGGTTGCCACGCTCGCCCATGTTGCGCGAGTGGAAGGCGGTCTCGAAATACTTGTGCGGGTTGGCGCCGGCAAAGTAGCCCTGCAGGGCCACATCGAAGTCACCGGTGACCAGGGCTTCGGTCCAGACGGTGGCTTCCGGGGTGGAGGTCTTGGCGTTCAGACCCAGGGCCTGCAGCCCTTCCACGCCGATCTGGACTGTGTTGACCCAGTCGGTCCAGCCGTTGGGTACCAGCACCTTGAACTCGATCTTCTTGCAGCTCGGGGTATCGAGGAACTTGTCGCCGTCACAGTCCTTGTAGCCGGCCTGCTTGAGCAGTGCCTTGGCACCCTCGATGTCGAACTTGCTGAACTTGCCGTACTGCTTCTCGACCGCCGGGTTGTCCCAGGAGGCGAACGCCTTGCCCAGACCTGACGGATAGTCGTTGACCGTGGGGTAGCCGTAGCCGGCGATGTCCACCATGGACTGACGGTCCATGGCCATGGAGAAGGCGCGGCGGAAGTTCACGTCGTTGAAGGCTTCCTTGTTGCCCGGATCCTTGCTCTGGAAGTTGACGTTGAAGGCCACCGTGCCGGAGGCGGGGAACCAGTACTTGTTGTTCTTGGGATCGTTGCCGACGTAGAGACGCTCGATGTCCGGCACGAAGGAGCCGAACCAGTCCACATCCCCCTTCATGACGGCGGCCAGCACCTGGTCATTGGTGGCCATCTGCGGCATGCGGATGCAGTCGATGGCCAGGTTGGCGTTGTCCCAGTAGTGGGGGTTGCGGCACTGGGTGTAGAGCTGGGCGGAGAAGTTGTCCACTTCGGTGAAGGGACCTGTGCCGACCGGCTTGTCGTTGGTGAAGGCGACCGGGTCTTTCACCGCTTTCCACTGATGCTCGGGGACTATGGGCACCAGCACCAGGTCATTGACCACGTTGGTGTTTACTTCGGCCAGATCGAACCTGATCTTGTGCTCACCCAGCTTCTCGATGCCCTTGATCTGGGTCCAGATGGAGCGTTCGTCCAGGGCCTTGTTGGCCTTGACCAGGTTGAAGGAGTAGATGACGTCATCGGCGGTGAAGGCTTCACCATCGGACCACTTGACCCCGTCGCGCAGGTCGAAGGTGACCGACTTCAGGTCATCGGCGAACGCATAGTGGGTGGCCAGACGGAACACCGGCTTGCCACCCTGCATGTCGTTGAAGATCACCAGGGGCTCATAGATGAAGTGACGGGTGGTGTGCAGCAGGCCCGCCTGCAGGAAGGGGTTGAAGTTCTTGACCCAGGCGGTCTCCTGTTGGGCGACCAGGGTCAATACAGTCTTGTCGGCGGCCATGGCGCTGCTGGTGGCACCAGCGATCATCAGGGTTCCCAGCATGACTGAGGTGGCTATTTTGGATACTTTGGCAAGCATATTTTTTCCTTTCTTATTGGTCTTCCATGTTTTGGAATGGAGCACCGGATCCCATGCTTGGATACCGGCCCTCGATGTTGGTCAGGTTTTTCACCCTTGTCGTTATCTCATCCAACGCCCCTAGCAAAGCAGAGTTAACAGAAGAACAACAAGTGCTGATTTCGTCGATTTCGTAAAAACTGCACCCCCTTCGTCATTCTCGTTAAAATGGCTTTTAAATCCTTTTAAATTATAGAGTTATATTTATTCACGCCAAGCATCAAGTGACGCAGAAAACCCGACGTCTGCCGATAGTGTGAAGCTGATCGTCCCTCTTTTTTCTGCTCTTTGCCGCCCTTTTTTTGGCACAAAAAACAAGAGCCAAAAGACCCTCTGACTCCGTGCGCCTGTTCACACAATGGACCCGGCTGTGCCGAAGGGGCAGATTGGCGACGGGGAGGGCTGGGGGACAAGATGAGGGCTTGAACTTGAACTTGAACTTGGAGGCGGGTGCCCGGAGCTGGATGCCAAGCCTGGCTGCCCCGGGCTTGGACGCCAGGGGCTCAGGCTCGGCTTCAGGCCCGGGTTCGGCTGCCAGGGGGTCAGGCTTAGGCCCGGCTTCAGCTTCGGCCTTGGCCTCAGGCCAGGCCTCCGCTCTTGCCAGTGCGGCGGCGATGGCGACCGCTTGCCGCCCAGCCCAGCCCAGCCCAGCCCAGCCCACAGCCCAGCCCTGTCCCGGCCTGGTGGCGCCTGGCGGCTGGCGGCTGGCGCCACCAAGGTGTCATGGACAAGGCAAGTATCGCGGCAAGGGAGCTGCCATGGGCAGGGAGAGTGTGGCGAGCAAGGGCGGGGGCGCCATGGGCGAGCGGGCGCCACCACGACGCCGGGGCAAGGGGCCATGGCAGTGCCATGAGAGCGAGGGGGCACGGGCGTATCCGGGATGGCGGCGGGCGCCATGAAAGCGGGCCCCGTTGGGGGCCCGTGTGCAGGGTGGTGTGGCCTCAGGCGTTGGGCTTGAGGGCGAGCACGTGGAGCAGGCGCTCCGGGGTATTGCTGTGGACCTGGGGCTTGGCGACCGGGTTGTCGGCGCTGAACCAGCCATGGAAGCGCTTGGTATTGTACTCATACCAGGTGGGGTTGTTGTAGACGGGGATGATGGTCTGGTTGGCCCCGACCCGCTCCTGGATCTCGTTCATGATGGCCTTCTGCCTGGCGAGATCCGCGGTCTGGCTGAAGCCGTCAATCAGCTTGTCGAGGGCGGGATCCTGGTAGCGGGGCGCCGCGAAGCGGTTGCCGCGCTCACCCATGTTGCGGGAGTGGAAGGCGGTCTCGAAGTAGTTCTGGGGGTTGGCGCCGGTCAGGTAACCCTGCAGGGCCACATCGAAGTCGCCCGTGACCAGGTTGTCGGTCCAGACGGCGGCTTCCGGGGTGGCCGTCTTGGCATCTATCCCCAGGGCCTTGAGTCCTTCCACCCCGATCTGGACTGTGTTGACCCAGTCGGTCCAGCCGTTGGGCACGATGATCTTGAACGCAATTTTCTTGCAGCTCGGGGTATCGAGGAAGCTGTCGCCGTCGCAATCCTTGTAGCCAGCCTGCTTGAGCAGCGCCTGGGCGGCGGCCATGTCGAACTTGTTGAACTTGCCGTACTTCTGCTCCACCTCCGGGTTGTTCCAGCTGTCGAACAGCTTGCCAAGGCCAGAGGGGTATTCGTTGATGGTGGGGTAGCCGTAACCGGCGATGTCCACCATGGATTGTCTGTCCATGGCCATGGAGAAGGCGCGGCGGAAGTGTATGTCGTTGAAGGCTTCGTGGTTGCCCGGATCCTTGCTCTGGAAGTTGACGTTGAAGGCCACCGTACCGGAGGCGGGGAACCAGTATTTGTTGTGCTTGGGATCGTTGCCGACATAGAGACGCTCGATGTCCGGCACGAAGGAGCCGAACCAGTCCACATCCCCCTTCATGACGGCGGCCAGCACCTGGTCGTTGGTGGCCATCTGCGGCATGCGGATGCAGTCGATGGCCAGGTTGGCGTTGTCCCAGTAGTGGGGATTGCGGCACTGGGTATAGAGCTGGGCGGAGAAGTTGTCCACCTGGGTGAAGGGGCCTGTGCCGACCGGCTGGTCGTTGGTGAAGGCGACCGGGTCTTTCACCGTTTTCCATTGATGCTCCGGCACCAGGGGCACCAGGGCTATCTGGTTGACCACCCCGGTATTGACCCGGGCCAGATCGAATTTGACCTTGTACTGGTCCAGCTTCTCGACCCCGGTGATCTGGGTCCAGATGGCCCGCTCGTCCAGGGCCTTGTGGGCCTTGACCAGGTTGAAGGAGAAGATCACGTCGTCCGCGTCGAAGCCTTCGCCATCGGACCATTTGACCCCCTGGCGCAGATCGAAGGTGACCGAGGTGAGATCCTTGCTGAATTCATACTGGGTGGCGAGGCGAAACTCGGGTCGGCCGCCCTGCAGCTCGTTGAAGATGACCAGCGGCTCGTAGATGAACTCCTTGGTGGTATGCAGCAGGCCGGCCTGGAGGAAGGGGTTGAAGTTCTTGACCCAGGCGGTCTCCTGCTGGGCGACCAGGGTCAGCACCGTCTTGTGGTCTGTGTTGCCGTCGGCGGCATGGCCCTGGGGGGAGGCGAGCATCAGGCTCCCCAGCAGGCAGGCGGTGGCGACCCGGGATAGGTTGGCAAGCATTTAGTGTTTCCTTGTTATGTGGACGTCCCTGTGAGGGGATGCCAAGGGGGCACCCGACCTCAGCCTGGGGTCTGTATGACCCCCCCTTTAGCTAAGCAGGTTTAACAAGAAGGAAACATTCAATCGTCACGTCGATATCGTAAAAATCGCTACTTCGACGTCAATGCCGTCAAATGACAAATTTAAATGATTAATTTCAATGGTTTGTATTAATTGTTTTCGCGTAAAAAGCGCCATAAAGGCACGCCATCTTGACGATGATGTGACGAATATCCGTACGATTTTTCCTCGTTCACGGGATCTTCGTTCTGTCTGGGAACAAACCCTGCGAGTCCTTGTTTTCTGGCAAGCCGTGATGGCGTGAGGGGGCTATCGCCCCTCTATCCTCCCTGGCGGCGGGCGCTGACGACGGCGGGCCAGCCGGTGCGGTGGCCAGGCTGGGGGCCGCCAAGGGGGAGGTCATGGCGAAGGGAGGGCGGGGAGGGCAAGCGCGCCGGGCCCAGGGGTCGGATGGCGGGAGCCCTGGCAGGGGGGAGGGCGCTGGGCGGTGTGGCAAGGCCCGCCCCGGCTCGGGATCACCCCTTGCGGTTGGCGAGCTGGCGCAGCCGCTGGGCGCTCTGGCTCAGGCTCTGCTGCTGGGTCTCGCCGAGTGGGCACTGTTTGAGTACGTACTCGGCGGTGGCGACCACCGTCTTCCAGCGGGGGGCCTTGGGCAGGGTGTCCAGGCTCAGGTACTTGTCCAGGGTGCGGGTCTGGGGGCTGGATCTGTCCATGTAGACGCGCCACAGCTTGCTCTTCTCGGCCAGCACTATCTTGCCCTTGCCCGTGCTCTGCTGCCAGGCATCGAGGGCGAGGCGCATGGTGTCGACCAGGGCATGGCGCAGGGGATCCTCATCCTGCTGGCGGATCAGGTTGTCGGCCAGGGAGCGGAATTCGCCCCCGAGCCGGCTCAGCTCACCGAGCAGGTGGTCGTCCTCTATGATGGCCTGGCGCGACAGGCTCTTGAGGGCGTTCTCCAGGGCGGTGATCCTGTATTCATCCGGCGCTATCTGATTGCAGATGAGGGCGTAGGCGTGGCGGTCGTTGAGGCGGATGGGCAGGGCCCGCACCAGGGTCGATTCGCTCTGGCCTGCCACGCAGAACCCCAGGCTCTGTTCGGTGCGGCTCGCCATGTCCGGCCACTGCTCATTCAGGGGCTGGTTGAGCCACTCGTCCAGAGGCAGCCCCTCCATGGCCTCGGGCTCCTGGCCCAGGCGGGTGGCCAGGGCGCGGCTGGCAAACAGCACCACCCCCTGCTCGTCGATGAAGGCCATGGCATCGCCCCCCTCGCCGATGAGGGCGAGCAGCCGCTGCTGATCCTGGCGCAGGCTCTCCTGCAGGCTCAGCCTGTGCTCTATCTCCTGCTTGAGCAGGCGGTTCTCCACCAGGGTGGCCCGCCCCTGCCTCGCCTCGAGCAGGGCCCGTACCCGGGCGAACAGCTCCTCCTTGCAGAAGGGTTTGACCAGATAGTCGTTGGCGCCGGCATTGAACCCCTCCTCTATCTCCTTGGGTTGATTGAGGGCGGTGAGCAGCAGCACGGGCAGCTGATCCTTGGGGCTCTGCTGGCGCAGGCGCCGGCAGACATCGAACCCCGACAGGGTGGGCATCATGACGTCGAGCAGCACCAGATCCACCGGCTCGCTCGCCAGCTTGGCCAGGGCGTCGTGGCCGTCGCTGCTCGGCAGTATGCGATAGCCGCAGGGCTGCAAGAGGTGGCGCAGTATGTGCAAATTGATGGGTTCATCATCCACCACCAGCAGCAGGGGGGCCCCGGGAGGGGGGAGAGGCAGATCTTCGCTCTCCCATTCGGGCAGGCTCAGGGGCATGTGGCGCACCAGGGCCAGCTCCTTGGGGCGAGGCTCGCCGGGGGCGGGCAGGGCATCCTGATGGGAAAGGGGCAGGCAGACGCTGAAGGTGGAGCCGACGCTGGGCTCGCTCTGCACCGTCAGCCTGCCCCCCATCAGCTCGACCAGCTGGCGGGTGATGGAGAGGCCGAGGCCGGCCCCCTGCTTGCCTGCCTCGTGGCTCATCTGCACCAGGGGCTCGAAGATGTGCTCCAGGTTGTCCGGCGCTATGCCGATGCCGGTGTCCGTCACCTTGAGCCAGAGTCCCTGTTCATCCTGGCTGGCGCTCAGCACCACCTTGCCCTGGGGAGTGTACTTGATGGCGTTGCCCACCAGGTTGTAGAGCACCTGTTCGAGCCGCTGCTCGTCCGCCAGCACGGGGGGCAGCTCGTCCGGGGTGATGTCCACCAGGGTCAGCGGCTTGGCCTGCACCAGGTGCTGGCAGAGATCCAGCACCAGCCGCACCACCCCCTTGGGGTTGACCGGCCGGGAGTGGATCTCCAGCTGGCCGTAGCGCATCTGATGGTAATCGAGCAGATCGTCCACCAGGCGCGCCAGGCCATCGGCACTCTTGATGATGAGGCCCAGCTGTTGCTGCTGGCCGTCGCTCAGCTGCCGGCGGCTCGCCAGCATGGCTTCCGCCATCCCCTTGATGCCATGGATGGGGGTGCGCAGCTCGTGGGAGGTGTTGGCCAGCAGCTCATCCTTGAGCTTGTCCGCCTGTTGCAGGCTGAGGTTCTGCTTGTGGGTCAGCTTCACCTGCTGTTGCAGCTCCAGGGTCTGGCGCTCGATCAGCTCTATCTTCTCCTTCACCGAGCGCTGCATGTGGCGAAATGCCTGGGCGAGGCGGTCGATGTCATCCTCGGTACGGGGGATGGCGATGGGGTGATCCAGGGCGCCATCGGCCACCTGCTCGGCCGCGGCGGTGAGGGAGCGCAGGGGGGCCGTGATGGAGTTGGAGAGCCAGCGGGAGAAGAGGATCAGGAGCACCAGGGAGCTCAGGCCCAGCAGCAGGGAGAGGGTCTCCAGCTTGCGAATGGGATCATAGGCCTCCCGGGTCGAGATCTCGGCGATGAAGGCCCACTCGGTGTCGAATACCTTGACCTGGGTGTAGGCCGCCAGTACCTGGTCCCGTTGGTAAGATTCGAACAGGCCCACCCCCTGCTCGCCGGAGAGCGCCTTGAGGATCAGCGGGGTCTCGGGGGGACGAAAATCCGGGGAGAAGCTCTTCTCCACGCTGAAATCCGGCGCCAGCCAGGCATCGGCGCGCATCCGCTTGTCCGGGCCGATCAGGATGGTCTCACCCGTCTCCCCCAACCCCTCCCGCTCCCCCATGATCTCGTTGAGCTTGTCCGGGCGCAGCTCGAAGATCACCACGCCGCGCACATAGTCATATTGCATCACAGGGGTGGCGAGGTAGGCGACCACTTCGCCGGTCAGTTCGTTGCGGCCGAAGTCGGTGAACTCGAAGATCTGCTGGGGCGCCTCGCCGCTGTCGAGGCGGCGCTTGATGCGGGTGAAGGTGTGGCCAAGGCCGCTGCCCTGGTAGGGGCCCGACAGCAGGTTGGTGGCGAAGTTGGCGCGCTTGGTGACCGAGTAGACCACATCGCCGTTGATGTCGATGAGGAAGATGTCGCTGTAGTTGGACTTGCGCACCATGTCGGCATAGCCGCGGTGAAAACGCTGGTGGACCCGGCCATACATCTCGTCCGCCAGTATGAGGGCGCTGATGGCGGGCTCGATGTCGGCGCTCTGGCTGTCGGGCTTGCGCAGCTGATCCCAGGACCCCGTGATGTAGCGCTGCTGGGCGCGCTGGCGGGCGGCCTGGGGCGTGGTGCCGAGTTTTTCGAAGGCGCCGGTGAAGCCGTAGAAGCGGCCTATGCTGTTACCGGCAAAGTCTTGCTGGGAGAAGGCGAGGATCTGGGCCTTGAGGTTGGCGAAGTAGTCTTCCAACTGGCTCTTCTTGATGTTGCGCACCGACACCAGATGATTGGAGGTCTGGGCGGTGAGGTCTTTGCCATGGGTATGGAGAAAGAAGAGGGCGACCACCAGGAAGGGCACCATGCCCAGCATGAAAAACGCCAGCATCAGCTGTGTCTTGAGTCCGCGCGCCTTGAAAATCCATTTCATCGTCAACACATCATTCAATTGAGAAGCCAGTTAGTAACCTCGGCAGTCTCGGGCCAAAGAGTAGTCATTTCAATGGCTTTATCCAAATTTCGCCTGCGGGGTCACAGGGGGCGCACTTTTTTTACGCAAAGCGAATAAAGCCTGAGCAAACGGTGGGGGAGAGGGGAAAAAGCCGCAAAAAAGGGTTGTGCTGCCTCTCGGGGTACGTATAATGCGCCTCGTTGTCAGGCAAGACCGGGCAGCGAAGTTCAGGCGGGAATAGCTCAGTTGGTAGAGCACGACCTTGCCAAGGTCGGGGTCGCGAGTTCGAGTCTCGTTTCCCGCTCCAAATTGTCTCATCGACACCAAGGATGAGATGTCAAATCAAGGGTTGCCCTTGACCGTGTGGCGCGTTAGCAAAGCGGTTATGCAGCGGATTGCAAATCCGTTTAGTCCGGTTCGACTCCGGAACGTGCCTCCATATTCCTTCTCGTTTTATCCCCGCTTCCCAGTACGACATTCTCTCTTCTCTGTCTCTGTCGCATCGGCCAGGCATCTCCCTCGTTCTATCCGTGCTTTCAAGCATGAAAACGCCCTGTTTTCTGCCGTTATCTTTGTCGCATCGGCCAGAGATCGCCTTCGACCGTCTCCTTCGCTATCCCTGATCCAGCAAGAATTCACACCCGAGCGTCCGCCATTTGCCGGCCAGATAGCGTTGCAGTGATTCCGCCTCCTGCTGCGGCATGGACGACGCTGGCATCCTTCTCTCCTCCAGCTCGGCCATCTGCTGCCTGAGCAGGCCGCATTGCCACAGGCTGACGCTGGGTACGCCCTTGTCAGCGAAGGTTATCCTGTCATCGAGATTGCCACGCCACTGCTGCCATTCGCCATGGGCCAGGAGGGCGAGCAGCGCCAGGATCATCAGCTTGCCAACCTTCATCCTTCATGCCTCCCTGCCGTGCCTGTGCTAACTCTGGTCAAGGGAGCCGACCTTGACAAGTCCTGTTGTATTTTCGTTAAAAAACGTAATTTACACTCATCTTTAGCCTTTGCTGCGAAGCGTTGACCATGAAAGGGAAAATGGTGTAGTAATCCAACAACGATTGGCGTAAACTTTGTTCAGTGGTCTTACCAGTGAGGCGTTCCATCATGTTTCATCCCTTCTCCCTGATACACATCCTCGTGCGTCGTACCCTGGTGCTCCTGATCGGTGCGCTGGCGTTGCCCGTCATGCTGTTTCGCCGCGATCGGGCCCGTTTTTACAGCTATCTGCACCGGGTCTGGTGCAAGACCAGCACCAAACCCGTCTGGCTGAAGATGAGCGAGCGGGGCGAGCGCATCTTCTACTGACCCAGGCGGAAGACGCCGAGACGCAAACGGCAAAGAGCAGAAAGGCAGCATGGGCTGCCTTTTTTTATTTCTTTTTTTGTGTTTTAAAACAGCATTTTAGGGTGATTTCCTTGCAGGAAAAGTGGGGGGCAGGCCCTTTATGGGGGGCCAGGCTGAAAGCGTTGTGGCCTGGGGCCGGTTCTATAGAGTGATCCGCGCCGCGGTTCATTCAACCCGTCGACCTCTCTATTGATAAGGAAGCTGAACATGAAGATATCGATCGCTCACGCCTGTGCCATGACAGGCCTGCTGGCCCTGGGCAGCCAGTTCATCGCCGCGCCCGTCCAGGCGGCCGAGGAGAAAGAGAAGTGCTACGGCGTCGTCAAGGCGGGCCAGAATGATTGCGCGACCAAGAGCAGCTCCTGCGCCGGTACCGCCAAGACGGATGCCGCGGGTGACGCCTTCGTGGTCATGCCCAAGGGGCTGTGCGAAAAACTGGTCGGTGGCAGCCTGCAGCCGAAGTGAGCACTCATGGGGTGGCGCCGTCATGACGCCACTCCAGGGGTCAGATGAGGAGAGAAACCATGCACAGCGCCATCGGCATCGGTCTGCGCCCGCCCCATTATGACGTCATGCTGGCGACCCGGCCCGCCATCGGCTGGCTCGAGGTCCACAGCGAGAACTATTTCGAGCCCCACAGTCGCGCCTTCGCCGTCTTGTCGGCCCTGGCCGAACACTACCCCGTCAGCCTGCACGGCATCGGCATGTCGCTGGGATCCAGCGATCCCCTCGACCCTGACCATCTGGCCCGGCTGCGCGCCCTGGTGGCCTGCCTCAAGCCGGCGAGGGTCTCGGAGCACCTGAGCTGGGGCAGCGTGGACGGCCGTTACTTCAATGATCTGCTGCCCATGCCCTACACCCGGGCGGCCCTGGCCAGGATGAGCGACAAGGTAAAGCGGGTGCAGGATCTGCTGGGCTGCGAGCTGCTGATCGAGAATCCCTCCTCCTACCTGCAATTTGAGGGGGAGATGCCGGAGTGGGAATTTCTGGCCCGGCTGCAGCAAGAAAGTGGCTGCGGCCTCTTGCTCGACCTCAACAACCTCCATGTCAGTGCCTTCAATCAGGGCTTCTCCTGCACCGACTACCTGGCCGCCATCGAACTGGCGACGGTCAAGGAGATCCACCTGGCCGGCTTTACCGACAAGGCGCTCCCCGAGGGGCACCTCTATATCGACACCCACAGCTGCCCCGTGGCCGAGCCCGTCTGGGCCCTGTACCGCAGCCTCTGTGCCAGGGGCCCTCGGCCGACCCTGATCGAATGGGACAGCGAGATCCCGGCCCTGCCCGTGCTTATCGCCGAGGCGGACAAGGCCAGCCTCATCCTGGAGGCGGCCCTGGCCGAGGGGAAGGAGCTGAGCCATGTCTGACGCCATGGCCCATGATCCTGACTTGCTCGGCCTGCAGCGGGCGTTTGCCGCCAGCCAGCTGGGGATCTCCGATGAGGTCGCCGCCCGGGTGAGGCCGGGCCGCTTCACGGCCGAGGCCCTGCTGCAGCTTTATCGCAACAACTTCATCCTCAGTCTCACCGAGGTGCTGGCCGCGACCTATGGCGCGACCCGGGCCATGGTCGGCGAGGCATTCTTCGATGCCGCCGCCCGCGGCTTCATCCTGGCCTCTCCCCTTGAGGAGGGGAACGTCATGGGTTATGGCGCCGGGTTTGCAGACTGGCTGCGCGGATTGCCGACCACGGCGCACCTGCCCTGGTTGCCCGAGCTGGCGCTGTTCGAGTGGCAACTCGAGCGCACCGCCCTGCTGCCGCCCGAGACGCGCCGTTGGCCGGGGCAGGCGTTGGCGGCCCTGGCCCCGGAGGCCTGGGGGCGGGTACGGCTGCTGCTGGCCGACAACCTGACCCTGCTCCATTGCCGCGCCGATGTGGTCGGGCTGTGGCGCATGGCGCTGGCGCAAGGGGAGCTCCCCGCTGATCCCAACGCCCCCTGCTGGCTCGCCCTGCAAAAACAGCCGGACTTCAGCGTCCTCCCCCTGCCCCTGGCAGAGGGGCACTATCGGCTGCTGCATGCCTGCCAGTTGGGGGCGACGCTGGCCTCCCTCGACGCTGAGCCCGAGCTGGCAACCCTGCTGCCAGCCCTGGTGAGGCGGGGCTGGTTGGTGGGGTTTTCACAAGATGAGGATGATCCCGTCGCAGCGCCATCTGCCGCCATGCCATTGGCCGGGAGAGGGCCCGGCGATGCCGGGTTCGCCGATACACAAGGAGAGAGTCGATGAGAGCATTGATCGCACGGGGCCAGCAATGGGCCGAACGTTGGCAAGGGGCCCTGGCGGGGGCGGTACTGCTGCTGGCCAGGCTCTGGGTCGCCGCCGTCTTCCTGAGAGCCGGCTGGCTCAAGTTCACGGCCTGGGATTCCACCCTCTATCTGTTCGAGTTCGAATATCAGGTGCCCCTGCTGCCCTGGTTGTGGGCGGCCTATCTGGGCACGGCGACCGAGCTGCTGCTGCCCCTCTTCCTGCTGACGGGCCTCTTCACCCGGCCCGCCGCCCTGCTGCTGTTCGGCTTCAACGCCATGGCGGTCATCTCCTACCCCACCCTGTGGCCGGGGGGGTTTTACGATCATCAGCTGTGGGGCTGGATGCTGCTGACCCTGGTTGTGTGGGGCGCAGGCCCCCTGGCGCTGGACAGCTGGCGCCTTGCCAGGGGCCGCGGCGGTCATTAGGCTGGGCGCCAAATGAGGGGCGTAAGCGCCCCTCTTGTTCATCATGGTGACGGGAGCGAGGGCCCCCGTCATGCACCCAAGGAGAGAGAGGATGGTTCGCGAGGCCCTGGCCGCCGATATTCCCGCCCTGGTGCGTCTTCGCATGGCGCTGTTTGGTGAACTGGGGGAGCTCGATGATCCGCGGGCGAGCGATGCGCTGTGGCAGGCGACCCAATCCTATTTCAGCGCGGCACAGGCGGATGGCAGCGCCCGCTCCTGGCTGGTGGAGATCGATGGAGAAGCGGTGGCGTGCGCCACCCTGGCCCTCTTCGTGCGACCACCCTATCCCGGCAACCTGGCGGGGCGCGAGGGGTATCTGCTCAACCTCTACACCCGGCCAGCCTGGCGCAAGCGGGGCATGGCGTGGGCCCTGCTCGATGCCATGGTGACCCATGCCCGGGAACAGCGGCTGGGCAAGCTGTGGCTCCATGCCAGCGACCAGGGGCGATTGTTATACGAACAATTTGGTTTTGCGGGCAATCCAGCCTGCCTGGAGTGCTCCCTAGCCCCCTGATGCCCGGCGCCGGTTTTTCACACTGATCCCGACGGGAGTTTGCCTCGTACTGGAGCCCTTGGCGACGCAGTCGCTTTTCTATACACTGCGCGCCCGCCCCTTCACAGAGCTCTGACCACTGAGCCTGGGCCGCCCAGGATCACTGGGGGCCGGGTGCCACTCCGGATCGTCAACGAGGTAGAAGCGTCATGTTCAATCACAAACTCAAGGGACAGCTGCAGGCTTGTCAGACCCGGCTCGACGAGGCGCAGAGCATGGTCGAGGGGATCCAGGCAGGCGCCGCTGTCATCCTCTTCAGCCCGGACGGGGTGATCCTGGAGGTCAGCGAGCGCTTCCTGGCGCTGATGGGATATGGCGCCAGCGAACTGCCGGGGCGCCACCACAGCCTGCTCTGCCCAAGGGGGATGGACAAGTCTGGCGACTATCAGCAGTTCTGGAGCCGTCTGCGCCAGGGGCAGCCCCAGTCTGGCACCTTCGAGCGGGTCAACCAGAAGGGGGAGACCCGCTGGCTCGAGGCGAGCTATTTCCCGGTGAAGCAGCAGGGCAGGGTGACCCGGGTGGTCATGATTGCCCGCGACGTGACGGCGCGCCATCAGCGGCTGCAACGGCTGGAGGCGCTGGCCCAGGCGCTGGACCGCTCCCAGGCGATCATCGAGTTCACCCCGGACGGCGAGATCCTCGATGCCAATGCCAACTTCCTCGGCGCCATGGGCTATCGATTGAGCGAGCTGGTGGGCAAGCATCACAGGATCTTCTGCGACGAGGCTTTCTGGCGCGAACAGCCCCACTTCTGGGAGGAGCTGGCCCGGGGCCAGTTCAAGTCCGGCCTCTTCATGCGCTATAACAGCCGGGGGGAGGCCATCTGGCTGGAGGCCACCTATAACCCGATCCGGGACGAGCACGGCAAGGTGGTCAGGGTCATCAAGTTCGCCAGCGACATCACGGCCCGCATTCATCAGAGCCATGCCACCCGGGAAGCGGCCCGACTCGCCCACAGCACGGCCCAGGAGACCTTGCACAGTGCGGAGGAGGGGGCCGGGCTGCTGCGCGCCGTGGTCGACACCTCCTCTCTCATCGCCAGCCAGGTGGATGAGGCCACCGCCCTCATCGCTCAGCTCAACGAGCAGTCCAGGAGCATAGAGGCCATCGTCTCGACCATCAGCGCCATCGCCGATCAGACCAATCTGCTGGCCCTCAACGCCGCCATCGAGGCGGCCCGGGCCGGGGAGCAGGGACGGGGCTTTGCGGTGGTCGCCGACGAGGTACGCCAGCTGGCGGCCCGCACCAGCCTCTCCACCGGGGAGATAGCCAAGGTGGTGCAGAAGAACCGGGAGCTGACCGCCAGGGTGACCGAGGACATGGCCGGGGTGGCGGGCAGCGCCGAGCTCGGCAAGCAGCAGATAGCCGGCGTGGACAGGTTGATGACAGAGATCCACCAGGAGGCGAGCCGGGTCTCCCAGACGGTTTCCGCCCTCTCCATCTGAGTACGGGGCCGCGCCCGGCTTTGCCGCTCTGGACCTGTTCGAGCGAGTGCCCCCGGGTTATGTCACCCGGGACAGCGATGAGCGCTATCTGGGACAGGCTTTTGACAACCTGCTCGCCTTCGCCGCCGGGGCCCCGATCAACATGGTGACCCCTTCATGCGGCTGGGAGGCGCGGGCTGAGGCATGACGGCGTCAGGGGGCCGTCTGATGCGCCGTCGTGGGCGGCAGGCGCGCCTCGTAGTCGGCCAGTTCGAGGGGACTGTTGAGGTTGATAAAGGCATCCGGCTGATCGGCAAAGGGCACCACCGCCATCTGGTGGCGGGCGAACCAGGCCCCGGTCTTGCGCTCCCCTGACGCCAGGGCCAGTTGCAGGGAGGGGAGCAGGGCGCGATGGAGCAGGGCGACCACGGGCTGGAGGCGCTCGCCATCGTGGGCCACCACCAGCTCGGTATCCGGGCCGATGGCGGCGCGAAAGCGGGCCACCAGATCCCGGGGCAGGGCCGGGCCGTCACAGGGCACGAACAGCACCCAGTCGTGGCGGGCGGCGCCAAGACCGGCCTCCATGCCCGCGAGGGGCCCCTGAAAATCGGCCCGCCGATCGGCGATGACGGGGGCCAGGACGCGATAACGCTCCTCGCTGCGATTGGCATTGATCAGCACCTCGTCCACCTGGGGGCACAGACGCTCGAGCACGTGGGCGATCAGCGGCTTGCCCGCCAGGGGCACCCAGCCCTTGTCGTCCCCCCCCATGCGGCTGGCGCGGCCACCGGCCAGGATCACGGCACTCACGGGAAAGGGGGGGCGGGTCGGGGTCTTGATCTTCATGGCGCTCCATGGGGTCGATGGGGTGGCATGCCGCGTTCAGGGGATCGGGAGGCGGCGGCATGGAAAGTTTGCCGATCTTGCGCCAAGGGCCCCGCCGGGGCAAGCCCATCCCGGCCAGGTTCCGGCAGGAGAGGGGGCTTTGGCCGCAGGGTATGGCCGAGCTCACAAAATCGAACGGCCAAACGTCATATGATCCCTTCCCTATGGGTCTTGCACTCCTGCCAACTGGCAACTTCATGTAAATCAAAGAGAATGACTATGGCTACTGGACAATATCTGCTCTGGAAAGATGCAGAAGGCAACGCCTTTCGCCCCGTGTCCCTCACCGGCACAGACTTGCTCAACAACCGCTACCTCAACAAGAGCACGGCCTTCACCGAACAGGAGCGGGCCGACTTTGACCTAGATGGCCTGCTGCCGCCCCAGGTACAGACCTTCGAGGCCCAGCTGGAGCGGGTCTATCAGGGATTTCAGAGCGCCTGCAGCGACATCGAGAAATATCAGTACCTGCGGGCGCTGCAAGACAGGAACGAGACCCTGTTCTACGCCCTGCTCTCCCTTCATGTGGAGGAGATGACCCCCATCATCTATACCCCCACCGTGGGCAAGGCGTGCCAGGAGTTCAGCCACCGCTTCCAGAAGGCGCGCGGCCTCTACATCACGCCCCAGAATGTCGAGGAGATGGGGGCCCAGGCGCGCCACTTCGACAGCAAGGCGATCCGCATCATCGTCGTCACCGACAGCCAGGGCATTCTTGGCATCGGCGATCAGGGGGTGGGGGGCATGGGCATTCCCATCGGCAAACTCTCCCTCTATACCCTGGCCGCCGGCATCCACCCCGCCTGCTGCCTGCCCATCGCGCTGGACGTGGGCACCGACAACCAGGCGCTGCTGGACGATCCCATGTACCTGGGGCAGCCCCACAAACGTATCCGCGGCAAGGAGTATGACGACTTCATCGACAAGTTCGTGGCCGGGGTCCGCCGCCATTTCCCCAATGCGGTGCTGCAGTGGGAAGACTTCAGCAAGTCCAACGCCTTCAACAACCTGGCCCGCTACCAGCAGGCGCTGCCCTCCTTCAATGACGACATTCAGGGCACGGGGGCCGTGGTGCTGGCGGGGATCATCGGCACGGTCAAGGCCAAGGGGGAGACCCTGGGGGAGCAGACCTACCTGGTCTATGGCGCCGGTGCCGGCGGGGTCGGGGTGGCGGATCAGATCTGCGCCGGTCTCATCCGCGAGGGGCTTGAGCCCCAGGCGGCGCGGGATCGCATCTACATCCTCGATAGCCAGGGGCTGGTGTGCGACAACCGGGAGGGGCTGGACGAATACAAGCGCCGCTACGCCAAGCCGGGAGTGCTGCTGGCGCAGTGGGACACCGAGACGGCGGGGCGCGCCAGCCTCACGGACGTGCTGCGTCAGGTGCCGGTAACCGTGCTGCTCGGCACCAGCGGGGTGGGGGGCGCCTTTCGGGAGGAGCACATCCAGCTGATGCTGAGCCACTGTGAGCGCCCCATGGTGTTCCCCCTCTCCAACCCGACCGCCAACTGCGAGGCCCTGCCGGCGGATATCTATCGCTGGAGCCAGGGCCGGGCCGTGGTCGCCACCGGTAGTCCCTTCGCGGATGTGGAGTACGAGGGGGAGCGCTATCGGGTCGGTCAGGGCAACAACGTCTTCATCTTCCCCGGGGTCGGGCTGGCGGCCATCGTCGGTCAGGTCAGGGAGATAGGGGCCGACATGTTCACCACGGCGGCCTTCGCCCTGGCGGAGTGCGTTAGCCAGGATGATCTCGCCCGTGGCACCGTCTTCCCGCCGATCCGCGCCCTGAGGGCCATCTCGGTGCGGGTCGCCACCGCCGTGCTCAAGGACATAGTGCGCCGGGATCCGGGTCATCCCCTGATCGGCCAGGATCTGGAGCAGCACATCCTCAGCCATATGTGGGAGCCGACCTATCTGCCCTATCGCCGGGTCTAGGCCGGGGCGTGGTGATCAGCAGGCGGCCCTCGGGCCGCCTCGTTCGTCTCTGGCTCACGAAATAGACAAATAAAACATTATCTCCTGGGCAAACGATTGGCATTTTCGAGAAAGGTGCGTAAAATCGCGTCCTCGATGCTTGTAGCAACGAATCCCGCCTAAAAGGTTAGTTTCCTGCCCTCCCCAAGCAGTAAAAGGTCACAATTGGCGCTTTTTTGTGTCATTGCCGCCTTGAAAATATGTTGTGATGATTGAAAAGTGTGACATTTAGCTGTCAGTCATCAAAATCGTAAGGACGCTCATGTTTTCCTTAGTCAAGCAAAGTGTCGCCGGGCTGCAAATCCTGTTTGTCGCCTTCGGTGCCATGGTGCTGGTGCCCCTGCTCACCGGTCTGAACCCCGCCATGGCACTGCTCGGCGCCGGTGTCGGCACCCTGTTGTTCCAGCTCTGCACCCGCCGCCAGGTCCCGATCTTCCTCGGCTCCAGCTTCGCCTTCATCGCCCCCATCATCTATGCCACCCAGACCTGGGGACTGCCCTCCACCATGTTTGGCCTGTTTGCCGCCGGTTTCATGTACTTCATCCTGGCCGCCATCATACGGGTGCGCGGCATCGGCCTGGTGCACAAGCTGCTGCCCCCTGTGGTCATAGGCCCCGTCATCATGGTGATCGGCCTGTCGGTGGCCCAGGTGGCCTGCAACATGGCCATGGGCCGCGCCGGCAGTGAACAGGTGGTGGACCCGACCACGGCCCTGACTCTGGCGGGGATCTCCCTGACGGTGACCCTGATCGCCGCCGTGTTCTGCAAGGGCTGGATCAAGCTCATCCCCATCCTCTCCGGCGTGGTGGCCGGTTATGTGGCCGCCGTGCTGATGGGGCAGGTGAGCTTCGAGGGGATGGCCAATGCCCCCTGGCTGGCGCTGCCCCACTTCGAGACCCCGGAGATCAACTGGGCCGCGGCGCTCTTCATGCTGCCGGTGGCCATCGCCCCCTGCATCGAGCACATCGGCGGCGTGCTGGCCATCGGCGGCGTGACCGGGCAGGACTACACCAAGAACCCGGGCCTGCACCGCACCCTGGCCGGTGACGGCATCGGTGTCTGCTTCGCCGGCTTCATCGGTGGCCCCCCCGTCACCACCTATGCCGAAGTGACCGGGGCCGTGATGATCACCCGCAACTTCAACCCGGTCACCATGACCTGGGCCGCGGTGTTCGCCATCATCCTGGCCTTCTTTGGCAAGTTCAACGCCCTGCTCACCTCCATCCCCATGCCGGTGATGGGCGGCATCATGCTGCTGCTGTTCGGATCCATCGCTGCCATCGGTCTCAAGACCCTGGTGGAGTCCAAGGTGGACCTGGGCCTTGCCCGCAACATCGCCATCGTCGCCGTGACTCTGACCGTGGGCGTCGGCGCCCTGGAGATGAAGATTGGTGACTTCGCCCTGGCCGGGGTCGGCCTGGCCTCGGTGGCCGCGATCCTGCTCAACCTTATCCTGCCCCAGCACTCCGAAGAAGGGGTGATGGAGAGCGCCAAGGACTAAGGGACGATTCGTCAACTACGGCGATGACAAGAGGCCACCTTGGGTGGCCTCTCTCTTTCCTGCTCAGCTTCATCTTGCCCCAGCACTCCGAAGAGGGGGTGATGGAGAGCGCCAAGGACTAAGAGACGATTCGTCAACTATGGCAATGACAGGAGGCCACCCTAGGGTGGCCTCTCTCTTTCCTGCTCAGCTTCATCTTGCCCCAGCACTCCGAAGAAGGGGTCATGGCGTCGGCCAAGGACTAAGAGACGATTCGTCAACTACGGCGATGACAGGAGGCCACCCCAGGGTGGCCTCTCTCTTTCCTGCTCAGCTTCATCTTGCCCCAGCACTTCGAAAAGGGTGTCATGGCGTCGGCCAAGGACTAAGAGACGATTCGTCAACTACGGCGATGACAGTAGGCCACCCCAGGGTGGCCTACTGCTGTTGCTCCCCTGGCTATCCTCGGCAGATGCCAGCCCCCGCCAGCGCCCCGGGCCACGGCCGGGATGCTGGCGACTACACTCAGGGGCGTCGTTCACACTCAAGGAGAGGAAGATGAAGACGAGATGGATCCTGGCCCTGCTTGGGCTCATATGGGGGACAGCAGCCCAGGCCGGTGCGGTACGCTACCAGGTCGATGGTCAGCCCTTCGAGGGCTATTACCTGGCCGCCGCCGACAAGCAGGCTCCCCTGGTGGTGGTGGTTCACGACTGGGACGGGTTGACGGAGTACGAGGTGAAGCGGGCCGAGATGCTGGTGGCGCTCGGCTACAGCGTGTTCGCGGTGGACTTGTTCGGCGCCGGAGTCAGGCCGACCGAGGTGGAGGAGCGAAGGCGGCTCACCGGGGCCCTCTATCAGGACAGGGCCAAGATGCGCAGGCTGTTGCAGGAGGGGCTCGCCGAGGCGGGCAGGCAGGGGGGGCGGCTCGACAATGCGGTGGCGATCGGCTACTGCTTTGGTGGTGCCGCCGTGCTGGAACTGGCCCGCAGCGGCGCCAGTCTCAAGGGGATAGTCAGCGTCCATGGCGGCCTGACCACGCCCCCCGACCAGAATTACCAGCAGGCCAAGGGGCGGCTGCTGATCCAGCATGGCAGTGCCGACGAGGCCGTCTCCCTCACCGATCTGGCTACCCTGATCGGCGAACTGGAGGCGGCAGGGGTCAACCATGAGGCGACCAGTTACAGCGGCGCCCCCCACGCCTTCAGCGTGCTGGGTGGCGCCAACTACCGTGCCGACGCCGATGCCAAATCCTGGCTGCGCTTCACCGAGTTTCTCGGCGAGGTGACCAAGGGATAGAGGGTGAATGGTCACTGACAAGGGGCCGGATTGCCCCCGACCCATGCAGACATGGGAGAGGGATCTGGCCATCCCGCAAGCGAGATGGAAAGGAGTCATGAAATGCGTCAATGGATCCAGATGTTAACCGTGCTGCTGCTCGTTGGTTGCGCCGCCAAGGGGGATACCCCGGCCGAGCAGCGCAGCAGCATTTTGCAGATGCGTCAGCAGACGCTCTCTACCTTGTATGGGCAGGATCCCAACATCAGACAGGAAGTGACGAGATCCCGCGGCTATGCCGTTTTTACCAATGTGAACAACAACCTGCTGTTGCTCAGCGCGGGCAGTGGTTACGGCGTGCTCCGTGACAACCGCACCGGTCGTGACACCTATATGAAGATGGCCACGGCGGGGATGGGGATTGGCATGGGGATCAAGAAATTCCAGGCGTTGATCATCTTCAACGATGTCGCCGCTCTGGATCGCTTCATCACGACCGGTTTCGATGCCAGCGCCCAGGCGGATTTGGCCGCCAAGTCGGCGGACGATGGCAAGGTCGTGCTCAGCGAGGCCGCCAACGCCGACTTCCAGAAGGTGAAGATGTATCAGCTCACCGAGCAGGGGGTGGCGGTGCAGGCCACCATGCAGGGCTATAAATACTGGCCGGATGATGAGCTCAACGAGGCCCGATAACCCCTGAGCGGGTCCTCTCCACGCGCGGCGCTTATCAAGGCGCCGCGTCCACTTCTGCGACCAGGGGCCCCTGGCCGCCCTTGCCAAGATCCAGCACCCTGACCCACATGGCCCCTTCTCCCACAGGATGGCGCGCGAGCAGCGTGAGCCGGCCGCTATCGGGGTCGATACGGTGCAGCGCCACCTCATGAGACTGCTGCCCGGTGGCGATGAGCCAGCGGCCGCCGTGGTCGATGACAAAGCCGCGGGGACAGGATTCGGTCGGGAAGTGGCCGAGGGACGCCAGGGCGCCATCCACCTCGTCGACCCCGAACAGGGTGAGCAGGCTGCTGGTCCGCTCGCTGGTATAGAGAAAGCGGCCATCTGGCGTGAGATGAAGGTCCGCTCCCCAGCGTTTCCCCTCATAGCCTGCCGGCAGCAGGTCCAGGCTCTGCCGCGCCCTGATCCGCCCGTCCGCCTCCCTGTGGTAGCGGTTGAGGGTGCCATCGAGTTCGTTCAGGCAGTAGAGATCGCCGTTGTTCGGGTGCAGCGCCAGATGGCGCGGCCCTGCGCCGGGGGCGGTGTGGATGTCGCCCTGGGGGTGGGGAGCCAGGCGAGCGTCATCGTCCAGGGTAAAACGGCGGATGACGTCCTCCTTGAGGCAGGCGACCAGCAGCTCCTGTACACCGTCTTTCCCCACCAGCCAGGTCACCGAGTGGGCGGCCATCAGGCAGTCGAGACGCTGGTGGGGAGCCTGCACCCGGCCCGCCTCATCCACGGGGGACAGGCTGACATGGTCGAAGGCGTAGGAGGCGGCAAAGAAGAGGCGACCAGTCCCATCCGTGCAGGTATGGGAGGCGCTGCCCTCGAGGGGGGCCGAGAAGGGCTCCCCCAGCCGGCCATCGGCGGCGATGGGGTAGCTCAGCACCCGAAAGTCGGGCCGCACCCCGGCATAGAGCCAGCGCCGATCAGGGCTGATGACCAGGGGCTGTACCTGGCCCCCGGTCTGCACCCGCTGCAACGGCGCCAGCTCATCCTCGGTCAGCGCAAAGACATGGATCAACCCGCTAAGCGGATTGGCGACATAGACGACTTGTTGCATGCTGTTCTCCTTGACGCCGAGCCCTGTCCTGCTGGTGAGCAGGCCGTCTATTTCTCCAGGCTGAGCAGATAGTTGCGCAGGTTGACGCCGCGACTGGCCAGCCCCGACTTTGTTGCCGCACGCGCTATTTCTCCAGACTGAGCAGGTAGTTGCGCAGGTTGACGCCGCGATTGGCCAATCCCAGCTTGATGCGCACGCTGTTGCGGTGATTCTCCACCGTCTTGCGCGCCACATTGAGGGCGCTGGCGATCTCCTGGCTGGACATGCCGCTGCGGATAAATTCGGCCACCTGCAGTTCCGAGGGGGTCAGCACCGCCAGCAGGCGCTGGTTTCCCTCCTCCTGCAGGCTGTTCTCCATGCTGGTGCGGATGAGCTCCAGACACATCTTGAGGGCCGGGTCCTGGATCTGGGCGAGTTTTTGCTCGACCTCGGGCAGGTGGCGGGCGATCAGTTGCTGACGCTGCTCACCGGACGCCGCCGGGTTGTCGCCGAGTGCGGCCAGGGAGTGGCCCAGCTCGTTGATGAGGCGGTGATCCTGCTCGATGGCGGAGGCATCCTGACCCTCGCTCGGCTTGATCTGCAGGCACCAGATGCGGGCGCCGTCCAAGTCATCGTGGGGGAACAGCTCGAAGGCGAGGTTGAGGATCTCGAAACGCAGGGGCGGCAGGTTGGCCAGGATCCGCTGGCGGATGGCCCTCAGATGATCGGGCCCGACCAGAAACACCAGATCGTCGAGGCGGCAGAGGGTCAGGGTATCCACCGGATAGCTCGATGCCACCACCCGCTCCTGCTCATCGAAGCTGATGAAATAGATGTCATTGCGCGCCAACAGTCGATGGCAGAGCCCCTGCTCGCCCATGGGGGTCAGCTTGTTACTCATGTCCTGTCCAGTCCTGCCTCTCTCATCTCGTCCGTGCCTCCCGATCCGCCCCGGTTTTTGCGCCTTTCTTACTCATGAAATACCCAGGCGGCCAGGTTTTTTCTGATTGGGAATTAACAATAATTGAACATTTTGTGAGGGGGATCCCGGAAATAGCCCGAGCTTTAGTGAGGTATGTCTCATTAAAGGCTATAAAACACCTAGATAATACCTATCAACCACTCAATGGATATAGGGAGAATACCATGTTGGCAACGCGCTCACACTGTTTACTGGCGGGACTGATCGCCACTCTGCTGCTGGGCACCCCCGCCCACGGCGCCGATATCACCACCACCCTCGGGCCGAACGGTGAACAGCCGACCCCCTATACCCAGGTAACACTCACCCCGGCCCAGCAGGAAAAGGTGAGGGCCCAGGACTACACGGCCGCCATCCTGATGCACACCACCTCGGACTGGTCGAGTGCCCTCATCAAGGGGGCCAAGGACAAGTTTGCGGAGTTGAACGTCAAGGTGGTGGCGGTCACCGATGCCGAGTTCAATGCCAACAAGCAGAAGACGGACGTGGAAACCGTGATGGCCATGGCCCCCGACATCATTCTCACCCTGGTGGTCGATCCCGTCTCCGGCGCCGCCGCCATGCGGCGGCGGTGCGTGGCCTGCATCAGGGCGGCATCTGTGGCAGCGGCAAGCACTTCCCGGGTCACGGGGATACCCATGGCGATACCCACAGGGAGATCCCCAGGGTCGACAAGTCCCTGGACGAGCTGCGCGAGCAGGGTCTGCGCCCCTTCCAGGCCGCCATCGATGCCGGGGTGGATCTCATCATGACCAGCCACATCCTCTACCCCCAGATCGACGGCGACCACCCGGCGACCCTCTCCCGAGTCATCTTGCAGGATCTGCTGCGCGCCGAGATGGGCTTTGACGGCATCATCATCTCAGACAGCATGAACATGGGGGCCATCGTCCATCACTACTCCCCCGCCACGGCGGCGGTGCAGGCGCTCAAGGCGGGCATCACCATGATCATGCTCTCCGAGGAGCATTACGATCACAGCGACGCCTACCTCGACAAGCAGCTCGCCATGATCCACGGCATCATGGCCGCAGTGGCGGCAGGGGATCTGGACGAGGCGGTGATCGATGCCGCCCTGGCCCGCATCGTCGCCTTCAAGCTCGCCAAGCTGGTGCCCATGGCGCGCTATCAGCCCATCGACATGGCCAGCAACCAGCAGGTGGCCAACGGCTGCGCCGGGGCGGCCCTCACCTGGCTGCGTCAGGTGCCCGAGCTGGGGGAGGCGCCCCTGTATGTGCTCAACGCCACCCCGGCGGCCAGCTATCACAATCTCACCAACCCCAGGGGCATAGGCCCCAATCAGAAGGAACCCGCCTTCGATCACTTCCTCGCCGCCCTGAGCCGGGGCACCCGGCTGGTGCGCGCCGTGACGGCCGATCGGCTGGAGAATGTGGAGGATGGCTGGCTGCTGGTGGTGACGGAACATCACCCCCTGCCTGGGGAGGATTTTGCCCAGGAGGAGGCCCAGGCCATGGTGCGCCGGCTCAGCCGCGAGGTGGAGAAACTGATCGTCGTGGCCCTGCGCAGTCCGTACGACCTGCTCGGCTACCCGGATGTGCGCTATTACCTGTGCAGCCACTCGGCCCGTCCCGAGAGTGCCCGCGCCGCCGCCGAGGTGTTGCTCGGCACGTTGGCGACCCAGCAGGGGAGGGCGGTGAGCCTGGTCAGTTAAGGTTTGGTTTTGCCCGCCGTCCCCGATGGCGGGTGCTCTCCTGGGTGTCTGTGGTTGGGAGCTTGTGTGGGCGTTTGCCCAGTGATGAATGGACTAATACGAGGATTCAGGCTTTGCAAACCACCATGAAAATAGTGTCGGCAACCGTGTTGCTGGCATTGGCTGCCCCCGCCCTGGCGGCGAAGGGCGGCACCCAGGACTGCCTGGATGCGCTGCGCGACTTCGAATCCGACATCAACCCGGCGCTGGCCGATTTCTATCTGCAAAACCAGGGCAACCCCGTTACACCTATGCCCAGGTGACGGCGCCGGGTCGCCTGGTGCGGGACTGCTCCACAGGCACCTTGCTCTTCGAACCCACCACCATCAGCGGTTTCTTCGACAAGCTGGGGATAGGCAGCCTCTACAACCCCGCCACCCCGACCGATGGGGCCATGTTCAGGACCATGCAGTACAACTCCCTGAACGCCTGGGGCTTCATCGGCTATCAGCTGGGGGAGGCGGTGCTGATCGATACCGGCTACTACAGCCCGAAACAGGTGACGGTGGATGGCAAGGAGTACGACGGCTTCTACATGTTCGTGCCCGATTCCACCTGGGCCGGTTGCAAGACCGAGGCCCTGGCCGAGATCGAGGGCTCGGGTGGCAACAAGGTCTATGTGACGGACGTGAACCGCTGGCAGGGCACCTTAGTCGGCAAGCATGGCGTCAACAGCCTCGCGGATCTGCGCCTGCCCGAGAAGCAGGAGCTGGTGATGCGCGATGCCTGCACTTCAACTATCAGGTGATCAGCAAGCTGCTCAAGGACGCCAACATGACCTGGGCCCAGGCCCTGGCCAAGAGCTGGCCCGATACCGATGACAACGGTCAGCCTATCCAGGTGCAGGCCACCCTATCCGGCATCTTGGCGGCGGCGCACCTGCGCGGCGCCTGGGGGGGAGGTCCCTGATCTGAACTGGGGCTGGAACATGACCCTGGTGGTCAATCGCTTCGATCCGGCCAAGACGGTCATCACCACCCCGAGCAATCAGCCGGTGCCCTTCTCCGGCACAAGCTGACCCAGGAGGGGAGCGATGTGGTCATCACCCTGGTGGAGCCCTACGCCAAGGGCGATGCCAAGAAGATAGTGTTGAAGAACACGGCGCTGAACAGCATCACGGCGGCCAACTTTGCCGGTTTCAGCGGCAATTACAGCGAGGCCGCCATCGACATTCCCGTCTTCTTCGACATCAGCGTGGACATAGGAACGGGTGGTACCATCTCACCGGCACCGGCGAACGGCATCCTGCAAGGGAAAGGCGGCACCCACTTCACCGTTACCCTGCTGCCCGATAGCGGTTACAAGGTGAAGTCCCTCATCGTCGATGGGGTGGCGCAGGCCGTGACTGGCAGCTACACCTTCAGCAGCCTCAATGGGGCTCATAGCCTGTCGGTCAGCTTCGAACCTGGCAGCAGCACTTGCCCGGCGAGCTGGGCCACCGGCTCCGTCTATACCACGGGCAATCGGGTGACCTACAACGGCAACCTCTATGAGGCCAAGTGGTGGAGCAGCGGCAACGTGCCGAGCACCGGGGATCCCTGGAAGCTGATCGGCCCCTGCAGCTGAGGAGGCCGCACACAGAGACAGACCAGACAGGCCCCTTCGCGGGCCTGTTTTCTTGTGATCGCCGTTTGCGGCTTCCCGTTCGCAACTGGCGCCGGCAGCGGGCAAAAGCGACAGGCCCTGAAGCGGGCCTGTCTGGTAGCAAGGGGGTCGCCCCTCAGGGGGTGGGCAGGGGCGATCAGGCCGGCTTGCCCTCCTCGGGCGCAGGGAGGGAAGGGTGGGACGCTATCTTTTGCTCCTGTCCCTGCATGTTCTTGATGTAGACATCCATCTGGTTGAAGGCGATCTCGATGCCATGCTCCTTGAACAACCTGTCTATGGTGCGGTTGAGCTCGTCGATGGCGGGGTTGCGATCCCCCAGCTCGCTGACGAAGAAGCGCAGCTCGTGGTCCAGGGTGCTGGCGCCGAAGGTGAGGAAGTAGACCAGGGGCTCGGGCTCCTTGAGTACCCGGCTGTTGGACTGGGCGGCCTGCATCAGCAGCTTGCGGGTCAGATCGAGATCCGAGCCATAGGCCACCCCGACCCGAGCGATGACCCGGGTGACGGTATCGGACAGGGACCAGTTGATCAGCCGCTCCGTCATCAGTTGCTGGTTCGGGATGATCACCTCCTTGCGGTCGAAGTCGGTGAGGGTGGTGGAGCGGATCCGGATCTTGTTGACCGTCCCCGAGATGGTGCCAATGGTGACCGTATCCCCGATCCGTACCGGCCGCTCGAACAGTATGATGATGCCGGAGATGAAGTTGGAGACGATCTGCTGCATGCCAAAACCGATGCCGACCGAGAGGCCGGCAGCCAGCCATTGCAGCTTCTCCCACTGGACCCCCAGCATGGCCAGGGTGGTGAGGGTACCCACCCCTATCAGGGTGTAGTTGAGCATGGTGGTGATGGCGTAGGCCGAGCCCTGGGCGAGGCGCATCTTGGAGAGCACCAGCACCTCCAGCAGACCGGGCAGGTTGCGGGCCAGCGACAAGGCGCCACCGAGGATCAGCAGACCCGTGATGACATCGCTCAGGCTGATGGGGTAGAGCACGGCGTTGGCACCTGTCCCCTCGCTCTTGTGCCAGAGCACCACGCTGTCGAGGTAGGTGAACACCGCAATCAGATCGGACCAGAGCCAGTAGAAGGCGACGCCGAAGATGGCGAGCAGCACGATGCGGGTCAGCCGCAGGGATTGCTGGCTCACCTCTTCCAGCGCCATGGGCTGCTCTTCGATGGATTCGCTCCCTTCCGCATCCTCCTGGGCCTTGTGCTCACGGCGCGCCACGGCACGGCGCCAGGCGAGGCGACGGGCCGCCAGCTCCAGGCCGCGCAGGGCGCTGCGATAGACCAGGCTCCACAGCAGCAGCAGATAGAAGGACTCGATGAGCCGGCCGGTGAGCTTGAGCGCCGTGTAGTAGTAGCCAAACAGCACCAGACCGATGAGGGCGATGGGGGTCAGCACTAGCAGCAGGGTGAACAGGGAGGACATCATGCCCAGGCCGCTCTTGAGCCTGGCGCGCAGCAAGGGGTAGAGCAGCCAGGCGGTGAGTCCCAGCAGGATCAGGGTCATGGTCTGGCCGAGCACATCGTTGCCCAGGGTGGAGGGCTCGATCACCGCCTTGGTGGAGAGCATGATGAGGGGCATCAGGGTGAACCAGAGCGAGCGCAGATGCTTGTGCTTGCTGATCAGCTCCTCCCTGGGCAGACGGAAATGGAGCTCGCCCATGCCCCCCGGCCGCATGACGGCGAGGTAGACGCTGAACACCAGGTAACCCAGGGCCAGGTTGAGGGTGATCTGCATGGTCAGGTTGACGCTGAGCAGGCCGTTGTAGGCGAGCAGCAAGCCGGCGGCGCAGATGAAGAGCGCCCCCGGCAGGGAGAGCAGGGTCGTCATCAACAGTGCCTTGGGGGTGTGCCACTGGCTGTCTTGACGAAAACGCCCCAGCTCCTTGTTGATGCGTTGCAGGCGCTGCTTGATGGCTTGGCGCTTCCACAGCAGCAGCAGCCCCAAGATGATCAGGGGCAAGGCGAGCAGGCTGATGGCGAGCAGCACCTTGAGCCAGGCCTTGGGAGTCAGGGTCCAGTCCCCTATCTGCTTGGCGACCTGGCTCGGCCAGGAGAGGAACCACTTGCCGTCGATGGCCTTGTTGCTGCTGACCCAGAAGATGTGCTGTTGCAGGGTCAGCTCGATGGAGGCATAGATGCGGGCCAGCTGCTGCTGGGTCAGCTGCAGGCTGATGGCATTGGTGAGCTGGGCGTCGAGCTGGCGATTGAGCTGATCGAGCAGGGAGATCCGGGTATCGAGCAGATGGGAGAGGTTGTCCCTGTCCTCCTCGCTGACGGCGAGGCCGCTGCTGTCGATCAGCTTGTCGAGGAACTGGTTCTTCTGGAACAGCTGATCCCGCTGCTGGCTCAGTTCGAACTGGGCCAGATGGAGGTCGGCTATCTGCTCCTCCAGGTTCTTGACCGCGCTGGTGGGGGCCGTCTCCAGCTGCTGGTAGAGCTGATAGAGGATCCGTGACAGCAGCAGGTTGCCCTTGAGCATCTGCACCTGTTCGTTGAGGTTGCGTTCGGTCTGGGTGCCGCGCTCCAGCCAGCTTTTGGCCTGCAGATTCTTCTGCATCAGGGAGTTGAGGTTGCTGGTGGCCGAGACCAGCTGCTGGCTGAGCTGGTGGTTGAGCTCCTGCTCCCGCTGGACCAGGGGGTTGTCCTGATTGGCGACCAGCTCCCCCGTCTGCTCGGCGGTCTTCTCGGTATTGCCGAGTCGCTTGGCACTGATCTCCTTTTGCAGCAACTGCAGCTTCTGCTCTTCCAGGGCGAGGTGGGCATTGTGATAGTCCCGCTGCTTGATGGCGAGATCCTGCATGCTGGTGCGGTTGTCCAGCTCCTTTTGCAGGTAGGCGAGTTGCAGGTCGAGCAGGGCCTGCTCGGCCGTCAGCTTGCTGCGCTCGGCGCTGCTCACCCCGTCGCCGGCATTGAGGCGGTTGCGCAGCTCCTGGCTGCGCTGATACGCCTTGCTCATGGTGCTTTGCGCCCGCTCCGGCAGGGTCTGCAGATTGGTGATCTGGCTGGCGATGGCTCCCAGTGACTCCTGAGCATTCTGCATGTTGGCCATCACCTCGGGCTGACGGCTCTCCAGCTCGTCCAGGCTCATGGCGGCATATTCGGTTGCTATCTGTTCGGCGCTCTTGCCCTGGGTCAGTGCGTCGAGGCGAGTCGATATCTCCTTGAGATCGGCGGGCAGGGTCTTGAGTCGCTGACTCTGGACCTTGGCCTTGGTGTTTTCCTTGTCGATGCTGTCGAGCAGGGCGAGGGTCTCGCTCAAGAAGGCCTTGTCCGCCTGCTGGGCCGCGGTCAGGTTATCGGACTTTGACAGGGCATCGAGTTGACGCTGGACGCCGTCTTGGCGGGGCAGATCCTGGGCCAGGACCTGGCCTGCCGCCAGCATGACGAGCAGAGACAGCAGGGTGGCGACTCGTTTGAACGTGAATGAGGACATAGAGGTTCCGCTGATGACCTTGAGAGCGGGTCAGACCCGCACTGATAATTGCGCGAGATTCTAGCACTCACCTCGCTCGTGAAGCAGAGGGGGCAATAAAAAAAACGGCGCCCGAAGGCGCCGTTTTCATCTGTCCTGTCGCTTACAGCACGTGGACGGAGGCGGTGTTGGTGGTACCGCTCGGTACCAGGGCACCGGAGACCATGACGACCACGTCACCCTTGAGGCCCATGCCGCTTTCCAGCGCCGCTTCCTTGCCGATGCGATAGAAATCGTCGGTGGAGGCGATGTTGTCAACCACATGAGTCGCCACACCCTTGGTCAGTACCAACTGGGCTGCGGTCTTCTTGTTGGTGGTGATGGCCAGGATCCAGGCTTTCGGGAAGTACTTGCGAATGGCCTTGGCGGATTTGCCGCCTTCGGTCGCCACCACGATCAGCGGGGCATCCAGCTTCTGGGAGGTTTCCACCGCGCCTTTGCACACGGCTTCGGTGATGCGCAACTTGTTGCTGTCGTTGGCAGCAGACAGGTTGGAGGGCATGACACCATCGGTACGCTCGCAGATGGTGGCCATGATGGTCACTGCTTCCAGCGGGTACTTGCCCTTGGCGGACTCACCGGACAGCATGACGGCATCGGTACCGTCCAGGATGGCGTTGGCCACGTCGCCTGCTTCGGCGCGGGTCGGACGCGGGTTCTTGATCATGGAATCCAGCATCTGGGTCGCGGTGATCACCACCTTGCGTGCCTTGTTGCACTTCTCGATGATCATCTTCTGGGCGAAGATCACCTCTTCCACCGGGATCTCCACACCCATGTCGCCACGGGCAACCATGATGCCGTCGGACACGGCCAGGATCTCGTCGAAGTTGTCCAGGCCTTCCTGGTTTTCGATCTTGGAGATGATCTGGATGCTCTCGCCACCGTGGGCCTTCAGATGCTCACGGATTTCCAGCACGTCTTCCTGCTTGCGGATGAAGGAAGCAGCAACGAAATCAACACCTTGCTCACAGCCGAAGATGAGGTCGCGCTTGTCTTTCTCGGCCAGGGCCGGCAGCTTGATGGAGACGCCCGGCAGGTTGACGCCCTTGTTCTCACCCAGGTCGCCGTTGTTGAGCACCTTGCAGATGACTTCACGTTCGGTGATCTCGATAACGTCCATGCCGATCAGGCCATCGTCAACCAGGATGCGGTTGCCGACGCGCAGGTCGCTCGCGAAGCCGGCGTAGGTCACGGCGACCTTGTCCTGATTGCCAATCACGGTCTGATCAATGGTGAAGGTGAATGTCTGGCCAGCGACCAGAGAGACATCGTTGCCACCTTCCAGCTTCATGGTACGGATTTCCGGACCCTTGGTGTCGAGCAGGATAGCGGCTTGCTTGCCAGTCTCGGCCATGACTTCACGCAGGTTGTTGATACGACCACCGTGCTCGGCGTAATCACCGTGAGAGAAGTTCAGGCGCATGACGTTCATGCCGGCATCCAGCATCTTGGCCAGCATTTCTTTGGATTCGGTCTTGGGACCTATGGTGCAGACGATTTTGGTCTTTTTCATGTCAGTCTTCATGGTTAAGGAGTTTCCGCCGAGCAATATACACCAGTTTTTGAATACTTTTTATGATCCAGAAACAACGTTTTGGCCAGATAACGTTTTCTTTTTGGGGATAACGTTTGCGCGAGGGCTACTTTTTAAGGCCTAAAATAATTGGCTTGGATGCGTTGGAGTCATGCTTTGTCGAGCTGGGGCCGGGAGGTGAGGACAGGGCTATGTTGTAAAATGACAAGCTGAACCGGTCTGCAAACAGTGGGGAAATATCCCCACTGTGCAGCCTCTGTGCTTATCGCTCAGAAGCGATAGGGGAAGCGGATCCCTATGCTGTAGTCAGGTGCATCCGTGGTGAGCCCTGCCGACCAGTTGACCGCCATGGAGAGCTTGTCTGTCATGGCCCAGGTCGCCCCCATGCCGAAGCTGGCAGCATTGGCATCGGAGCCCGTCACCTTCTCCATGGGGAAGCCCTCGGCGCCCTGCTCAGATTCCAGCGTGATGCGCTGGTTGATGTTGAACGACAGGCTGAAGCGTTCGTTGAGGGCGAACGCAACCCCCAATCCATATTCGTACCAGTCACCAAGCTGTATGCTGCCCGGCTGATTGCCCGGTTGGAAGGAGATGTCGTTGAAGTCTCTTTTGAGGCTATGCCCATAGTTCAGATTGGCAAACAGGATGGCGGGGTCCAGGGTCTTGACCAGAGAGAAGCCGGTCGAGAGTTGCCACAGGCCGTTGCCGGTGGCCAGTTCCTTGGGGGTGATGAGATTGCCCGATTCTGAGGTATCGACGCCTATGCCGTAAGGGTCTCGGCCGGTCGGGGCCTTCACGCGCAGGTTCCAGACCAGGTCGGGCCAGCTCTCATTTTCTGCCAGCACCCGGTAGTAGATGGCCAGACTCAAGTCTCCCAGGCCGCCATCGGTGACGCTCTGCTCCTCGAAGTCACGGCTGGAGTTCTCCTTGCCCGTGCTCTGGTAGTTGGTACTGCGCAGCATGTAGGGAACTGCCAGCTCCATCTGCCAGCGATCATTGAGGGTGTAGCGGGTGACCAGGTCGGCAACCCATTGATCCGAACGAACCCGATCAAGATTGATCTCGCCGAGGAAGATGGCATCGAGGGCAAGGAAACCACGCAGGGCGAGATCCTTGCGATTGTAATGCTGATAGGAGAGGCCGAAGTCGAGTACCCAAGCCCGATCGAACACATTATGCTGCTCGATCATCAAGTCTTCCGTGCTGCGCCCGGCCTCCGGGGTGCGGCGTGTCGCATCCGCCTGGGCGGCTGTCGCCCCAGCCGCACCCGCGACGGCCCCTGTGGTGGCTGCCGCGCCATTTGAGCTGGCTTTGACGGCCTCCAGGCGAGCCTGTATCTGATGGAGAGCCTGGTTTTGTTGGATAAGTTGTTGTCGCAGCAGATCGAGTTGTTGTTGCAGCGCTTGTTCTTCCGCACTGGCCGCCAAGCAGCTGAGCGGAGCCAGTGTCAATAACACAATGGCGTGTTTCTTCATTGGATCCATCCTTGTTGATTTTTGTCTTTGTGTTAGCGCCGTCCAATGATGTCAAGTCAGCAAGAAACGTTAGCGGGAGAGCCAGATGCGGGTCTGGTTAAGTGCTCGCAAGCCATCTCCTCTTACTCGGTTGAGTTGCAACAATCCCCGGCTGAAGTTGTCTCCTCGCAGACTCTGTTCCAGTAGGACGTGTCCATCGGCCGAGTTTAGTTGCAGTCCGGCATAATTGCCTGAAATCCGATAACTGGCGGTGCCGAGAGCCCCTTGGCTCTCATAATGGCCAGCAGCCACGCTCTGACCCACACTGGGTTGTGCGCTCATAGCTATGCCGGTCTGGTTGACTGCGCTGTTGCCACTGCCTTGAAGTTGAAGCACCTGCACCAGACCAGAACCATTGATGTTGCTGGCGGCGGGGGCTTGATCCTGAGTCTGGCTCTTGAACGTGGAGCCGGGATCATTCTTGATGCGGATGTCCAGCTTGGGGCTGTTTTGAATCACGCTCAGGGTCAGGTTCATGGCTGCGGTCTGTTGTGCCTGGGCCGTGGTCAGGGTCGAGATGAACTCGATGCCGAAATAGCGGATCCCTTGTGAGTTGACATAGCGGCCACGCAGGTTGGCAAGGTCGCTGTCCTCCAGTTGGGGAGCAAAGCTCTCCGAGAGGTGAGCCAGGGGATCCGGTAGAGCCAGAGCCGGACCAGACAAGCCCGTCAACAGGCTGGCGAGCCAAACAGAATGTAGGTTGTTCATATCGGCCTCACATAAGCTCCTTGTGTTGGAAACCAAACTCCAACAAGGAGGTTTCATTGATTGGCGCGAACAGGCCATCTTTCCCTCGCACCGAGAGCGGGGGAGCCGGGTTGGCCAGTGGGGCATCCGGACGGTATCCGGAGCCGATCACTGCCAGCAAGATCCCGTTCCAACTCTCTTTGAATTCGTTGAACGAGATGATGCGATTACCAAGGGCTGGATCGGCCAGATAGACGCGATCTTGTTTATCGATGGCACGCAGCACGGCGAAGTGCTGATAGCCACGAATATTGAGGAGGACTATGGTAGGGACTCTCACTTGGCGCAGTCTCTCATCGTCAAGTCGATAGCCTCTGACCCGCATGCCCAGCATTTGCAGATACTGCTTCATGTCGAGCATGGAAAAACCGTAACGTTGTACCAAGGCCGGATCGGCCATGGCCATCATGCCATCCATGACCCAGCGCTCATTGGTCACCTGGCCATAGGAGTAGCGCAGTATGGTCGCCACGGCGGCGGCCCCACAGCTGAAATCGGTATATTGGCGCTCAATATTGGCAAAGCGCCGCTCCATGATGCTCTGAACTGGCTTGTTAAGACCGCCAAGTGCCGGCAGATGATCGCCGATGGGCAGGTTGGCAGCCCAGGCTCCATGGCAGAACAGCAATAGCAGTAGCCAGCGCATCTTCTCCTCCTTGAGCAGATAAAAGAGGGGGCCTAAGCCCCCTGTATAGACAGACTACTTGGCAAAGCCTGCGGCCAGCGACAGGTTGTTCGCTTGCAGGTTGTTGGTGCCAGAGGCCACGTTCACCCCAATGTTGCCCACGGCGCCGTTGAAGGCTCCGCCATTGATTTTGGCGTGGTTGAAGGTTTCACGACTGGTGTAGGTATTGACCACGGGGATGTAGCCAACAGCTGCACCTGCGAGCGCCACGTTACCAGCCTCCTTGAATTTGAACTTGGAGTCATGGCTGCCATCGTTATCCTGGTTGTCATAGTCGATATGACCCCAGAGCTGATTGCCATCGGGATGGTCGCCGCCAGTCCAGATTTCCGGATAGACGTTATTGGACTGCTCGCTGGTTCCGCTGTAGGTACCACCCGCCACGAAGCCCATGGCTACTTTGTTGTAACCCACGGTTTTGGTCGAGCTCAGGCTCTCGTTGGTGGTGAGGTTTTTGGAAACACTCTGGCTGTTGGCGACGGTCGCGACCGCCATGTTGCCGGTCGAGACGGAGGCCGCCATGTTGTTGGCCTGAACGTTACCCGAACCGGATGCCACGTTGGCGCCAATGTTGCCTGCCGCATTTTGGAAGGAAGCATCACCGATACCGGCCTTGTTCTGATGACCCTTGTTGGTGGTCCAGTTGTGGCTGGCGCTCTGATCGGAGAAGATTTCCGCATCCGATGAGCCACCGGCAGCCCCGTTCTGACCCGGGAAACCACGACCCATCATGAACTCGGCATCCACCTCGTCATAGGCTGCGATCGAGGCGCTGTTGCCTTGTACGTTGGAATCACCCGCCGCCACGTTGGCGCCGACGTTACCGGAGACCCCATCAAAGGATCCGTCGATCCGGCTGGTGTTATCGGTCCGGAAGTTGGAGGTGCCAATCATGGAGCTGGATTGCTGGTTGTCCACCACGGCCATCCCCAGTTTGTTGACATTGATATAACCGCCCACGTTGACCCGGCCGTCATATTCCACATCCACCTCGACCTTGACCTTCTTGGTCAGGGTGGCACCGGTTTCATCTCTGTCGCCTCTGTCATAGGCGAGTGCTGTGCCTGACATGGCCATGACGACCGCGGCGGCTAATGAGCTGTAAATAAGTCCACGCATAATGAGTCTCTCCATTGAGCTTGCCATAGAGGCTTTACCTTCGACTCCTTTTATCCCTGGAGTGTCAGGGTGGGCCTCCTATCCCTGCGGCATCAAGGCGATGCCGTTACTGCGCCTGCCAGGGGCAGGGAAACCATGTTGACTGCCTGATTTCCCTGTCCCGTGACCTGGTTCACCTGAATGACGCCTTTGCTCCCTGCGAGGGCGCTGTCATCCAGATAGATGCTGGTTGTCGTGTTCGCCGGTACCTTGCCGCCGGGCAACTTGGCAACACTGGTACTGAGGTTGATATCGGTGACCGTGCCTATGCCGGTGTCGTCGCCCAGAGACAGCGCGAAGGCATTGACCTGCTGGTTGGCTTCACCAGCGCCTTGGTTGATGCCGATGAGGCCTTTGCTGTTGGTCAATGCAGAGTCGAAGATGGCAACGTGCTGGCTGCCATTGAGGGCCGAGATGGCTTGAGTTTGTTGACTAAACTGGATGACAGCAGGACCGGAGATGGCGATAGCCGCGAGGTTCCCCTGCTGGTTGTTGCTGCCAGACACCATGTTTACCCCCATGCTGCCCCGAATATTACTCAGGGCCTGCTGGCCTAAATTGACCTGATTTTCCGCCTGGGGCTGTGTCGTGAATAGCAACAAAGTATAAGCAGCCAATGCAATATGTATTTTCACGCTCTCTCTCCATGCCAAGGGGGGCGAAAGATATAGAGCAAGGGCTGTGCCAATCATTAACTTATTGTTTTTTATGAAAAATGAAAGTGACTTTTCTGTTATTTAGTCTCATGGGTGAGATGGTGATTATTTTTGTTTTTATAACGCCATGTTTATTAATGTATTTATATTTTCTCAGGATTAGATCTGGCGTCTCATTGGTGTTGTGTCATTAGTCTATATCTGGGATGGGTTATAGTTATCCCGTCATTAGCTCATGAATACGGTGCCGTTTGATATCGATTTTGTTTCATTCTCTGTCGCTTGCCGATGACAAGGAGTCGTTGGTCTGCGGCGTAATCGGCACGGACGACAGGAGAGCTCAACATGCCGGAAGAAGCATTGCTGGTCATCAATCCATGTGCAGACCTGCCGCCTCTGCTTGCGCGGGGAGAGTGGCGTTTATCTCAGGCGCGCACCTTGGTGGTGGCAGAAGAGAAGCTGCGCCATGGGGATTACCCTCTGGTGCTGGTGGTGATAGATCCCGTTCAAAATGACGCCCTGCGCGCGCTCATCGCCCTGCACCCCAATCGGCTTTGGATAGGGTTGGTCGAGCGAGATCAGCTGGCCAATGAGGCGTTGCGCAACCTGCTTGCCGCCTGCTTCCATGATTTCCATACCTTCCCTCTCGATGCCGATCGTCTCTGCCATAGCCTGGGGCATGCCCTGGGGATGGCGCGCCTGATCGGGGATCACCGCTGTGCCTTGTCTGGCAAGATGCGGCTCATTCAGGGACAAAGCGAGCCCATCGTCCAGCTCAGGGCACAGATGATGCGACTGCAGCATTGTCGTCTCCCCGTGCTGGTGACGGGGCCCAGCGGTACCGGCAAGGAGTTGGTGGCCCGGGAGCTGCACTACGGCACCTTCGGGGAGGAAGCGCCCTTCGTGGCCGTCAACTGTGGGGCCATGCCGCACCAGCTGATCCAGTCAGAATTGTTTGGTCATGTGAAAGGTGCCTTTACCGGGGCCCAGACCCACAAGATCGGCAAGATCGAAGCGGCCGATGGCGGCACCCTGTTTCTCGATGAAATTGGCGAGTTGCCGCTGGAAGACCAGGTCACCCTGCTGCGCTTCCTGCAGGAGCAGTGCATCGAGATGGTTGGCAGCCATACGTCGCGCAGCGTGGATGTCAGGGTGGTGGCCGCGACCAATATCGACGTGGAGCAGGCGGTTGCACAGGGGCGTTTTCGCGAGGATCTCTACTACCGGCTCAATGTGGTACGGCTGCGCACCCCGGCCCTGCGAGACAGGCGGGATGATGTGCAACTGCTGGCCAACGAGATCCTGGCCGAAGTGCGGGGCAGCAGACCCCTGACCTTTTCCCACCAGGCACGTCAGGCCATGCAGGCCTATGGCTGGCCCGGCAATGTGCGCGAGCTGCGCAATCGGGTGCAGCGGGCCGCTGTCATGTGTGCGGGGCCCTGCATCGAGGCTGAGGATCTGGAGTTGTCCAACTCGGCATCCCTGTTGTTTGACGGCTCGCTCAAGGCGGTGCGCGAGGCTGCGGAGCGCCAGGCCCTGCTGCAGACCCTGGCCCGTTTTCCCGATCGGCTGGAAGAGGTGGCCCGTCAGCTCGCCATTTCCAGGGCGACCCTCTATCGCCTGCTGGACAAGCACGACCTGCACTAGCGGCACTGGATGGGCAGAGGGAGGATGGGCGCTGTCACATCGCCGTCATGGGTGAGGGGGAGAATAGGCCATCGAGAGTGAGACAACCCACAGTGCTGGAGCGCCCCATGGCCTGGTATCTTGCAACCCTGTTCTCCCTGCTGCTGACCCTGCCCTGGTGGCCGCTGCCCAGCTGGCCCGTGGCCCCCGCCCAGACATCCCAGACCCAGGCGGCACGACTGGAGCGGATAGAGCGCCAGCAGTGGCAACAGGCCAGCGCAACGGGGCAGGCTCAACTGACCGTGAGCCTGCCCCGTTTCTGATCATCCTCTTCGGTTTCACCGCTTCCCCCGCCATGAGAGGATCCATGGCGGGGGAGCCGGGATCACTCCCCCTTGGCGATGCCTTCCCGGCGCGGATCGGCGGCGCCAAACCAGCCCTGGGCATTGCGCTCGACTCCCTGCAGCCCCGAGGTCTGTTCGTTCAACACCACCTCGTGCCCCCTGGCTTTCAAGGCATCGACCACGAAGGCAGGGGTGCGCCCCTGCTCCAGTTCGGTGGGGCCGTTGCGGCTGCCGAAGTTGGGCAGGTTGATGGCCTCTTGCAGGTTCAGGCCCCAATCCTGGGTGCCGAGCAGGGCCTTGCCCACATAGTTGATGATGGCCGAGCCCCCCGGGGATCCCAGGCTCATCTCGAGCTCGCCACTTGCCTTGTCAAACACCAGCAGGGGGGACATGGAGGAGCGTGGCCGCTTGCCCGGCTCCACCCGGTTTGCCACCGGCAAGCCGGCGGCATCCACCGAGGTGAAGGAGAAGTCGGTCAACTCGTTGTTGAGCAGGTAGCCGTTGACCATCAGCCGTGAACCGAAGCCATCCTCGATGGAGCTGGTCATGGAGACCGCCATGCCCTGGCGGTCGACGATGGAGACATGGCTGGTGGAGGGCAGCTCGGGGGTGGCGTCCTTGCCACGGGCGATGGCCATGGGAGGTGTGCCAGGTTTGGCGGTGCCCATGGAGGTCTGCCCGATGAGGCGTGCCCGCTGCGCCAGGTAGCCTTTATCCAGCATGCCGGCCACCGGCACGCTGACGAAGTCCATGTCCGCCACATACTGGTTGCGATCGGCGAAGGCGAGCCGTGCCGCCTCGCTGTAGAGGTGGATGGCCTCCGGACTGGCGCTGAGCCTGCCATCGGCGCCCCGCACGGGTTTGAGGGCCGCCATGTCGCGGCTCTCCAGCATGCCGAAGATCTGGCCGAGGGCCAGGGTGCCGGAGGAGGGGGTCGGGAAGCCGCACACCTCGCTCTGGCGATAGTCAAAGCAGAGGCCATCGCGCAACTTGGCGCTGTAACCGGCCAGATCCGTCGCCGCCAGCACCCCGGGATTGACCGGGTGGGCGCGCACCTTGGTGACCATGGCCTCGGCCAGGGGGCCGCGGTAGAAGGCGTCGGCCCCCTCGCTTGCCAGGGTACGCAGCACCCTGGCCAGGGCCGGGTTGGTGAGTAGGGTGCCCGCCGCCTTGGGGGTGCCATCCGCCTGGTAGAAGTAGGCGCGGGCGTCCGGGTCCTTGGCGAGATAGGGCTCCTTGGCCAGCAGGGTGGCGAGGCGGGGGCTTATCACGAACCCTTGCTCCGCCAGAGTGATGGCGGGTGCGAACAGACTGGCCCAGGGCAGCTTGCCATAGCGCTGATGAGCCAGGGCCAGGGCGCGCACCGTGCCGGGGACCCCCACGGAGCGCCCGCCCACCACACCGTCGTAGAAGGCCATCGGCTTGCCATCTCGCATGAACAGCTGATCTGTCGCGGCGGCGGGCGCCGTCTCCCGGCCATCCACGGCCGCCACCCGTTTGCCATCCCATACCAGCATGAGGGAGCCACCGCCGATGCCGGAAGATTGCGGCTCCACCAGGGTCAGCACCAGCTGCACCGCGATGGCGGCATCCACCGCGGAGCCGCCCGCCTTGATCACCTGATAGCCGGCATCCACCGCCAGCGGGTTGGCGGCGGCCACCATGAAGGCACTGCCTTGCCAGCCCTGCTTGTCGGTCCAGCCACTGGCGGCCTCGGGGGCGATCAGGGTCTGGGGCGGCGGGGCATAATGGAAGGCATCCCGAGGGGCGCAGCCGGCGAGCAGGCCGAAGGCAACCAGCAGGCTGAGGGGTTTGAGGGACATGACACTCTCCTTGTCTGTTTTCTCTACGGGGATAACGAATGTGGCACAGTTGAAACCTGATTGAAAGATTGCCTTTATACTCAAATGCTTACAAAACTATCAATGACGGCATGGCCCGTGGGGGGAGGAAGAGGATGAGAAGTGGCGTGATAGGGGCACTCTGCCTGCTGCTGGTCGCCTGTGGCGAACCAGGGTTCAGACCCCTGGCGGCGGGGGAGACCATACTGGCCTTCGGTGACAGCCTGACCGAGGGGCGCGGCGCCCCTCCGGCCCAGAGCTACCCCAGGGTACTGGCGAGCCTGAGCGGCCACCCCGTCATCAATGGCGGGGTATCGGGGGAGCTGAGCCAGGCGGGCAGGGCCCGCCTGCCCGGGCTGCTGGCCCAGCACAGACCCGCCCTGGTCATCTTGCTGGAAGGGGGCAACGATATCTTGCGCGGCACGGGGGAGGCGGCCCTCAAGGCCAATCTTGCCGCCATGATAGCGGCGGCGCAGGGCAGCGGTGCCCAGGTGTTGCTGGTGGCCGTGCCCCGCAAGTCCCTGTTTGCCGATGGCGCCCCCCTCTACGAGGAGCTGGCACAAGAGTACGGACTGGTGCTGGACAACGACAGCATCGGGGAGCTGCTGCGCAGCCCGGCGCTCAAGTCCGATGCGGTGCACCTCAATGGCGAGGGGTACCGCGCCCTGGCCGAGCGGTTGCATCGCCTGCTGCAGGCCCGCGGCGCGCTCTGAGGTGCAGGCTCGTCGCCCGGGATCAAAAAAAACCGCCGAGGCGGTTTTTTTGACAGGCAGGGGGCGACTCAGAGGCTCTGCTCTTCCCCACCCAGGGCGGCAAACAGCGCCGGGATGAACTGGGCCAGCTCGGCGGTCACCAGGGCGAAGTCGGCGTCCAGACGGGCGGCGGGATCCTCGCTGGTGACGTCGTCGTTCTGCTCGCGCAGCTCTTCGCTGAACTTGAGGCGCTTGATGGAGAGGTCATCCCCCAGCACGAAGCTCAGGGTCTCGCCCCAGTTCAGGGCCAGCTTGGTCACCAGCTTGTCGTTGGCCAGGTGATTCTTGATCTCGTCGCTCATCAGATCCTGCTGCTTGCAGCGGATGATGCCGCCGTGCTCCATGGCGCTGCGCAGCTCGGCCTCGTCCTCCAGGGTGAAGGCTGCGGGCAGGTTGCCCTCGTTGAGCCATTCGGTCATGGTGATCTCGGGCGGGTTCTTGAGGGCCACCGGCACCACGGGCAGTGAGCCTATGCTCTTGCGCAGCAGGGCCAGCAGATCGTCCGCCTTCTTGGCGGAGCCTGCGTCCACCACCAGCAGGTTGTCGGCGGGGTTGATCCAGGCGAAGGTCTGGCTGGTGCGGCTGAAGGCGCGGGGCAGCAGGGTGTGCATGATCTCCTCCTTCAGCGCCTCCTTCTCCTTCTTCTTGAGGGCGCGGCCCTGCTCGAATTCGATCGCTTCCACCTTCTCCGCCAGCATCTCCTTGACCACTGTGCCCGGCAGCATCTTCTCTTCCTTGCGGGCGCAGATGAGGATGTGACCCGCCGCGCTGTGGGTCAGGGTCGAACCGAATTTGCCCAGCGGCTTGACCCACCCGAACCGGGAGATGTCCTGACTGCCGCACGGGGTGAAGGCGCAGGCCTCGAGCTGGGGCTCCAGCTGGTCGACGGTCAGGTCGAAGGGGCGGGTAAAGCGATAAATCTGCAGGTTCTTAAACCACATGGCGTCCTCGGTCGTAAAAATTGTCCGGCGGGCATTGTACTGCAAAGCGGCGCTTTGTGATCGACCAATCACTCCCGGGAAAAAAATCGGATGCGGCTCACAGGCCATGAGGGATCGACGCAGAAGCGGGGAAAAAGTCTCCTAGACTGCCAGCAGGCGAGTCAGGGATAAGGATGAAAGTATGCTCAGAGCGAGTCGGGCAGAGGATATGGATGGCATCGTCGAGATCTGGTTGTTGGCGTCATTGCAGTCCCATGATTTCGTCGATGCCTCGGTCTGGTGGAAGGCTCAGGAGGAGCTGCGCACCCGTTACCTCGAGCAGGCCAGGATCTGGGTCCATGAGGAGGGTGGCGAGCTGCAAGGCTTCATCGCCCTGGTCGACGACTACCTGGCCGCCCTGTTCGTGCGTCCCGAGCGTCAGGGCCAGGGGGTAGGCCATGCCCTGCTCCAGGCGGCCAAAGGGGAGGCCCGCAGCCTCCATGCCAGGGTCTTCACCGAGAATGAACCTGCGGTACGCTTCTATCGTCAGCACGGCTTCATCATAGATGGCGAGACGCAGGATCCCCTGACCGGCCACGGCCAGTACCGGATGCACTGGTTCGGCGCCTGAATCCCTCCCGCCCTTGCTTGAAAGGCGCGGGCTCAGGCACCATGTTGACGACATTCGCCCATGGCACCCCGCGACCGAGTCCCGATCCAATGAAAATCCTCCATACCGCCGACTGGCATCTGGGCCACCAACTTCATGGCCACGATCGCCGCTTCGAACACGATGCCTTCCTCGACTGGTTGACCGACATCATCAAGGCGCGCCAGATAGACGCCCTGCTGGTAGCAGGGGATCTGTTCGATACCGCCAATCCCCCCGCCAGCGCCTGGCAGCAGCTCTACCGTTTTCTGGCGCGGCTGCGCGCCGAGCATCCCGCCCTGGACATGGTGCTCATCGGCGGCAACCACGACTCCCCCTCCAAGCTGGATGCCCCCCACGAGCTGCTGCGCGCCTTCGACCTGCATCTGGTGGGCAGCATCAGCCGCGATGACGAGGGGCGCCTCGAGACCGACCGTCTGCTGGTGCCGCTGCGGGGCAAGGATGGCGAGGTGGCTGCCTGGTGCGCCGCCGTGCCGTTTTTGCGCAGCAGCGACCTGCGCCCGGAAGGGCTCGAGGAGGGACAGGATCGGCTGATCGAAGGGGTGCGCCAGGTGTATGAGGCGGTGCTGGCCGAGGGACGTGCGCGCTGCGAGCCCGGCCAGGCCCTGATCGCCATGGGTCACGCCTACCTGGCTGCGGGCCAGCTCTCCGAGCTCTCCGAGCGACGGGTGCTCGGCGGCAACCAGCATGCCCTGCCTGACGAGCTGTTTGCCGCCGCCGACTACACGGCGCTGGGCCACCTGCACCTGGCCCAGAGCCCGACCGAGGGGGTGCACTACAGCGGCTCGCCGCTGCCCCTGTCCCTGGCCGAGGCGAACTACAACCATCAGGTGCTGGAGGTGACGTTTGAGGGGGGCAAGCAGGCCAGGCTTGAGCGGATCCTGGTGCCCCGCGCGGTGGAGATGATCCGCCTGCCCCAGAGCGGCCTCGACGAGGCGCTGGCCACCATCGAGTCGCTCGAACTGCCAGACCGCCCCCAGGAGGCCCAGCCCTTCCTCGAGGTGCGGCTGCGCTTGCCCAAACCCGAGGCGCGCATCCGCGAGCGCATCCTGGCGGCCATGGCGGGCAAACCGGTGCGCCTGGCCCGCATCACCACCAGCTATCAGGGCTCGGGCCAGGGGCTGGCCGATGGCCGCGCGCGGCGCAGGCTGGATGAACTTCCCCCCACCGAGGTGTTCCGGCTCTGCTATCAGCGCCAGTTCGAGGGGGAGCCGGAGGCCGCGTTGCTGGCCTCGTTTGAAGAGATCCTGGAGCAGGTGAAGGAGGCCAACTCATGAAAATCTTGTCGCTGTCAGGGGAGAATCTGGCCAGCCTGACCGGCCCCTTTGCTATCGATTTTGCCAAGGGGGCGCTGGGGGCGGCCGGCCTGTTTGCCATCACCGGCAATACCGGCGCCGGCAAGAGCACCCTGCTCGACGCCATCTGTCTGGCGCTCTATGACAGGATGCCGCGTTTGATAGGAATGCGTCAGAATGTCGAAAAAATTGGTCGAGCGGATGAAGACGAAAAAGAAAAATTAACAGCAAATGATGTTAGAAACATCCTCAGTCGCGGCCACGCCAGCGGCTGTGCCGAGGTGCAGTTTCGCGGCTGCGATGGCCGCGTCTATCTGGCCCGCTGGGCGGTGCGCCGCGCCCGCAATCGCGCCGAGGGGCGCTTTCAGCCCCAGGAGCGCAGCCTGACCGACGTTGAGTCCGGCCAGGTGTTCAGTGGCAGCAAGCGGGAGCTGCAAGAGCGCATCGACGAGCTGGTGGGGCTCTCCTGGGAGCAGTTTCGCCGCGCCGTCATCCTGCCCCAAGGGGAGTTTGCCGCCTTCCTCAAGTCGAGCGCCGACGAGCGGTCCGCCCTGCTGGAGCGCATGACCGGCACCGAGCTCTACTCCGCCATCTCCATCCAGACCCATGAGCGCGTCCGAGCGGAGCAGCAGGCACTCTCTGCCCTCCAGCAGCGCCTCGGCGATGTGGCGCTGATGGACGAGGCGACCCGTGAGCAGTGGGCGGCCCAGCAGATAAGCCTCGCCACCCGCCTCAAGCAGGAGCAGCAGCAGCGTCAGCTGTTGCAGGCACTGCGGGATCTCAACGAACGGATTGCCGCCCAGCAGCAGGCCTGCCGGGAGGGGGAGGCGGCGCTGGCCGCCGCCGAGGCCGCCCATGACGAAGCCGCCCCCGAGCGGGAGGCGTTCGCCCGCGCCGAGCAGGCCCAGGTGGCCCGCGCCGACCACGATGAGCTGGCCCGCCTCACCCTGGCGCTGCAGCAGCAAGATCAGCTGATAGGCCAGCTGGGCCCCGAGCTCGAGCAGGGGGAGCAGGCCCGGCAGCGGGCCGAGCTGACCGAGCAGCAGCGGCTGGCGGACAAGATAGCCGCCGAGCGCGAGTGGGGGGCCCTGCAACCCGAACTCAAACGGGCCCAGGAACTCGATACCCGGCTCGAGGAGAAGAGCCAGCAGCGGCAGGAGATCCAGCAGCAAGGGGCGCAGGCCCGCACGGCGCAACTGACGCTGCAACAGGCATGGCGGCAGCAGGCAGACAAGGTGGCGGCACTGACGGCGCGCCGCCAGCAGTGGGCACTCTGGCTCGAGCAGCACAAGGCTCTGGCCCCGCTGGCGCGTCAGTGGCAGCCCTTGCTGGCGGCCATGCAGGACTGGGCGGCAGACAGGGAGCTGTTGCAACGGGTGCTGCAAAGCCGCGAGCACAAGGGCCAGGCCCTGCGGGATCTCACCAGCCAGCTGGCCCAGGGGCGGCAGGAGCGCGACGCCTTGCAACAGGCCCGCGTCCGCCTGCAACAGCGGCATGACGAGCTGCAAGCCCAGGAGTGGGACACCGAGGTCGCCAGGGCGCAGGAGCAGCGCCAGACCAGGACGGAGCAGCTCGCTCGCCTGGGTCAACTCCTTGAGCTGGCCCAGGCGGGCCGCAACCACGGCGAGCAGCAGGCGCGGTTGCAGCAGGAGATGACGCAGCTTGCCCAGCACCTTGCCCGGCTCACCGAGCAGCATGAGGCGCTGGTCCCGGCGCTCGAGCGCCTTGGACTTCAGCGGAGCGAGGCGCGCCATGCCCTGGAGCAGGCCCGGGCCGTGGCCAGCCTGGCGCAGTATCGCCACGAGCTTCAGGAGGGGAGTCCGTGCCCGCTCTGCGGCGCCGAGGCGCATCCCTACACCCGGCATCAACCCCAGGTGGCCGGCATCCTGACTCAGCTGGCCGAGCGGGTCAGCCAGCTGGATCTGGAGTGGGAGCGGCTCTCTCATCAACACATTCAAGGGGAGGGGGAGCGGGCCGAACTGGGGCGCCAGCTGGCCGTTCGCCAGCAGCATCTTCCCGAACTGGAGGCCAGATCCGAGCAGCTGAGCCTGCGCTGGTCGCAGCTGGGGGGGGAGAGCCTGCTGGATCAGGGGCTGCTCCTGTGCCAGACGCCGGCACAGTGGAGCGGCCTGCTGGCACAGCTGGTGGCGCAAGGGGAGGCGCTGGAGCAGGCGCTGGCTGTCGGCGCACGGCAACTGCAGCAGGCCCAGCAGGGGCAGCAGGCCTTGGTGGCGCTGCGGGCCCAGCTGAGCGAGTTGGCCGCCCGTCAGCAGCAGTTCGAGCAGCAGTGGCAGGAGGCCGAGCGCCAGCAGATAGCCTGGGAGGGCGAGCTCAAGGCGCTGGCCGAACAGGAGGCGACCCTGCGCCAGCGCCTGGCACAGGGGGAGGCTCGCCTCGATGAGCAGATGGGGGCAGAGTCCCGGCACCAGTGGCTCGGCAGCCGGCAGTGGCAGGAGTGGCAGCAGATCTGCGAAGACTATCTGCGCGGGCAGAGTGAGTGGGAGCTGCTTGGCAACGAGCTTGCCAGCCTGACGCCCGCCTTGAGCGCCCAGGAGGCGCGGGTGCAGAGCCAGAGCGCGCAGCTGCAACGACTCGAGCAGGAGTACAAGGAGGCCGAGCAGCAGCGCCAGGGGCTGCTGGCCAGCCGGGAGGCCTGCCTGGGAGGACGCACCGTCGCCCAGGTCGAACAGGAGTGGCAGCAGCGGCTGCAGCTGGCCGCCAGCCAGCACGAGGAGGCGGTGGCTGCCCTGGCCACGGCGAGGGAGCGTCACAGCGAGCTAAAGGCCCGTTTGACTCATCTTGAGCAGGAGCGGGAGAGGAGCCGCCAGGGGCGGCGCGAGGCGCTGGCGCGCTGGGCGGCGCACGTCACGGCGCTCGGGATAGCCGAGTACGATCTGCGTCGCCTGCTGGCCATCACGCCCGAAGCACTCAGGGCTCGCCGCACCGCCCTGCAGGCGCTGGACGATGCCCTGGCCGAGGCCCGCACCCGGCTGACCGAACGCCAGCGGGCGCAGGCCCAGGAGGAGGCCAAGCTGGCGCACTATCGGGTGCATCATGAGGCGCAGGCTGCCCTCACGGCCGAGGCCCTCGCCGAGGAACTGGCGGGCTGCGAGGCCCGCTGCCGCGAGCTCGACGAGCAGCTGTTCCAGTGCAAGAGCACCCTGGCTCAGGCCGAGGCGGCGGCGCAGAAGGCGGGCAGCCTGCAGGTGGCGCTGGTCGCCCAGCAAGGGGTGGCGGATCACTGGCAGCGGCTCAGTGATCTCATCGGCTCGGCCAGCGGCGCCAAGCTGCGCACCTTCGCCCAGAGTCTCACCCTGGAACGTCTATTGTTGGAGGCCAATGCCCAGCTCGGCGAGCTGTCGCCGCGCTATCGACTGGAGCGGGTGCCCGGCACCGATCTGGCGCTGCAGGTGGTGGATCTGGACATGGGGGACGAGGTGCGCTCGGTGGACTCTCTCTCTGGTGGCGAGAGCTTCCTGGTGTCGCTGGCGCTGGCGCTGGCCCTCTCCAGCCTCTCGTCGCGCCAGACCCAGGTGGAGTCGCTCTTTATCGACGAGGGCTTCGGTACCCTGGATCCCGACAGCCTGGATCTGGCGCTTGCGAGCCTCGACTCCCTGCAGGCGGCCGGCCGCCAGATCGGTGTCATCTCCCACGTCCAGACCCTGGTGGAGCGCATCGGCGTGCAGGTGAGGGTGGAGGCCTTAGGCGGCGGCGAGAGCCGTGTGGTCATGCCCTGAACGAATGCGTCGCCCATGGCAGGAGGCCCCGATGATCGGGGCCTTTTTGTTGAGTACAAGGGAGGGCGTGCGGTGGACAAGCATGGGCTGCCTATAAAAAAACCGAAGCGCCAGGCTTCGGTTTTTTTATTGCGGTCACTGACGCAGGGCCAGGGGCGCCTTATTTCTTGATGCGGATCACCGGGGTTTCACCCACGGTCACGGCGCCGGTCATCTTGATCAGCTCCTTGATCTCATCCATGTTGGAGATGACAACCGGGGTCAGGGTAGACTTGGCTTTCTCTTCCAGCAGGGCCAGATCGAACTCGATGATGGTGTCGCCTTTCTTGACCTGTTGGCCTTCCTGAGCGATACGGGTGAAGCCCTCGCCTTTCAGTTCGACGGTGTCGATACCGAAGTGAACGAACAGCTCGATGCCAGTGTCAGATTCCAGCGAGAATGCGTGGTTGGTCTCGAAGATCTTGCCGATGGTGCCGTCGCACGGAGCGACCATCTTGTTGCCAGCCGGCTTGATGGCGATGCCATCACCCACGATCTTCTCGGCGAATACCACGTCAGGCACATCTTCGATGGGGACGATTTCGCCAGACAGGGGGGCAAAGATTTCGATGCCGCCGGTGTCAGAGCTGTCATCGGAAACTAGCTTCTTCAGTTTATCGAACAGACCCATAGTAAAAGCTCCTAAAGATGATTGTCGCTGTTTGCAGCCGATCTTAGCAGACTGCTTTCTGCTTTATAAAGTTATCTACACAGGCTTCGATTTCGGCGGCGGTGGCATAGCTCAATGCTTGCTCGGCCATGGCCTTCACATCTTCGAAGTTGGTGTTGCGAATGAGTTTCTTGATGCGCGGCACAGAGATGGCGCTCATGGAGAATTCATCCAGACCCATGCCCAGCAGCAACAGGGTGGCGCGTTCGTCACCTGCCAGTTCACCACACATGCCGGTCCACTTGCCTTCGGCATGGGACGCATCGATCACCATCTTGATCAGGGTCAGGACGGAGGGTGACAGCGGGTTGTACATGGCGGAAATCATCTCGTTACCACGGTCGACCGCCAGGGTGTACTGGGTCAGGTCATTGGTACCGATACTGAAGAAATCCACTTCCTTGGCCAGATGATGAGCCATCACGGCAGCGGCCGGGGTCTCGATCATGATACCCACTTCGATGGATTCATCAAAGGCTTTACCTTCGGCGCGCAGTTCAGCCTTGAGCTGCTCCACCGTGGCCTTGAGGCTGCGGAACTCTTCGACGGAGATGATCATCGGGAACATGATGCGCAGCTTGCCGAAGGCGGAGGCACGCAGGATGGCCTTCAGCTGGGCGTGCATGATGTCTTCGCGATCGAAGAAAATACGCACGGCACGCCAGCCCAGGAAGGGGTTCATCTCTTTCGGGAAGTTCATGTAGGGCAGTTCTTTGTCGCCACCGATGTCCATGGTGCGGACGATGATCGGTTGATCCGGCATGGCTTCTGCCACTTCTTTGTAGGCCTTGAACTGCTCGTCTTCGGTCGGCAGCGCATCGCGGTCCATGAACAGGAACTCGGTACGGTACAGACCCACGCCTTCGGCGCCATTGCGGATGGCACCCTCGGTATCCTTGACGGTACCTATGTTGGCGCACACTTCGACCTGATGGCCATCGAGGGTGATGGCGGGCAGATCCTTGAGCTTGGCCAGCTCGTCTTTCTCGGCCTGGAACTGGGCCTGGTGTTCCTTGAACTTGGCCAGCTGTTCGGGGCTCGGATTGATGACGACCTGGTTGTTGATCGCATCGAGCAACAGCAGGTCGCCATTGTTGACGCGGCGAGTGATGTCGTTGGTGCCCACGATGGCCGGCAGCTCCAGGGAGCGGGCCATGATGGAGGTGTGAGAGGTACGGCCACCGATGTCGGTGACGAAACCCAGCACGTATTTCAGGTTGATCTGAGCGGTCTCGGACGGAGTCAGGTCGTTGGCGACCAGGATGACTTCTTCGTCGATGGTGCTCAGGTTGACCACTGCGATGCCCAGCGCGTTCTTCACCAGACGGGTGCCGATATCACGAAAATCGGTGGCGCGCTCCCGCAGATAGGGATCATCCAGGTCGGCCATCATCTTGGCGTATTGCTCGATGACCTCATAGATGGCCTTGTCAGCGGAGGCCTTGTTGTCCTTGATGAAGGATCTGATATCCCCTTCCAGCTCCTCATCTTCGAGCAGCATGATGTGGCCTTCGAAGATGGCCTCTTTTTCCTCACCGAAGGTGCGACCGGCCATCTCTTTGATGGCTTCCAGCTGGGCGGCTGACTTGGTGCGCGCTTCGAGGAAGCGGTTGATCTCGGCGTCAATCTGTTCGGCAGGAATCTTGCCCTGATTGATAACGATTTCATCTTCTTTCAGAAGAAGCGCCTTACCGAATGCGATACCGGGGGACGCAAGAATGCCAGATATCATAATCCTTCCTATTAAAACGACTGTGGGGGAGGAGTTAAAGCCGGATTACTCCAGCTCGTCCATCAGGGCAACCAGTTTGTCAACGGCTTGCTTGGCATCCGGGCCATCGGCCTGGATGGTGACGTTGGTGCCCTTGGTCAGGCCCAGGGTCTGCAGCTTGAACAGGCTCTTGGCGCTGGCGGACTTGCCACCGGAGACCACAGTGATCTCGCTTTGGAATTCTTTGGCTTCTTTTACGAATTGCGCTGCTGGACGGGTGTGCAGGCCGTTTTCAGCAGTGATAACAACAGACTTCTCGTACATGGTTCACCCCATATTATTGATATTTTATGGTCAACAGGCCGCCTTGACGCCGCGCTATTCGACCGTTTAAGTATGCATATGTTGTAAAGTAACGAAATCAGACCCGCAAGAGCTTAATCCAGGTCAACTTTCTGTTCAGTATTTGCAGTCTCTGCCAGGTTTCCCGAAACAAAGTGTCGCAAGCCGCGCTGTATCTGGCTCTTCGTTATTTTATAACGAAAAATAACACTTTGTTACTTTGTGATACCTGACCCGCAAAAGGTGCGTTACGCCGCACAGGATATGAGATTTATCACAGAATGTCTGCTTTTTTTGTGGCAGCACTCCTTGTTATTTTACCCCAAAAAATAAGGGGGTCGACTGGCACTGTTTGGCGACAAGTTTAGCGTAAAAAAAACGGCGCCCACCCGGGGCGCCACTTTTATGGAAACCAAGATCACTTACTGTTGCAGTTCCTGCTCGCTGAATACGCCGACGAACAGGGCGCTGGAGAGGTAGCGTTCGGCGGCGCTCGGCAGCACGACGACGATGGTCTTGCCGGCGAATTCCGGCAACTCGGCCAGGCGATTGGCGGCCACCACGGCGGCGCCGGAGCTGATACCGGCCAGGATGCCTTCCTCTTCCATCAGGCGGCGAGCCATCTCGATGGCCTCATCGCTGCTCACCTGCTCGACGCGGTCCAGCAGGCTCAAATCCAGGTTGCCCGGGATGAAGCCGGCGCCTATGCCCTGGATCTTGTGGGGACCGGGCTTGATCTCTTCACCCGCCAGCTTCTGGCTGATGACGGGGGATTCGCTGGGCTCGACCGCCACCGAGACGATGGCCTTGCCTTTGGTCTGCTTGATGTAGCGGGAGACCCCGGTGATGGTGCCGCCGGTGCCGACCCCCGCTACGAACACATCCACCTCGCCGTCGGTGGCGTCCCAGATCTCGGGGCCCGTGGTCTGTTCATGGATCTCGGGGTTGGCGGGGTTTTCGAACTGTTGCAGCAGCACGTACCTGCCCGGCTCGGATTCGAGGATCTCGTTGGCCTTGGCGATGGCACCCTTCATGCCCAGCGGCCCTTCGGTCAGCACCAGGTTGGCACCCAGGGCCTTGAGCAGCTTGCGACGCTCCAGGCTCATGGTGGCCGGCATGGTCAGGGTGATGGGATAGCCACGGGCGGCCGCCACGAAGGCCAGGGCAATGCCGGTGTTACCACTGGTAGGCTCGATGATCTCCTTGCCCTGGGTCAGGACGCCGCGTTTCTCGGCATCCCAGATCAGGTTGGCGCCGATGCGGCACTTGACGCTGAAGCTGGGGTTGCGGCTCTCGATCTTGGCCAGCACGCGGCCCTTGGTAACACGGTTGAGACGAACCAGCGGGGTCTGACCTATGGTCTGGCTGTTGTCCTCAAAAATCTTGCTCATGGTGCTATCCCTGTTTGTTACGGCGATGAAACAAGATTACTCTGAGATTCCTGAATGAGAAGTGACGTTTTGTTATAACAATATGTTATTACAAGATATAGGGTTTATACCCTCTCATCTGAATTAATCGCCGACCCATGCCGGGTACCCGGTTATAACGACCCCTTGGGCCACGGCGGCGCTGGGGCGGGCCTGCGACTCGCCTGTCGCCGTCCCGTCCGCCTCGACCCCGATAAGCCGGGAACCAACCCGGCACAGGAGCAAAGATGACCCAGATAGTGATCAGCGGCAGCGGCCTCTATACCCCGCCTTTTGCCGTCAGCAACCAGGAGCTGGTCGATGCCTTCAACCAGTATGTGGATCTCTACAACGAGGAAAACGCCTCCGCCATCGATGCCGGTCAGCTCGCGGCCAGGCAGCACTCCAGCAGCGACTTCATCGAGAAGGCGTCCGGCATCAAGAGCCGCTATCTGATGAGCAAGGAGGGGGTGCTGGATCCGGACATCATGCAGCCGCTGCTGGCGGAGCGCCCCGACGATCAGCCCAGCATCATGGTGGAGATGGCGGTCGCCGCCGCCGAGCAGGCGCTGCTCGCGGCCGGGCGCAGGCCCGAGGAGATCGACCTGGTCATGGTTGCGGCCTCCAACATGCCCCGTCCCTACCCGGCGCTCGCCATCGAACTGCAGCACTATCTGGGGTCGGCCGGCATGGCGTTTGACATGAACGTGGCCTGCTCTTCGGCCACCTTCGGCATCAAGACGGCGGCGGATCTGCTGGCGGCGGGCACGGCGAAACTGGCGCTGGTGGTCAACCCCGAGATCTGCTCGGGCCACCTCAATTTTCGTGACAGGGACAGCCACTTCATCTTCGGCGATGCCTGCACCGCCGTGCTGCTGGAGCGCGCGGAGGATTGCAGGGTGGCCAAGCCCTGGCATCTGGTGGCCAGCAAGCTGACCACCCAATACTCCAACAACATCCGCAACAACTTCGGCTTCCTCAACCGGCTCAGCCCACGCACCCGCTTTGCCGATGACAAGCTGTTTCGCCAGCAGGGGCGCAAGGTGTTCAAGGAGGTGTTGCCCCTGGTGTGCGATCAGATAGCCGAGCAGCTGGCCGCCCAGGGCTGGGCAGTCGATGGCCTGAGCCGGCTCTGGCTGCATCAGGCCAACCTCACCATGAACCAGTTCATCGCCCGCAAGCTGCTGGGCCACGACGCCAGCCAGGAGGAGGCCCCGGTGATCCTGGACCGTTACGGCAACACCAGCTCGGCCGGCTCCATCATCGCCTTCCATCTGCATCAGCAGGATCTGCCGAGCGGTGCCCGCGGCGTGCTCTGCTCGTTCGGGGCCGGTTATTCCATCGGCAGCCTGCTGCTCGAGCGGGGGTGAGGGGACGTCTCGCCGTCGGGATGACGTCAAAAAAGGGCTCTTTATGAGCCCTTCTCTATGGGGTGTTGTGGGATAAGCCTGACCCGGCGCAGAGGATCAGGCGGGCTCTATGGCCAGCACCTCGCACTCGGGCTCCCGAATGCGAAAGCGCACATTGAGCTCGAACAGGCGAACCCCGTAGACCTTGTCGTCCGGCTTGCCCTGCTTGTAGGCGGGGCGAGGATCCTGGGCCAGCACCTCGCTCACCAGCTGGCGCAGCTCGGGGTGGGCCTGGCGCCAGGGTTGCAGCTGCTGCTCCGCCTCTGGGCTGAAACGCACGGTAAGCGGCGGGGTGGGGGCCTCGGGGGCGAAGCCACCCCGGGCATGGGGCAGACTGTCTGCGTAGGGGATGTAGGGTTTGATGTCGACGATGGGGGTGCCGTCCAGCAGATCAACGGCCCCCAGATCCAGCCACAACTTGCCACGCTCGCGGCCTACCCCGAGCAGCTCCACCACCGACAGCCCCAGCGGGTTGGGGCGAAAGGTGGAGCGGGTGGCGAACACGCCGACCCGCTCGTTGCCACCCAGGCGCGGCGGGCGCACCGTGGGGTGCCAGCCCTGACCCATGGTCTGGTGAAACACGAAGCTGAGCCAGAGATGGGAGAATTGCTCTATGCCCCGCAGCACGTCGGGCTGATCGTAGGGGGGCAGCAACTCGAGCCGGGCGCGGCTGGCGGTGACCAGGCCGGGCTGGCGAGGGATGGCAAACTTCTCCTTGTAGGGGGAGTGGATCACCCCCAGGGTATCGATGTCGAATTTCACGCGGCGCGGCCCAAGCAAAATAGAGAGGGTAGAAAATCGGGGGCAATCTAGCACAGTTCCCTGCAAAAGGCATGACCGGGCCGAAGCGGGCGCCATCGCCAGGGGAGAGCGGCGCGGCTTTAGTGCTGCCACTGTGCTGCCACTGATTGTCCCCGCCCATCTTGGAGGAACCCCTATGATAGTCGCCCCCTATGCCGCCCTGCTGGCCTGCCTGTTTGTCTATCTGAGCCTGAGGGTGGTGCGCTTGCGTCGCCAGCTTCAGGTGGCGGTGGGGGACCGGCAGGAGCCGCGGCTCACCCGCGCCATCCGCGCCCATGGCAACTTCGCCGAATATGTGCCCCTGTGCCTGCTGCTCATCCTCTTTCTCGACGGCCTGGGCGGCCCCGTCCTTCTGGTGCACGGGCTGTCGCTGCTTCTGCTGTGTGGCCGCAGCCTGCATGCCTATGGCATCAGTCAGCCCAAAGAGGAGTTCAGGTTCCGGATCCTGGGCATGGTGCTCACCTTCACCAGCATGCTGGGGGCGGCCCTGGGGATCTTGCTGCTGACCCTGATCGATCTCTGGTAGGCCCGGCATCAGGCCAGGCTGGCCCCCAGTGCGACGAGCAACTGGCGCAGCACGGCGCGGTGGCAGTGGGCCTCCTGCTCGCAGTAGCAGCCGATGGCGAAATCCGTATGGTGGAATGGGGCCGCAAGCAGGGCCAGGCTCTGCCTCGCCTGGGGGCGGCTTGCCTCCACCCCGCTCCCGGCCGTGGGGGTGGGTCAACCGGGGGCGACAGGGCTGATCCGGGGAGAGGAAGAAACAGAAACCCCGGCCAGGCCGGGGTCGGGACTTACTTCTGTTCGGCGACCTTGAGGGCCTGACCGTAGCAGATGACCTGCTTGAGGCAGCCAGGGACATCGCTGTACTCGGCGCACTTGTCGATGGTGATGCCGTTGCCTCCCATGTCGGCCGCCCGGCGCCGGGCCAGGGTGCGCGCCTCCCCGGCATTGGGGATCGGCTGGTTGGCATCGCTCTGGCAGGATTCCCCTTCCACTGTGCCGAGGTAGAGGTAGTTGAGCTCGGCCAGATCGGCCTGATCGTAGATGGTCACGCGGCCCGGCTTGAAGTACTCATCGAAGTTCTCCTTGTCCAGGTTGCTGTTGAAGGCGAAGTTGGCACAGCCGGAGGCGAGCAGGGGCATCATCAGGATCAGGCGTTTCATATGGGCATCTTGTTGATCAGTGAGGGCGACATTATAGGGGCCAGTCGCCACCGGCGACCAGCCCCTATTTTATCTGACGGCCCGGGGAGCCGGACCATGGTGGATGGCGATCAGGCCGGGGCCAGCCGCCGATGCAGGCTCTGGTAGTAGTCGTCCGCCAGCAGGACCTGGTGAGGGGCGCACAGCCGGATCTGGCCCTCCTCCATCAGGGCTATCCTGTCCATCTGCGCCAGACCCGTCAGGCGGTGGGAGATGAGCAATATGGTCCGATCGGCGCCCAGTTTCATCAGCAGTGCCATGATGTCGCGCTCGGTGCGGCTGTCGAGGCCTTCGGTGGGTTCGTCCAGCAGCCAGAGCGGGGCATCGTGCAGCAGGGCGCGGGCGATGCCGATCCGGCGGCGCTCCCCACCGGAGAGGGGACGACCACCATCCCCGAGCCAGGCATCCAGACCGGCCTCATCCTTGAGCAGGGTATCGAGGCCGACCTGTTGCAGCACCTCGGTCAGCCGGGCATCGCTGGCCTCGGGCGCCGCCAGGGTGAGGTTGTCTCGCAGGGTGGCGGCAAACAGATGCACCCGCTGGCTCACCACGGAGAGGGAGGCGCGCAGGGCCTCCTCGCTATAGTCGGTGAGCGGGATCCCGGCCAGCCGGATCTGGCCGGACTGGGGCGTCCACTCCCGGGTCAGCAGCCCCATCAGGGTGGATTTGCCGCAACCTGTCTGGCCCAGCAGCGCCAGCTTCTCGCCGGCCTGCAAGGTGAGAGAGCAGACTCGCAGCACGGGCTGGGAATTGCCCGGGTAGGCGAAGTGGAGTTCGCTCAGCTGCAAGGCCCCCCCTTCGGCGCGCCGGGTGTGCGGCCCCCAGACGGGGGGACGGGCATCTTGCAGTATCTCGTTGAGGCGGCGGGCCGAGGCCAGGCTGGTGGAGAGGTGCTGGAAGGCGCCGGCCAGGGGCAGCAGGGCCTCGAAGCTTGCCAGGGTCGCGAACACCATGAGGGCCGTCTTGGGATCCGGCACCGCGCCCCCCACCCCATGGCCGGCGAGCCAGAGGATCAGGGTCAGGGTCCAGCCGCTGAGCAGCTGCACGCTGGCATTGGCCAGGCCGCTCACCCGTGCCATGCGGGCCTGGGCGCGGATCAGGGCCTGCTCGGCCTCTTGCAGCTCGGCGAGGGACTGGGGGGCGGCGGCGAACATCTGCAGTTCGGCCTGACCGTCCAGGTAATCCACCAACCGGGTGCGCAGCCGCGCCTTGCCGGCGATGAGGGCCTGGCCTGGGCTGCGGCCGGCGAAGAAGAACACCAGGGGCAGGGCCAGCATGCCAAACAGCAGGATGGCGCCGAGGATCAGGGCGAGGCGGCCGTCAAAAAACGACAGGAAGAAGACCAGGCCGGCGCAGCTTAGCAGGGCCGCCCCTATGGGGGTGAGCAGGCGCAGGTAGACGTGGTCCATGGCGTCGATGTCGGCCACCAGTCGGTTGAGCAGATCCGCCTGGCGAAAACCGGCCAGGGCGCCGGTGGAGAGCGGGGAGAGCTTTTGCCAGAACCAGACCCGCAGCCGGGTCAGCACCCTGAAGGTGGCGTCATGGCTGACCACTCGTTCCCCCCAGCGACCCGCGGTACGGACGATGGAGAAAAAACGCACCCCACCGGCCGGGGTCATGTAATTGAAGGTGTCGCGGCTGGCGACCGCCATGCCGGCCACGGCGGCGGCGGAGAGGAACCAGCCGGAGAGGGAGAGCAGTCCCATGCCGGCCACCAGGGTGACCAGGGCGAGCAGCAAGCCCAGGGAGAGGCTCAGCCAGTGCTGGCGATAAAGACGCAGAAACGGCAGTAAATCAGTCATCGAGAGATCCCCCGGCGCGTTGGGACAAGAGCTGGGCGAAGGGGCCCTGCCCCTCGCTCAGGGTGCGATAGTGACCCTGTTCGACCAGGTTGCCATCGGCCAGCACCAGGATCTGATCCATGGTGCTGAGCTGATCGAGTCTGTGGGTGATCATCAACAGGGTCTGATCCGCCATCGCCTGCTCCAGGCTCGCCATGATGGCCCGCTCCGAGAGCCTGTCCAGGCTAGCTGTGGGCTCATCCAGCACCATCAGCTGGGTGGATTTGAGCAGGGTACGGGCCAGGGCCAGGCGCTGGGCCTGACCGACGGAGAGACCACCGGCCTGATCGCCGAGGGGGTAGTCGAGTCCCTTCTCCCTGGCAAACTCCCAGGCCTGGGCCCCCTTGAGGGCCTCTTCCAGCTCGCTGTCGCTGGCCGTCGGTCTGGCCAGCAACAGGTTGTCGCGCAAGGAGGCATGAAACAGCTGTGGATTCTGGGAGAGCCAGCCCAGGCTCAGACGCCATTGGCTCATGTCCAGGCTGGCCAGCTCCTGGCCATCGACCTTGAGCTCGCCGCGATAGGGGGCGAAACCGAGCAGGGCGTTGACCAGGGAGCTCTTGCCCGCCCCGCTGACCCCGACCAGGGCGGTGCGCGAGCCGGGCGCCAGGGTGAAATCGAGGGGACCGGCCAGCACCTTGCCCTCGGCACTCAGTACCTCCAGGCCCCGGGCCTCGACCCGGATCGGGCGGGTGGCCGCAAAGGGCTGGCTGCCGCTGGCGGGTTCGGCGACTTCGGCCTCCAGGAATTCGAGCAGCTGTTCGGCGGCGCCGATGGCCTGGGCCTTGGCGTGATAGTGGGCGCCCAGCTCTCGCAGCGGGGCATAGAACTCGGGGGCGAGAAACAGCACGAACAGGCCGGTAAACAGGGTGACCTTGACGCCGTAGCTGCCAAAGTTGAGGTGATCGATATAGGAGAAGCCGAAGTAGACCGCCACCAGTGCCACCGACAGGGCGGCGAAGAACTCCAGCACCGCCGTACTGAGGAAGGCCAGACGCAGTACCTCCATGGTACGCACCCGAAAATCCTCCGATGCCTCTTCAATCTCTTTGCCTTCGGCCTGGGTGCGCATGAAGAGTTGCAGGGTGCGCAGCCCCTTGAGGCGATCGAGGAAGTGGCCGGAGAGGCGGGCCAGGGCATGGAAGTTGCGCCGGTTGGCATCGGCCGCGCCCACTCCCACCAGGATCATGAACAGCGGGATCAGGGGGGCGGTACCGAGCAGTATGATGCCGGCGGCCCAGTTGACCGGGAAGACGGCCACCAGGATCAGCACGGGGATGAAGACGGCGATGGCCATCTGCGGCAGGTAGCGTGAGAAGAACTCCTGCATGTTCTCTATCTGCTCCAGCAGCAGGCTGGCCCAGCTTCCCGCCGGTCGGCGCTGGATGTAGGCGGGGCCAAGGCGGCTCAACCGGGTCAGTACCAGATCCCTGATGGTCTGGCGCACGGCGGCGCCAGCCTTGAAGCTGGTCACCTCCCGGCCATAGGCGAGCAGCGCCTTGCCCAGGGTGACCAGCAGCAAAGCGATGAACAGGGGGATCTGTTGCTCGGGTCGGGTACCCGCCATGATGAAGCCGTGCAGCAGGGTGGCCAGCAGCCAGGCCTGAGCGACCATCAGGCTCCCTTGACCCAGCCCGCACACAATGGAGAGACCGATCCAGCGGCGGCCGTGACTCGACTGCTTGCGCAACCAGCCATAAAGACGTGTTTGGGTTTTCTTATCCATTACCAGCTTCCTCGCTTCGAGTGGCGCAAGACTATCCTCGGCCCCTGGCCTTGGCAACCTTGTCGATCTCTGGAGATGACGCCAGCTGCTGGAAAAAGCAACGACCTGCTCATTCGTTGGTCGAACAGCTTGATTTACTGTAAAAAAGGGGAAATGTGCCATTGCGCTTGGCGACAAAATGCATATAGTAGAGGCCCTGACGCGGGTGTAGTTCAATGGTAGAACGGTAGCTTCCCAAGCTGCATACGTGGGTTCGATTCCCATCACCCGCTCCATATTCAAGGCATGTGGAGCCCAGAGCTTCCAAGCCGTGGTGACATCGACTGATGCACCCATCATCTCTGATGCCAGGCGGGCATCGTATAATGGCTATTACCTCAGCCTTCCAAGCTGATGATGCGGGTTCGATTCCCGCTGCCCGCTCCAGCTTTCATGCAAAAGCCCACTCCTGCGAGTGGGCTTTTTGTTACCTGGCTGCCGGGCCTGAGCCGCGACCGGTGATCCGTCTTGCCTCGCGCCTGGGCAGCAAAAAGGCGCCGGGGGGCGCCTCTTCCTTATCCGTCTGCTCGCTTATTCCTGCTCGAGCTCGCCGCAGAAGCGATAGCCTTCGCCATGGATGGTGGCGATGATCTCGGGGGTATCCCCCACGCTCTCGAAGTGCTTGCGGATGCGGCGTATGGTCACGTCCACGGTTCTGTCATGGGGCTTGAGCTCACGCCCTGTCATCTTCTTGAGCAGCTCGGCACGGGTCTGGATCTGGCCCGGGTTTTCGCAGAAGTGCAACATGGCGCGAAACTCGGAGCGGGGCAGCTTGAACATGTCGCCGGTCGGGCTGACCAGGGCCCGGCTGTTGATGTCCAGCGCCCAGCCGTTGAACAGGTAGCGTTCGACCTGCTTCTTGTCTTCGCCACCGGGCAGCACATTCATGGTGCGGCTCAGCAGATTGCGGGCCCGTATGGTCAGCTCGCGGGGGTTGAACGGCTTGGTAATATAGTCGTCAGCACCAATTTCCAGCCCCAGGATCTTGTCCACCTCATTATCCCGACCGGTCAGGAACATCAGGGCAATGTTGTCATCCTCGCGCAATTCGCGCGCCAGCAGCAGGCCATTCTTGCCCGGCAGGTTGATGTCCATGATCACCAGATTGATGGTATGGCTGGTCAGGGCCTGGTGCATCTCGTCGCCATTGTTGGCTTCCAGCACGACGTAGCCTTCGGCTTCGAAGATGCTTTTGAGGGTATTGCGGGTAACCAGCTCGTCTTCGACGATCAGAATATGTGGTGTTTGCATGAGTTTTCCCAGATTCTTATCAGTTAATTAGCTAAATTTTAACACTTTTGGCGTTACCCGAGCCGTCTAGGACGGAGCCTGAAAATTTATTACGTCATCCTGGGTATGAGCTTAGGATCGGGTAATCACGAATTTGGTATCAATGCTGGCCAACATCCCTGCGCCATCTGAAGGCTCTCAACCCTGGCGGGAGAGAGAAGCCGGAAAGGTAGTCCATTACGTAAAGTGGCCGCATTTTATCAGTTAACAGGCGCATAACAACAGTCTTTGCTGTCAGATAGCAACTTTTTAACTCTGGTTTGATATAGGTCAAACCCTGACCTGGCAGCATAATAGTGGGGCTGGACCCGCTTTTCGCCACTTATTTATGTAATGAAATGTAACATATGATTGACATGATTTTGTGGGAAAACTACAGAAATATCTGCTTTATCGCCCCGTTTCCCGCCCCGACCTGGCCCGGTTACACCATTCTGACCGCCTGCAACCCCGCCAGTCGGGCGGTGGGGGAGAGACGCAATGAGCGGCGCACCCGGGCCCTGCTGCGTGCCGTCGCCGGGTGGGAGCATCGCTTTCCGATCCTGGCCGGTGACCCCGAGATGCACTGGCAGGAGTGGTCACTGGCCCTGACATGCTCCGCCGAGGAGGGGCATGCCCTGGCGGCGCGTTTCGGCCAAAATGCCCTCTATCGGGTTGAACAGGGTCAACTCTGGTTGAAACCCGTCTTGCTGGGAGGGCCCGTCGTCTGTCTGGGGGAGATAACCTCATTCTGGCGGCAGGGGGCGTGACAGCGCCAAGGGGGATGGATGGCGGGACTCTGTGCGAGCAGGAGTTTGCTGCGAAAGAAGGACTCGTTCAAGGTTGTCCATCCCCGCGCTTGATGGAACAATGAGCAACATCATATCCAAGGAGAGGAGTGAATCATGCTGGACCTGCTGCCGGATCTTTGCGATGAGCATGGCGATGCCTTGCAAGTGGCTGATCCCCTGTTTCAACACTTTGGCGCCAACGCCATCTTCTATGGGGAGGCGGTGACCCTCTCCTGCTTCGAGGACAACAGCCTGGTGCGTGAGCTGGTGGCCAGGCCCGGCCATGGCCGCGTCATGGTCATCGATGGCGGTGGTTCGGTGCGGCGCGCCTTGCTCGGGGATCAGCTCGCCATCAAGGCGGTCGAATCCGGTTGGGCCGGGTGCATCATTCATGGCGCCGTGCGGGATGTGGGCACCCTCAACACACTGGCGCTCGGCATCAAGGCGCTGGCGGCCTGTCCGGTCAAAACCGAGAAACGCGGCATGGGAACGGAAGGGGCCGTCCTGCATTTTGCCGGGGTCACCATATCGCCTGGGGATTTCGTCTATGCCGATCTCAATGGCGTCGTGGTCAGTGCCAGCCGCCTCATCTGATAATCAGAAATGAAAACCCATGCCGATGCTCAGCGACTGCTCGGCCGTGAGGGGGCTGATGCCATAGTTGGCGGTCAGCGCCAGGTAGGGGAGCTGCAGGCGGCTGCTGAGTTCGAGCTGGGTGGTGGCGCTGCCCAGTTCGCGCTGACTGAGCTGGCTGCCGACATGGATCTGCGGATTGAGCTGGTAACGTAATCCTGAGGCCAGGTTGAAGCCGGCCTTGCGGGTATCGCCCGAGCCGGCCGGCCCCCCTTCCATGAAGAGGGTGACATCATCCATGATGTTGTACTGGTAACCCGTGTTGATAAGCCAGGTATCGAAGGGGTCTGCTCTGCCATCTCCTCTTGGGTCTTGCAGTATGCCCGAATAGCTCCTCAGATAGACTTCCCCCTCACCGGGATCCTGGTCGAACCAATCCCAGTCGGCGGCGATGCAGTTGAGGCTACAGGCAGATAACAGCAGACAGATGAGTGAGTTAGCCATTCATTCCCCCTCCATGGGTCCCGAACAGGATCACAAGCATGGCACATGCCAGCATGCTGTAAAGGGACTCATTCAAAATTGAAGGGGTTTGCTTTGCGCGTTCAGCATGGTAAACAGAGCCGTCCATCTTATTGCACACAACCGAGAGGGGATCCCATGAACAAGAATCTGATGCTGCTGGCCGCCCTGGCCCTGGGAGGCTGCGCCATGACATCCGGCTCCAACACGGCACAACTGCAGGCACACCCTTGGCAGCTGCAAGGGGCCGATGGCGATGGCTTTACCCTGCAGGTAGCCGAGGGCAAGGTCGCCGGCAAGGGCGGGTGCAACCGCTACTTTGGCGGGATCACCCAGCTCGACGAGCAGACCCTGACTCTGACGGGCATGGGGGCAACCCGCATGATGTGCCCGGGGGATCTGATGGTCAAGGAGGGGGATTATTTTCAGAAGCTGAGTCAGGTTGCCAGCTATCAGGTCAGCGCCAATCAGCTGGTGCTCAAGGATGCGAACCAGGCGACCCTGCTCACCTTCGAGGCCAAACCGGCCCAGTGACACGCCATGGCGGGTCAGAGTCTGTCGCGTCCGCCACCCGACCTGACGCCTTCATGACTCTGGGCTGACAGGGCTGGCTTTGGTCAGAGCAAAAGAGAGGGGCGCCGCGGCGCCCCTCTGCAGTTTCGGGCTCAGGGCTTGGCCGCCTGCGCCCTGAATGGATCTTCCGTTGGCTCTGCCTCTCCTTGCTGGTAGCGAAAGCGCTTCTTGCGCCGATAGGGGTAGACATCCTCGAACATCCCCTCCTTGATATTGCTCTGCAGCATCTTCCAGTAGTTGGCATCGAACAGCTCCTTGTGCAGCGCCATCATGATGCTTCTCACCTGGGGCTTTTGCAGCAGGAAGGTAGCGAACTCTTCGGGGAAGATGTCGTTGGGGGCCACCGAGTACCAGGGCTCGGCGCTGAGTTCATCTTCCGGGTAGCGTGGCGGCGGGATCTGGCGAAAGTTGCACTCCGTCATGTAGCAGATCTCGTCATAGTCGTAGAAGACCACCCGGCCGTGACGGGTCACCCCGAAATTTTTGAACAGCATGTCGCCGGGGAAGATGTTGGCCGCCGCCAGCTGGCGGATGGCGTTGCCGTACTCCTCAAGTGCCAGCCGGGTTTGCTGCTCGTCCGCCTGATCCAGATAGAGGTTGAGCGGGATCATCTTGCGCTCAGTGTAGAGGTGCTTGATCACCAGCTTGTCGGCGGTGAGGGTCAGCGCCGAGGGGGCAACCCGTTGCAGCTCGTCCAGCAGCTCGGGGGAGATCCTCTCCAGGGGAAACTCGAAGTTGGTGAACTCCTGGGTGTCGGCCATGCGGCCGACCCTGTCGTGCTGTTTGACCAGGCGGTACTTCGCCTTGACCTGCTCGTGACTCACATCCTTGGGCGGGGTGAACTCGTCCTTGATCACCTTGAATACCACGTCGTAGGAGGGGAGGGTGAACACGCTCATCACCATCCCCTTGATACCGGGGGCGATGACGAAGCTATCCCGGCTCATGGCCAGATGCTGGCGGTAATGGCGATAGAACTCCGTCTTGCCGTGCTTCTGGCAGCCGATGGCGTTGTAGAGTTCATAGTCCGGCTTGTGGGGCAGGATCTGGCGCAAAAAGGCGACGACAAGCGCAGGCTCCGGGGCATAGACCATGAAGTAGGCGCGGGCGAAGCCGAATACGATGGAGGCGAGCTCGGGCTCGAAGATGACGGTATCCACATAGATGCTCTGCCCCGTGCTCAGCAGCGGCAGAATGAAGGGAAACACCCGATCCCCGGCCCTGACGAGCCCCACCAGATAGGCCCCCTTGTTGCGATAGAACACCTCGCGCAGCAGCTCCAGGGTGAAGGGGCCCTCACGCATCTGTGCCGGGCCATGGTCGTGGAGATGGCGGCAGATGTAACCCAGGTCGCGCTCCTTGTCCTCAAAGGGCAGGGTGAAGGGGTAATCGGCAAATAGCTGACGCAGGGTCTGGGGCACGTCTGCCTGGCTGCTGGGATAAATGCGCAGATGGGCCGACAGGTCAGGGTGTTCGCCGCGGCTGTGAAACGGGTGTATGTAGAGATTCTCGTCGCGGATGTTGCGATGGCGGAAAATGCGCCGGTAGACGGAGTTGAAGAAGGACTCCGCCACCTCGAAATTGGCGCAGCCCGGCAGCAGATCGCTGAAGGCGTTCTTGACCTGCTTGAGCAGTGCCTGGGTGGCGAGCTGCTCTCCCATCATGGTGCGGATCAGCGCCGTGGTGGCCCCCACATGATGGTCATACAGCCTGATCCGCTCGCGCCCCGCGAGCTGGACGCCGAGCCAGTCACCGTTCTCGAAGCGGCTCTTGCTGCCCTGGGTTATCTCGAGAAACCGGCTGTAAAATGACTCGAACCGCTGCAGTATGGTCTCCGCCACCGCCTGTTCCAATGTTGTTTCCATTGCCACCTTCCTTGTGGTTGTTCGGCCCCATCTGCCCCTGATTTCACCGACGTTCACGGCCACTATGGCAACATTAAAACGTCTGTTCAAGTGGCATTTTTCGGGGATAAGCGGTAGATTTCGCCCCTTTGCAGCCCTGTCCGCGAGGAAGTACCCATGAAGCTCTATTTTGTCCTGATGGCGCCCGCCCGCCCACAGAATGTCGGGGCGGCCGCCCGCGCCATGAAGACCATGGGCTTTGACGCCATGCGGGTCGTGGCGAGCCGTGTCCATCAGGTGGAGGAGGCGAGCTGGGTCGCCCACGGCGCCCAGGAGATCCTGGTCAATGCCGAGGCGTTCGATACCTTGGCAGAGGCCCTGGCGGACATGGACCTGGTGATCGCCACCACGGCGCGCCAGCGCGGCCGCTACCAGCACTACCTCACCCCGGGGGAGGTGCGCGATCAGATCCGCGCCAAGCCCTCCCTTGAGAGGGTCGCCATCCTGTTTGGCTGCGAGGAGTCGGGCCTCTCCAACGAGCAGCTCGCCCAGGCCGACTTGCTCAGTTACCTGCCCCTCAAGGTGAGTTATCCCTCTTTGAATCTGGGACAGGCGATCATGCTGTATGCCTACGAACTGAGTCCCCTGCTCGATGAACCCGAAGCGGTAGCAGAAAATATTGATAGCAGTGGCCAGGTTCGGGTGCTAAAGAGCAAAACAGCAGAAATACTTGGTGAGCTAGGTGTTTCTCAGGATGAAAAACTGCATCAATGGGTGATGGACCGGGTGCCCATGCTGCCGCAACGGGATTTGAATATGCTGCATCTGCTCTGCAAAGACCTTGTTCGCCGCTTCGAACGCAAGGAGCAATGAGGTTTAGGTTGACAGCCCAAGGCCCGGCGGGGTATTGCTAAAAGCCAGCTTCGTTCAAGAGTGTTCGTCATGCCGCTATTCAGCAACATCATCACCACCACCATTATTACCGGTACCACCACAGGTGGGACTGGGGCCGGTTGATGCGCTGACGAACAAGCACAGAAATCAGAAAAAGGCCCGTACCCACCCAGTACGGGCCTTTTTGTTGCGCAATTTACAGGGAGAGAAAGCAATGAGAGTGTTGAAGTTTGGCGGGTCGTCACTGGCCGATGCAGATCGTTTCTTGCGGGTAGCCGATATCGCGGTCAATACCCATGGTCAGTCCCAGGTGGCCCTGGTGCTGTCGGCCCCGGCCAAGGTGACCAATCACCTGGTTGCCCTGGTGGAGCAGACCAGCCGCGGCATGGATGCCAGCAATACCCTGTTTGAGATCAACGGTATCTTCTCCCGCCTGCTGGCCGGGTTGAAGGCGGCCTATCCGGCGCTGGATGACAAGGCGTTGCAGGCTCGCCTCACTGCCGAGCTGGATCGGGTGGAGCGACTGATGCAGGGCATTCGTCTGCTGGGTCAGTGCCCGGACAATGTCCAGGCCCACATCCTGAGCCGGGGAGAGAACCTCTCCATCGCCTTCATGCACGAGCTGTTGCGGGTGCGTGGCCTCGAGCTGGATCTCATCGTGCCTGAGCAGTTGCTGGTGACCGACGGCGGCTACCTCGAAGCCCATGTGGACATCGAAGCCTCCCGGGTGCGCTTCGCCGCCAAGGGATTGCGTAGCGATTGCCTCTACCTGATGCCGGGCTTCACCGGCGGCAGCGACAAGGGCGAAACCGTGCTGCTGGGCCGCAACGGCTCCGATTACTCCGCCGCCGTGCTGGCTGCCTGCGTGGACGCCGAATGCTGCGAGATCTGGACCGACGTGGAAGGCTGCTACAACTGCGATCCGCGCCTGGTGCCGGATGCCTACCTGCTCAAAACCCTCTCCTATAAAGAGGCGATGGAGCTATCCTATTTCGGTGCCAAGGTGCTGCACCCGAAAACCATCGCCCCCGTGGCCCAGTTCCACATTCCCTGCCTCATCAAGAACAGCTTCAATCCCCAGGGGCCGGGTACCCTCATCGGCGCCGAGCAGGGGGATGACGATCTGAAGGTGAAGGCCATCTCGGACTTGTCCGGCATGTGCATGGTCAACGTCTCCGGCCCCGGCATGAAGGGCATGGTGGGCATGGCCGGTCGCATCTTCTCCGCCGTCTCCCGCGCCGGGGTCAGCATAGTGCTGATCACCCAGTCGTCCTCCGAGTACAGCGTCAGCTTCTGTATCCACAGCTATGACTGCGACAAGACCCGTAAGGTGCTGGAGCGCGAGTTCGAGCTGGAATTCAAGAACCAGCTGCTGGACCCGCTCGAGATCATGCAGGATCTCGCCATCATCTCCCTCATCGGCGACGGCATGCGCACGGCCAAGGGGATGGCGGCCCGCTTCTTTACCTCCCTGGCCCAGGCTTCCATCAATATCGTCGCCATCGCGCAAGGCTCGAGCGAGCGTTCCATCTCCGCGGTCGTGCGCTCGGGCAAGGTGGCGGAAGCCATCAAGGCGTGCCACCAGAACTTCTTTGGCAGCCAGCAGTTCATCGATCTCTTCGTGGTCGGCATCGGCGGCGTCGGTGCGGCCCTGGTGGATCAGATCGCCCGCCAGCAGCCGGTGCTGGCCGAGCAGGGCACCGGCCTGCGGGTGGTCGGCATCGCCAACAGCCGCCAGATGGTCGCCAACAAGGATGGCCTGAGCCTCGCCAACTGGCGTGAGCAACTGGTGGAGGCCCGCGACAGCTTCAGCCTGGAGGCGGTCAAGAAGCTGGTGGAAGAGAGCCACCTCATCAACCCGGTGATCGTCGATTGCACCTCCAGCGAGGCCGTCGCCGTCCAGTATGCGGACTTCCTGGCCGCCGGTTTCCACGTGGTCACCCCGAACAAGAAGGCCAATACCGGGTCGCTGGATTACTACAAGGCGCTGCGCCGCACCGCCCGCCAGACCCGTCGCAAGTTCCTGTACGAAACCAACGTCGGTGCCGGCCTGCCGGTCATCGAGAACCTGCAGAACCTTATCAAGGCCGGTGACAAGTTGCGCGCCTTCGACGGCGTCCTGTCCGGGTCGCTCTCCTTTATCTTCGGCAAGCTGGACGAGGGGATGGCGTTCTCCGAGGCGACCAATATTGCCCGTGGCAACGGCTTCACCGAGCCGGATCCCCGCGACGATCTCAACGGCATGGACGTGGCCCGCAAGCTCTTGATCCTGGCCCGCGAGGCCGGCATGGCGCTGGAACTGTCCGACGTGGAAGTGGAGCAGGCGTTGCCGCCGGGCTTTGACGTCAGCGGCGATGTGGAAGCCTTCATGGCCCGCCTGCCCGAGGCCGACGGCTGGTTCCGCGATCAGTTCGCGGCGGCGCAGCGTGAAGGCAAGGTACTGCGCTATGTGGGCTCCATCGAGGGCGGCAAGTGCAAGGTCGCCATCAAGGCGGTCGGCGCCGACGAGCCCCTGTTCAAGGTGAAAGACGGGGAGAACGCGCTCGCCTTCTTCTCCACCTATTACCAGCCCATCCCCCTGGTGCTGCGCGGCTATGGCGCAGGGACCGAAGTGACTGCCGCCGGTGTCTTCGCCGACGTGCTGCGCACCCAGAACTGGAAGCAGGAGCTGTAACATGAGTTCAGCGATGAACCCGAATGTAGAAGTGGGCGGCAGCGTGGTGGCCTATGCCCCGGCCTCCAGCGCCAACCTGAGCGTGGGCTTCGATGTACTGGGGGCGGCGCTCGCCCCCGTGGATGGCTCCCTGCTGGGGGATCGCGTCCAGGTCAGATCGGCAGAGGTGCCCTTCGCCCTCTCTTGTGTGGGCCGTTACGCCCACAAGTTGCCGGATGACCCGAAAAAGAACATCCTCCATGACTGCTGGCTTGCCTATGGCGAGGCGCTGGAGAAGCGCGGCCTCACACTCAAGCCGCTGGAAATGGTGCTGGAGAAGAACCTGCCGGTGGGCTCGGGCCTGGGGTCGAGTGCCTGCAGCGTGGTGGCGGCGCTGGAAGGGCTCAACGCCTTTCACGGCGCCCCCCTCAATGAACACGATATGCTGCTCTTGATGGGGGAGATGGAGGGCAGGATCTCCGGCTCCGTCCACTACGACAACGTGGCCCCCTGTTATCTGGGCGGCATGCAGCTGGTGCTGGAGGAGGGAGGCGTCATCAGCCAGGGCATCCCGGTATTTGACGAGTGGTACTGGGTGGTCTGCTACCCGGGCACAGTGGTCTCCACCGCCGCCGCCCGCGCTATCCTGCCGGCGCAATATCGCCGCCAGGATTGCCTCACCTATGGTCGCCGGCTGGCCGCCTTTGTGCATGCCAGCTACAGCCGCCAGGAAGGGCTGGCCGCCAGCGTCCTGAAAGACGTGATTGCCGAGCCTTATCGCGCGGCGCTCATCGAAGGTTTCAACGAGGTGCGGGCCCAGGGGGCCCAGAACGGGGCCCTGGCCACCGGCATCTCGGGGTCCGGTCCCACCGTGTTCGTGGTGATGAAGGATCTGGCCCAGGCCGAGCGGATGAAAGAGTGGATGGAAGCGCACTTCGTGCGCAATGAAGATGGATTTGCCCGGGTCTGCAAACTGGACATGGCCGGGGCACGGGTAACAGGAAGCGAGCTATGAATCTTTACAACATCAAGGACAAGCGTGAACAGGTGAGCTTCGCGCAGGCGGTGCGTCAGGGGCTGGGCCGCGAGCAGGGTCTGTTTTTCCCCGAACAGCTCGAGCCGCTGGCGGACGTGGATGCCCTGCTGGAGCTGCCGCTGGCCGAGCGCTCGGCGCGCATCCTGAGCCACCTGCTGGGTGACGAAGTACCTGCTGCCAAGGTGAGCGAGCTTATCGACGCCGCCTTTACCTTCCCGGCACCTCTGGTGAAATTGAAAGATGGCACCTATGCCCTGGAGCTGTTCCACGGCCCGACCCTGGCGTTCAAGGACTTCGGCGGCCGCTTTATGGCCCAGTGCCTGGCTGCGTTCAGGACCGTATCTGCCGAAAAGAATGACAAGATCACCATACTCACCGCTACCTCCGGCGACACAGGCGCCGCCGTGGCTCACGCCTTCTATGGCCTGGAGGGGATAGAAGTGGTGATCCTCTACCCGAAAGGCAAGATAAGCCCGCTGCAGGAGGCGCTGTTCTGCACCCTCGGCGGCAACATCCGCACCCTCGCCATCGACGGCGACTTCGATGCCTGCCAGGCGCTGGTCAAGGATGCCTTCGACGATGAGGCGTTGAAACAGGCGATTGGCCTGAACTCCGCCAACTCCATCAATATCAGCCGATTGCTCGCGCAAGTTTGCTACTACTTCGAGGCGCTGGCCCAGCTGCCGCAATCCGAGCGCCATAAGGCGGTCATCAGCGTGCCGTCCGGCAACTTTGGCAACCTCACCGCGGGTCTCATCGCCAAGGCGCTGGGGCTGCCGGTGAAGCGCTTTATCGCCGCCACCAACGCCAACGATACCGTGCCGCGCTACCTGAAAACTGGTCAGTGGGAGCCACACCAGACAGTGGCAACCCTGTCCAACGCCATGGACGTGAGCCGCCCCAACAACTGGCCGCGGGTGGAAGAGCTTTGCCGCCGCAACGGCTGGGCGCTGGAAACCTTGGGCTCAGGGATGCGTGACGATGCCCAGACTCGGGATGCGTTGCAGCGCCTGCACCAGCTCGATTACCTGTGCGAGCCCCACGGCGCCATCGCCTGGGATCTGCTGAACGAGCAGCTTAGGCAAGACGAAGTAGGGGTCTTCCTCTGCACCGCTCATCCCGCCAAGTTCAAGGAGTCGGTGGACGAGATCCTGGGGCTGGATGTGCCTTTGCCAGCACCGCTTGCCAAGCATGCCGCGTTGCCGCTCCTGTCCCACGAACTGCCCGCAGACTTTGGCCGCCTCAAGGCCTTCCTGCTCGGTTAAGCCGCCATGAGACGCTGACGATCCCCCGCTTTTATCACGAGAGCGGGGGATTTTTTATTTCCGGCATAGGGCGGGTAACCACCCCGCCAGCCACCGAGGAGCAAAGATGCATCAACATCCCCTGCGCACATTGATCGAGACCGGCGACGCCGCCATCTCCCGGCGCGACTTCAGATTCTAAATTGAGATTCTAAATTGGGACACCCACCTTTTATTCAAACCTAAATTGGGACACCCACCTTTTTGTCCTGAAACAAGGAGCACGGCATGAGCCAACATCCCCTTCGCACATTGATCGAGACCTGTGACGCCGCCATCTCCCGGCGCGACTTCGACGCCCTGATGGCCTTCTACGCCGAGGACGCCGCCCTGGTGGTCAACCCCGGCATGGTGGCGCGCGGCATTCCCGCCATCCGCCGTGCCTTCACCGCCATCTCCGATTACTTTGACGGTCAGCTTGAGGTCACCCAGGGGGCCATGGAAGTGATCGAGGGGGCCGACAATGCCCTGGTGATCATGGAGACCCGGCTGCGCTACCCGGACGGGCAAGGCGGACTGGTGGACGAGACTCGCCGTGCCACCTATGTGTTTCGCAAGGAGCGAGACGGGCAGTGGCGCTGCACCATAGATAACTCCTACGGCACAACGCTGCTGGCGGCTGTCCCATAACCCAGTTCCAAACCCAGGCGGCTCAAAGCCGCCTTACCGAGCCGGATCCTTGGCCTGCCCGCACCCTGCAACCGGTCCACGATTTTTATTTTTTAATTGGCACACCCACATTTTTGACAGCGATGTAACTCTGTACTTGGCTTGAAAGGCCATAGTCGAGGGGTGAGTCATGACCATTGCCCGTTCACGTCAGATCAGTTTGCAGGATACGCCTTACTACCATGTGGTCAGCCGTTGTGTGCGGCGGGCTTTCTTGTGTGGTGCAGATGCCCACTCCGGCCAGAGCTACGAGCATCGTCGTCAGTGGGTGGTCGACAAGCTGGGCCAGCTGTCACGCCTGTTTGCCATCGGCATCAACGCCTATGCAGTGATGAGCAATCACTATCACCTGGTGCTCAAAGTGGAGGCTGATATTGCTGCCAGCTGGAGCGAGCGAGAGGTGGTCGAGCGTTGGGCTGCACTGTTCCAATTGCCGCTGCTGGTACGGCGCTGGTATCAGGGAGAATCCCTGATAGAGCCTGAGCTGGTTGTCGTACAACACTTGATACCACTATGGCGAGAACGGCTGCACTCCATCAGCTGGTTTGTGCGGTTACTCAATGAAAATCTGGCTCGCCAGGCCAATCGGGAAGATGGCTGCAAGGGGCATTTCTGGGAGGGGCGTTTCAAGAGCCAGGCCCTGCTTACAGAGTCTGCCGTGCTGGCCTGCATGGCCTACGTTGACCTCAATCCGATACGGGCCGCGATTGCCGACAGACCCGAAGAGAGCGATTACACCAGCATCAAACAGCGTCTTGATGAGCCCTCCACCAGCGACATTCTACCTCCGCTATTGCTGCCATTTGCCAGCCAGGGCAAACCGGATGGCCTGCCCTATGCCTTCATTGACTATCTGAGGCTGGTGGACTGGACAGGACGAGCCATCAGAACCGACAAATGGGGCCAGATTCCTGCTCACCTTGCCCCTATTCTGCAACGGTTGGGTTTGGATGAGGTTCGTTGGCTGAAGCAGGTGATGTTGTTTCGGCGACAAGGCCTCAGAGTGATGGGTGACAGGGAGAATTGCCTGCTATTCGCCCGGCACTGTGGTCAGCGACGATGCCATCAGCCATCCCTTTGAATCGTTAATCCCCCCAGTTTCATACCCCATCCCGATATGTTGTTCTATGCCAGGCTGAGCCGCGCCTGAACAAGAGGTTGGTGATGCCACAATGGCCTGCCGGTTCTGGCCTCTCACCCCGCCATCCATCAGTTTAATTGGGACACCCACATTTTTGACAGCGATGTAACTCTGTACTTGGCTTGAAAGGCCATAGTCGAGGGGTGAGCCATGACCATTGCCCGTTCACGTCAGATCAGTTTGCAGGATACGCCTTATTACCATGTGGTCAGCCGTTGTGTGCGGCGGGCTTTCTTGTGTGGGGAAGATGCTCACTCCGGCCAGAGCTACGAGCATCGTCGTCAGTGGGTGGTCGACAAGCTGGGCCAGCTGTCACGCCTGTTTGCCATCGGCATCAACGCCTATGCAGTGATGAGCAATCACTATCACCTGGTGCTCAAAGTGGAGGCTGATATCGCTGCCAGCTGGAGCGAGCGGGAGGTGGCCGAGCGTTGGGCTGCACTGTTCCAGTGGCCGCTGCTGGTACGGCGCTGGTATCAGGGAGAATCCCTGATAGAGCCTGAGCGGGTTGTCGTACAACACTTGATAACACTATGGCGAGAACGGCTGCACTCCATCAGCTGGTTTGTGCGGTTGCTCAATGAAAATCTGGCTCGCCAGGCCAATCGGGAAGATGGCTGCAAGGGGCATTTCTGGGAGGGGCGTTTCAAGAGCCAGGCCCTGCTTACAGAGTCTGCCGTGCTGGCCTGCATGGCCTACGTTGACCTCAATCCGATACGGGCCGCGATTGCCGACAGACCCGAAGAGAGCGATTACACCAGCATCAAACAGCGTCTTGATGAGCCCTCCACCAGCGACATTCTACCTCCGCTATTGCTGCCATTTGCCAGCCAGGGCAAACCGGATGGCCTGCCCTATGCCTTCATTGACTATCTGAGGCTGGTGGACTGGACAGGACGAGCCATCAGAACCGACAAACGGGGCCAGATTCCTGCTCACCTTGCCCCTATTCTGCAACGGTTGGGTTTGGATGAGGTTCGTTGGCTGAAGCAGGTGATGTTGTTTCGGCGACAAGGCCTCAGAGTGATGGGTGACAGGGAGAATTGCCTGCTATTCGCCCGGCACTGTGGTCAGCGACGATGCCATCAGCCATCCCTTTGAATCGTTAATCCCCCTAGTTTCATACCCCATCCCGACATGTTGTTCTATGCCAAGCTGAGCCGCACCTGAACAAGAGGCTGGTTATGCCACAATGGCCTGCCGGTTCTGACCTCTCACCCCGTCATCCATCAGCACGACCATAGCCAGCTCAGTTAGGCTTTTCTCAAAAAGGTGGGTGTCCCAAATTTACTACCGTCAGTCAAACCTGACTGGCATTGTTTTTATTGGCTTTTCACAGCGTATTGCGGTGGCCTTGGCCCAGCCCCGCTCTCTTGGCTACGGCAACATACATGGCCCGTCAGCTTCTCCTGAGTTGCAGCCAGCCCCAGCCGGGGTGATCGACCCACAGGGTCATGTGGATGCGACCGAAAGGTGAAAAAGTCGGGAGTGCCCGATTTCCAAATTTATCCCGGATTTTTGTGTCTTTGCCGACAGTTCTGGTTAGGGCTTGCTGAAAAAGGTGGGTGTCCCAAATTTACCCGACAGCTGGGATAGCCCCGCGCTCTTGGTTACGGCAGCATACATGGCCCGTCAGCTTCTCCTGGGTTGCAGTCAGCCCCAGCCGGGGTGATCGACCCACAGGGTCATGCGGATGCGACAGAAAGGTCAGAAAGTCGGGAGTTCCAGATTTCTCCCAGATCTTTGCCGACAGTCTGGTTAGGGCCTGCTGAAAAGGTGGGTGTCCCAGAAAACCCGTCCCAGAAAACCCCAGAAAACCCGAAAACCCAGCGCACCTATTGTCGCTTTGGGTAGGGAGAGGGGCTGCCCTGTGGGGCGGTGCAACTAGCCAGATGGCTGCCAATAACAATCCCCCGTGACGGGGGATTAGGGTTCGGGCCTGGCGCCTGCTCAGCGAACTCGTCGGGCCCAAGACGCTGCCCGTTTGCCCGCCAGCGTCAGCGGGCCATCAGGCCCCGGTTTCGGGCGGGGTATGTTCGGGGGCGCCGCTCAGCAGATCCTGCCCCTGATCCTGGCTCAGCATCAGATAGCGTTCGTACTGGCGCAAGACGTCGGCGCTCAGCTCGTCCCGGGTCAGGTACTGGACGTCGTAACCGGCGCGGCCGTCGGCGAAGAAGGTAATGGGCTCGAAGATACGAGCCTCGGGGTCGTGGTTGTGGGCCGCCTCCAACGGGTTGAAGGCGGGAGCGGGGCGGGCCTCGATGCGAACCCCGTAGCAGAAGTCGCGCCGTCCCTCCTGGGGCACCAGCAGGTGGCACTGCTGCGCATCCTGCTCGACCCGGCTGGCGAGGCCGCGGGCCTCGAACTCCCGGCACAGGGCGGTGAGGGCGGGCAGGGCGATGTCGCGCAGGAAGTTGCTGGCCTCCCCTTCGGTGGAGGGGCGCAGCAGGTGATCCATGCGGGTGCGCCACTGCTTGCCGTTCCAGAAATCGGTGGCCGGGGAGAGGCGCCTGGCCGAGTGCTCCTTGTCGGCGATGAGGCCGCGCACCAGGCCGAGGCAGAGCAGCACCATGATGAGGGCGAATGGCAGGGCGGCGATGAGGGTCATGGATTGCAGCGCCGCCAGGCCCCCGGTGCTCATCAGGGTACCCGCGGTGACACCGAGCAGCAGGGCCCAGAACAGGCGCTGCCAGATGGGGGAGTGCGCCTTGCCCTGGGTGGCGATGTTGTCGATGACGAAGGCCCCCGAGTCGGCGGAGGTGACGAAGAAGACGCTGATGAGGATGACCGCCAGCGCCGAGGTGATGTCGGCCCCTGGCAAGAGGTCAAAGAAGTTGAACAGCAGGGTATCGACGCTGCCGACCGAGTCGATCAGAACCTGGCCTCCCGCCTGCTGGCTGGCCCAGATGGCGGCGTTGCCAAACACCGTCATCCAGAGCAGGTTGAAGGCGGTGGGCACGAACAAGACGCCCAGGATGAACTCGCGCAGGGTGCGCCCGCGGGAGATGCGGGCGATGAAGAGGCCGACGAAGGGGGACCAGGAGATCCACCAGGCCCAGTAGAGCAGGGTCCAGTTGCCAAACCAGCCCGCCTGGCGGGTCTCGCTGTAGGTGAAGGTGCGGAAGGTGAGCTGGCTTAAAGAAGAGACATAGTTGCCAATGTTCTCGGACAAGGCCCCCAGCAGGTACTGGGTGGGGCCGGCCACCAGCACGAACAGCAGCAGCACGATGGCGAGGAAGAGGTTGAGCTCGGAGAGGCGCTTGACCCCCTTGTCGAGGCCGGTGACCGCAGAGATGCCGGCCAGGGTGATGACGGCGCCGATGAGGCCAAAGCGGAACAGCTCCCCCGAGGTGTCCATCCCGGTGAGCCGGGTGATCCCCGCCGACAGTTGCAAGACACCGTAACCGAGCGTGGTGGCGATGCCGAAGATGGTGCCCACCAGGGCGAACACGTCCACCGCGTGGCCGAGGGGCCCGTGGATCTTCTCCTTGAAGATGGGATAGAGGCCCGAGCGTATGGTCAGCGGCAGGTTGTAGCGAAAGCCGAAATAGGCCAGTACCAGGCCGACGATGGCGTAGATGGCCCAGGCGTGAAAGCCCCAGTGGAAGAAGGTGGTGACCATGGCCTCGCGGGCGGCCGCCGGGGTCAGGGGCGCCGCCTGGGGCGGGGAGACGAAGTGGGTCATGGGCTCGCCCACCCCGAAGTACATCAGCCCTATGCCCATGCCGGCGGCAAACAACATGGCGAGCCAGGAGGTGAAGCTGAACTCCGGCCTGGCATCGTCCGGCCCGAGCCGTATGCTGCCGTAGCTGCTGAAGGCCAGCACCAGCAGCAGGATCAGGAACATGCCGACCACCAGCACATAGAACCAGCTGAAGTGCTGGGCTATCCAGCTCTGGCCGTTGCCGAAGAAGCGGGCGGCCGCCTCCGGTGCCAGAGAGCAGACGGCCAGCAGCGCAAGGATGAACAGCAGGCCGGGGATGAAGATGGGCAGTGACAGTGTGCATCTGGGGGGACGGGGTGCGGTCATGGGACACCTTTGGGTAGTGGGACTCAAGACACTATAGGGCCATTTTTTACTCAAGAGACAGTGAAAGAGAGCCATTCCGGGCAGTTTTTGGCCCGCCTCCCCGCTCCGCCTCTCGAGCTCACAGGCTTATCGGGGAGGCAGTGGGCCGTCCCTCTTCACATCTCAAGTTCATCAGGACTGAGGGTGCCACCCCTCTGCGCCGCCGCTGGGGTTGCCCGACTCAGGGGACGGGCAGGGACTGGGCGCGGCAGAAGGCGAGGAAGCGGCGCAGGGCCGCGGAGTGGAACTTCTGCTTGTGCCAGGCGAGGGAGAGCTGGCGGGGGAAGGTCTGGCTCGGGGTGAGCGCCACCAGGCGGCCACCGTGCAGGCGATCGGAGACCGCGAGGCGGGAGATGAAGGAGATGCCGAGCCCCTTCTCCACCGCCAGCATCACCGCCTCCAGGGTGTTGAGCTCGAGTCCCGCCTGCCAGCGGGGCAGGTGGGGCTGGAGCTGCTGCTCGAACTGCTCGCGGCTGCCGGATTGTGCCTCGCGCAGTACCCAGGTTTCGCCTGCGAGCCGGGCGAGGGGTAGCTCCCGCTGCCCGGCCAGGGGGTGGTGGGGCGGGGCTACTATCAGCATCTCGTCTTCGAGCCAGGGCTCGCTCACCAGATCCGGGTGGTGGTTCTCCCCCTCGATGAGGGCCAGATCCAGCTCGAAGTGGGCCAGGGCGTGGCACAAGAGGTGGGTGTTGGCGATGGTGACCCTGGGGGCGGCCCCCAGGGCCTGGGCACTCCCCGCCAGCAGGGTGGGCAGCAGGTAGTTGCCTATGGTCTGGCTGGCCCCCAGCCGCAGCTGGCCGCTCGGCTCGGCGTCGGGGCGAAACAGCTGCTCTATCTCCTGCATCCGGGTCAGCAGCTCCTCGGCGGCCGGTTGCAGCAGGCGCCCCTCGCCGTTGAGCTGGAGCCTGGGGTGCACCCGATCGAACAGCGGGGTGGCGAGCTGGCGCTCCAGCTCCTGCAGCGACTGGGAGACGGCCCCCTTGCTGAGACAGAGCTCGCTGGCCGCGCCCCCCAGGTTGCCGTGGCGGGCGATGGTGGCGAACACCTTGAGCTGTTGCAGGGTGAGCTTCATGTTGTTTGATTTCCCTAAACGCTTAGTTCAATTCATTTAGATATCGTAAACGATAGACCCTCTTTATCCTATGGCCATCGTCATCAACAAGAGGGTACCCGTCATGATCGCACGCACCCGTCGCTCCCTGGCCGCCGCCCCGACCCCCATGGCCGGTCTGGCACTCGGGATCGCCAGCCTCGGCTGGTGTTGGGAGAATGCCGGTCAGTTCGATGGCCGCCTGCAACTGCTGGGGGCCGCCATCGCCGCCGTGCTGCTGCTCGTCCTCACCTTCAAGTTCCTGCTGCACCCGCGCCTGCTGTGGCAGGATCTCGCCCATCCCGTGGTGGGCAGCGTGGTGCCCACCTATGCCATGGGGACCATGGTGGTCTCCAAGGCGGTGGGATTGCTGGCCCCGACCCTGGGCCAGGGGCTCTGGCTGTTCGCGGTGGCCATTCATCTGGTGTTCCTCGCCACCTTCGTCTGGCACAGGGCCAAGGCGTTCGAGATCCATCACATGGTGCCGAGCTGGTTCGTGCCGCCGGTGGGGATCATAGTGGCGGACGTTGCCTACCCCGGTGGCCCCTTCGCCGCCCTGGCCAACGGCCTGCTCTGGTTCGGCATGGCCTGCTACGGCCTGATGCTGCCGCTGATGCTCTATCGTCTCATCTTCAGCCACGAGGTGCCGGATGCCGCCAAGCCCACCATCGCCATCCTGGCGGCCCCTGCCAGCCTGTCGCTGGCCGGTTACCTCACCGTGAGCCAGGATCCCTCCCTGCTGCTGGTGGCGGTGCTGCTGGGGATCGCCGTGCTGATGACCGGTATCATCTACCTGGCTTTCATCAAGCTGCTGCGCCTGCCGTTCTCGCCGGGCTACGCCGCCTTCACCTTCCCCCTGGTGGTCGGCGCCACCGCCCTGTTCAAGGTGAGCCAGCTGCTGTCGCAGTGGCCAGAGGCGGCCCATTATGCCGAGCAGCTCCATCAGCTGGCCTATCTGGAGCTGGTGGTGGCGACCCTGGTGGTGGGGTACGTGGCGCTGCGCTACCTGATGTTCTTCCTGCCCCTGGGTCAGTTCGACATCCTGGGTCAAGCCGTGCGCCGCTAAGGTCGCCGCCGGTCTCGACCAAGAACAGACCCCGCCTGGCGGGGTCGGTTGCATGCGGGGTCTGCCTGGTTTCGCCTCCTGCCCCCGCAACCCCGCCATCTCCCCATGGCCGCCTCTATGACCAGCACTCGTTCTCAAGGGCCTGTAAAGCAACATCCCCCGGAGTCGGGGGATGTGTCAGCATGGCATGCCAAATCCTGGTCTAAAACTCCCGGCTGACGCTCAGGTAGGCGCGGCGTCCTTCCCCGGGGAAATGACCGGTGCGCTCGATAAAGCCGCTCACCGCATACTCCTTGTCAAACAGGTTCTTGAGGTTGAGTTGCAGCTCCCAGTCCTGCCAGCGGGTCTGCCAGGAGGCGTCGAAGACAGTGTAGGGCTTGACGGTCTGGCCGCTCTGGTTGAGCTGATCGCTGACATAATCCATCCCCAGGGCCACGGCCGAGTCGAGGCGGGGCAGATCGTAGCGGGTCCAGGCACCGAGCTGGTGGGCGGGGGCATTGGCGAAGCGATCCCCTACCTGACTGCTCAGGCCGTCGTAGGACTGCTTGATCCGGGTGTCGTTGTAGGCGTAGGAGAGGTTCGCCACCCAGTTGTCCGTGAGATCCCCCAGCAGATCCACTTCGAGCCCCTGGCTGCGCACCTTGCCGAAGGCCACCTTGCGATCCGTATCGTTCGGATCGGTCTGCAACAGGTTCCGCTTGACTATCCGGTAACTGGCCAGGTTGAGGTTGATGGCGTCATCGAACCAGTAGGTGCGCACCCCGGCTTCCCACAGCTCGCTCTCTTCCGGGCTGAAGGGGCCGCCGACGCTGCCGGTCTGGCTGGCGGCATCCTGGGGCACGAAGCCGGTGGACCAGAGCAGATAGGGCTTGATCTGCTCGCTCAGCTGATAGGTGGTGCCGAGGCGGTAGGAGGCGCCGCTGCCCCGGTAGCTTTCCACCTCCTGGTTGAGGTTGTTGGTGGTCCTGTCCCGGAAGCCATCGAGGCGGCTGCCCGCCAGCAGGTTCCAATCCGGGGTGATGGCCCACTGATCCTGAACAAAGACGCCGTAGCGCTCGGAGAGGGTATCCGAGTCGGTGACCAGGCTCTGCTTGTAGTCGCTGGCACTGCTGGTGCCATAGACGGGATCGGTCAGGCTGATCCCGGTGACGCCGTCCGCCTTGCGCGCCCGGTAATAGAGGTAGTCCGCCTTGAGGCGAAAATAGTCGGCCCCCGCCAGCAGGGTGTGATCCCCGAGTCGGGCCGTCAGGTTGCCGGCCAGGGTACCCGCCTTGTTGTTGCGCACCTGGTCGCGAAATTCCCGTGCGCTCCAGTCCGCCACGCCATCGCCATTGGTATCAGAGAGGCCGGAGGGTTCGTGATAGGCCTGGGCCTCGCGGTTCTCGTAGTAACGCAGGGCCAGATCGCCGCTCAGCCAGTCGTTGAAGTCATGGTTCAGGCGGGCCAGATAGACCCTGGCATCGAGGCGTTGATAGTCCGAGGCCTCGTTGGCGTTCCAGTCGATGTCCGCCAGGAAGTTGCCATCCTGATCCGTCGGCACCCCCCGCAGACGGGCCCCGCCGAGCACCTGCTGGATGTCGGTAAATTGCAGCAGCAGCCGGCTGCTGTCACCTATCTCCCAACCATAGCCAAGGTCCAGGATGCGGTTGCGGGTATCCGTGTTGTCGCGGCTCGGGTTCTCGTGATCCTGATAGAGCCCGGCCCGGTAGCTGTGGCTGCCATCGTCTGACAGGGCGCCATAGAGGTCGATGGCCGCACCGGCAAAGTCCTGATTGCCCGCCGTGACCTTGACCCGGTTCTTGTGGTGGGCGTCGGGTTTCTTGGTCACATAGTTGATGAGGCCGCCGGGTTCACCGCTGCCAAACAGGGCGCCTGCGGGCCCCTTGAGTACCTGTACCTCCTCGATGTTGGCGAGCTGGGGCACCGCAAAGCCGTTGAAGGGATCCCCCCGCAGACCGTCATAGCGGATCTCGTCCTGGCGAAACCCCCGGAAGGTGACCCCGGAGTAGGAGTACTGGCTGACCCCGCTGATGGAGCGGTAGAGATCGGTCACCTGGCGAGCCGCCTGATCCTCGATGAGGGCGGCGGGCAGCAGCTGGATGGACTGGGGAGTCTCGTCGAGCGGGGTCTCGGTACCCGTGGCCAGGCTGCTTCCTCCGACCCGGTAGAGGGATTGGGCGCGGCCCGTGACCGTGATGGTCTCATCGGGGATGGGATCGGCGGCCATGGCGGGCAGCGCCAGGCTGCTGCCGGCGGCCAACAGCAGGCAGAGGGCCTGTTGACGTGGGGGCTGGATCATCAGTGTGTCTGACTCTGATGTGAATTGTTATTGGACGACAGATCCTAAATGAAAACCATTATCGGCTCAATCGATTCAGCTTGTGTTGAATAACAGCAATTCTCGTTTTCATTGGGCGGCGCTTTTTGCTACCGTGCGGGTCCAAAATGGTCACGAGACGGAGAGAGGTATGGGGTGGTACAGGCGGGCAGGCGCCCTGCTGATATTGATGGCCGGGCTCTGGTCGGGGCAAGGCGCCTGGGCCGCGACACACTGGCCCGTCACTGTAGTGGGGCAAGATGGTCCCCTGACCCTGAGCCGGGCTCCGGCGCGCATCGTCGCCCTCGAGTTCTCCTTTGTCGATGCCCTGGCCCAGGTCGGCATCAGCCCGGTGGGCATCGCCGATGACATGGATGCCGACCGCTTGCTGCCCGCCCTGCGCGAGCGGCTGGCGCCCTGGCAGTCGGTGGGCACCCGGGCTCAGCCCAGCCTGGAGGTGATCGCCGCCCTCAAGCCGGACCTCATCATCGCCGACTGGGAGCGTCACGGTGCCATCGCCGCCACCCTGCGTCAGATTGCCCCGACCCTGATGCTCTCCTCCCGGCGCGAAACCTATGAACAGAGCCTGGTGGCGGCCCAGACCATCGCCACCCTGGTGGGTCAGGGGGAGGCGATGACGACGCGCATCGCCCAGCACGGTGAGCGGATGGCCCGCCAGGGTGCCCGCCTGAGCACGCTGGCCGGCCGGGTGCAGTTTGCGGTGGCGCGGGAGAACGGCCTCTATCTCCATGCGCCCGATTCGTTTGCCGCCGGGGTGATCCGCGCCCTCGGCCTGACGGTGCCCGAGGTGGCGGCGCGAGACAAGGAGGCCTCTCGCCAGATAGGCCTTGAGCAACTGCTCGCCCTCAATCCCGACTATCTGATCCTCGGCACCTATGCCTCCCCCAACGTGGTGGATGGTTGGCAGCGGGAACCCCTCTGGTCGCTGCTGACGGCGGCTCGCGAGGGTCATCTGCTCAAGGTGGATGGCAATCGCTGGGCCCGCAGCCGGGGTCTGCTGGCGGCCGAGTCCATGGCCGAGGATCTGGTGCACGGACTGCTCCCCTGATGCGGCTGCTCGGTATGCTGTGCCTGCTGTTGATCATCTGCTGGACCAGCCTGTTTGCCTTCTCTTCGTTCCCCATTACCCCCGAGGCGGCCCTGGCGGGCGTCTGGGGCCCGGATCGGGATCAGATAAGCCAGGTGCTGGTGCATGATCTGCGTCTGCCACGCCTCTTGCTGGCACTGCTGGTGGGGGCGGCCCTGGCGGTGGCCGGGGCCCTGATGCAGGGGATCACCCAGAACCCGCTGGCTTCCCCCGGCCTGTTTGGCGTCACGGCCGGCGCCGGGTTTGCCATGGCGCTGGTCTCGACGCTGCCGGCCTGGCTCGGCCTTGTCCCGGGCGGGTTGGCTGCCGTGCTTGGCGGCGGCCTTGGCTGGCTGCTGGTGATGCTGGTGGGAGGCGGCTGGCAGCCGGGGCGGGACAAGGGGCAACTGGTGCTGGCCGGGGTGGCGGTGACGGCGCTGTGCGGCGCCGGTACCAAGACCCTGGTGATGCTGGCCGAGGATCAGGCGGTGGCCGTGCTCGGCTGGCTGGCGGGCAGTCTGGCCCAGGCGGACTGGGACAAGGTGGCCCTGCTGTGGCCTCTGACCTTGCCCCTGCTGCTGCTCGCCCTGCTGCTGGCCCCCGCCCTCAACCTGCTGGGGGTGGGGGAGGAGAGGGCCATCAGCCTGGGGCTGCGGCTGGGCTGGCTGCGGCTTTGGGGCAGTCTGCTGGTGCTGATGCTGGTGGGGATCACCGTCTTCGCCTGCGGCGCCCTCGGCTTCGTCGGCCTGCTGGTGCCGCACATGGCCCGTGCCCTGGTGGGGATGGACATGCGCCGGGTGCTGCCCCTCTGCCTGCTGCTGGGGGGCGCCCTGGTGGCGACCGCCGACCTGCTGGGTCGGGCCCTGGTCTTCCCCAGCGAGACCCCGGTCGGGGTCGTGCTGGCCCTCCTGGGCGCGCCCTATTTCCTCTATCTGGTGCGGGGACGCCGATGAACCGTCTGCTGATGTTTCCCCTGCTGTTGTCACTGCTGGTCGCCGGGGCGCTGGTCAGCCTCGCCCTGGGGGCCGTCCCCCTGAGTCCGGCCGAGGTATGGCAGGGGCTGTGGGGCGGGGCCGATCACTTCACCATTCAGGAGTACCGCCTGCCCCGCCTGCTGCTGGCGCTGCTGGTAGGCAGCATGTCGGCGGTGGCCGGGGTCATGGTACAGGGGGTGATCCGCAACCCCCTGGCCTCTCCCGATGTGCTGGGGATCAGCCATGGCGCCGGGTTGGCGGCCGTCGTGCTGTTGACCCTGCTGCCCGGCCTCTCGCTCTGGCTGCTGCCCTGGATCGCCCTGGCTGGAGGCTTGCTGGCAGCCCTGCTGCTCTGGCTGGTGTGTGCCCATCGCACCGCGCCGGTGAAGTTGGCGCTGTGCGGGGTGGCACTGTCGGCCCTCTATGCCAGCATCACGGATTTTCTGCTGCTCACCCGCCCGGTGGAGATCAATGCGGCCCTGCTCTGGCTGACCGGCAGTCTGTGGGGACGGGGCTGGCCCCAGTTGTTCGGGCTCCTGCCCTGGTTGAGCCTGCTGCCGCTGGTGCTCTGGCTCTGTCAGCGGCTCAACCTGGCCGGACTGGGGGAAGAGCAGGCCACGACCCTGGGGGAGCGAGTGGGCCGGGTGCGGCTGCTGGCCTTGCTGGTGGCGGTATGCTGGAGTGCCGCCACCGTGGCCATCTGCGGCCCCATCGCCTTTATCGGTCTGGTCTCCCCCCATCTGGCACGGGCCCTGGTGGGGGGCTGCCATCAGCGGCTGCTGCCCATGGCCATGCTGGTGGGGGCGTTGCTGTTGCTGCTGGCGGACTTGGCTGGGCGCATCCTGGCGCCGCCGCTGGAGCTGCCCGCGGGCATCATGACGGCCCTGCTGGGGGCCCCCTATTTTCTCTACCTGCTTTTCAAGATGAGGGCTGCATAGTGCTGGCTGTGGAACAACTGGTGGTGGGTTATGGCGGCGAGCCCGTGGTGCGCGGCATCGATCTGGTGCTGCCGTCGGGACGGATCACCGCCCTGATCGGTCCCAATGGTTGTGGCAAGAGCACCCTGCTCAAGGCGCTGGCCCGTATCCTTCATCCCAGTGCCGGTCGGGTGCTGTGGCGGGATAGCCCCATCGCCAGCGTGCCCGCTCGCCAGCTGGCGCGGGAGCTGGCCCTGTTGCCCCAGGTGCAGCAGGTGCCTGAGGGGGTGAGCGTGAGGGAGCTGGTCGGCTATGGCCGCGCGCCCTACACGGGGTTTTGGGGGCGGCTGGGGGCCGAGGACAGGGCCCAGGTTGCGGCGGCCCTGGCCGCCACCGGCATCGAGGCCCTGGCCGAGCGGCCGGTGAGCGAGCTGTCCGGCGGTCAGCGCCAGCGAGCCTGGCTCGCCATGGCCCTGGCTCAGGACACGGATCACCTGCTGCTCGACGAGCCCACCACCTATCTGGATCTCAACCATCAGGTGGAGCTGATGGGGCTGCTTGGCGATCTCCGGGCCAGGGGCAAGACCCTGGTGGCCGTGTTGCACGACCTGGATCAGGCGTGCCGCTATGCCGACTGGCTGGTGGTGATGGCGGCAGGACGAGTGGTGGCGCAGGGCACGCCGGGGGAGGTGATGACCCCGGCCCTGCTGGCCCGGGTATTTGGCCTGGATGCAGAAATACACCCGGACCCGATTGCCGGCACCCCCAAAGTGATCGTGCGCTGACCGGCCGAAGCGGTCAAGGGATGACGTCATCACTCCCCTGGCCCCAGTGATGAGCGCCCGCGGTTGTTTTTGTTGTATGAAGATGACTTGTTAAGAGGTATTTTCAGCCATGGAGATAGAAAGGGCTGGGGACTCATCGCTTCTTCAGACTCGGCTGAGTGCCATGTCATCTGAACCGGCAATCGCCGCGGATCAGGCTGCGCCAGCCGTTTCCTGTCAAGACTCGTTGCTCATCAGGAAAATCCATGCTGCCGGTATCCAGGATCTGCCTCTCGTCACTGCTGTGGTTGCTCTTCGCCTCCCAGGCCTGGGGGGAACCCACGAAGACGATTACCCTGGTGAGCTCGATAGATACCAAGGAGTCCATGTACGGACGCTGGCTCGAGCTTATCTACCAGGATGCCTTTGCCCGCCTGGGTTACGACTTCAGCTATGTCGGTTATCCGGGCGGCCGGGCCCCCCAGATGGCCGAGAGGGGGGAGGTCGATGGCGAGATCCACCGCTCCGCCGAGTATCAACGGCAGACCCGCACCCTGCTACAAGTCCCCGAATCTCACTTCACGCTCTCCTATGAGGCGTACGCCGTGACTCCGGGTATCCATCTGAGGGGATGGGATAGCCTGAGGGGGACCGATTATCGGGTGGAATATCGCCGTGGGGCCAAGCTGGCACAGGCCGCGCTGAGCAAGGTGGTCGCGCCAGAGAAGCTGTCGGATATTGGCACGGTAGAGCAGGGAATGGGCAAGCTGCTGATCGGCCGCAGCGATATCTATATCGAGCAAACCATCGTCGCCCAGCAAGCCCTGGCGGAGCAGGGAGGCAGGCCGGGGGCGAGCGCCAGCGTCTATGTGGCAGGCATCATGGACACGGCCGAGTCATTTGTTTATCTCCATCGCAGACACAGAGCGCTGCTGGCCCCCCTGGCCGATGTGATTCGACACATGAAGCAGGAGGGGACCATAGCGCGCTATCAACAACAAGCGTTGCAAACCGCGCCCTCCAGGCCGTAATGCCAGTCAGTCAAGGCGGACTGGCATTGTTTTTATTGGATTGTTTCACACCGTGCTGCTGTGGCCTTGGTCTCACGCCGCGGGGGTCACCTCGCTCCCTGCGTGCCGGCAGCACAAATTGCCCCGCCAGCTGCTCCGCCACCCTTTCGGAATATTCCCCGGTGATACATACGGCATGGAACCCAGTTCATGGATGAGGCACTCCGACGCCTGGGTCACCCCACCAGGTTGTTCACAGCCAGCTGCCGGGTGATGGCTTGCTTAAAAAGGTGGGTGTCCCACATTTGTACCCACATTTCGTATCCCAAATTTCGTCACGGGGCGGGACGACTATAGTAGGGCAGGTAGCGAGGGCGCCTCGTTTGGCCCGATCTATGCGGAAAAACAACAATGGAACCAAGGGTAGGGAGTTGTCATATGAAGCGTATTGTCATCCTGATGAGCGTCTGTTTGATGGGGGTGGGCATGGCCCATGGCGCCACACCGACGGCGCAACAGCAGTGCGAGGCCCAGGCGGCCGACAAGAAGCTGGCGGGAGCGGCCAGGAGCAGCTTTGTCCAAAAATGCGTGAAGGATAGGGCGGCGGGTGGCACCGCCAAGGCGAGCCAGTGCGAGCAGGCGGCCGCCGCCAAGAAGCTGGCGGGAGCGGCCAAAACCAGCTTTATCCAAAAATGCGTGAAGGATGGGGTGGCGGGGGGCACTGGCAAGGCGAGCCAGTGCGAGCAGGCGGCCGCCGCCAAGAAGCTGGCGGGAGCGGCCAAAAACAGCTTTATCCAGAAGTGTGTGAAGGATGGGACGGCGGGGGGCACTGGCAAGGCGAGCCAGTGCGAGCAGGCGGCCAGTGCCAAGAAGCTGGCGGGGGCGGCTAAAAGCAGCTTTATCCAGAAGTGCGTCAAGGGCGGCTGAGCACAACGTCTGGGGCCGCGCGCCGCATCGACCATGGGGGGCCTTGGCCCCCTTGCTTATCTTGCTGATGACTGGCCCCCGGATGAGGGGCTGTGTCCCTAGCCTCGGGCCTGCTTTTGGATGGTTGATGGCTGACCCCGGATGGGGGGCTGTCTCCCTAGCCGCTGGCCTGATTGTGATGGTTGATGGCTGGCTCCGGGTGAGGGGCCGCCTTCCTAGAAGCTGGCCCCCAGGCTGATGTACTGGCGCCACTCCTTGTCATCGACCGTGACGCGCCCTTGCGGGCCATTGAACCAGGCGTCGTCCCAGTCGAGCTCGCTGGACCAGGAGAGGCGCACGTTGTCATTGAAGTAGTAGCGCATGCCTATGCTGCCGTTGATGCTCTGGTTGAGGGTAAACAGCGGCGTGTCCTGATCCAGGTACTTGAGATAGGTCCCCTTGCTAAACAGCTCGATCCGCTCGTGCCAGATGGGCTGGCGATAGTCCCAGCCGAGGTTGGCGAAGGGGTAGGAGGCATGCAGCTTGCCAAACAGTTCCATGATGGCGTCGTTGTCATCGTTCCAATAGGCGTGACGCACCCCGCCAAGGGCGATGAGTTCGAGGCGGCGCTTCTTGTCGTTCCAGAAGCGGTAGCCCGGCCCGGTACCCAGGTCGAGGGAGAGGTAGTTGGTGTCGACCAGGTCATACTCGTAATCCAGCGAGCTGCGCCAGAACCAGCTCTGATCGAAGAAAATATCGACGATGGGTTTGAGCTGGTAGTCGTGGTTGTCCGTCTTGCCATCCTTGGTCTCGTAGTTGTACTCCCCCTCCAGGGTGTAACGCCAATCCATGTTGGCGACCTCCAGGTTCCCCTTGAGGTTGACGTCGTTGCTTCTGCTGGTGTTGCTCTTGAGCTTGATGTTGACGTCACCGTTGCCCGCCATGTGCCAGACGCGCTCGGCATTCCCGAGGGGATTGAAGTCGAACCCTCCCTTGGCGGTGGGCCTGGGCTGGTAGGGCTTGTCGAGCCGCCAGCGCATGATGGCGCTGCGCGCTATGGTGAGGGGCTGGCCATAGGGCAGCTTGATGCGCACCATCTTGTCGGTCATCTCCTCGACCTTGCCGCTCAGGCGATCGCCGTTGTGCATCCAGAGGATGTCGGCGGCAGCGAGCGGGCCGGCCCCCAGCAGGAGGCAGAGGAGCAGCAGGGGCCGCAGCCGGATCAGGGAGTGCATCATGGCCAGGCTCAGCCACCCACCAGCAGCGGCATGCCGCTCTTGCGCTCCAGCGCCAGGCTGGCCTGACCCGCATCCACCTCGGGGGCGTCGATAAAGCCCTTGACCGCCGGGCTCAGCACAAGGGGGGCGCCTTGCTCCAGCTCTTGCTCGGTGCGAGACAGGGGGGAGTGCACCTCCAGCCAGCGGCTGCCGTCGGGCTCGATGGCACTCTTGACCGGCTGGTTGATGACGCGAACCTGAGTGCCGACCGGCACCATGGCAAACAGGGACTCGATGTCATCGGGGCGCAGCCGGATGCAGCCGGCACTGACCCTCAGCCCCACGCCGAACTCCTTGTTGGTGCCGTGGATGAGGTAGTCCTTGTTGCCATAGCCCAGACGCATGGCGAACTTGCCAAGGGGGTTGTCCGGGCCCGGGGGCACCACGGCGGGCAGGTCTATGCCCTTTTGCTCCAGCCAGGACTTGCGCACCATGGGGCCTGGGGTCCAGGTGGGGTTCGGGTTCTTGGCGATGACGGTGGTGGTCATCTCGGGGGTTTCGCGGCCGATGTCGCCTATGCCGATGGGCAGCACCACCACCTCCGCCTTGCCCTTGGGGAAGTAATAGAGCCGCAGCTCCGGCAGGTTGATGACGATCCCCTCCCGCGGCACGTCCGGCAGCAGCATCTGGGTCGGCAGGGTCAGCCGGGTGCCCGGCTTGGGCAGATAGGGATCGACCCCGGGATTGGCCTCCAGCAGAGCGAGGAAGCCTGTCTGGGTGTGCGCCCCGATCAATTCCAGGTGATCCCCCTGTTGCACTATGTAGTCTTCGGGGGCGCCGATGAGGCGGCTGTTGGCCTCGGGCAGGGGGTAACGGGTGGCGAGGGCAGAGCCTGCCCAGCAGGCGGTCAGGAGCGGCAGCAGAATACGCAAGTTGAGCATCATGAGTCCAAGTCGTCGAAATGGGTCCCTCTGGGAGGGGAAAATGAGGGCGAAATTGTCAACCAATCGGGCCGTGAAAGCCAGCCCGGCAGTCGAACCGGGGAGGGCGGCGTCCCTGCCGGGCAAGGTGGGAGCCAGTCAGGTCAAGCCTCTCCCCTGGTGGGGAGGAGGGCGCGGCCCAGGGCGTTGTCCCAGGTGGCGCATTTCTATCCAGTTGGTTGATCTTCAAAGAGATTGAGATTGATCTTCGCGCCGGGAGTGAGTCAGAATAGCCGCCACGGAGAGATGCCGGAGTGGCCGAACGGGATTGACTCGAAATCAATTGTGGCAGCAATGCCACCCAGGGTTCGAATCCCTGTCTCTCCGCCACATACCAAGCCCGACCTATTGATTAGGTCGGGCTTTTTATTTGCGCGCCATGCTATGTGACGCTGGCTGGCATGGGATCCGGCGACATGCGTTGAACGGCATCTGCAGGGATGCCCTGGGTCCGGGCGGCGCCATGACGTCAGCGCAGTTCCCCACGCCGGCGCGGCGCCGGTCGAAATGGCCAGGCCAGCAAGGCCCAGAACAGATCCCCGAGCAGGGCGCCGAGTACGCCGCCCAGCAGACCGCAGACGATGGCCTCCTGCTTGAGGGGAACCACATAGCCATAGTGGGCCAGGGTGTCACTGACCAGTTCGCGACTGGCTCCGCCGAGCAGGTGCAGCGTCTGGCGATACCAGGGGGCGGTGGCCAGGGCCTGCTCCTGCCTGAGCATGCGCTGCTGTTCGATCAGCTGGCGAATGCTGCCGGCGTCGCCGCGCACCACAGGGTCCTGGCTCTCCTGATAATGGTGGAGCAAGGCACCGAGATCGCCGGCGAAGTGACGCTCGGCGTTGGCCTGGAAGGGAGAGAGGCTGAGCTCGGCCTGCTGCAGGCGGGCATCGATCCGCTGGAAATAGAGTTCGAGCAGGCCGGGCAGCTGTACGCCGGCCAGCAGGCCGAGGGCGAACAGCACCATTCTCAGATAGCTGCGCATGACGGGATCCATGTCAGAAGAGGGCGGGGCATACTAGATCGAAAAGGGAGCCCGCGCCAAGGCAGCGTGTAACATCTGGAAACAGTTGGTGGGTTGTTTTTCCAGGGGCGCGCACTAACATTTGCCCCTTCGTACCCAGATGAGAGAAGAATCGAGCATGAACAGACAGGCTGGACTGTATGTGGCCCCGCTGTTGGGCGCCCTGGTCGCATTGAGTTGGTGGCTGCTCCCTGGGCACGGCCTCTGGGCGCGTTGGGACATGGGGATCTTCCGGGGCTTCAACGTCCTGCTCGCCGAGCCTGGCCCGTGGCGGCTGATCATGGCCATCACCAACCACCGTCTGTTCGATCTGGTCTCCCTCTCCTGCATGGTGGGGATGTTGCTGACGCTGTTTCTGCGCAGTGACGGCCAGGGGCGCGCCCGCTGGGTGGCCATGGGTCTGCTGATGGTGGTGACGGCCCTGCTGCTTAATCGCATCGGCCACCTCATCCCGCTCGAGCGTCCGAGTCCGACCCTGAGCATGCCGGGGGCGCTGCGTCTGACCACCCTGATCGATTTTCCGACCAAGGACGCTTCTAGTGACAGCTTTCCCGGCGATCATGGCCTGATGCTGATGATCTTCGCCGCCTTTATGTTGCGCTTCGCACCACGCTGGATGGGGTGGGCTGCCTGCGCCATGGTCGTGCTGTTTACCCTGCCGCGCATCATGGTGGGGGCGCACTGGTTCACCGATATCTACATGGGGTCGCTCTCCATCAGCCTCATCATGCTGCCCTGGTTGCTACTCACACCGCTCTGCGAGCGGATACTGGCCTGGTTGACCCCACAGGTGGATCGCCTGTTTGGGCGCTGGTGGCGCCAGGCAGCCAGATAGGCAAGGCGGGGTCACCCACACAACCGCTCCGTTAAGCGCCCAGTACAGGGCAGGAGAGTCCGGAACACCGCATGGGTTCCGGATTTTTTTCATCTCTATCCCGCAGGGCTCATACCAGGACATCGATGCACCGGCTCGGCTGACTCGGGCGCCAAACCGGCTGGTGGGGTTGTCTGCGGTCACCTGGTCTGCGCCTTGGGAACGGGGTGGGCTTTAGTAAAATTAATGGCACATCTACTTTAATCATTTGAGCTAATGCGCTTGCCGGACAAGAATGCGAGCACACCGGCACTGTCCCAGCCTCGCCATATTACTGATTACCATGGGAAATCACCGCCCTGAACCCAGGTGCCCCGACCGGCCGCTCAGGCCGCGATGGCGGGGGATCCGGTGCCAGCTTCCCCGCGACGGTTGGTTGAGGGGGGAGAGTCCGAGCAACCCAACCCCATCACAGGAGAGCGTATGTCCCCCGTTTTACCGCGTATTGACCCGAGGATCGCCGAGATAGCCCCAGGCTTTCGTGCCATCAGCATCACGGTGGCGGCGGGCCCGCTCCTTTATCCCGACGTGGCCAGGGCGCGGCTAGCCCGGGCCTGCGAGTCTCTCCTCGCCAGTCGCCCCGAGTGGGGGGAGACGCACTTCACGGCCTGGGCTGAGGTGTTTCGGCGCTTTGGTGCCAAGGCGCAGCGCACCCCCAACTCAGCGCAGGCGCTCTACCAGCGCGTCCAACGTGGCGGCAGCTTGCCGACCATAGACCCGGTCGTGGATCTCTATAACGCCACCAGCCTGATGTATGGGGTGCCGATCGGTGGGGAAAACTATGGCGCCTATGTGGGGATGCCGCACCTGACCATCGCCGATGGCAGTGAGCGGTTCGATACGGTCAAGGAGGGCATCATCATCCAGGAATCCCCCGCGCCGGGGGAGGTCATCTGGCGCGATGAGCAGGGGGTGACCTGTCGCCGCTGGAACTGGCGTCAGGGGGTGAGGACGCGCCTCGATGCAACGGCGCAGCAGATGTGGTTCATCCTGGAGAGCCTGCCGCCCATGCCCCTTGAGGCCTTGCAGGCGGCGGCGAATGATCTGGTGGAGGGGCTCTTGCAGATGATGCCCGATGCCAGGATAGCGCAACATCTGATCGACACCCGGGCATAGCCGGTGGCGGTCACCCGTCGGATCAGGGTCTGAGCACGCCACGTCTTCGCCAAGGTAATGAGTCCCGAGCCCAGGCCTATGGGGCCTGGCCTGGGACCCATGCAGACTGATGCGCTATCTCTCGGCAGCCGCGCCGCCCATTAACGCAACCCGGCGATGGTGAAGCCACCGTCGACCAGCAGGCTCTGCCCTGTGACAAACCGGGCTTCGTCGCTGCACAACCAGGCGACCACGTCTCCCACCTCGTCCGCTTTCCCGATGCGCCCTGCCGGTGTCAGGTGCACGAAGGGTTTGAGGGTCTCCTCATTGGCGCCCATTCGTTGCGCCATCGGGGTGTCAATGATGCCGGGATTGACGTTATTGATGCGGATGTTGTGCGGGCCAGCCTCCAGCGCAAGGGCGCGGATCATGGCATCCAGCCCGCCCTTGCTGGCGGAATACGCCGCCGAGCCCATACTCGCGCCGTGAGTCAGCCAGGAGGAGGTATTGACGATCGCGCCACCGTGGCCGGCGCTCATTGCCGCCAACTCATGTTTCACCGACAGCCAGACACCCTTCAGGTTGATGGCGATCACGCGGTCAAATTCTGCCTCGCTCATCTCGCTGATGGGGGCAAACCCTTCCACCCCCGCATTGTTGAAGGCCGCATCCAGCCGCCCAAACTGGGCCAGTGTCGTGGCTATCAACGCCTGTACCTGATCGCCGTTCGAGACGTCCGTGGGCACCGCAAGCGCCTCGCCCCCCTGTTCGCGGATCAGACGAACCGTGTCCAGCAGCGCGGACTCTCGTCGTCCGGCGACCACCACGCTGGCGCCGTCCCGGGTAAACGCCAGCGCCGCCGCCCGACCAATACCGCTCCCCCCACCCGTGACCAGCGCGACACGACCTTGCAGACGTAATGATTGAGACATGTTTGTACCTCGTCAAATGAGCATGTTGAACCGAGGCCAGACTATAAGTCGATTTATTGCTGTTAATAAGTAGGGTTATATCCCATGATTTGCTGGCTTATATTCATCAATAGAGGGCAGCATGCGCACGAGTGAGTTTGGCGAACTGACGGCATTTGTGGCCGTCGCAGAGGAGAAGAGTTTTCGCAAGGCGGCTGCCCGCTTGAATCTCACGGCATCCACACTCAGCCACGCCTTGCGGGCGCTGGAGGAGCGGCTCGGCGTGAGACTGCTGAACCGCACCACGCGCACAGTGTCACCGACCCAAGCGGGTCTGGCCCTGCTGGCGGAGATAGCCCCGGCGTTCAACACCATTGCCAATGCCGTCGAGAGCGTGAATGCGTTCAGGGAGAGTCCGCGGGGGAGGGTACGGATCAACATGCCCAGGATCGCCGCCGACCTGGTATTCCTGCCGCAGCTGCCGGCATTTTTTGGTCGGTACCCGGATGTCCGGCTGGAGCTGACCACCCATGATGGCTTCGTGGATATCGTCGGGGAAGGCTTCGACGCGGGCGTGCGGATCCGGGACGACATCCAGCAGGATATGAGCGCGGTGCGTCTGACCGCGGATTTCCATGTCGCTGTGTACGGTTCCCCGGCGTACTTCGAGCAGCGCGCCATCCCTCAGACCCCTGCCGACTTGCAACACCATGACTGCATCGGTCTTCGGGAGATCAGCGGGGGATCCCTATATCGCTGGGAGTTCGAGAAAGAGGGCAGACGCCTGGCGGTGCCGGTAAGCGGCCCTCTGACGGTCGACAGCATCGGCATGATGACCCGCATCGCACTGGACGGCATAGGGTTAGTCTACACGGCGCAAAGCCCCGAGCATGATGAGCTGGTTGCCACGGGCAGATTGATCCGGGTCCTGGCCGACTGGTCGATCAGCTACCCCGGCTTCTTTCTCTACTATCCCGGCCACAGGCAGTTGCCTGCGGCGCTGCGGGCCGTGATTGACGTCTTTCGTCTGCAGGGCGAGCATGGGCACGCTCGGTGAGTCATCGCCCTGCCTGGGCATAGGCAGTGCGGCATGTGGCATAGACGGGAGGATGCCATCGACGGGGCTCCCACCTTGGCCCTAGGGGCGGCTGGCGGGCTCAGGAGATGAGGGCGCCTCCCCTGCCGGGTCATCGCGCCCCCCCAGGGCCAGATAGAGGCTCGCCATGGTGTTGAGCTGGCTCTGCTGCTGGGCGAGCAGGGCCAGCTCGGCATCCCAGCGGCGGTTCTGCTCGTCCAGCCACTCCTGTACCGGGCTGTTGCCCGCCTCGTAGCGCACCCGGGCCAGGCGATCCGCCTCGATGGCGTAACCTTGCTGCAGGGCGAGGCTGCTGAGCTGGGCCTCGCCATAGCGGCGGGCGGCCAGGGCGTTTTCCACCTCGAACAGGGCATCGAACAGCCGCTGGCGAAACTCGGCCTGGGCTATCTGGTAGTCGTTCTCGCTGCTGGCGACGGCGATCCGGTTGTTGTTGTACTCGAGGAAGGGGAGCGTGAGGGCGGCGCCCAGGCTGCCCACCGGGTTTTCCAGCACCTGGGCCAACCTGTCCGAGGCGGTGCTGGCGCTGCCGGTCAGGGTCAGGGCCGGGTAGAAGCTGGTGCGCACCTCATCCCCCCTGGCCAGGGTCTTGCGCAGGCGCAGTTCGGCGGCCTTCAGGTCCGGGCGCCGGGCCAGCAGATCCGCCGGGACGCCGACGGCGATGGCCGGGATCGGGGTCAGGGGCAGGCCCTTTGGTTCGAACGGCACTGGCCCGCGGTTGCGACCGAGCAGCTGCAGCAGGGCATTGCCCGCCGCGACCCTCTGGCTGCGCAGGCTGGCCTGGGCCGCCTGCTTGCCGGCGAGCTGTGCGCTGGCCTGCACGAGATCCAGGCGCGGCACGGCGCCCGCCTCATACCTGACGCGGGTCAGACGCAGGGTCTCGGAGAGATTGGCGAGCTGGCGCTCCCCCAGCTCAATGGCGCTGCCAAGGTAGCCGAGCTGCCAGTATTGCTGCAGGGTCTGGCGGATCAGGCTCTGGCGGGTGGCGGCGAGATCCTCGGCGCTGGCGGCCGCCTCCCAGCTTGCCTGATCCCGCACCGCCGCCAGCTTGCCCCACAAGTCCAGCTCATAGCTGACGGTCAGGGTGGGGCCCATGCTGTGGCTGCTGACCCCGCTCTTGAGGTTCTTGTTGCCGCTGGCATCCAGGCTGGCATTGACCCCTGGGGTCAGGTTGGTGTCGGCCTGATCGGCGGCGAGACGGGCTCCCTTGAGCCTGAGTCCCGCCACGTGGAGATCCGTGTTGGCGGCGAGCACCGCCTCGACCAGGGCGTCGAGGGCCGGGTCGTGAAAGCCTCGCCACCAGGGGCCGGACGACGGGGCCTCGGCCAGGGCATCTTGCTGTTGCCACTGGGCGGGCAGGGCGTAATCCCCCCTGTGATAGGGGCTTGGCTGGGCGCAGGCCCCGAGGAGCAGGGCGAGGCCGAGCCAGGGCAGTCTGAGTCTTTTCATGTTCACCATTGCGGATCTCATCATCACTCCCTGGCCAGGGCGACCACGGGGTCGAGGCGGGCGGCGTTGCGGGCGGGCAGGTAACCAAACAGGATGCCGATCAGGGTGGAGCAGGCAAACGCCATCAGGATGGAGAAGAGGGAGAACTGCATCTGCATCGCATCGACCAGGGAGGAGAACAGCAGGCCGATGAGGAGGGCGAGCCCGACCCCGAGCACGCCCCCCAGCAGGCTGACCATCACGGCTTCAATCAGAAACTGCTGCAAGATGTCGGACTGGCGGGCGCCGACCGCGATGCGGATCCCAATCTCCCGGGTGCGCTCCACCACCGAGACCAGCATGATGTTCATGACCCCGACGCCGCCGACGATGAGGGAGATGACCGCGATGGCGGAGACCAGCAGGGTCAGGGTGGCGGTGGTCTTCTCCACCGACTGCAATATCTTGTCGCTGCTGAAGGTGAAGAAATCCTTGCTGCCGTGGCGCTGGCGCAGCAGGGCGATGACCTCTCGCTCCGCCAGGGCCGGCTGGACGCCATCGCGCACCCTCAGGGTGATCTGGTTGAAGTGGTTCTGGGAGATGAGGCGGCTCATCACGGCGCGGTAGGGCAGCCAGACACTCACCGACTGGCTCGGCTGGCGAAAGCCGGTCTCCTCCTTGATGAGGCCGATGATCCGCACCGGCAGGGTGCCGATGAGCAGCACCTTGCCGATGGGATCCTCGTCGCCGAGCAGCCCCTTGATGCTGTCGGCATCGACCACGGCCAGGGAGGCCCGATCCAGGTTGTCCCGCTCGCTGAACAGGCGACCGCCGACCAGGGTCATCCCCTTGACCCGGAAGAAGTCGCTGCTCACCCCGTTCACCGTGCCGCTCTTGGTCTGGTTGCGATAGCGCAGCTGCGCCGAGGTGGAGAGCTGGGGACTGGCCCCCTCCAGGTAGGGCTGACCCTGGAGGGCGCGCAGATCCCCCTCGTTCAGGGTGCGGATGCTGGCGGCCTTCTCGTCGCCCCAGCCCTTGCCGGGGAAGATGTCGATGGTGTTGGTCCCCATGGCATTGATCTGGCCTATCACCTTGGCGCGGGCCCCCTGGCCCAGCGCCACCACGCTCACCACGGCGGCGATGCCGATGATGATGCCGAGCATGGTGAGGAAGGTGCGCATGCGATGGGCCAGCATGGCGTGCAGCGCCATGCGCGCGGCCTCGCGGTAACGATCCAGCCCCTGGCTGCCCTTGGGGATGGCGGCAGGGGTTGGTGGCGGGGGCAGGGAGGCGGGGCTGCCGCTGTCGCTCTGCACCCGGCCATCCTTGAGGGTGATGATGCGGTCGGCATGGTCCGCCACCGCCATGTCGTGGGTCACCAGTATGATGGTGTGACCCAGGCCATGGAGCTCCTTCAAGATGGCCATCACCTCCTTGCCGCTCTGGCTGTCGAGGGCGCCGGTCGGCTCGTCGGCCAGGATCACCTCGCCGCCATTGGCCAGGGCCCGGGCGATGCTGACCCTCTGCTGCTGGCCGCCGGAGAGCTGACCCGGGGTGTGGTGGCTGCGATCACTCAGGCCCAGCCGGGTGAGCAGGGCCCGGGAGCGGGCATGGCGATCCGCCTTGGCCATGCCGGCATAGACGGCGGGGATCTCCACGTTGGCGGCGGCATCCAGGTGCGGCAGCAGGTGATAGCGCTGGAAGATGAAGCCGAAGTGGTGGCAGCGCAGCCTGGCCAGGGCCAGGGCGTCCAGGCTTGCCGTCTCCTGGCCGCGAAAGCGGTAGTGCCCGTCGCTCGGCCTGTCCAGGCAGCCCAGCAGGTTCATCAGGGTGGACTTGCCCGAGCCCGAGGCGCCGACGATGGCCACCATCTCCCCGGCCTGGATGGTGAGGTTCAGGGGGTGCAGCACAGTCACCTCCTGCTCCCCGCTCAGGTAGCGGCGGCTGACCCCCTCGAGCGCGATGAGGGGGGCGTCGATGGAAGCCTTGCTCATGACATCTCGTCCTCGTTAGTCTCATTCGGGGCGCCATTGGTCACCGGGGCCTGGCCTATCACCACCCGGTCACCCTCCTCGAGCCCGGCCAGCACCTCGACCTTGATCTCGTCCTGGAGCCCGGTCTTGATGGTGAGGGTCTGGGGGACGTCGCCAGTGAGCCGTTGCACCTGGTATTCCCCCGGCCCCAGCCGTTTGCCGAGGGCGGTTCTGGGGATGGTGAGGACCCCCTGGCGCCGGTCGCGCACTATGGTGACCTGAGTGGTCATGGCGACCCGCAGGGCATGGTCGGGGTTGGCCACGTCAAACAGGGCATAGTAGTAGACGGCAACATTGGTGCCGCTGGTGCTGGTGGTCTGATCGTTGATGTTGGTGGGGGCCAGCTCCATGGTGCGCAGCCTGGCCTGGTAGCGGGTGTCGGGATCCCCTATCAGGGTGAAATAGACCGGCATGCCGGCATGGACCTTGCTGACATCGGCCTCGGAGATCTGGGCCTTGACCGTCATGGTGTCCAGGTTCGCGAGCTTGAGCAGGGTGGGCACCGTCTGGGTGGCGGCCAGGGTCTGACCCTGACGGGTGACGATGGCGATGACGGTGCCATCCATGGGGGCCAGGATCTTGGTGTAGCCGAGCTGGGTGCGGGCACGCTCGACCTTGATGGTGGCGCTGTCGATGTTGGCCTGGGCATTTTGCACCTCGGCCCGGGTCACCGCGAGCTGGGCCTCGGCGCTCTCCAGATCGGCTCTCGAGCTCGCCTGCTGGCCGAACATCTGCTGCTGGCGGCGCCAGGCGAGTTCGAACTGCTTGAGCTGGGCCAGCTTGATCTTGAGCTGGGCCTGGCTGCTGGCGAGTTCGGCCTGGGCCGTCTTGAGGTCGTTCTGGGCGATGAGGGGATCTATCTCGGCCAGCAGCTCTCCCTGTTTGACCCGTTGGCCATTTTCCACCAGCAGGCGGGTCACCTGGCCCGAGACCTGGGCGCCCACATCGACCTGTTCCACCGCCTCCAGCACGCCGCTGGCGAGCACCGCATCCTCGATGTCCTCGCGGGTCACGGGGGCGCTGAGCTGGGGGGAGGGGGCCTTGGCCGGCCAGAGCAGCCAGACAGTCAGGGCCAGCAGCAGGGCGGCGAGCAGCCAGCGCAGCCTGGGAGTAAGGGGCATCTTCATGATTTCGCTGACATCCACACAAGAGGAAGAGACAAAAGGAAACATCCTGCAGTAAAAGGCGGCCAAAAGACAGCCGCCAAGGTGTCACAACGTTTGTCGCCCCGGCCCGCTCGCGGCGCCTCGGCCGGGGCGTCCGGGTCACTCCCTGGTCAGCTGGGCGCCGAGCCAGGGCAGACCCTGCTTCTTGCGACTCACCACGCCGGCCAGGGTCACGGGCTGGCACGGCAGGCGGGGATCCGGGCGATCCGGGTGGCAGCAGGCCGAGATCCGGCTCTCCCTCGCGCCAAGGTCCGTCACCATCAGCACATAGGCATCCAGGTTCTCCTCCCGAACCCGCCGCGCCATCTCGGCCTCGAGGGCCGCCAGCAGGGGCGTTATCTGCCCCAGGCTGGCCACCTCAATCTGGCTCATCACCAGGTTGCGCCCCGCCAGCTGGTAGCCCTTCTCGTCCTGGCGCAGCAGCTGGGCGGCGTCCAGTCCACCGAGATCCGTCTTGGCCGCCAGCAACTGCTGGCCAAATTCGGCCAGGTCGAGCCCGGCCAGGGGGGCGAGCCGCTGGCAGGCGGCCTCGTCCTGGGCCGTGGTGGTGGGGGAGCGCAGGCAGAGGGTGTCGCTCAGGATGGCGCCAAGCAGCAGGCGGGCCTGGGAGCGGGTCGGCTCACCGATGAGATCCAGCACTATGGTGGCCGAGCTGCCCACCGCGCGGATCCAGGCATCGAGGGGTGCCTCGGTGCGCAGGGAACCCAGCCTGTGGTGATCCACCAGGCCGATGACGTTGGCCCTGGCCAGCCCCTCTGGCCCCTGCTCTAGCTCGCTGAAATCCACCAGCCAGACATCCAGCCCGCTGACCTCCCGCGCCAGGAGATCGGGGGGCGCCACGCCGGCACTGGCGAGAATGAAGCGGGTCTCGGTGCGCAGCTCCCCCAGGCGCCAGGGGATGGCGGGACGGCCCTGGCCATTGAGCCAGTCCGCCAGCACCAGGGCGCAGCAGATGCTGTCGCTGTCTGGGTTGCGATGACCGAATACGTGGATCATGAAGGCCTCCGGATGAGATGGGCTGGGCACGGGACGCAGGGGCATCAGCATAACAGCCGAGGCAAACGATGGGGACTCATTATTGCAAAGAGCCGGGGCCGGGAACATGGGGCCTGAGGGATGCAAGGCGCCAAGGGTTGGGGTCACGGGGACGTATGACAAGGGGCCAGAGAGATGCAAGGAGCCAAGGGCTGGGGGCACGTGGACGAGTGACAAGGGACCAGAGGGATGCAAGGCGCCAAGGGGTGGGGTCACGGGGACGGGTGACAAGGGGCCTGAGGGATGCAAGGCGCCAAGGATTGGGGGTACGTGGACGGGTGGCAAGGGGGCCAGAGGACATGGATCGGCGCGGAGTCGAGGACATATCGAATGGGAACAACAGGGGCTGGGCTGGGACATCTTTGGCTGCCTGCTGCCTGGCTCCGTGTCCGGTTGCGGCATCGCATAAGCATTGGCCGCCATGGGCCGGGTTTGTCATCCCGTCGGCTAGGGCGGCTTATCCGACTCTTTGCTTCACACCCGGTTGCGGCGGCGTATGGGGGCTGGTCTGCACAGTGGCGGCTTGTCTCTATTGCGGCTCCCGTTGGGGCACCGTTCAGCACAGTGGCCGCTTGTTTCACCGCCAGCCCCAGGGCCCGTCTCAGGCCTGCAACAGCTCACGGGCGTTGGCCAGGGTGTTGTCGGTGATCTGATCACCGCCGAGCAAGCGAGCGAGTTCGTTGAGACGGGCCCTGTTGTCAAGTGCGCTCATGCGGGTCTCTGTTGTCTTGCCATCCGTGTGCTTGCTCACCACCAGGTGCTGGTGGCCATTGCCCGCAACCTGGGGCAGGTGGGTGACCACCATCACCTGGGTCGATTCGCCGAGCTGGCGCAGCAGGCGGCCCACCACGGCGGCGGTGGGGCCGCTGATCCCCACGTCCACCTCGTCGAAGATCAGGGTGGGGGTGGCGACCTTGCGGGCGCTGATCACGACGATGGCCAGGCTGATGCGAGACAGCTCGCCGCCGGAGGCGACCTTGCCCAGCGGCTGCATGGGCTGGCCCGGGTTGGTGGTGACCATGAACTCCACCCGATCGATGCCGAGGGGGGAGAGGCTGGCATTGGCATCCGGCTTGATCTCGATGGCGAAGCGGCCATCGGCCATGGAGAGCTCCTGCATGCTGGCGGTGACCTGGGTGGCCAGTTCGGCGCCGTAGCGTTGCCGGCTCTGGCTCAGGGCCTCGGCGGCCTGGAGGAAGGCGGTGCGGGCCTCGGCCAGCTCGCTCTCCATCCCCTCGAGGCGCTCCTCATCGGAGTGGAGACGGGCGAGATCGCTGGCCAGATCCTGATGGAACTGGGCCAGTTCGGCGGGTTTGACATGGTGCTTGCGGGCCAGATTGATGGCACGGGAGAGCCGTGCTTCCAGCTCGTTGAAGCGCTCGGGATCCAGCTCCAGCCGATCCAGGTAGCTGCGCAGCTCGCTGTGGCTCTCCTGCACCCCTATCAGGGATTCGTTCAGCATCTCCAGCACGGGGGCGAGGCGGGCATCCATGGCGACCAGCCCCTCCGCCCTGTCCACCGCCACCTGGAGCAGGCCGGCGATGGTGGTCTCTTCGTTGTCATGGAGCAGGTCGAGGCAGAAGCCGCACTCCTGCATCAGTTCGGTGCCGTTGGCCAGGCGCTGATGCTCCTCTTCGATGGCCTCGAATTCCCCGGGTTGCAGCGCAAACTCGTCAAGCTCCTGCACCTGATATTCGATGAGCTGGCGGCGGGCCTCTCGCTGTTGCTGCTCGGCCTTGAGGCGATTGAGCTCGTTTTGCAGCTGGCGCCACTGCTGATAGTGCTGGCGCACGTCCGCCAGCAGCAGATGATGGCCGGCATAACCGTCGAGCAGGGCGAGCTGGTAGTCGGGCTTGAGCAACAGCTGGTGGGCGTGCTGGCCGTGGACGTTGACCAGCAGCTGCCCCAGGCTGCGCAACTGGGTCAGGGGGACGGGGACGCCGTTGACATAGCTGCGGGATCGCCCTTCCGCCGAGACCACGCGTCGCACTATGCACTCGCCCTCGCTCTCGAGCTCATTGCCGGCGAGCCAGGCGCGGGCCAGGGGGTTGCCGTCGAGCAGGAAGCGGGCGCTCACCTCCGTCTTGTCGCTGCCGGGGCGCACCATGGCGGCCTCGGCCCGCTCGCCGAGGCACAGCCCCAGGGCGTCGATGGCGATGGACTTGCCCGCCCCCGTCTCCCCCGTGATGCAGGTCATGCCCGGTTGCAGATCGAGCTCGAGAAACTTGACGATGGCGAAGTTGTTGACGGTCAGCTGGGTCAGCATGGTCTCATCCTGTATGGGTCAACATTACTGTGTATGTATCCAGTATATACTGGTCTTATATACAGTAAAGTGTGCGTGGCGGGATTTTTTCCAGATGGGGGGCGGTGAACCTGGATAGGGGTCGCGAAGGAAGGGCCAGGCTCGGGATCGCTCGCCTCCTGCGGGGCTTGTCGAGGAGGGGCCTTGTGGAGTCGGGATGGCTGAGACACACTCGAGACAGGTATGGCTCAGGATGAGCCGGGGCAGGCCCTCCCGCCTTTCACCAAGGATGCGTCAAGATGATCCACACCCCGACCCTGCTGTTGATCTCCCTGGCAATCAATCTGATGTCGGCGCTGCTCATGCTATTCATCCACTCCCTCAAGCCCGGTCGGCGCAATTTCCTGCTCTGGTCCCTGTCGGCCTTTCTCTTCTCCCTCTCCATCTTGCTGCTCAGTCTGGGGGTATTGGCCGGTCACCCGGCCCTGGGCATGCGGGTCGGGGGTCTTGCCTCCCTCATGAGCATATTGCTGTTGCTGGCCGGTTTTTATGCCCTCTATGGTCTGTCCTGGCGCCCCCGAGCCCTGTGGACAGGGGTTGCCCTGCTGCTGCTTGCCTATCTGGGACTGTCTAGCCTGGCCGACGTGCGGCTGGTGTTGGCGCTGATGGAATCCGTTGTCTATCTGTGGTGCGCCTGTCTGATCTTCTCCCTCAGCCAGCATCAGAAGCGGGTGCTCTACACGGTTTCTGTCATCTACCTGCTTCATTTCGCGATCCTGCTGAGCCAGGGGGTGTTGCTGCTTGCCCAGACGCAGGGGGGAGGGACGGGGGAGGGGCACTGGCTGCTGGACGGCATCTTCTTCATGCACATGGTGCTGACCATAGGCTCGGTATTGCTGCTGCCCCTGGTGGCCTATGTGGAGACGGAGCAGGCGCTGCTGGCTCTCTCGGAGCGGGATCCCCTCACCGGGGTGCTCAACCGGCGCGGCCTGTTCAGGCTGGGGGAGCGGGGGGCGCCGGGGCAGATGCGCTGCGTGGTGGTGCTCGACATCGATCACTTCAAGCGGGTCAATGACAGCTATGGTCATGGCTGCGGTGACGAGGTGATCCGCTATGTGGCCAGGGTGCTGGTGGCCGAGGTGCGCAAGGACGATCTGGTGGGGCGCATTGGGGGCGAGGAGTTCGCCATCGTCATGGAAGGAGTGAGCAACCAGATGGCGCACTCCATCTGTGATCGGATCCGCCGCCAGATAGAGACGGGCTCCCGCCAGGGCGCCTGCCCGCCGTGCGAGGGGGTGACGGTCAGCGTGGGGGGGATCTGCGCCCGGGGTGAACCCGGGCTGGCGCAGTTGCTGACCCGGGCCGACGAGGCCATGTACCGGGTGAAGGCGACGGGGCGAAATGGCGTCCATTTCCAGGCCGACCCCGAGCCGCTGCGGCTGGTCGAAGGGGGCGATGCCTAGCCGCAGCGGCTCGGCTTGTCGCCGGCTCAGGTTCGAGGTGCTGCGGCTGAAGCGTGGCCCGCCTGGGGGCCAAGGCTAGAACAGCTTGCTGCCCCAGCCGAGCTTGTTGCGCAGCACGTGGAAGTAGCTGTAATCCAGCGGATGCACCAGGTGCAGCTTGTGCTGGCTCTTCTTGATGAGGATCTCGTCCCCCGGGTGTACCGCCAGGGTCACCTGACCGTCGCAGCTCACCTGCATGGCGTCGTCCTGGTTGTCGGGGGAGACCAGCAGCCGCACCTCGCTGTCGGCATCCAGCACGATGGGACGGCTGCTCAGGGTGTGGGGGAACATGGGCACCAGGGTGATGGCGTTGAGCTTGGGGGTGAGGATGGCGCCCCCCGCCGACAGGGAGTAGGCGGTGGATCCGGTGGGGGTGGCCACTATGATGCCGTCCGCGCGCTGGCTGTACATGAAGCTGCCATCGATATAGACCTCGAACTCGATCATGTGGGCTATCTTGCCCGGGTGCAGCACCGCCTCGTTCACCGCCAGGTTGCTCGCCTTGCGTTCGCCGTGGCGATAGACGGCCGCCTCCAGCAAGAATCTGTGTTCGCTCTTGAAGTGGCCGGAGAGCACCTGCTCCAGGGGCACCAGGTAATCCTGGGGCGAGAGATCGGTGAGAAAACCGAGGTTGCCCCGGTTCACCCCGATCACCGCCACATCGAATCGTGACAGCACCCGGGCCGCCCCCAGCATGTTGCCGTCCCCGCCGACGACGATGGCCAAGTCCGCCTGCTCGCCGAGCTGCACCAGATCCATCACGTTTTCATCCAGGATGCCGAGGGTGTGGGCGACCCGGCTCTCCACCAGCACCCGGAAGCCCCGGGTGGTCAGGTAGTGGTGCAAGCCGGTCAGAGTCTGGTTGGCCCCTTCGTGATGGGGTTTGCCAATCAGGGCGACGGTTTTGAACGGAGAATCCATGGCTTATCGGGTCTGGGTGAGTATTGGGGGGAGTATACCGCGCTTTGCCGGGGATTTGTCTGTCTCCATGGCAGTTGGCGCAATCGGCTCTGAAGCGCGGCAAAATGGCCGGTTGGCGGGATCCATTGCCCACGACATGGGCTTTTCCCCTTGAAAGCCGGGGCTGCGTCCCCATAATAGCGCCAACACAGGGGCTGCTGAGGCGTCATCTTCTACCCGTATCTCAGCCACCCCTCACAAGCAACCCTGAACATTGGAGATGTCATGAACCACGAAGAGCAAAAGGTTGAAGCGATGGAGCAAGTGGAAGTCCAGCCAGTCGAGCCGACCGATGTAGACAGTGAAGTGACAGCCGAGCAGGTGCGTATCGCCGAGCTGGAGGCGCAGCTGGAAGCCGCCCTGCTGGCGTCTCAGGAAGAGCGCGAGCGTGCCGTGCGTGCCGTCGCCGAGATGGAAAACCTGCGTCGCCGCGCCGCTCAGGACGTGGAGAAGGCCCACAAGTTCGCCCTGGAGAAGTTCGCCGCCGAACTGCTGCCGGTGCTGGACAACCTGGAGCGCGCCATCGAACTGGCTGACAAGGAGAGCGAGGCCCTCAAGCCCATGATCGAAGGGGTGGAGCTGACCCTCAAATCCATGCAGAGCGGTGTCGCCAAGTTTGGCCTGGTGGCGCTGGATCCCCAGAACCAGCCGTTCGACCCCAACGCCCATCAGGCCATGAGCATGGTGCCGAGCGCCGATGTGGCCCCGAACACCGTCATCGCCGTGATGCAGAAAGGCTACGAGCTCAACGGTCGGGTGATCCGTCCGGCCATGGTGATGGTCTCCAAGGCCCCGGCCTGAGCCCCGTCACTGTGCTGAGCCCGCCGCTCGGCGGGCTTTTTGTTGGCCGCCGTGGCGCTTTTTCGGGCTGGCATGCAACAAAATCCCGCGTTTTTTGTATGGTGCCCTTGAAGCCATCGGGCCCGGCCCCATATAGGTGACAAGGCACGGTGGCAGTAAAAATTTACTGTCGGGAGCTTGAAAGCGACTCGCGAAGCCCCCACCTAGCCGTTAACGCATTAAGGCGAGCGATTCGCCTGTTTAATCTAAGTATTTGGAGATTCGTCAAATGGGTAAAATCATCGGTATTGACCTGGGTACTACCAACTCCTGCGTCGCCATTCTGGATGGCGACACTGCTCGCGTGATCGAGAACGCAGAGGGCGACCGTACTACTCCGTCCATCATTGCCTATGCCGATGATGGCGAGATCCTGGTTGGTCAGCCTGCCAAGCGTCAGGCCATCACCAACCCGAAGAACACCCTGTTCGCCATCAAGCGTCTGATCGGCCGCCGCTTCGAAGATGAAGAAGTACAGCGTGACCTGAAAATCATGCCGTATGCTATCGCCAAGGCCGACAACGGCGACGCCTGGGTAGAAGTCAAAGGCAAGAAGATGGCTCCGCCGCAGATCTCTGCCGAAGTGCTGAAGAAAATGAAGAAGACCGCCGAGGATTACCTGGGCGAGCCGGTGACCGAAGCGGTCATCACAGTGCCGGCCTACTTCAACGACGCCCAGCGTCAGGCTACCAAGGATGCCGGTCGCATCGCCGGTCTGGACGTCAAGCGCATCATCAACGAGCCGACCGCGGCTGCGTTTGCCTACGGCGTCAACAAGGTCAAGGGCGAGCGCAAGGTTGCCGTCTATGACCTGGGTGGCGGTACCTTCGACATCTCCATCATCGAGATCGATGAAGTGGAAGGGGAAACCACCTTCGAAGTGCTGGCCACCAACGGCAACACCCACCTGGGTGGTGAAGACTTCGACAACCGCGTCATCAACTACCTGGTAGACGAGTTCAAGCGCGAGCAGGGTATCGATCTGCGCAACGACCAGCTGGCGCTGCAGCGTCTGAAAGATGCCGCCGAGAAGGCCAAGATTGAGCTCTCTTCCGCCCAGCAGACCGACGTCAACCTGCCGTACATCACCGCAGATGCCACAGGTCCCAAGCACATGAACATCAAGGTGACCCGCGCCAAGCTGGAATCCCTGGTGGAAGACATGGTGAAAGACTCCCTGGAGCCGGTTCGTGTCGCCCTGAAAGACTCCGGTCTGGCGGTGGGCGAGATCGACGACGTCATCCTGGTTGGTGGTCAGACCCGTATGCCGCTGGTTCAGAAGACCGTGGCCGAGTTCTTTGGCAAAGAGCCGCGCAAAGACGTCAACCCGGACGAAGCCGTGGCCATGGGCGCCGCCATCCAGGGCGCCGTACTGTCCGGTGACAAGACAGACGTATTGCTGCTGGACGTGACCCCGCTCTCCTTGGGTATCGAAACCATGGGCAGCGTGATGACCGCGCTCATCGAGAAGAACACCACCATCCCGACCAAGAAGTCCCAGGTGTTCTCCACCGCCGAAGACAACCAGTCTGCCGTGACCATTCACGTGCTGCAGGGTGAGCGCAAGCGCGCCAGCGACAACAAGTCCCTGGGCCAGTTCAACCTGGAAGGCATCCGTCCGGCACCGCGTGGTCTGCCGCAGATCGAAGTGACCTTCGACATTGATGCCAACGGCATCCTGCACGTCTCCGCCAAAGACAAGGAGACCAACAAGGAGCAGAAGATCACCATCCAGGCCTCTTCCGGTCTGTCTGATGAGGAGATCGAACGCATGGTACGCGAGGCCGAAGCCAACGCGGCCGAGGACAAGAAGTTCGAAGAGCTGGTGCATGCCCGCAACCAGGCCGACGGTCTGGTCCACTCGGTGCGCAAGCAGGTGACCGAAGCCGGTGACGCCCTGCCAAGCGATGACAAGACCAAGATCGAGACTGCTCTGTCCGAGCTGGAAGCCGCCATCAAGGGCGACGACAAGGCCGCCATCGAAGCCAAGCAACAGGCGCTGATGGAAGCCTCCCAGAAGCTGATGGAAATTGCCCAGCAGCAGGCTCAGGCGCAAGGCGCCGGTGCCGAGGCCGGTCAGTCCTCCTCTTCTGCCAAGGCGGACGACGACGTGGTCGATGCCGAGTTCGAAGAAGTGAAAGACGACAAGAAATAAGCCCGACCCGGATGGGCGAGGTTCGCCTCGCCCATTGGCTCAGAATCTGTTTACGGTCTGTCGCGAGAGGCCGTCAGCAAGGTAAAGAGCAGCGCAGGAACCGGAGTGTATGTAAATACATGAGCACTCTTGGTTACAAACAAGCGAGCTGCACATGAGCCTTGATCACGGCTTCGTAGTAAGAGTGTGAGCAGATTCGTCAATGAATTCACGGGCGTTGGGCAACCAACGCCCGTCTGCATAACTGCTGACAACGCAATAGGATAAGTATGTCGAAGCGCGATTTCTATGAAGTGCTCGGGGTGGCCAAGGGTGCCGACGAGCGCGAGATCAAGAAGGCGTACAAGCGTCTGGCGATGAAGTATCACCCGGATCGCAACCAGGGTGATGCCGCCTCCGAAGAGAAGTTCAAAGAGGTCAAGGAAGCCTACGAGGTCCTGACCGACGAGAACCTGCGCGCCCGCTACGACCAGTACGGCCATGCCGGGGTGGATCAGAGCCAGGGTGGCGGTCACGGCGGCTTCGGCGGTGGCGCCGACTTCGGTGACATCTTCGGGGACGTGTTTGGCGACATCTTCGGTGGCAGCCGTGGCGGCGGTCGTCGCGGCCCGGCCCGGGGCTCCGACCTGCGCTACACCATGGAGCTGACCCTAGAAGAGGCGGTGCGCGGCGTCTCCAAGGAGATCAAGGTGCCGACCCTGGTCCACTGCGAGGTATGCAACGGCTCCGGTGCCCACACCGGCAGCAGCGCCCAGACCTGCCCGACCTGCCATGGCGCCGGTCAGGTGCAGATGCGTCAGGGCTTCTTCGCGGTGCAGCAGGCGTGCCCCCACTGTCACGGTCGCGGCAAGATCATCAAGGATCCGTGCCGCAAGTGCCATGGCGAGGGTCGCTACCAGAAGACCAAGACACTGTCGGTCAAGATCCCGGCCGGTGTCGACACCGGGGATCGCATCCGTCTCTCCGGCGAAGGGGAAGCGGGGGAGGCCGGCGCACCGGCTGGCGATCTGTATGTGCAGGTGCACGTCAAGGAGCACGAGATCTTCGTGCGTGATGGCAACAACCTCTACTGCGAGGTGCCCATCAGCTTCACCGCAGCCGCCTTGGGCGGCGAAATTGAAGTGCCGACCCTGGATGGCCGGGTCAAGCTCAAGGTCACATCCGAGACCCAGACCGGCAAGATGTTCCGCATGCGGGGCAAGGGCGTCAAGTCCGTGCGCTCCGGCCAGGTGGGGGATCTGATGTGCAAGGTGGTGGTCGAGACCCCGGTCAAGCTGACCGAGTCCCAGAAGGAGCTGCTGCGCCAGCTGGACGAGTCCTTCAGCGGCGCCGCCGCCAAGACCCACAAGCCGAAATCGGAAGGCTTCTTCGAAGGGGTGAAACGCTTCTTCGACGATCTGACCAGCTGATTTTTGCGACCCAGATAAAAGAGCCGGCCTGAGTGCCGGCTCTTTTTTTGCCTGTCGTTCGGCCCGAGCTCGCCCTATTGAGTGGATCCCGATGAGGGATCCGCCTCACAACTTCCACCAACTCTTCCCGTGCAAATGCTACCTCGCTCACAGACTGGCTGAAACGGTTTAGCCGTCATATTGAATCAGCTAAAGCGGTTTAGCTATGCTCTCTTCGCGATAACAACAGAGCCCGGCAGGGCAGGGACCAGAGATGAGGAAGATGACCATGTTCAAGAGCAAGTTGGCGCTGGCGGTGGCACTGGGATTGGGAATGAGCAGCCCGCTGTGGGCGGCCGAGGGCGGTATCGAAGCCAGGCTGGCGGCGCTGGAGGCGCGGGTGCAGGCGGCCGAAGCGAGAGCCGAGGCTGCGGAGAGCCGTGCCAGTCAAGCCGAGATAAAGGCGAGTGCGGCCAGTGAGGAGGCCCAAGTCGCCAACACCCGTAGCGAGAAGGTGGACAAGCAGACCGCCGGTGCCCAGGGCTTCGAGTTTCACGGTTATGCCCGCTCCGGGCTCCTGGTCAACGGCAACGGCAATGGCGGCCGTGGCGGCCCCTACATCACCCCGGCCGGATCCGTGGGCGGCGCCGTGGGTCGCCTTGGCAACGAAGACGACACCTACATGGAAGCCAACCTCCTCAAGACCCAGACCTTTGAGGACGGCAGCTGGGCCCGCTACAAGCTGATGCTGGCGGACGGGGTGGAGACCAGCAACGACTGGACCGCCAGCGATTCGAGCCTCAACACCCGTCAGGTGTTTGCCGAGATCGGCGATCTGGCGAGCTTCAGCGGCCCCTTCCAGCACTCTGTGCTCTGGGCGGGCAAGCGCTTCGATCGGGACAACTTCGACATCCACTGGCTCGACTCGGACGTGGTCTTCCTGGCCGGTACCGGCGGCGGCGTCTACGACGTGCAGCTGGCCGACGGCTGGAAGGCGAACTTCTCCCTCTATGGCCGCGATTACGGCGACATCAGCGCGAGTGATCTGTCCGACATAGAGAGCTACATCCTCACCATGAACAACCGCTTCGGCAACTGGCAGTGGATGGTCAATGGCCTCTCGGCCAAGGACAACGAGGCGCGCATCAACGACGACGGCGCGGGTAGCGAGGCGGCGGACAAGGGGGCCCACACCCTGCTGGCCTACCATGCCGACAGCTTCTTTGGCATCAATCCCGGCTTCTCCAAGGCGGCCGTGCTCTATGGTCATGGCCTGGGGGCCGAGCTCAAGGGCTTGGGTTCCGACAGCGAGCTGCTGCCGGACGCCGACGCGGTGCGGGTTGCCGTGTTTGGTGCCACGGATATCACTCCCCGCTGGCGTGTCGCCCCGGCCCTGCTGGCCGAGCAGAGCCAGGATCGCTACGTGAAGGGGGACGAGTACCAGTGGCTGACCCTCAACACCCGGGTCGCCCAGGTGCTGAGCCAGAATGTCGAGTTGGTCTACGAGGCCACCTGGCAATACATGGACTTGGATCCCAAGGGCTACAAGGGTCGCCAGGCGGTGAGCGGCGATTTTGCCAAGCTCACCTTCGCGCCTACCTTCAAGGCCCAGACCGTCGGCTTCTTCGAGCGGCCAGAGCTTCGGGTGTTCGCCACCTGGATGGACTGGTCCTCCGAGCTCGACAATTACGCCAGCACAGATGCCATGGGCCAGAGCGACTTCACCGCCGGTGGCGAGTGGAACTTCGGCATTCAGATGGAAACCTGGTTCTAGTTCGTTATCCCGATCACAAAAATGGCAGCCGGTGCCGGGATCTGTTGGTTAGCTAAATCGGTTTAGCAGATAATGTCGACCAAGAGGTCGGGGCCCGGCTCTGGCAAATCCTGTGCAGCAGTGGAGTAGCAAGGTGACGAATCGTGTGTGGGTAATGGGGGATGCGGTGGTGGACTTGATCCCGGAAGGGGAGGCGCACTACCTCAAGTGTCCGGGCGGCGCGCCGGCCAACGTGGCGGTCGGCGTTGCCCGCCTCGGCGGCGAGTCGGCCTTTATTGGCCGGGTCGGCGGCGATCCCTTCGGCCGCTTCATGGCCGACACCCTGGCGGCGGAGGGCGTCGACATTCGCCACCTGACTCTGGATCCGGCCCATCGCACCAGCACAGTGCTGGTGGAGCTCGATGAAGCAGGGGAGCGCAGCTTCACCTTCATGGTGCGCCCCAGTGCCGATCAGTTCCTGCGCCCCGCCGATCTGCCGGTCTTCCAGGCCGGTCAGTGGCTGCTGACCTGCTCCATCGCGCTCGCCAACGAGCCGGTGCGCGCCAGTTGCCTGCAGGCCATGGCGACCATACGGGCGGTCGGGGGACGGGTCTGCTTCGACCCCAACCTGAGGCCCGAGGTGTGGGGCAACCCGGCCGAGATGCTGCCAGTGGTGCGCGAGGCCATGGCCCTCGCGGACGTGGTCAAGCTCTCGGTGGAGGAGCTGCAACTGCTGAGCGGCGAGGAGGATCTGGCGGCGGGGCTCGCCACTATAGCGGGGCCGGCACTGGTGCTGGTGACCCGAGGGGCGGCCGGTGTGGTGGCCCGCCTCGGCGGTGAGCGGCTGGAGTGGGTGGGGCCCAAAGTGACCCCGCTCGACACCACGGGGGCGGGGGATGCCTTCGTCGCCGGGCTGCTGGCGGCGCTGGCCGGGCGCTCGTCGCTACCGAGTCTCGCCGAGCTGCCCGCCATCCTGGCTCAGGCTCACGGCTGCGGGGCGCTCGCCACCACCGCCAAGGGTGCCATGACGGCGTTGCCGACCCGCACCGAACTGGATGCCTTTTTGCAATCGGGCGCAAGCGGCTGTTGATCCGCGGCTAGCCGCTCACATCGACAGACCCTACTCTCATGTGACAAGGGCCCGCCAGCGTGGTGGGCCATAAGAGGAAGAATATGAATATCAGTGCGATAGCCAAGGATCTGGTGCCCCTGCTCGGGGGCAGTGAGAACATCGTCAGCGCCGCCCACTGCGCCACCCGGCTGCGGCTGGTGCTGGCGGACGACAGCAAGGTGAACAAGGCCGCCATCGACAAGCTGGACGGAGTCAAGGGGTGCTTCAGCAACGCCGGTCAAATTCAGGTCATTTTCGGCACCGGTCTGGTCAACAAGGTCTATGCCGAGTTTGTCACCCTGACCGGGACCGGCACCGCCAGCAAGGCAGAACTGACCGACATGGCGACGGCCAAGCTCAATGTGGCCCAGCGTCTGGCGCGGACCCTCTCCAACATCTTCGTGCCCATCATTCCGGCCATCGTCGCCTCCGGCCTGCTGATGGGGCTGCTCGGCATGGTGCGCACCTACGGCTGGGTCAACGCCGACAGCGCGCTCTTTGTGATGCTCGACATGTTCAGCTCGGCGGCCTTCATCATACTGCCCATCCTCATCGGCTTTACGGCGGCGCGGGAATTTGGCGGCAACCCCTATCTGGGGGCGACCCTCGGCGGCATTCTGACCCATCCGGCCCTGACCAACGCCTGGGGCGTGGCGGGTGGCTTCAAGACCATGGACTTCTTCGGGCTGGACGTGGCGATGATCGGCTATCAGGGCACCGTCTTCCCGGTGCTGTTGGCGGTCTGGTTCATGTCCCACCTGGAGAAGCAGCTGAGAAGGCGCATCCCGGATGCCCTGGATCTCATCCTCACCCCCTTCCTGACCGTCATCATCACCGGCTTCGTGGCGCTGCTCTTTATCGGCCCTGCCGGGCGCGTGCTGGGGGATGGCATCTCGTTCGGTCTGAGCGCGCTTTATGAGCAGGCGGGCTGGCTGGCGGGTCTGGTGTTCGGCGGCACTTATTCCCTTATCGTCATCACCGGCATTCACCACAGCTTCCACGCCATCGAGGCGGGCCTGCTCACCAACCCGTCCATCGGCGTCAACTTCCTGCTGCCCATCTGGGCCATGGCCAACGTGGCCCAGGGCGGTGCTTGCCTCGCGGTCTACTTCAAGACCCGGGATGTGAAGATCAAGGCCATCACCGTGCCGGCGGCCATGTCCTGCCTGCTCGGCATCACCGAGGCCGCCATCTTCGGGGTCAACCTGCGCTACATCAAACCCTTCCTGGCCGGTCTGTTCGGCGGTGCCTGCGGCGGCGCCTACGTGGTGGCGGCCAAGGTCGGCATGACGGCGGTAGGCCTGACCGGCATCCCGGGCATGGCCATAGTCCAGCCGCTGAGCCTCATTCACTACGTCATCGGTCTGGTGATCGCCTTTGGCGCCGCCTTCGCCGCCTCCTACCTGCTGAAGTACAAGGTGGAGTGATGAAGGAAAGCCATCTCCTCAACCAGGTTGTCCGGTCCCTGCTGGCCGGACAGCTCAAGGCGGCGGCCGATCCCCATCGGCCCCGCTGGCACCTGGCAGCCCCGGTGGGGCTGCTCAACGATCCCAACGGCTTCATCGAGCACGACGGGCGCTACCACCTCTTCTACCAGTGGAACCCGTTCGGTTGCGAGCACCGCAACAAGGGCTGGGGGCATGTCACCTCCACCGATCTGCTGCACTGGCAGCACGAGCCGGTGGCGCTATTGGCCACCGAAGCCTATGAGAGCCACGGCTGCTATTCGGGCTCGGCGGTGAGCGACGAGCAGGGGCGTCTGACCCTGGTCTACACCGGCAACGTCAAATACCCGGACGGCGGCCGCACCGCCTACCAGTGTCTGGCCCGTGCCGACGGTGCGGGGGGCTTCGACAAGCTGGGCCCCGTGCTGGACCTGTCCCAAGGCTACAGCGGCCATGTGCGCGACCCCAAGGTGTGGCACGACGGTCGGCACTGGCTCATGGTGCTGGGGGCCCGTACCCTGGACGATCGGGGCGAAGTGCTGCTCTATCGCGGCGACACCCTGGATGCCTGGACGCTGGTGGGCCCCATCGCCGGCAGTGGGCGCGGTGGGCTGGGTGAGTTTGGCTATATGTGGGAGTGCCCGGACCTCTTCCCCCTAGGGGATCGTCATGTGCTGATCAGCTGCCCCCAGGGCATCGCATCCCAGGGAGAGGATTATCGCAATCTCTATCAGTGCGGCTGGCTGGCGGGGGACTTCGACGGCGAGCGCTTCGAGCACGGGGCCTTCCACGAGCTGGACAGGGGGTTCGAGTTCTATGCGCCGCAAACCACCTTAGACAGCCAGGGGCGGCGCCTGCTGTTCGGCTGGCTGGGGCTGCCGGAGGAGAACGAGATGAGCCAGCCCACCATCCCCTATGGCTGGCTGCACCAGATGAGCTGCCCGCGGGAGCTGTTCTGGCAGGATGAGTGGCTCTGTCAGCGGCCGGTGGCGGAGATTGGCGCCTTGAAAGGGGAGCAGACCCGCTTCGAGGGGACGCCCAGCGAGTTTGCGGGGATGGCCATCGACTCGGCCTGGCTCGACTTGGATCTGTGCGGGGAGGGGAGCCTCGGGTTTGGCGCCGTGGTCGAGCTGTGCTGGCAGCCGGGGCGTCTTGTCCTGCGTCGCCAGAACTGGCAGAGCGGGGAGTGGGAAGAGCGAAGCTCCCCCTGGCTTGGGGGCAAGATCACCATCTTGTGTGACAGCTCCAGCCTGGAGTGCTTCGTCGATGGCGGGCGCCAGACCCTGTCTACCCGCTACTTCCCCGGCGAAAACCCAGTACTTTCCACGCGTTGTGGTGGTGATGGCAGCAAAATTTGCCTCGATCACTGGCCGCTGGCGACCTGCCTAGTACAATAGCCCGGTCTCAGTGTGCCGGGAGGTCAGGTGGAGAAGAAGAAACGGATCACGATTGCCCAGATAGCCACGCTCGCGGGGGTCTCCAAGGCCACCGCCAGCCTGGTGCTCAACGGCAAGAGTGCGGAATACCGCATCGCCGATGATACCCGCAAGCGGATCCAGGCGGTGGCGGACGAGTGCCACTATCAGCCCAGCATCCATGCCCGCTCCCTGCGGGAGGTGCGCAGCTACACCTGGGGGCTGGTGATCCCAGACCTCACCAACTTCGGCTTCGCCAGCATCGCCCGTGCCCTGGAGGCCCGCTGCCGGGAGGCGGGGATCCAGCTGCTCATCGCCTGCTCCGAGGATGACCCCACCCTGGAGCAGCGGGTGGTGGACAACCTCATCAGCCGTCAGGTGGACGGCCTCATCGTCGCCTCCAGCGGCCACAGCGACGACATCTATGCCCGCATCCACGACCGTCTGCCGGTGGTGCAGCTCGACCGCCACATCGGCGAATCGCGCCTGCCCATGGTGATCTCGGACGCCTGCAAGGCCACCGCCGAGCTGGTGCAGGACATGGCCCGCGAGTGTGGCGAGGAGATCTACTACTTCGGCGGCCTGCTGGATCTCTCCCCCAGCCGCCACCGGTTGGCGGGTTACGAGCTGGGGCTGCACAGAGCCGGGCTGGAGGCGCCGGACGGCCAGGTGCGTCACCGCGATTACCAGCCAAGCTCCGGTTATCAGTTGATGGCCGAGCTGGTGGCGGAGCTCGGGGCGCCGCCGAAGGGGCTGTTCACCGCCTCTTTCACCCTGCTGGAGGGGGTGCTGCGCTACCTCAACGAGGCGGGACTGATGGAGACGGGCATGCGCCTGTGTACCTTCGACGATCACGATCTGCTTGACTGCATCCCCATGCGCATCGATTCCGTGGCCCAGGATTGTCCGGCCCTGGCCCGGGCCGCCTTCGAGCTGATGCAGCAGCTGATTGCGGGTAATCCCCCTGCCCAGACCGCCCAGGTCATTTCCCCCAGGGTGCGCTGGCGCAGTCGCCGTTAGCGCCCCTGGCGGTCTCATCATGCCTCTCTCCTGCACTCCCTGGCCGCGTCGTCAGACGGGTTAATCGAGTAAAATTAGATATTGCTAATTTAATGTGACGCCCTAGAATAGGGCTCTATATAAGTAATTGCTAATTAACATGCGATGCATTCCTGCGCCACAGTGCGGTCAGAGGGAAGCGGGATCCGCTTCGTGCTCGCGTCCATGATGAGGTGTTGCCATGATAGAAAGCCACTGGTGGTTCTCCCTGGGGGGAGGCATGTTGATCGGCCTGTCGGCCCTGCTGTTGATGCTGTTCACGGGGCGAATCGCCGGGATAAGCGGCATCTTCGCCGCCGCCCTGCAGAGCCGGCTGGGCTGGCGCTGGTTGTTTCTGCTGGGACTGATGTTTGGCGGTCCCATGGCCTTCGCCCTGGGGCTCGCTCGCCTGCCTGACTTCGCTGCCTTGCCGGGATGGCCCACAGTGCTGCTGGCCGGTCTGCTGGTGGGGATAGGCACCCGCCTTGGCAATGGCTGCACCAGTGGCCATGGCATCTGCGGCATGGGACGGCTGTCGCTGCGCTCCCTGGTCGCCACCCTTGTCTTCATGACGACCGGTGTGCTCACCGTGTTCGTCACCCTGCATCTGCTCTGAGGAGGCGTCAGAATGGGACTCTTTATCGCGCTCTTGTCCGGCCTGTTGTTTGGTGTGGGCCTAGGGATCTCCGGTATGGTGGATCCGGCCCGGGTACTGGGGTTTCTCGATGTGGCCGGGAACTGGGATCCCAGCCTGGCCTTCGTGATGGGGGGCGCCCTGCTGGTGTTCGCCCCCGGTTATGCCCTCCTGATCAAGCCGCGCAGCCAGAGTCTGTGTGGTGATCCCCTGCCCGCGCCTCCCGCCCCCCGTATCGACCGGCGTCTGGTGGGCGGCGCCGCGCTGTTCGGGGTAGGTTGGGGCCTGCTCGGCATCTGCCCCGGCCCCGGATTGGCCCTGCTGGGTACGGGTCAGCCCCTCATCGCCCTGTTCGTGCTGGCCATGGCCGTCGGCTTGCTCGGGGTGGATAGACTGCTGCCCGCCCGACCCTGATGGGCGGCGTTAAGGCACGCGACGAGGGCGCCATGCTGCTATCATGGCCCCTCGTTTGACTGACAGGATACCGCCATGCCTTCCCTTCGCCTGCTCGTCTCCGACTCCCAGGATCCCCTGTTCAACCTGGCGGTGGAGGAGTGTATCTTCCGCCAGATGGACCCGGCCCAGCGGGTGCTGTTTCTGTGGCGCAACGCCAATACGGTGGTGATTGGTCGGGCCCAGAACCCGTGGAAGGAGTGCAACACCCGCCGTATGGAAGAGGACGGGGTGACCCTGGCGCGGCGCAGCAGCGGGGGCGGGGCCGTGTTTCACGATCTCGGCAACAGCTGCTTCACCTTCATGGCGGGCAAGCCCGGGTATGACAAGAGCGTCTCCACCGCCATCGTGCTCGATGCCCTCAAGCGGCTCGGCGTGAGTGCCTTTGCTTCCGGACGCAACGATCTGCTGGTGGCCACCCCGGACGGGGAGCGCAAGGTGTCGGGCTCGGCCTACCGGGAGACCCTGGATCGCGGTTTCCATCACGGCACCCTGCTGCTCGATGCAGACCTCGGTCGACTCGCCCACTACCTCAATCCCGACCCCAAGAAGCTGGCCGCCAAGGGGATCAGCTCGGTGCGCAGCCGGGTCGCGAACCTTGGCGAGCTGCTGCCGGGGATCGACCATCAAGGGGTGAATGACGCCCTCATGGAGGCCTACTTCCACTACTACGGTGAGCGAGCAGCGCCCGAGCATATCTCCCCCGAGCAGATGCCGGACCTGCCCGGCTTTGCCGAGACCTTCGCCCGCCAGCGCAGCTGGGAGTGGAATTTTGGCCATGCGCCTGCGTTCAGCCATCAGCTGGACGAGCGCTTCGGCTGGGGCGGGGTGGAGCTGCATTTCGATGTGGAGAAGGGGGTGATAGGTCGGGCGCAGATCTTCAGCGACAGCCTGGATCCGGCGCCGCTTGATGCCTTGGCCCAGCGGCTGGTGGGCGCGGCCTATCGCAGCGACGCCATCGCCGCGCTGATCGGGCAATTGCAGGGCGATTTTCCGGCCCGGCACGCCGAGCTCGATGAACTCTCTGGCTGGTTGCAGGCGGCGCTGCGCTGATCGGATGGTTCGTTATGGGGGCCGAACCCGCTAAAGACCTACGGCGGGATCATCCCGCCGTTTTCTTGCCTGCCGTGTCGCTTATTGCCGCTGGATGGCGGTCACGGTGAGTTTGCCGCCCAGGCTTTCGGCATGGAAGTGGATGGCATCCCCCACCTTGAGCCCCTTGAGCTGCGCCGGATCGGCTGCCACAAACACCATGGTCATGGGGGGCATCTTGAGGTTGGTGATGGCCTCGTGCTTGATGCCCACCTTGCCGCTCCCCTCATCGAGGCGGGTGATGACCCCCTTGGTCATCATGCTCTCTCCCGTCGCCTGCATATCCATCCCCTCCATCTGGGACATATCGTGCCCCTGGTGGTTCATCATCTCTTCGGCCTGCAGGCTGGTGTGGGTGGCAAGGCCGAGCAGCAATGTCAGGGTCAGCGTCTTGTAGTTCATGATGGTTTCCTCGTCGTTCAGTCTAAATGGATAGTGAAATAGGGTTACTCGGTTTGCTTGTTCGCAGTCTTGCCAAGGCTTCTGCTGCGCCACAGGTAGTAGGCGGCAGGCAGCACCAGCAGGGTCAGCACCAGTGCGCTCACCATGCCGCCGATCATGGGCGCGGCGATGCGCTGCATCACCTCCGAACCCGTGCCCTGACTCCACATGATGGGCAAGAGGCCGGCGATAATGGTCACCACAGTCATCATCTTGGGGCGCAGGCGCAGGGCTGCGCCGTGGATCACCGCCCTGTGCAGACCCGCCTTGTCCGGCTTGCCGCTCGCCACCAGCTCATCCCAGGCGTGGTTGAGGTAGACCAGCATCAAGACGCCGGTCTCGACCGCCACCCCGGCCAGGGCGATAAAGCCCACCCCGACCGCCACCGAGAGGTTGAAGTCCAGCAGCCAGAGGGTCCAGATCCCGCCCACTACCGCGAGCGGCAGGGTGGTGAGAATGAGCAGTACCTCCTGGAAGCGGCGAAACGCCAGATAGAGCAGCAGCACTATAATGGCGATGGTCAATGGCACCACGTAGGCGAGGCGCGCCTTGGCCCGCTCCATGTACTCGTATTGGCCAGACCAGGTGAGGGCGTAGCCCGCCGGCAGCACCAGCTGTTTGCTCACCTCGGCCTTGGCCTGCGCCACAAAAGAGCCGATGTCGCGGCCGCGAATGTCGACGTAGACCCAGCCGTTGAGCCGTGCGTTCTCGCTGCGCAGCATGGGGGCCTCGTCGCTGATGTAGACCCGGGCCACATCCGCCAGGGCGATGCGCGCGCCGCTTGGGGTCACCAGGGGCAGCAGCTCCAGACTGGCCACCGAGTCGCGATAGCTCTGGGGGTAGCGCAGGTTGATGGGGTAGCGCTCGCGCCCCTCTATGGTCTGGCCCACCTCCATGCCGCCCACTGCGGTGGCGAGCACTCCTTGCACATCGGCGATGTTGAGGCCGTAACGGGCCGCCTTGAGCCGGTCGATGTCCACCTTGACGTAGCGGCCGCCCGCCACCCGCTCGGCGTAGACCGATGAGGCCCCCTCCACCTTGCCGACGATCTGCTCCAGCTGCTGGCCGACTTGCTGAATGACCTTGAGGTCGGGCCCCGCTATCTTGATGCCGACCGGGGTCTTGATGCCGGTGGCCAGCATGTCGATGCGGGTCTTGATGGGAGGCACCCAGGCATTGGTGAGACCGGGGAAACGGATGAGGGAGTCGAGCTCTTCTTTGAGCTTCTCCGGGGTCATGCCGGGGCGCCACTGATCGCGCGGCTTGAGCTGGATGCTGGTCTCCATCATCACCAGGTCGGCGGGGTCGGTGGCGGTCTCGGCGCGCCCCGCCTTGCCGAACACGTTCGCCACCTCGGGGACGGTGCGAATGAGCTTGTCGGTCTGCTGCAAAATCTCCCGCGCCTTGCCCACCGAGATATTGGCCGCCGTGGTGGGCATATACATGATGTCCCCCTCGTCCAGCGGCGGAATAAACTCGGAGCCCAGGTACTTGAGCGGCCAGAAGCCCGCCACCGTCACCACGGCGGCGATGGACAGGGTAGTTTTTGGACGGGCCAGCACGGCCTTGAGCAGGGGGATATAGCCCTGGCTCAAGCCACGGTTGAGGGGGTTGGCTTGCTCGGGCAGCACCTTGCCACGGATGAAGTAGCCCATGATCACCGGCACCAGCGTAATGGCGAGCCCGGCCGCGGCGGCCATGGCGTAGGTCTTGGTGTAGGCGAGCGGGTGGAACATCCGCCCCTCCTGCGCCTCCAGCGCAAACACCGGCAGGAAGCTGATGGTGATGATGAGCAGGGAGAAGAAGATGGCGGGCCCCACCTCGATGCTCGCCTCCGTGATGATGCGCCAGCGGTTCTTGTCGGTGAGTGCCTCCCGCTCCATATGCTTGTGGACGTTCTCTATCATCACGATGGCGCCATCCACCATGGCGCCGATGGCGATGGCGATGCCCCCGAGCGACATGATGTTGGCGTTGATCCCTTGCAGGTGCATGACGATGAAGGCGGTCAGAATGGCGATGGGCAGGGTGATGACCACCACCAAGGATGAGCGCAGGTGGAACAGGAAGGCGAGGCAGACCAGCACCACCACGGCGAACTCTTCGACCAGCTTGCCGGAGAGGTTGTCGATGGCGCGCGCGATAAGATCGGATCGATCGTAGACGGTGACCACTTCCACCCCGTCGGGCAGGCTGCTTTTGAGCTCATCCAGCCGCGCCTTGACCCCGTCTATGGTGTGCTGGGCATTCTCGCCGTAGCGCATGACGATGATGCCGCCCACCACTTCCCCTTCGCCGTTGAGCTCGGCGACGCCGCGCCGACTCTGGGGGCCTGTGACCACATCCGCCACATCGCCGAGCAGCAGGGGGGCGCCGCGCACAGTGGTACCGAGGGGGATCTGCTTCAGATCCTCGACGCTCTTTAGATAGCCATTCGAGCGCACCATATACTCCGCTTCCGCCATCTCGATGACGGAGGCGCCGGTCTCCTGATTGCCCTGCTTGATGGCGGTCTCGATAAGGGAGAGCGGAATGCCGTAGGCGCGCAGCTTGTCCGGATCGACCCGCACCTGATACTGGCGCACCATGCCGCCCACGGTGGCGACCTCGGAGACGCCATTGACGGTTTGCAGCTCGTACTTGAGGAACCAGTTCTGCAGCGAGGTGAGCTCGCTCAAGTCATGCTTGCCGGTTCTGTCCACCAGGGCGTACTGATAGACCCAGCCCACCCCGGTGGCATCGGGGCCGAGTTGGGGGCGGGCGGAGGCGGGGAGACTCGGGGCCACCTGACTCAAATACTCCAGCACCCGGGCGCGGGCCCAATAGAGATCCGTGCTGTCGTCAAACAGCACATAGACGAAGGAGTCGCCGAAGAAGGAGTAGCCGCGCACCGTGGTCGCTCCCGGCACCGCCAGCATGGCGGTGGTGAGCGGGTAGGTCACCTGATCCTCCACCACCTGGGGCGCCTGCCCCGGGTAGGCCGTCTTGATGATCACCTGGACGTCGGAGAGATCCGGCAGGGCGTCCACCGGGGTCTGTTTGACCGACCAGAGCCCCCAGGCGGTGAGCATGAGGGTCAACAGCAGCACCAGAAAGCGGTTGCCCACGGACCAGCGAATAATCGAGGGGATCATGATCTGGCTCCTCCCTCTTGGCGTGGCGTGAACGGCAGGACATGGTTGCTAGTAAAGCGGCAAGAGATCGACGGGATCATGATTGGGCTCCTTTCTCATATGGTGCAGAGAGCGGAGCCTGTTTGTTGGCAACGTGGCGAATGATGGAAGGGATCATGGCTTGGCCCCCATATCGTGCTGGCTAGGGTCCATGCCTTCCATCTTCTCCATCTCACTCGCCGCAGGCTTGGCGGCGCCGTCGGTTGCTGGCGCCTTCTCCTGATGGATGCTGGTGATGCGGTACTCATCCCCCTCCTGCATTACTTGCAGGTGCAGGGTCTGCCCCTTGGCCAGCTTGCTGATGTCCACACCGTCGGCCACGGTGAACTCCATCTCCATGGCGGGCCACTGCCATTCTGGGATAGGTTGGTGGGCCACCATCAGGGTGCGGCTGGCCAGATCCATGCTCTGTACGGTCCCTTGAGTCCACACCTGCGCCGGGCGCACCGCCGTCATGCGCTGGAAGTCCGAGTCGATGGCAGATTCGGAGTCGAGCAGGAACTGGGCCGAGCTGACTATGCTGTCCCCCGCTTCGACTCCCTCCCTGATGGCAACCTTGTCGCCAAACTGTGGGCCCAGGGTGACGGCGACCGACTTGAAGTTGCCATCCCCCAGGGCCAGCACCAGCCTGTCCTGGCTGCCGGTGCGGATCACCGCCTCGCTCGGCACCACCAGCCGGGGTTCCCCCTGGCCGGTGCGAATGGTCACCTTGGCAAACATATTGGGCTTCAAAAATTCATCCGGGTTGTCAACGCGCAGCCGCACCTTGAGGGTGCGGGTGGTGGCATCCAGGGTCGGATAGAGGTAATCCACCTTGCCCTGCCAACTGCGGCCGGGGGCGTAGTCCAGGGTCATGGTGACCGGATCCCCCACCATCAGCTGGGCAGCCTGGCGCTCGAACACCTCGGCGCTGACCCACACCTGCCTGAGGGTGCCGATGTTGAACAGGGCGGCGGCGGGCTCCACATACTGGCCCTCGCGCACTTTCAGCTCGGAGACATAGCCGCTGCTCGGGGAGTAAATGCTGATGGTTTCACGCACCTGACGGCTGCGCTTGAGGGCGGCAATCTGATCCGCCGGTACCTGCAGGGATTTCAGCTTGCCCTCGGCGGCGCGCAGCAGCAGCGGGTTGGCTGTGTTGAGGGCGAGCAGGTATTCGTGCTGGGCGTTGACCAGATCCGGGGCGTAGATCTCGTAGAGCAGGGAACCTTTGGCCACCTTCTGCCCCTCGCTCTTGATGGCGAGGGTGCGGATCCAGCCCGCCATGCGGGCGTTGATGGCCGTAAGCCTGTCCTCGTCATAACCGACATAGCCCACCGTCTCGATCTGCTGGTGGAGGGGCAGTTTTTCGACCTTGGCCAGCCGCACCCCCAGGTTCTGCTGGATCTCGGGGCTGATGGTGACGGTACCGGGCGAGCCGTTTTTCTGCTCCTCATAGACGGGGATAAAATCCATCCCCATGTTGTCCTTGGCGGGGCCATCGCGCCTGTCGCGGGGATCCATGGGGTTGACCCAGTAGAGGGGCGTCTTCTCCTTGGTACTGGCGCCATCAGTGCTCTGTTTGGCGGCCCAGTAGCCGCCACCGGCGCCGAGGGCGAGCAGCAGGGCCGATACCAGCAGTGTCCGGCTCATCGCACACCTCCACTCAGCGGCAGAGGGGCAGGGCGTTTGGCGGCGATAAGGCCGCGAATAGGGGCAAGTGACATCATATCTCTTCTCTTGTGCAGGCCGCCGGGCGGGTGATAAGGCATCACCAAAGGGGTTGGCGGCAAACGGGGCGCGGCTGAACGGTCAGCGCGCACGGCTCCCTGTGAGCGGGCCGGTTTGGCCAGGGCGCAGGGTCAGGCAAGGCGGCAGACAAGGGGCAAGCCGAGGCTTGCCGCCGCCGGGAGAGAAGAGCTTTCTAGTGACGCAGCACCGACAGCATCAGGTGTCGGCGTGGCCAGGAGGGAGGGTGGGTACCGCGACTGCGAAGGAAGGGATCCCGCAGCCAGTTGTCCAGCCGTTGGCTGGCGGCCCCGGGGGGGAGCAGCAACAGGGGCAGGGCGAGCAGGGTCAGCAGGGCGGCCAGCAGCGGCAGGCCTGCGCCGGTGGGCGAGGTGAGGCCGCCGTGCATCTGGCACTCCTGGCTCATCCCATCACTCGCCTGCCCATCCTGGGGGGCTTGGGTGTGGCAGGCGAGCCCCTCCATGGCACCGGTATCCATGGCGGCGCCGTGATGCGCGGCCTGAGGGGAGGCCATGGCATGGGTGCCCAGCCAACCGAGGCACAGGCTGAGATTGCAGACGAGCATCAGCACCAGCAACAGCCGGGCGATGAGCACTGTGGGCAATCTCGATGACAACATGGGCGGTTTCCCTGCGACGAATAGGTGAAATGTAAACCTTACCTAAAGGTTAAGGTCAAGGTATGGCAAAACCTGTCTGCCAAAGAGTTGATATGGATTAAGAAATGCCGGATGGGCAGACAAAAAAGCCCCCGCGTTGGCGGGGGCTGGATGACGGTGGGAGGGCCGATCAGGCGAAGCAGGTCCAGATGGGGGCGTGATCCGAAGGTTTCTCGATGCCGCGCAGCTCGTAGTCGATGCCGGTCTCGGTCACTTTGTCCTTGAGGGCGTCGGAGGCCATGATGAGGTCGATGCGCAGGCCACGGTTCTCGTCAAAGCCCCTGGAGCGGTAGTCGAACCAGGAGAAACGCTCGCACTCGGTGGGGTTGGCGGCGCGGAAGGTGTCGGTCAGGCCGAACCCTTCCAGACGGGCCATCCATTCGCGCTCGATGGGTAGGAAGGAGCACTTGCCATCCCGCAGCCAGCGCTTGCGGTTCGCCTCACCGATGCCGATGTCGAGATCCGTGGGGGAGATGTTCATATCCCCGATCAGCGCAATCTGGTCGTCCGGGCTGTGGTGAGTCTCGAGGTAGTGCTGCAGGTCTTCATAGAACTTCTGCTTGGCCGGGAACTTGGTCTCGTGATCCTGGTTTTCCCCTTGCGGGAAGTAGCCGTTCATCACCTTGATGACGGAGCCGTCTTCCCGCTGGAAGCTGGCCATGATCATGCGGCGCTGGGCATCCTCGGGATCGGTGGGGAAGCCCTTTTGCACCTCGAGGGGCTTGTGCTTGCTCATGATGGCCACCCCGTAGTGGGCCTTCTGGCCATGGAACTCGACGTGATAGCCCATGGCCTCCACGTCCGCCAGGGGGAAGGCTTCGTCGTGAACCTTGATCTCCTGCAGACCGATCACGTCCGGCTGATGCTTGTCGATGATGGCTTGCAACTGATGAAGACGGGCGCGCAGGCCATTGATATTGAAAGAGATGATCTTCATGTCGATGTGCTCATGTCGTTTTTATAGGTGGCTATTGGACAAGGAATCCCGGGGCGATGCAAGCCGCGGGCTCATTGGCTCTGGCTGAACTCCTGGCGCAGCTTGCGAAAGCGCTCCTGCTGGGCCGGATTGAGGGGGATCCCCTCCAGTATGGCCAGGGTCTCCTTGCATTCGCTCGGAAAGTCCGGGTTCTTGCGATGCTTCTCGATGAGCTTGAGCAGCACCTGGATCTTGTTGAGCGCCGCCCCCGTGTTGGCGGGAGCGCGGCGCAGGGCCTCGCGAAAGTGGGTGAGGGCCTGCTCGAGCTGGCCTCCCTGATAGGCCTTGATGCCGAGTTCGTTGAGCTGCTGGTAGCGTTGGCGCCGCTCCTGCACCGTCTTGTCGTTGCGGGTCGCCTGGATGCAGATGGTGAGCAGCCTGTCCCCATCCTCGGTCAGTTGCGCTTGCAGGCTCTCGGCATACTCGAACTCCCCGAGCTGATAGAGGGCCAGCACCGTCTCGCCGAGCAGGGTGCTCGGCATGCTGGCCGGCTGATCCAGCCACTGCTGGTTGGCGCGATAGAGCATCTTCTTGCCCTTGAGCAGCTGGCCCAGGGCGATCTGCACCCTGGCCTGGCAGATCTGCTCGAACACGGGGTAATTGAACTCGCTCACCATCAGGGAGTCGCGAATGCGCGACAGGGCCGAGTTGACCTGTTTTTGCAGGTTGGCGATGTGATAACCGTCGTTGCTGTTGAGGGCGTAGAGGGTGAGGCACTGGATATAGGCCCCCAGGTAGTGGGGAGTCCTGTGGATGGAGTTGCGTGCCAGCTCGATGAGGGAGAGGAGCACATCCCTGGCCTGGGCATAGTCGTGGCGCTGCAGGCACACCTCCGCCAGGCGGCGCGACAGCAGCACCGACTGGGGAGAGATCTCCACCGCCCGCTTGAGCTCGCGCTGGGCCGTCTCCTCCTCCCCCAGGGCCAGATGGGCTTCCGCCAGCCAGCGGTGGGCCTCCACCATCAGGGGATTGTGCTTGAGGGTCGCCTGCAGGTGGCTCACCGCCTCCTCGTTCAGCCCCAGGGTATGGCACGCCTTGCCCAGGGTGAGCCGGGCCCAGCCGTTCTCCTGGCCCGCCAGCAGCTGGCGCATCAGGCTGCGGGCCTCCTTGGCCTGACCCAGCTTGAGCTGGGTGTCGGCCTGCAGACAGCGGCAGAAGTTGGCAAAGCGCGGGATGGCGTCGGCCCGCTCGGCGCAGGCGTGGATCAGCTGCTCGGGCTTGTCCTCGGCCAGGGCCCGGAACACGCTCTCCAGGGCCCGGCGGCGAGCCAGGGCCCGGCGCAGCCGAAACTTGAACTGCTCCTGGGAGAAGGGCTTCATCAGGTATTCGTCCGGTTCCACTTCCAGGGCGCTCAACACCATGGCGCGGGAGTTGTCGCTGCTGACCATGATCACCACGCTCAGGGGTGGGATCAGTCCCTTGTCCCTCAGGCTCTCCAGCAGCTGGCGGCCGTTCTCCCCCCCGCCCAGGTCGTAATCGAACAGATAGACATCGAAGCTCTCCTTCTGGCAGCGGCGCCGGGCCTCCTCGGCACTGCTGGCAAAGCTGATGCGGTTGATGCCGATGTTTTGCAACATGGCCTTCATCATCACCTGAAAGGCGCGCTGATCATCGACCAGCAGCAGGCGCAGCGGCTTGACGGGAGCAGGCTTGGGGGTGGCATCGCCAGCGGCAGAGGGGAGGGCGGGATCCTGGGTCGGCATGGCTCTGGGTCTTGGGGCGTCGATGCGCCAGTGTGCCACCAAAGTTCGGGATCAGGCAATTGGCAAAGGGGGGCGCCAGGGCGGTCCCAGGGGGGCGGGCATCGGAAAGGGAGTGATCTGGCCCGCAGGCTTGGCCGTAAACCCTGGTTGACCAAGGGCATATGAGTACAATAAGGTAGATTCAAATAGCACCTTTGTCTGGCCCGCGACCGCGGGCCAGACAATCCTGTCGCCAACCCTGGCAACCCAAAGGAGAGGATGATGAAAAAGGTAATGTCCCTGTTGTTTCTGAGCGCCCTGGCGGCCCCCGCCTTCGCCGATGAGTGCACTCTGACGGTCGAGGCGAACGATGCCATGCAGTTCGACACCAAGGCCTTGATCGTGCCCGCGACCTGCAAGGAGGTGACCCTCACCCTGACCCACACCGGCAAGCTGCCGGTCGCGGCCATGGGCCACAACTGGGTGCTGACCAGCACGGCCGATTTCCAGGACGTGGCCACCGCCGGCATGGGAGCGGGCCCGGACAACAACTATCTGCCCAAGGATGACGCCCGGGTGCTGGCTCACACCAAGCTTATCGGCGGCGGCGAGACCACCAGCATCAGCTTCCCGACCGAGGGGCTGGCGGGCAAGGAGCTCACCTTCTTCTGCTCCTTCCCCGGCCACTGGGCCATGATGAAGGGCAGCTTCAAGGTCGGTTGATATCGCCGCTCAAGACAAGAGAAGCCGGGCTTGCCCGGCTTTTTCATGTCTGTTTTCAGGGATGTTGCAGGGTAAAAAAGGCGATGCTGGCCTTCTTGCTGCACTCGAATCGGATGTCCTCCTCGGCCGTGACCACCAGGGTATCTCCCCGGGCAAGCTCATGCTGCGCCACCCTCAGGCTTCCCTCCAGCAGGGTGATGAGATAGGTGTGGGCCGGGACCAGGGTGAGGGAGAGGGAGAAGGGCAGGGTCAGCACCCGCACGTTGGCGCCGATCCTGTCGGGGTCATAGATGAGGCCAAGATCCGTTACCTCTCTCTTGAGCAGCTCGCAGTGGGTCTCGTCGTCCCCCTTGAAATGGGCCGCCTCGAAGGTGGCATAGGGGTGGCCGTTGAGCACGAAACCGGCGCCGCTGATGGGGAGCAGGATGCGGTCATAACCGGGAAAGCGGGAGAAGGGGCCCGCCTCCTTGATGGGGGCCGAGCTCCGGCGATAGTCGAAATCGAGCCTGGCCAGGGTGCTGCCCGCCGGGGCAATCACTATCTCGGCGGTGCTGCCCTTGCCATTTTTCCAGGGCATCTGGCGCTGCTGGGCCACTGTGATGAGTCGGTACACTGGGTTCCCTCATGGTGAGTCTGGCCTCAGAGATACCACTCTCCCCGCCCCGAGGACAAGCCCGTCCGGTGCGAGTGCGGTTTTTTCCAGCGCGCGGGGCAGGGGGCGGGTGGGAAAAGCGGGCCTCGATCAAGGTCCGGCGGCGGGGCCGGGGTTATGCTCAACGGAGCCAATGACGCCAAGGAGAGTGACGATGGCCTGGATATCCTTGCTGGTGGGGGTGGCCCTCATCTGGTGGTTGCTGAAGCTGGGGCGCGGCCCCCTGTTCGAGATCCGGCTTGCCCCGGGCAAGCTGGTGGTGCATAGGGGCAGTCTGCCCCCCGCCTTCATCGAACAGGTGCGGCAGATCCTCAAGCACGAGCCGGTGCGCGGCCGCATCCTGGGGCAGCGGGATGGCAAGGGGGTGCGCCTGGTCTTCTCCCGCTCCATCCCCGAGTCCATCGCCCAGCGGGTGCGCAACGCCTTCCCTTACGCCGACTATCGCGGCCAGCAGCCGACCCCGCCCTCGGGCCACAGGCGCCGCTGATCCCGCCCCATGACAGGGAGGCGGCCCCGCTGCCGGGGACGCCTCCCAAGTTGGTGGGGCTTAGCGTGCCAGCAGGGGAGGGGAGCGATAGCTCCACATGCCATAGGTGCGCAGGGCATCACGATAGATGCCGAGCCGCTCCCCCGCCTCGACCCGGGCCAGGCTGGAGACGGGCTTGTCCGGGTAGCTGACGCTGTCGATGCGGATGTTGGCCGGGCCGGTTTGCCAGCAGGCAATCTCGAGCAGGGTCTGACCACGGCGCACATGGCTGGCTGAACTGACCAGGGTGGCCTTGTCTATCTGGTGGCGGGCCAGCACCCAGGCGGTGTTGAGGGCGTTCTCCACCATGCTGGTGGCATAGTTGTCCTCTATGATCCGCGATCGGCTGATCCCCTTGCTCACCAGCCAGTCGGCCATGGCCTTGGCTTCCGTCTTGCGATTCTGGGGTACGCCGCCGCTCACTATGATGAGGGCCTGGGGATCGGCCTTGGCCAGGGCGCGGGTGGTGTCGAGTCGCCCCAGCAGTATGTCGCTCATGGAGCCATCGGGATTCAGGGCATCGCCCAGGGTGACGATGGCGCGCCGTCCCGTCTTGTCCTGATCCCGTCCTGCCCGCTCCTTGAGCGGCGTCGCTATCACCCTGTCTATGGTGTCGAAGAGGCGGCGCAGATCGGCCTCTCGTCCCGGGTTGCGGGCCTTGATCCGGTCGAGATACTGGCGCGAGCCCCCCTCGTCGCCCTTGACGCGCAGCCAGACCGCCAGATAGGAGAGCAGATCCACATCATCGGGGGCGGCGGTCAGGGCCTGGTTGAGCAGGGCGATGGCCCTGTCCAGCTTGCCGTTGTCGATCTGGGCGTTGGCGGCCGAGATGAGCAGATCGGTGCGATAGGGCTCGAGCTGATAGGCCTCGAGCAACCGGGTGGTGACGAGCTCCATGTTGCTCGGCATCTTGGTGGTGAAGTCGGCATCCGAGACGCGGGCGGGGGAGTCATAGATCTGCCTGGCTTCGCCGAGCAGCTGATCCACCACCTGGCGCTTGCTGATGAGCTGGCCGTAATCCGATTCAGATTGCAGGCTGCGCACCGGCACGGCCCAGCTCTGGGCCGGGCAGAGCAGGCAGAGGGTAAGCAGGGCGGCGAGGGAGGGTCTGGTATCCATAAGCTGTCCACCTGATTGGGAGAAAAAGAGTCGGCCTTGGCCTGGGGCGGCCCGTCATCAAACCGGCGCCACGCCCTGTCGACTATAACAGGCCGAGGGCGATAAAAACGGGATCGAGCCTGGAATTGCCTCCCCGGGCTCATCCTGTGAAGGGGATCCTGACGCAGGGGCACCAAGGCGCTACACTGGCTTTTCGTTCTCATTGGAACCTTATCATGACCAGCATGATCATCCTGGACACGGACCCCGGCATCGACGATGCCATGGCCATTCTCTTCGCCGAGGCGCACCCCGCCATCGATCTGGTGGGGATCACCACCGTCTTTGGCAATGCCACCATAGAGAACGGCACCCGCAATGCCCTCTGGCTCAAGCACAAATACGGCATGAGGGCCGATGTGGCCATGGGCGCCGCCGCGCCCCTGGTGCGCGATCCCGTGGGGCCGACCACAGTGGTGCACGGCCCGAGCGGGCTGGGGGACGTGGCGGCGGGGGAGGTGACCCTGACGCCGGACTCTCGCCCGGCCTGGCAATACATCGTCGAGACGGTGAAGGCTCACCCCGGCGAGATCACCCTGGTGACAATCGGGCCCCTCACCAACCTGGCCCTGGCGCTCGAGGCCGCCCCCGAGATAGTCACCCTGGTCAAGCAGGTGGTGGTGATGGGGGGCGCCTTTGGCGTCAACGGCCATCGCGGCAACGTGACCCCCTACGCCGAGGCCAACGTTCACGACGATCCCGAGGCGGCGGACAGGGTGTTCACCGCCCCCTGGCCCCTGGTGATCATCGGGCTGGACGTGACCCAGCAGAGCTTTTTCAGCGGCGCCTACCTTGACGCCCTGCGAGACGAGGCGGGGGAGCCAGGCCGCTTCCTGTGGGATGTCAGCCGCTTCTATCTGAGGTTCTATTCCGAGCGCATTGGCCTGGATGGCTGCCACGTGCACGATCCCTCCGCCATCGCCTATGTGATCGAGCCGACCCTGTTTACCCTGAGAGCGGGGCCGGTGCGGGTCATCACGGACGGCCCCGCCATCGGCCACACCCTGCAGAAATTTGATGACAGGCACCATCCCCATGACGGGTGGGCAGGCTGCCCGGTGCAGCGGGTCGGGGTGGCGGTGCGGGATCAGGCCCTGCTGGCCCTCTATCGGGAAACCCTGGTGGCCTGGGGCAAGGGGCGCGACTAGCACGGGGATCCTTGGTTCATCTCATTTATTTCATTGTTGATAAGGAGTCGATATGGAGTGGTATCTGATCGTCATGAAGAAATATGCCGTCTTTACCGGGCGGGCGCGGCGCAAGGAGTACTGGATGTTTGTGCTCTGCAACCTGGGGATAGCCCTGCTGCTGAGTCTGCTTGGCCAGTTGATCGGACTCAAGGAGCAGATCGCCAACCTTTACTCCCTGGTGGTCTTGCTGCCTAGCCTGGCGGTGGGGGCCCGGCGCCTGCACGACACGGATCGCAGCGGTTGGTGGCTGCTCATCAACCTGATCCCCATCGTCGGCACCCTGGTCTTCCTCTACTTCATGGTGTGCGAGGGACAGGCGGGCCCCAACCGCTTCGGGGAGGATCCCAAGGCCAGCTGACATGACAAGGCCCGCCCCCCGGCGGGCCTGGCTGATATGGGCCCCGCCTTTGCCCTTGCGCCTCGGCTTGGCTCCCCCTATTCGGGCCAGCCGGGTCCCTGGATTTGCAGGGGCGGGATCCGCTCGACCAGGAAGTCGATGAAGGCGCGGCTCTGGGGCTTCAAGAAACGGCCACCGCGAAACACCGCCAGGATCTGGTCGTCGCTGTGCTCGTAGGGGGAGGCCCGCCACAGAGGCAACACTGGCCGCAGGCTCCCCTCATCCAGACTGCGCTGCACCATCCAGCTCGACAGCAACAGCAGGCCGCAACCGGCCCGGGCCGCCTCCAGCAGCGGGGTGCCGCCAATGGAGGTGAGGTTGCCCTGCACCGCGACCCTGCGCTGCTGCGCCCCTTGCCGAAAATACCAGTGCTGGCGCTGACGACCCTGGCCGCGGATGAGGCAGTTGTGGCCGGCGATCTCCTCCGGCGTCCCCGGCTCGCCATGGCGGGCCAGATAGGCGGGGGAGGCGACCAGCAGGGAGCGGTTGGTCAGCAGGGTGCGGGCATGGAGGCCGCTGTCGGTCGGGCGGCCGATGCGGATCGCCACATCCACGTTGTCGGCATCGAGATCGACCAGGCGGTTGTCGAGTGCGATCTCGAGCCGCACCCCTGGGTAGCGCGCCAGGAACTCGGGCAGCAGGGGCGAGAGGCAGGCGGCGCCGAAGCTCTCGAATACCGAGACTCGCAGCGGGCCGCTGGGGGCCTCATGGAGCGGCTGGAGGGATTGCACCAGCTGATCGGCCTCCTCCAGCAGGCGCACCGAGCGGGTGAGAAAATAGTCCCCCTGCTCGGTGAGCACCAGCTGACGGGTACTGCGCTTGAACAGGGGCACCCCCAGCTGGGCCTCCAGGCTGTCGATGGTGCGGGTCACCGAGGAGGGGGCCAGGCTGAGTGCGCGGGCGGCGCGGGAGAAGCTGCCGGACTCCACCACCTGAGCCAGGATGCGAATGCGATCCAGCATGGATACTCCTTTGCGATGAATGCAAAACTGTTGCAGTTTATGGCGGTATTCTATTTTCAGTTGCGAAGATGAACAATGAGGTCGTCGCCCAAACCGGGCGCTTTTTGCACAGGAGCATCCCATGTCAGCACGTATCCAACTGGCCAGTCTGGTCCCCGCCGCCGTCAAGGCCATGAGGGGCCTCGAGTCCTATCTCGGTGGCACCGACATTCCCTTCATGCTCAAGGAGCTCATCAAGTTGCGGGCCTCCATGATCAATGGCTGTGCCTACTGCATCGAGATGCACGCCGAGGCCGCCATGGCCGAGCAGGAGAGCCCCCAGCGTCTGCTGGCGCTCTCTGCCTGGCGTGAATCGCCGCTGTTTGATGAACGGGAGCGCGCCGTACTGGCCCTCACCGACGAGGTGACGCTGATCGGCGAGCAAGGGCTCACGGAGGAGACCTACCAGCGGGCCCTGGGCCTGCTTGGCGAGGCCCTGCTGGCCCAATGCCTGATGCAGGTCGTCACCATCAACGCCTGGAACCGGATCGCGGTCGCCACCCGGATGGAGCATCAGCACCCCTGACCCCTGACCCCTGAGGGGGATGTCGCGGCAAGGGGGACGCGATGATGTCAGGGCAGGGGCCAGGCCTCTGCCCTTATTTGTTGCCTTGGGTGAGGATTTGGTTTATTTATTTTTTATTAATGTAATGAGGTTGTGAATATACGGCGCCATCGGGATTGAACCAGGCGCCGAGGCGTACAAAATATAATTAATCATGCCCGGAAATACCCGGTGGCCACGGTCTTGGCCTTATTTCCCGCCCGACGAATTCACGTCATTACCCCTCTCTTTTATAATGTTATGCGTTCAGGAATTGTTCATTTCACCTGATGAAGGGTTTTTATTGGCCCTGTATGAGGCTGTTAATTAATTGGTATCAGACCGGGATTGATTAGTGTGCAGCCGATGCCCCCTCCCCGAAACCTGGCCCTCTGCCCGGATTAATTTTTCATGTTGTTTAGCCGGGTGTCTCTTGCCCAGAATGATGCGTTTTATTTACAGCTTTACGCCTTGCAAGAGAAAGGAAGTAGCATGAGACCTTTTGACTATAAGAGGGGCTTGGGAGCGTTGTTATTAATCGCCGTCACTGGCTTGTTGAGTGGCTGCGATATGGCATTAATGAATCCCAAGGGCCAGATTGGTCTGGAAGAGAAGTCGCTGATATTAACCGCGCTTTATTTAATGTTAATCGTGGTGATCCCGGTCATTATCATGGCCGTGGTATTTGCCCGTAAATATCGAGCCTCCAATACCAGTGCAACCTATGCCCCGGATTGGGCCCACTCCAACAAGATTGAAGTGGTGGTCTGGACAGTACCTGTGATTATCATCGCCATTCTGGCCGTGATCACCTGGAAGACCTCCCACGAGCTCGATCCCTACCAGCCGCTCACCTCCGACGTCAAACCCATCCAGGTCGATGTGATTTCGCTGGACTGGAAATGGCTGTTTGTCTATCCCGAGCTGGGCATCGCCTCGGTCAATGAATTGGCCTTCCCGGCCCATACCCCGGTCAATTTCCGCATCACCTCGGATTCGGTCATGAACTCCTTCTTCATTCCGCGCCTGGGTGGACAGATCTATGCCATGGCCGGGATGCAGACCAAGCTGCACCTCATCGCCAATGAGGCGGGGCAATATGACGGCATCTCCAGCAGTTACAGCGGCGCCGGCTTCTCCGGCATGAAGTTCAAGGCCATCGCGACCCAGGATCAAGCCGGTTTCGACGCCTGGGTCGCCAAGGTGAGAGCCGCGCCCAAGGTGCTGGCCACCATGGCGGAGTTCAATGCCCTGGCCAAGCCGACCCAATACCATCCGGTGGAGTATTTCTCCGCGGCCGACCCCGTGCTGTTCACCAAGGTGATCAACAAGTTCATGGGTGACATGAACCACGGGAGTCATGCAGGGATGGCGCACGGCGCGGCCCCTCGCCAGGAGGGAGCACACCAGGCCATGAACCACGCCGCCATGGCCCATGACAGCCAAGGGGATCATGCCGGGCATATGCCGATGGATGACCACTCCGTGAACGCGGGATCCGAGGAATAACTGATGTTTGGAAAATTAACGCTCGACGCCATCCCATACCATGAGCCGATCATCATGGTGACGGTGGCGGCCATCATTCTGGGCGGGCTGGCGATCGCCGCCCTCATCACCTACTACGGCAAGTGGCAATATCTGTGGCAGGAGTGGTTCACCTCGGTGGATCACAAGCGCCTGGGTATCATGTATCTCATTCTCGGCATGATCATGCTGCTGCGTGGCTTCGCCGATGCGGTCATGATGCGGACCCAGCAGGTGATGGCCTCGGCCGGCGGGGAAGGGGTGCTGCCGCCCCATCACTACGATCAGATCTTCACCGCCCACGGCGTCATCATGATCTTCTTCGTGGCCATGCCCCTGGTGATCGGCCTGATGAACATAGTGGTGCCGCTGCAGATCGGCGCCCGTGACGTCGCCTTCCCCTTCTTGAACAACCTGAGCTTCTGGTTCACCGCCGCCGCCGTGGTGCTGATCAACGTCTCCCTCGCCGTGGGTGAGTTTGCCCAGACCGGCTGGCTGGCCTATCCGCCCCTCTCTGGCCTGGAATACAGCCCGGGTGTCGGGGTGGATTACTGGATCTGGAGCCTGCAGATCTCGGGGTTGGGCACCCTGCTGACCGGGGTGAACTTCTTCGCCACCATCATCAAGATGCGGGCCCCCGGCATGACCATGATGCGGCTGCCGGTGTTCACCTGGACCGCCCTGTGCGCCAACATCCTGATCATCGCCTCCTTCCCGATCCTGACCGTCACCGTCGCCCTGCTCACCGCAGACCGCTACCTGGGTACCCATTTCTTTACCAATGACATGGGTGGCAACATGATGATGTACATCAACCTGATCTGGGCCTGGGGTCACCCAGAGGTGTATATCCTGGTGCTGCCGGTGTTTGGCATCTTCTCCGAGGTGGTCGCCACCTTCAGCAAGAAGAAACTGTTTGGCTACACCTCCCTGGTGTGGGCGACCGTGGCCATTACCGTGCTCTCCTTCATCGTCTGGCTGCACCACTTCTTCACCATGGGCTCGGGTGCCAACGTCAATGCCTTCTTCGGCATCACCACCATGATCATCTCGATCCCGACCGGGGTGAAGATCTTCAACTGGCTGTTCACCATGTACCGGGGTCGCATCGCGTTCACCTCGCCCATGCTGTGGACCGTCGGTTTCATCATCACCTTCACCATAGGGGGCATGACAGGGGTGCTGCTCTCGGTGCCGGCGGCGAACTTCGTGCTGCACAACAGCCTGTTCCTCATCGCCCACTTCCACAACGTCATCATCGGCGGCGTGGTGTTCGGCTGCTTCGCCGGCATCACCTACTGGTTCCCGAAGGCGTTTGGCTTCACCCTGGACGAGACCTGGGGCAAGCGTGCCTTCTGGTGCTGGATCGTCGGCTTCTTCGTCGCCTTCATGCCGCTCTACGTGCTGGGCTTCATGGGCATGACCCGTCGCGTCAGCCAGCAGATTGATCCCGCCTTCCACCCCTGGCTGGTGGTGGCGGCGGTCGGTGCCGGCCTCATCGCCCTGGGGGTGCTGTGCCAGCTCGTCCAGGTGGTAGTGAGCATTCGCGATCGGGAGAAGAACCGGGATCTGACCGGTGACCCCTGGGGTGGCCGCACCCTGGAGTGGGCCACCTCCTCGCCGCCGCCCTTCTATAACTTCGCCATCGAGCCGACCATCACAGGTCTGGATGCCTTCTGGGAAGCGAAAGCGGACGGCAGTGCTTACAACAAGCCGGCCCGTTACGCCCCCATCCACATGCCCAAGAACTCGGGGGCCGGCGTCATCATCGCCGCCTTCAGCGTGGTGTTTGGTTTCGCCATGATCTGGCACATCTGGTGGATGGCCCTGGTCGGCTTCGCCGGCATGATAGGGACCTGGATCATTCACAGTTTCAACGATGATGTGGACTACTACGTGCAGGTCGACGAGATCGCGCGCATCGAAGGTCAGCATTTCGACAACATCAGCAAGGTGGCATGAGAACCGATATGGCTACTGATATTCTGCAACACTCCCACCATCAGGGTGCCCACGACGGGCACCATGATGCCGGCGCCACCAAGGTGTTCGGCTTCTGGATCTACCTGATGAGTGACTGCATCCTGTTTGCCTGCCTGTTTGCCACCTACGCGGTGCTGGTGACCGGCACCGCGGGCGGCCCCACCGGCAAGGACATTTTTGAGCTGCCATTCGTGTTTGCCGAGACCATGCTGCTGCTCTTTAGCAGCATCACCTTCGGCTTTGCCATGCTGGCCATGAACAAGCACAAGGTGGCGTCGGTCAATGGCTGGCTGCTGGTGACCTTCCTGCTGGGCGCCGGCTTCATCGCCATGGAGATCTACGAGTTCCATCACCTGATCGCCGAGGGCTTCGGTCCCCAGCGCAGCGGTTTCCTGTCCGCCTTCTTCACCCTGGTCGGCACCCACGGCATCCATGTGACCAGCGGCCTGGTCTGGATCATCGTCATGATGGTGCTCATCGCCAAGAAGGGGATCAACGAGCGCAACCGCACCCGCCTGATGTGCCTGAGCCTGTTCTGGCACTTCCTCGACGTGGTCTGGATCTGCGTCTTCACCGTGGTCTACCTGATGGGGGCAATGTAAATGAGCAGTCATACCGTTGACAATCACGGCGCCAGCCACGGCAACGCCAAGAGCTATCTGATTGGCTTCGTGCTGTCGGTGATCCTGACAGCCATCCCGTTCTGGCTGGTGATGGAGGGGACCGCCTCCCATGGCGTCATCCTGGGGACCGTGGTCGCCAGCGCCGTGGTGCAGATCTTCGTGCACCTGGTCTATTTCCTGCACATGAACACCTCGTCCGAGGAACGCTGGAACCTGACCGCCCTGGTGTTTACCGTGCTCATCATCGCCATCGTGGTGGGGGGATCCCTGTGGATCATGTACAACCTCAACATCAACATGATGCCAGGTTGAGCGGCGTGATGATGAAGCAATACCTGCAAGTGACCAAGCCGGGCATCATCTTCGGCAACCTCATCTCGGTGATCGGCGGTTTTCTGCTGGCCGCCAAGGGGAACCTGGATCTGCCCCTCTTCATCCTGACCATGGTGGGGGTCTCCCTGGTGGTGGCCTCCGGTTGCGTGTTCAACAACTACATCGACCGGGACATCGACTGCATCATGGAGCGCACCAAGCACCGCGCCCTGGTGAGGGGGCTCATCGCCCCCGGGGTCTCCCTCTGGTACGCGACGGCCCTGGGTCTGGCCGGGGTGGCGCTGCTCTACTTTGCGGCCAACCCCCTGGCGGCGCTGCTGGCGGTGCTCGGCTTCATCGTGTACGTGGGAGTCTACAGCCTCTACATGAAGCGCCACTCGGTCTACGGCACCCTGATAGGCAGCCTCTCCGGCGCCGCACCGCCGGTCATCGGCTACTGCGCGGTGAGCGGTCAGTTCGACTCGGGGGCCTTGATCCTGCTGGCGATCTTCAGCCTGTGGCAGATGCCGCACTCCTATGCGATCGCCATCTTCCGCTTCAAGGATTACCAGGCGGCGGGCATTCCCGTGCTGCCGGTGGTGAAGGGGATTTCGGTGGCCAAGCACCACATCACCCTCTACATCCTGGCCTTTATGGTGCCGACCTTGATGCTGTTTCTCGGCGGCTACGCCGGTTACAAGTACCTGGTGGTGGCCACCGCGGTCAGCGTCTGGTGGCTGGGGATGGCTCTGTCGGGTTACAAGCAGGCGGTGGATGACTCCCTCTGGGCCCGCAAGCTGTTCATGTTCTCCATTGTCACCATCACCTGTCTGAGCGTGATGATGTCGGTGGATGGGCAGCCGGATGTAGATTCCGCTGTGCTGGTCAGCATGCTGCCCTGATACAGACTCGTTCTCCATTGTCGTCGTCATCTTCACCTGTCTGAGCGTGATGATGTCGGTGGATGGGCAGCCCGATGCCGGCTCCGCTGTGCTGGTCAGCATGTTGCCCTGATGGCCCCGTATTTCCCGAGCCCTGCCTGCCAAGATGGGGGCTGGCTCAGGATTTGGGACTCGGCGACTTCATCTCGCCCCGAAAATGCGTAAAATCCAGAGCCGGGCACAGTCCCGGCTCTGTTGCCATTTGAGAGGGCGATCCGGAGATGTTTTCCGGACGCCACCCGGGCGCTCCGCCTGCCATGGCCTTTCGCGCCCCATCCCTTTCACCCCTTTTCTATCGCACTGAGGCCGTCATGCATGATTTCAAGATGACCCGGGGCGAGCTGCGCGCCACCTGGGTGCTCGGTTCCCTCTTCTCCCTGCGCATGCTCGGCATGTTTATGGTGCTGCCGGTACTGACCACCTACGGCATGTCTCTGGCCGGCGCCACCGAGACGCTCATCGGTCTTGCCATCGGCATCTATGGCCTGACCCAGGCCCTGTTCCAGATCCCGTTCGGCCTGCTCTCGGATCGCATCGGCAGAAAGCCCCTCATCGTCGGCGGCCTGCTGCTGTTTGCCCTGGGCAGCGGGATTGCGGCCCTGACCCACTCCATCTGGGGGGTGATCCTGGGGCGCGCCCTGCAGGGGAGCGGTGCCATCTCGGCCGCCGTCATGGCGCTGCTCTCGGATCTCACCCGGGAGCAGAACCGCACCAAGGCGATGGCCTTCATCGGGGTGAGCTTTGGCATCACCTTCGCCATCGCCATGGTGACAGGCCCCCTTATCACCCAGGCCATCGGCCTCTCCGGCCTATTCTGGCTCATCGCCCTGCTGGCGCTCGGGGGCATCGCCGTCCTGCTGTGGTGGGTGCCGGCGCCCGGGGCGCACCTGCTCAATCGCGAATCCGGCATGGTGAAGGGGGGCTTCAAGCGGGTGCTGGGCAACCCCCGTCTGCTCAAGCTCAACGTCGGCATCCTCTGCGTCCACACCCTGCTGATGTCGAGCTTCGTGGCGCTGCCACCCCTGCTGGAACAAGCGGGTCTGCCCCGGGACCAGCAGTGGCAGGCGTTCCTCTACACCATGCTGATCGCCTTCGTGAGCGTGGTGCCCGTCATCATCTATGCCGAGAAGCGCAGGCGCATGAAACGGGTGTTCCAGCTCTGCGTGCTGGCCATGCTGGGGGCCGAGGTGGTGCTGTGGCAATCCGGCCTGCAGCTGTGGGGCATACTGGCCGGCTTGCAGCTGTTCTTCATCGGCTTCAACCTGATGGAGGCACTGCTGCCGTCCCTCATCAGCAAGGAATCCCCGCCGGGCTACAAGGGCACCGCCATGGGGGTCTACTCCACCAGCCAGTTCCTCGGCGTGGCCATCGGCGGCAGCCTGGGGGGCTTTTTTTATGGCGAGGGGGGGGCGGCCCTGGTGTTTGGCAGCTGCGCCCTGCTGGCACTGCTCTGGCTCGGGCTCAGCCTCACCATGAAAGAGCCGCCCTATGTCAGCAGCCTGCGCATCCTGCTGCCGGCAGGGGTGGAGGCCACCCCGGCTCTTGAGCAAAAAGTACGGGCCCGGGAGGGGGTGAGCGATGTGCTGCTGGATGGCGCCGAACGCTCCCTCTACGTCAAGGTGGACTCCCGGCGCATCAAGCGCAGCGATCTGGAGCAGCTGGTGGCCAGCTGACCCCCCGGGGCGGCATGACGGAGCAGTCGACACGGGTTTGCTATGCTGAACTCCTCAACCAAGGAGGAGAGTCTGATGTCATATATGGACGGATTCGTACTCGCCGTGCCCACGGCCAACAAGCAAGCCCTGATCGATCACGCCCGCCAGTTCGACCCCATCTTTCTCGAATATGGCGCCACCCGGGTGCTGGAGTGCTGGGGGGACGACGTGCCCCACGGCAAGCAGACCGACTTCTACCGGGCGGTGGCGGCGAAGGAGGATGAAACCGTGGTCTTCTCCTGGGTGGAGTGGCCGGACAAGGCCACCCGGGATCAGGCCATGGCCAGGATGATGGAAGACCCCAGGATGGATCCGGGCAACCCGGCCAATCAGGTCATGCCCTTCGATGGTGCCCGCATGATCTTCGGCGGCTTCACTCCTGTGCTCGAACTCAATGGCTGATTGAGTACCCTGAAAAGAGATAGGCCCGCCAGATGGTGGGCCTATCTCTTTTCAGGCGCGGGCTTTGGCGCGATGGAGGGGAGCCGGGGAGCCAGTGTGCAGAGGGCGGCGCAGCGCCCTGGCGTCTGCCAGACGAAAAACAAAGACACCGGCGCGAGGCCGGTGTCTTGGCATAGGAAGAGCGGTACACGAGTCAGGGCGGCCCTGGGCTCTTAGGCGTAAAACGCCTCGACCGTGCCCTTGACGGTGATCAGCATGGGGTTGCCGTAGCGATCCTTGGCCTTGGGGGAGGGGATCTTCACCCAGCCTTCGCTGATGCAGTACTCCTCGACATTGGTGCGTTCCTTGCCGTTCACGCGAATGCCGATCTCGTGCTCGAAGCACTCGGCCACATGGTGCGGGCTGCGCGGGTTGGCCGCCAGATGGTCGGGCAGTGCAGGTTTGTTGTCGCTCATTTTATAGACCTGAGGTTGATAAAAAGTGGGTCATTGTAGGCAATGCCCGCCATGGGCTCAAGGCTGGGTTGCGTCCCGCGTTGACGGCTGGATATGCCGTTCGGATTAAGAGGCTGGCGTTAGTCCATCCCAACAAGTAGAGCGAGAGAGTTGAACCCGTTGTTAAGGTCTCTCGCTATTTCTGTTCAGCAGTGAATGCTCTTTAAGTTCCGCGTCGATGAAGGCAGCAATCATGGCGCGATAAACCCTTTCCACCACCTCCGGATTGGCGCCTTGTTCTTGTGCAAGGGAGATGACTTTGGCGATGACCTGATCTACCCGGTTGGGGGCCTTCACGTCCTCTGTCGTCTTCTTAAAGGATGCGGCTTTGGCGACAAAGGCGCCGCGCCTTGCAAGCAATGCCACGATTTCGCTGTCTATCTTGTCGATATGCTCGCGGACTTCATTCAGTGAACTGCAATTGACTTCCATATGTGAGGCACTCCTGTTTCTGGTTTGAATGATAACGTTTGGTTAAGAGGCGGATTTTCGCCTATGACCAGTGAACTAAGCGAACGGCTTGAACCACTTGCTATGTATATAACTGTGCCAATGCCCCTGCAACGAAACACAGCAGACCGATCGTTGATCCTATGATGGGAATGCTAAACCAATATTTTTTAGACAATGCGAGATAGAGTGATGCAATGATTGGCGCCGCACTCATGAAAAAGACAGAGCTTTCTAGGAAGGATATATATGACGTTGACAAGTATAAATAAGTGACGGAGAAAAACAGCATGCCGATACCGTGACTGATGTTAAAGCCAACCCATGCGCGCCACATATTTGTTTCTTTTGTGATGGCCAAGGATGACGATTTCATGAGTCCCATTACATCGGATTGGTATGGTATTAATTTCTTGGGGTTGAAGGTGTCAGTGATTGTGTAGACCGTATGCAGAATGCCAAGAGCAAGGAATGGTATGCAGCCTGCGATGTATAAGTATTTTGTGATCACGAAAAATTCCTTGTATGTGTATGACGTTTGGTTATGGGGCAGGGTACTCGGCCTCATTTAGCGAAGCGAGAGGCCTTGAACCACTAGTTAGGCATTAAACACGGGCCTGAAGAACGTTCGTTCGTAGCTGATTATGCATTTTGTTTCTTCAGCGTATTTGAAGGCAGCTATGCAGGCGGTGTCTTGAAGCGATTTCTCCCGATATTGTTCGTACTCAGACAAGCTTGAGAATGTGAACATAGCGAGCGCAACATTATTTGTACCCTCTGATGGCAGGAAGTAACCGTGGTGTTTGCCACCGAATTTTTCAACTAATGGAATCCATAGCTTTCCGTAGTGTTCAAATTCTTTAACTTTATATGGATCAATTATGTATCTGAGATAGCAGGTAACCATAGTATTTTCCTATATGCCTAACGCGTGGTTAAGGGACGGGTTTTAGCCCTTAACCATCCCCTCATATGAGCGAGGCGTGGCGCGGCTTCTGAGGTATGATCGCCATCCTTGACCAGCTAATACCCAACAGACTATCCCCATGTTTAACCACGAACTAATCCTCAACCACATCGACGATATATTTGGACAGGACATGCATGCCAAGCGTGTTCTTTCCCTCGCCAATGCTACCCTCGGGGTTATCGAGTCAGGTTCACTGGCCATCCACGCCATCGGT
>NZ_JBKISU010000002.1:0-209621 GCF_050266975.1 Aeromonas sobria
GCACATCAGTAATCCGGTCCGGCGCGACCGACTGTTTTTATTCAGTGCCCTGGCCATCGTCTTGCTGACGCTGCTGGGTAAGGCTGGAGACAGTGTCGGTCTAGAGAGAACGATCAAGGTCAATACCAGCAAGAGCCGAACCTATTCGTTCTTTCGGCAAGGGGTCATCTATTACCAGTTGCTACCTAAAATGAAAGAAACCAATGCGGTCTTGTTGATGGATAAATTTATCTACTACCTGAAGCAACACCGCTTATATACCCGCACACTTGGAATTATTTGAGTCTCTAAAAATGAGGGGATCTCTGAGACCGGGAGCCGATGGCCATCAGTCGCTCAGTTCGTCGCCGACCTGTTTGACCGCATCCCGGGTGCTGTGGCCTATCTCACGGGTGACGTCCCGGGTGGTGTGACCGATCTCGCGGGTCACCCGCTTGGTGGTCTGGCCGACGGTGCGACCCGCCTCCTTGACATCGGCGCAGCCGCCGAGGAGAAACAGGGCCAGCAAGGCCATCAGCAAGGGGCGACGACAGGGTGGCAAAGTCATGGCGATCTCCTGGGTAAAGGGGTCAAGCCTGCCCCTCGGGGAGGGGGCGGGCAACCAGCAGGGTGTGGCCAGGGCCCGGGATCTCGTGCTCGGCCTCCACGTGGAAACCGGCCTCGCGCAGGCACTGGTACATCTGCTTGGAGTGGTAGAAACGGCTGTTGCCGTTGGCGATGGCGGTGAAATAGAGGGAGGTGGCATTGAGGCTGAAGCTCGCCGCCTCGAAGCTCTGCCTGTCCCAGAACAGTTCCAGGATGCAGACCCGGGCGCCTGGTTTCATGTGGCGACGGATACGGGTGAGGAGGACGACGATCTGCTGGTGGCTGAAGCAGTCGAGGAACTGGCTCATCCACCAGATGTCCGCCTCGCCGGGCAGGGGGCCCTCGGCCTCGAGCATGTTGACCGGATGGCCGTTGACCCTGTCCGCCACCCCGGCCTGGGCAATCCTGGGACGGGCCAGGGCGAGCTGCTCGGGCAGATCCAGAATGGTCACCCTGAGGGCGGGATCCCGGGTCGCGCAGGAGATGGCCCACTTGCCAGTGTTGCCGCCCACGTCATAGAGGGTGGCGGGCTCGTAGCCAAATACCTTGTCCTGGGCCTGCTGGAAGGCCCAGTCCGAATAAAAGTGATCGAAGGCGAACCAGCTGGCCCGCGCCGGCTCAGGCAGTTCGTCCAGGTGGGGATAGAGGGTCTCCCAATCGGGGCTGAACACCTTGAGCCCTTCGGGCCTGCCTTCCCGGATGGCGGTGAGCAGGTGGGCGAGGGGGGCATAGCAGACGTGCTGGGTGAAATCCATGTTGACCCGGGTCATGGGGTCGTTTTGCAGGTAGCGGCCGACCCTGCCCAGCACATAGCGTTCCCCTTCCAGGTGGCAGAGCCCGCCGCCGAGCCCCATGTCGAGCAGCACGCCGACCCCGTATTCACTGAGGGAACAGGCCCCGGCTATCTCGGCCGTGGTGGCACCCTGGCGGCCGCAGCGCTCCAGATAGGCGAGCACGCCGGTTTCGCGCAGGCACCAGCTCGCCTGAAACAACATGGGGCCGAAGGCGATGCGCTGGGCCTGACTGATGGCGGCGAGGGCGTCATGAGCCTCACCCTGATAATGTTTCACGAGGCCGGTTCGCTCTTATTGGTGGCTGGTGCGGGCGAGTTCGATCTGGATGGCTTGATTCAGCCCCATGATCCAGCGGTTATAACTGCGATGGATGGCGCCCTTGCCGTTATCATCGAGATTGATGCTGCTGACGTAATTGATGGAATAGTCATGAGCGGTATAGGGAATATTGATCACCGCCTGGTGCTGGCGCACATTCAATTGGCCGCGAATAAGACCGGGCTGCTCTTTTTTCATGACCCAGCCCTTGCTCAGGCCGCCATTGAGGATGGCATTGCCGACCTGCTCCTCGTTGAGGGTGAAATTCACCTGAGTGGCCGGCAGGTTGCGGACCGGCTGGCTGGTGGAGCAGGCGGCGAGCAGGGCGCAGCCGAGCAGCAGCGCCGATTTGGTCATCTTGTGCATTGTCGTTTCCCTACATAGGTTTCTAATGAAGCGCGGCAATGAGACACCATTATTGGGTAGTTTTCAATAAAAGATGACTGTAGACAAGGGGTTATATGACCTGCCTTCTATTATTTCGGGGAAATAATGCTATGATGCCCGCCGAATTTATGACATCCGTGACCCCCTCGTCATTGCAGCGCCTCTCGCCCGTCGGCTGATGCCCGCTAAACGGATCTATCTCAATCATCACCCATAGCGCCGAACAAGGACGGAACGCCGCCATCATGCTCTCATTTTCACTCCTTGATGCACAGGCGCTCTCGCCCGGTCTGAGTGAGGCCGCCTCTTGGCGCCAGTGGGCCGAGTCGGGCGCCTGGCCCGGCGCCGCTCCCCTGCCGGCCACCCCCTTGCTGCCCATGATGATGGCCCGCCGCCTGAGCGCCGGCTCCCGCCTCGCGGTGCAGCTGGGGCTGACGATGCTGGCGCGCCACCCCGTCGACAGCGCCGTCTTTGTCAGCCGTCACGGCGAGCTGGCGCGCTCCATGACCCTGCTCCAGGGGCTGGCGGCGGGCAAGGCCCTCTCTCCCACGGATTTCTCCATGTCGGTGCACAACACGGCGGCGGGGATCTGCTCCATTCAGGGCAAGGCGACCCTGGCCATGAGCTCGCTGGCGGCGGGGGAGGCGAGTCTGATGGCGGGGCTGACCGAGGCGGTGGCGAACCTGGGGGCAGGCCAGCGCCGGGTGCTGCTGGTCGCCTTCGAAGGGGAGATCCCGGCCTTTCATCACCCCTGGCTGGCCCAGACGCCCCCCCATGCCGTCGCGCTCGTGCTGGGGGCCCAGGACGATCCTGAGGCCGTTGCGCACTGGCGCTGCGAGGGAGCGAGGGCGGCGAGCCATCCCCCCGCGCTGAGCCAGCCCCTGGCGTTCTGGCGTGCCCAGCTGCTGAGTCAGCAGGCGTGCCTGCTGGGGGACGGACGTCAGGAGTGGTCATGGCGGCGCGACTGAACCGGCTCTGGCGCCTGTTTGGCACCGGGCTCGGCTTCGCCCTGTTCGGTGTAGGAGGCCTGCTGCTCACCCTCTGCTGGTTCCCGCTGCTGGCGCTCTGCCTGCGGGGCCCCAGGCGCCGCACCCTGGCCCAGGCCAGCATCAAGCAGAGCTTTCGGCTCTTCCTGGGGCTGCTCAAGGGACTGGGGGTGCTCGACTACCGGGTGATCGGCATGCCGAGCGGGCTGCGGGGTGCCCTGGTGGTGGCCAATCACCCCAGCCTGCTCGATTATGTGATGCTGGCCGCCGAGCTGCCGGCATGCGACTGCATCGTCAAGCAGGCCCTGTGGCATAATCCCTTCCTCGGCGGCGTGGTGCGCGCGGCCGATTACATCGCCAACGTGGAGGCGGAGCGCCTGCTGCCCCTGTGCATCGAGCGGGTGCGCCACGGCGGCCTGCTGCTGGTGTTCCCCGAGGGGACCCGCACCACCCCGGGTCAGCCGATCCGGCTGCAGCGGGGGGCGGCCCAGCTCGCGGTGCGCAGCCAGGTGCCGGTACAACCGGTGCGCATCCACTGCAGCGAGCGCTTTTTGACCAAACAGGACAAGTGGTTTCGGGTGCCCAGGCGCAAGCCGCACTTCACTCTGGAATTTCTGCCACAGATCAGCGCCGCCGAGGTGGTCCTGGGGGAAGCAAGCAGCGCCCTGGCCGCCCGCCAGTTAACCCGATTTCTCACCCGGGTCCTGCAACCCGGGACCCAATGACAGCATATGGAATCGTCATGCAAGACCTGCAACAAGAGATAAAACAGCTCATCATCGACAGCCTCAACCTGGAGGGGCTGACCCCGGATGATATCGACAGCCAGGCCCCCCTGTTTGGCGACGGCCTGGGACTGGACTCCATCGACGCGCTGGAGCTGGGGCTCGCCATCAAGAGCCGCTTTGGCATAGTGCTCTCCGCCGATGACGAGAATACCCGTCGTCACTTTGCCAGCGTCGATGCCCTGGTGGCCCTGGTACAGGCCCAGGCCTGAGTCCCTTTCGGAGAGATGAAGATGAACAGAGACGAAATTTTTGCGCAGGTGAAGGCCGCCCTGGTGAACCTGTTCGAGGTGGACGAGGAGGCGGTGACCCCAGAGGCCCAGCTCTATCAGGATCTGGAGCTCGACAGCATAGACGCCATCGATCTGGTGGTGCACCTGCAAAAGCTCACCGGCAAGAAGATCAAGCCCGAGGAGTTCAAGTCGGTGCGCTCCGTGGCCGACGTGGTCGAGGCGGTGGAACGCCTGCTGGCCGATGCCTGAATCGCAGCCAAGGGGCGCCGTGGCGGGCCCGAGCCTGTCATGATGCGCTTGTTATCCCTGCTGGCGGGGGGGCTGCTGCTGGCCTATCCCCTAGCCGTCTACTGGGGGCTGACCCGCTGGGGCGGTACTGCCCTGGTCGCCCTCTTGCTGGTCACCTTCGCCCTGCGCCTGTTGCCCGGGGCCGCGCCTGTCCGTGAGTGGCTGCTGCTCGGCCGCCTGCTGGCCGGCGTCGGCGTGTTGCTGACCGCCCTGAGCGCTCTGTTTGGCGCCCAGCACTGGCTGCTCTATTACCCCCTGGCCGTCTCCCTGGCCCTGCTTGGCCTGTTTGGCTGGAGCCTGACTCAGCCCATGAGCCTGGTGGAGCGACTCGCCCGCCTGACCGATCCCGAGCTGCCCCCGGCCGGGGTGCGCTACACCCGCACGGTCACCCGGATCTGGTGCGGCTTCTTCCTGGTCAATGGCGCCCTGGCTGCCGCCACCATCTGGCACGGGGATCTCGCGCTCTGGAGTCTCTACAACGGTCTCATCAGCTATCTGCTGATGGGGCTGCTGATGGGGGGAGAGTACCTGGTGCGGTTGCGGGTCAAACGGAGCTTTACCCATGAGTGATCAAGGCAGCCTGCTCGCCCTCATCTGGGGGCGGGACCCTGATCAGGAGGTGGCCTTCGGCCCGGAGGGAAGCCATGGGCTGGGCGAGCTGCGCCTGGGGGCCCAGGCACTGGCCGAGCGGATGAGCGCCATGCCCGCCCGGCGCTGGGCCCTGTGCTTCGAGGACAGCCTGCTGTTTGCACAGGCCCTGCTCGCCTGCGCCCTGACGGGGCGCGAGGCCGTGCTGCCCGGTCACCAGCGCCCGGCCGCCCTGGCGGAGATCGGCGCCGCGTTCGATGCCGTGCTGACCGACAGCCAGACCCTGGGGGAGGGGAGTGCCCACCCCTGGTTGCGACTGCCCCTGGACGAGATGCCAGAGCGCGCCAAGCCCTGGCCGGCCCCAAGCGGCCTCAAGCTGACCCTGTTTACCTCGGGCTCCACTGGAGAGCCTAAGGCGATCCCCAAGGCCTGGCATCAGCTCGAGGCCGAGCTCAGGGTCCTGGTGACGCGCTGGGGCGAGGCGCTGGCGGGGGCGCGCCTGCTGGCGAGCGTCAGCCATCAGCACATCTATGGCCTGCTGTTTCGCATCCTGCTGCCCCTCGTCCTGGGGCTGCCCTTCAGCCGCACCCTGACCCGCTACCCCGAGCAACTGGCGGCCCAGGGGGGCAAGTGGGCGCTGATTGCCTCCCCCGCCCTGCTCAGCCGGCTGGATCCCGGGCTCAAGGCCCCCGGCTGCTGCCTGCTGGTCTCCTCGGGCGGGCCCCTGGCCCTGGACCATGCCCGGCGGGCGGCGCAACTGTTCGGCGTCCTGCCGCTGGAGGTGTTTGGCAGCAGCGAGACCGGCGGCATCGCCTGGCGGCAGAGCCGGACGGCCGACACCCCCTGGCAGCCCATGCCGGGGATCCGGGTGTCTGTGGCGAACGAGGATCGCCTGTTGCTGCGCTCCCCCTTCCTGCCCGATGACGAGCCGCTGCTGTGCGGCGATCGTATCCGCCTGATTGGGCCGGGCTTTGCGCTGCTGGGACGGGGGGATCGGCTGGTCAAACTCGAGGAGAAGCGGATCTCCCTCGATGAGGTGGAGGGGCGGCTGCGGGCCCTGCCCTGGGTGGAGGAGGCGGCCGTGCTGCCCCTCACATTGGGCCGCCGACAGCAGCTTGGTGCCGTGCTGGTGTTGAGCCTGCAGGGGCGGGTCCAGTGGCAGGCCCTGGGGCCCGGCCGCTTTCTCATCGCCCTGCGCGAGCGACTGCGGCCCTGGCTCGAGCCGGTGGCCCTGCCGCGCCGGCTGCGCTGCCTGGACGCCTTGCCCCTCAACAGTCAAGGCAAGCGCCCCTGGTCCGAACTGAAAGCATTGTTCGACGAGGCGCCCGTTGCCGCCACGACGGAGCAGATACAGCCCGGCCCGAACGGGCAGAGAGACACGAAACCGGAGCCCCCATGTCATTGAGCGCCCTGCCGACCCTGCTGGAACAGACCCCGACCCGGGATGGCCTGGTGCTGCGCCTGCGCCTTGACCCCGAGCTGCCCTGGTTTCAGGGCCATTTTCCCGGCGCCCCCCTGCTGCCCGGGGTGACCCAGGTGCACTGGGCCATGCACTATGGCCGCCTGCTGCCGGGGGCTGATGGCGCCTTTGGCGGCATGAGCCAGCTCAAGTTCCAGCGTCCCCTGCGTCCGGGTCAGGAGTGCGAGCTGCACCTGAGCTGGCTGGCCGACAAGGGCCAGTTGCTGTTTGGCTACAAGATTGCGGGCGAGCACGCCAGCAGCGGACGGGTGACCCTATGTCCCTGACTCCCTGCATCATCATCCCCTGTTACAACCATGCGCGCCCCCTGGCCGGGGTGCTGGCCAGGCTCAAGCCCATGGGGCTGCCCTGCCTGCTGATCGACGATGGCAGCGAACCCGTCGCCGCCGCCGCCCTGGACGCCCTGGTGGGGGAACACGGGGACTGGCTCACCCTGCTGCGCCACCCCGAGAACCTGGGCAAGGGGGCGGCCGTGAGCAGCGGCCTCATGGCCGCGAGGGCGGCGGGGTTCAGCCATGCCCTGCAGCTGGATGCGGATGGCCAGCACGATCTCGATGACGTGCCGCGCCTGCTCGAGGAGGCGAAGGCCCATCCCGAGGCCCTGGTGTCCGGTCGCCCCTGCTATGACGACTCCGTGCCTAGGGGGCGCCTCTATGGCCGCTATGTCACCCATGTCTGGGTCTGGATAGAGACCCTCTCCTTTGCCATCGAGGACAGCATGTGCGGCTTTCGGGTCTACCCGGTGGCGGCCAGCTGCGCCCTGCTCGGCGAGGTGCGGCTCGGCCGGCGGATGGATTTCGACACCGAGGTGATGGTGCGCCTCCATTGGCGCGGGGTGCCCATGCGCTTCGTGCCGACCCGGGTCACCTATCCCGCCGATGGCAGCTCTCACTTCCGGCTCTGGCACGACAACCTGGCCATCTCCTGGATGCATACCCGGCTGGTGTGCCGTCTGCTGTGGGATCTCATGGGTAAGTTGCTGGGATGGCCTGCCCGGCTCTGGTGGCGGGCGCGAGGCCAACAAAGAGAGACCTGGTTTGCCTGGGGCCGCAGACAGGGGCCGCGTACGCCGGGACAGGAGAGTGGCAGCCTGCCGGGTCGGCCGAGAGAGAGCTGGTTCGCCTGGGGCCGCAGACACTGGTCACGCACGCCGGAACGGGGCAGCCTGCTGGGCTTGCGGATCATGCTGGCCAGCTATCGACTGCTCGGGCGGCGGGGCTTTGGGGCCCTGCTCTATCCGGTGATCGGCTATTTCTGGTTGACCGGACGCCGCCAGCGCGCGGCCTCCGAGCAGTATCTGGCGCGGCTCGAGGCCTTCGCAGCGACCGAGGGGGTCCGTCTGCCCGAGGGGCCAAGGTCGAGCTTTCGCCACTTCCTGCGCTTTGGCGAGGCGGCCCTGGACAAGCTGGCGGGCTGGCGCGGGGACATTGCCCCGGAGCGGGTCGAGCTGGTGGGGCGCGAGCACCACGAGGCGGCGATCCGAAGCGGCCAGGGCCTGCTGCTGCTGGGCTCCCACCTGGGGGATCTCGAGCTGTGCCGCGCCCTCGGCACCCGCCTGGGTCAGGTGCGCATCAACGCCCTGGTGTTCACCCGTCATGCGGCCCGCTTCAACGCCCTGCTCTCGCAGATCAACCCGGGCTCAGGCCTCAATCTTATCCAGGTACAGGAGATGGGGGCGGACACCGCCATCCTGCTCAAGGAGAAGATAGAGGCGGGGGAGTGGGTGGTGATCGTCGGCGATCGCACCTCGGTCACCCGGGAGAAACGGGTGGTCTGGGCCGACTTTCTCGGCGCCCCGGCCCCCTTCCCCCTGGGCCCCTTCGCCCTGGCGAGCGTGCTGGCCTGTCCCGTCTACCTGATGTTCGGCCTCAAGGAGCAGGGCCGTTTTCGGGTCCACTTCGAGCCCTTCGCCGAGCGGCTGTGGCTGCCGCGTGCCGAGCGGGAGGTGGCGCTGCGCCACTGGGTGCAGGCCTATGCGGACAGGTTGCAGCACCATTGCCTGCAGGCGCCGCTCGACTGGTTCAACTTCTTCGACTTCTGGCAGCTAACTCATGATGAACAGTGATTCCATCCCGTCCCGCCAGGGCCATGACGGCCTGCGCCCGGTCACCTTCGGCGCCGGCCCCCTCACCATAGAGCAGGTGGTGGCCCTGGCCCGGCGCCGCGCCCGCCCGGCGCTCAACCCGGATCCCGCCTTTACCGCCCGCATCCAGCGGGGCGCCGATTTTCTCGACAGGCTGCTGGCGGACGAGGGGGTCATCTATGGGGTGACCACTGGCTATGGCGACTCCGTGACCCGGGCCGTGCCCCCGACCCTGGTGGCCGAGCTGCCCCTGCACCTGACCCGTTTCCACGGCTGTGGCCTGGGGGAAAACCTGAGCCTGGAGGCGGGACGCGCCGTGCTGGCGACCCGGCTCTGCTCCCTGGCCCAGGGGGTCTCCGGGGTCAGCCCGGCCCTGCTGGCGCGGCTCTGCTGGCTGCTGGAGCAGGATCTCATCCCCCGCATTCCCGAAGAGGGCTCGGTCGGCGCCAGTGGCGATCTCACCCCGCTTTCCTACGTGGCCGCCGTGCTGGTGGGGGAGCGCGAACTCTATCGGGATGGCCAGCTGGCGAGCACGGCCGAGGTCTATGACGCCCTCGGCGTCACCCCCCTGGTGCTGAGGCCCAAGGAGGGGCTGGCGTTGATGAACGGCACCTCGGTGATGACGGCGCTCGCCTGCCTCGCCTATGCCCGCACCGAATACCTGATGAAGCTGGCGACCCGGATCACGGCCCTGGTCAGCGTCGCCATGGGGGGCAATGCCTTCCACTTCGACGAGCGGCTGTTTGCGGCCAAGCCCCATCCCGGCATGCAGGGGATCGCGGCCTGGCTGAGGGCGGATCTGGTGGCGGGCGAGCTGCCCCGTCACAGCGATCGGCTGCAGGACAGATACTCCCTGCGCTGCGCCCCCCACGTCATCGGGGTGGTGGCCGACAGCCTGCCCTGGTGGCGCCAGCTCATCGAGAACGAACTCAACAGCGCCAATGACAACCCCCTCATCGACGGGGAGGGGGAGCATGTGATGCACGGCGGCCACTTCTATGGCGGCCACATCGCCATGGCCATGGACAGCATGAAGACGGCGGTGGCCAACCTGGCCGATCTGCTCGATCGCCAGCTGGCCCAGCTGGTGGACATCAAGTTCAACGGCGGCCTGCCGAGCAACCTGTCCGGCGCCAGCGGCGAGCGGCGCATGATCAACCACGGCTTCAAGGCGGTGCAGATCGGGGTCTCCGCCTGGACCGCCGAGGCCCTCAAGCTGACCATGCCGGCCAGCGTCTTCTCCCGCTCCACCGAGTGCCACAACCAGGACAAGGTGAGCATGGGCACCATAGCGGCGCGGGACGCCCTGCGGGTGCTGACCCTGACCGAGCAGGTGGGGGCCGCCTGCCTGCTGGCGGCGGTGCAGGGGGTGGAGCTGCGATTGGCCATGGGGGGCTCCCTGGCCGCCCTGAGCCCGGCGCTGCGGGAGATGGTGCTGGCGGTGCGGGAAGATCACCCGGCCCTGGTGGAAGACAGGCCCCTGGAGCAGGAGCTCAGGGCCCTGATCGCCCGGCTGCAGGGGCGCCACTATCCGCTCTATGAGGAGGCGCGCGATGCAAGCTGAACTCTGGATGACAAACCAAGGTATCGAGGTTTCCGATGCAGCATGAGCCCTGGATGATCCGCCACAGCATCGAGATCGAGATCCCGTCTCATGATGTGGATATGATGGCGGCGGGTGTCTGGCACGGCCCGATGGAGAGTCTGTATGCAGCATGAGCCCTGGATGATCCGCCACAGCATCGAGATCGAAATCCCGTTTCACGACGTGGACATGATGGCTGCGGGTGTCTGGCACGGCCGGGATGCAAGGGAGGTTTCCGATGCAGCATGAGCCCTGGATGATCCGCCACAGCATCGAGATCGAGATCCCGTTTCATGACGTGGATATGATGGCTGCGGGTGTCTGGCACGGCCGGGATGCAAGGGAGGTTTCCGATGCAGCATGAACCCTGGATGATCAGCCACAGCATCGAGATCGAAATCCCGTTTCATGATGTAGATATGATGGCTGTGGCCTGGCACGGCCATTACGTGCGCTATATCGAGCTGGCCCGCTGCGCCCTGCTCGAGCAGATTGATTACAACTACCCCCAGATGGAGGCCTCAGGCTACCTCTGGCCCGTCATCGACTTGCGCCTCAAGTACATGGCGCCTCTGCGCTTTGGCCAGAAGGTGCGGGTGGTGGCGCAGCTGCGGGAGTATCAGAACCGCCTCAAGATAGAGTACGAGCTGTTCGACGCCGAGAGCGGTGTGCGCACCAGCAAGGGCTACAGCATCCAGGTGGCGGTGAACAAGGAGAGCGGCGAGATGTGCCTCGCCTCGCCCCGGGTGCTGCTCGACAGGCTGGGGGTCGAAGAATGAGATCTGCCTTGATTGCATCCATACGGGGCTTGCTCTGGGCCTGTCTGCTGCTGGCTGCGTGGCCGGGGGCTGTACAGGCCGAGGTCATGACCCAGGCCCGGGTGCACCAGCTGCTGACCGAGCATCCCGCCCAGCGGGCCCGGTTCGAGCAGGAGAAGCAGGTGGCCGGGCTGGCCCAGCCGCTGCGGGCCAGCGGCGAGCTGCTGCTGGTGCGCGGCCAGGGGCTCTGGTGGCATCAGCTGGCCCCCTTTGAGCTGAGCCTCAGCCTCACCGAGCGGCGCATGCGCCAGCGGGTCGGCCAGGGGGAGGCGCAGATCATCGACAGCCCCCAGCTGCTGGAGTTCAGCACCATGCTGTTGACGCTGTTCGGTTCCGATGAGCAGGCCCTGGCCCGCTACTTCGCCCTCGATTTCTCCTCAGATGAACAGGGCTGGCGCCTGGGGCTGACCCCGTTGGCGGCGCCCCTGGACAAGGTGTTCTCCCGCCTGGTGCTGGAAGGGGGCCATCGGCTGGAACGTCTGCTGATAACGGATCGCCAGGGGGATGAGACCCGGATCCGCTTCGCTGACTGGCAAGGGGTGACCCTGCCGCTCGGCGCCGAGGAGCAGGCCCATTTTGCACCCTGATCAGCGAGGCCATGGCCATCACTCTTCGCCGCACTCTCCGCTGCATTCTCCGCCGGCCTCAGCGGCGGGTCTGAGCGAGCGCAGCTGGCGCCGGCTCGCCCGGCTCTGGCTGCTGCTCTGCCTGCTGGCCCTGGCCCTGCTCGGCTGGCAGCTGAGCACGAGCCGCATCAACACCAGCCTGATGGATCTCTTGCCCCACAGCGAGCGCGCCTCGCTGGATCCGGCCCTGCAACAGGGGCTGCTGCGCCAGCTCGACCGTCAGCTGATCTGGATGCTGAGCCTGCCCCCTGGCCAGGATGGCCGCCCGGCGGCGGCGCAGTGGGCCAAGGCCCTGGCCGCCCTGCCCGAACTTGACGCCGTGCGCGGTGCCCAGCCCGAGCTGGCCGGTGCCTGGCAGGCCTATCAGCACGATTACGCCTGGCAGCGGCTCGACGAAACGAGTCGTGCCAGGCTGGCCGAGGGCCCGGAGGCCTGGAGCCAATGGGTGCTCGGCCAGATCTACAGCCCCTTCGGCGGCGTCTCCCGCGCCGAGTGGCAGCAAGATCCCCTGCTGCTGACCCGGGCCGGGGTGCAGGGGCAGGCCGCCACCCCCCTGACCCTGGATCGGGGCTGGCTGGTGAGCCGGGACGGGGAGGGGCGCAGCTGGTACCTGCTGCGGGCCGAGCTGAATCTCTCGGCCTTCGACCTCTCCCGCAACGATGCCCTGCTCGGGCGCCTCGACCAGGCGGAGCAGGCCCTCAAGGCCGCCTATCCCGGGCTGACGCTGCTGCGTCGTGGCACGCTGTTTTACAGCCAGCATGCCAGCCGGCTGGCCCAGGCGGACATCTCCACCATAGGGCTCGGCTCCCTGCTGGGGGTGGTGCTGCTCATCTGGCTGGCGTTTCGTTCGCTGCGGGCGCTCTGGCTCTCCCTGCTGCCCATCGTCGTGGGTCTGTGCTGGGGGCTGCTCGCCGTGCTGCTCTGGTTTGGCGAGGTGCATCTGTTCACCCTGGTGATCGGCACCAGCCTCATCGGCATCGCCATCGACTACGGGATCCATTTTCTGACCGAGCGCCGCCTCTGCGGGCAGGATGAGAGCCCTCATCAGACCCGGGCCCGGCTGCAGCCCAGCCTCTGGCTGGCGCTCATCACCACCCTGGTGGGCTATGGCCTGCTCTGGCTGGCCCCTTTCCCCGGCTTGCAGCAGCTGGCCCTGTGCGCCCTGGTCGGCCTGCTGGCCGCCTTGCTGACAGTGCTCTGCCTGTTCCCGCTCTGGCTGGGGCCCCTGCCCCTGGGCACCCCCAGGGTCGTGACGTGGCTGGAGGCCTGGCTCGCCCTCTGGCGCGAGCGGCGCTGGTTGCGCACCGGCCTGCCCCTGCTCTGCCTGGGGCTGGTGGTCTGGGGGCTCAGCCAGCTGAGGGTGGACGATGACATCGCCCGCCTGCAACCCCTGCCCACCGAGCTTCAGGCCCAGGAGCGGCAGGTGCAGCGCCTCACCGGCCAGCAGGGAGGCATGGCGGGCTTCCTGGTGACGGGGCCGGATGGGGAGACGGCGCTGCAACGGCTCGAAGCCCTGACCCCGGCCCTGACCAGTGCCAAGGCGCAGGGGCTGCTGGCGGATTTCGTCCCCCTGAGCGGGTGGCTGCCTTCCCTGGCGCGCCAGCAATCGGATCACGACGCCCTGGCGCGCCTGCTGCCCGAGGTGGTGGCGCGGCTCAATGGTGCCGGGTTGCCGGTGACGGCCTCCCTCCCCGCACTGCGCCCCCTCACCGCGGCCCAGTGGCTGGCCAGTCCGGTCAGCGAGGGCAGCCGCCTGCTGTGGCACGGCTTGGCCGATGGCCGGGTGGCCCTCTGGCTGCCGGTGAACGGCGTGGCGGATCCCGCCGCCCTGGCGGCCCTGGCCGAGGGGCGCGAGGGGGTGTTCTGGCAGGATCAGCGCAGCCAGTGGAGCCAGCTGTTCGCCCACTACCGCCTCACCCTGGCCGAGCTGCTGGCTCTGGCCGTCGCCCTGGTGGGGGGCCTGCTCTGGTATCGGCTCGGCTGGCGCAAGGGGGGGCGGATCCTGCTGGTCAATGGCCTGGCGCTCGGAGCCGGTCTGGCCTTGCTCGCCGCCTTCGGCCAGCCTCTCACCCTGTTCGGGGTGCTGGCCCTTGCCCTGATCTTTGGCATCGGCATCGACTATGGGCTCTTCTTCGCCCACAGCGGCGCCGATCCCCGGCGCCAGCGGGCCACCCTGCTGGCGGTCCTGCTGGCGAACCTGACCACCCAGCTGGCGTTCGGTTTGCTGGCCCTGAGTCACACCCCGGCCATCGCGGGCTTCGGCCTGGTGTTGAGCGGGGGTATCTTTACCGCCTTTCTGCTGTCGCCCCTGGTGTTGGAGAAATCATGAGAATTGCGATGCTGTTTGGTCTGCTGCTGCTCACGGCCTGTGCCGGTCAGCCAGGGGCCGGGGGGCCGGACAACCGCGCCCTGCTGACCCCGACCGTCAGCCTGGTGCTGCCCGCTCCCCTGCGGGATCAGCCCCTCTATCGCCAGCAGCTGCTCAGCGCCCGGACCCGGGGCGGCGAGCATCAGCTGCTGACGGTGCTGGAGGCAGACGGTCGCCAGCTCACCCTGGTGGGGCTGACCCCGAGCGGGATCCGGCTGTTTCGGCTGAGCTATGACGGCGAGGCGATCCGCAGCGAGCAGCTCTCCAGCCTGTTGGGGGACACGGCGCTGCCGCCGGTGGCCCAGGTGCTGGCCGACGTCATGCTCGGCTACTGGCCCCTCTCGGCCTGGCAGCCCAGGCTGCCCAGGGGCTGGCGTCTGGAGGACGAGGGCATGGTGCGTCGCCTGCGGGATCCTGAAGGCACCCTGGTGAGCGAGATCCACTACCGGGAGATAGACGGGGAGCGGGAGCCGGTGCGCCTGGTGCAGCACGCCTTCGATTACGCGCTGCAGATGGAGAAACTGGCCCCATGAACACTGTGATGACGCGCGTCTCTCCCTGCTTCATCGGGGATTACGGCCTGATCTGCGCCCTGGGAGAGGGCAAGCAGGCGGTGGCGGCGGCCCTGAGCCGCTGGCAGGAGAGCGGGATCAGCCCCCTGGACGGGGAGCGCCAGCCGCTGAGCGACGGCAGGCTCACCCCGGTCGGCCGGGTGAAGGAGGCCTTGCTGTCGGTGCCGGCGGCGCTGTCGGCCTACGATTCGCGCAACAACCGCCTGCTGCTGGCGGCCCTGGCCCAGATCCGGCCCGGGCTGGATGCGCTCATGGCCCGGCTGGCCCCGGATCGCATCGCCATCGTGCTCGGCACCAGCACCTCGGGGATCGCCGAGGCGGAGCGGGCGGTCGCCGCCTGGCAGGGGGGGGAGGGGATCCCGGCCGAGTTTGACTATCGCCAGCAGGAGCTGGGCTCCCCGAGCGATTTTCTCGCCCGCCACCTGGCCCTGACCGGCCCGGCCTACACCCTCTCCACCGCCTGCTCCTCCAGTGCCCGCGCCTTCATCAGCGGCCAGCGGCTGCTGGCGACCGGGCTGGCGGATGCCGTCATCGTCGGCGGCGTCGACAGCCTGTGCGGCCTGACCCTCAACGGCTTCGACAGCCTGGAGTCCCTCAGCCTCAGCCGCTGCCGTCCCTTCGGGGCCGAGCGGTGCGGCATCAACATTGGGGAGGGGGCTGCCCTCTTCCTGCTGACCCGGGAGCGGGCCGGGCTCGCCCTGCTGGGGGCGGGCGAGTCTTCCGACGCCTGGCATGTCTCGGCCCCCCACCCAGAGGGGCTGGGGGCCGAGGCGGCCATGCGCATGGCGCTGGGCCAGGGGGGGCTGACCCCGGGCGAGCTGGATTACATCAACCTCCACGGCACCGCGACCCGGCTCAACGACGAGATGGAGAGCCTGGCCCTCGCCCGGTTGTTTGGGGCGGCGCAGACCGCGCCCGCCAGCTCCAGCAAGATGCTGACCGGCCATACCCTGGGGGCGGCCGGTGCCATAGAGGCGGCGATCTGCTGCCTGTTGCTCGCCCGGGAGATGGCGCCGCCCCGTCAGGGGGAGGCCCAGGATCCCGCCCTGGCCCCCATCCGGCTGGCCGGGGGGGAGGCGCCGGCAAGGCCGCTGGCCCGGGTGCTGTCCAACTCCTTTGCCTTCGGTGGCAACAATGTCAGCCTGCTGCTGGGACGGGTCCCGGCGCGAGAAGAGGGAGCCTCCCATGAATGAGATAGCCATCGACGCGTTGTTGCCCCATCAGGCCCCCATGCTGCTGCTGGATCGCCTGCTGGATTATCAGGGGGCCCGGGTCTGCTGCGAGACCCGGGTGGGGGCGCGTCACGCCCTGCTGCTCGATGGCGATGGCGCCCTGCCGGGCTGGGTCGGCATCGAGCTGATGGCCCAGACCATCGCCGCCTGGGCCGGGATGCGGGGGCGCGAGCGAGGGGAGCCGGTGCGCATCGGTATGCTGCTTGGCAGCCGCCAGTACCGCAGCCGGGTGGCCGCCTTCGCCCCGGGGGACCGATTGACCATCGAGGCCGAATGCCTGCTGGAGGATGGCGCCATGGCCAGCTTCGAGTGCCGGATCCTGCGCGACGGCCAGCCGTGCGCCGAGGCCAGGCTCAGCACCTATCTTCCCGCCGAGGGAGAGCTGGCTCAATTGCTGGCAGAGACAGGGCCATGAGCGCCGAAATGGCTGGGAACGCATCACGCCGACCCGTGGCGAGAGCGAATTTGATGAATCTGTGAGGAAAAGGATTGATGATGAATTCCACCGTACTGGTGACCGGGGCCAGCAAGGGCATAGGCCGCGCCATCGCCCTGAGACTGGCCGCCGATGGCTTTCACATAGTGGTGCATTACCACGGCGATGAGGCCGGTGCCCAGACGACCCTGGACGCCATAGTGGCGGCCGGGGGCCAGGGGCGGCTGATCCAGTTCGACATCTCGAACCGGGAACAGTGCCGCAGCCGGCTCGAGTCCGACATCGAGGCCCACGGCGCCTACTATGGCGTGGTCAGCAACGCCGGCGTCATCCGCGATGGCGCCTTCCCGGCCCTGACCGACGAGGAGTGGGACGGGGTGCTGCACACCAACCTCGACGGCTTCTACAACCTGCTCAAGCCCTGCATCATGCCCATGATAGGGCTGCGCCGGGGCGGGCGCATCGTCACCCTGTCGTCGGTTTCCGGCATCATGGGCAACCGGGGGCAGGTCAACTACAGCGCCGCCAAGGCGGGGATCATAGGGGCGAGCAAGGCCTTGGCCCTGGAGCTGGCCAAGCGCAGGATCACGGTCAACTGTGTCGCCCCCGGTCTCATCGACACCGGCATGGTGAGCGCCGAGGTGGAGGCCGAGGCGATGAAGATGATCCCCCTCAAGCGGATGGGGCAGGCCGACGAGGTGGCGGGCCTGGTCTCCTACCTGATGTCGGACATCGCAGGCTATGTCACCCGTCAGGTGATCTCCATCAACGGGGGACTGATATGAAGGCAGTCAGTTTCTTGGTTCAAACGCGTCAGACATGGCAGGGAGTGGGAATATGAAGCGGGTCGTGGTAACCGGCATGGCCGGGGTGACCGCCTTTGGCAACGATTGGCAGAGCGTGGGGCCCCGTCTCAAGGCGGAGCGCAACGGGGTGCGCCAGATGCCGGAGTGGGCCGTCTACGACGGTCTCAACACCCGGCTGGCGGCCCCCATCCTGGATTTTGCGCTGCCGGCGCACTATCCGCGCAAGAAGACCCGGGCCATGGGGCGGGTCTCCGAGCTCGCGACCGTGGCGACCGAGCTGGCCCTGGCCCGGGCCGGGCTTCTCGGCCACCCGGTGCTGACCGGCGGGCGTACCGGCATCGCCTATGGCTCCTCCACCGGCAGTACGGCGCCCATCAGCGCCTTTGGCGCCATGCTCAACGACAAGACCACGGCCAGCATCACGGCCACCACCTATGTGCAGATGATGCCGCACACGGCGGCGGTCAATACCGGTCTCTTCTTCGGCCTGCGGGGCCGGGTCATTCCCACCTCCAGCGCCTGTACCTCCGGCAGTCAGGGCATCGGCTACGCCTATGAGGCGATCAAGCACGGTTATCAGGATCTCATGGTGGCGGGCGGCGCGGAGGAGCTCTGTCCCTCCGAGGCCGTGGTGTTCGACACCCTGTTTGCCACCAGTCAGATGAACGATCACCCCGAACTGAGCCCCAGGCCCTTCGATCGGCAGCGGGACGGTCTGGTGATCGGGGAGGGGGCGGGCACCCTGATCCTGGAGGAGCTGGAACATGCCCAGGCCAGGGGCGCCCCCATCATCGCCGAGCTGGTGGGCTTTGCCACCAACTGCGATGCGGCCCATGTCACCCAGCCCCAGCAGGAGACGATGCAGCTCTGCATGGCCCTGGCCCTGGCGGACGCCGGCCTGGAGGCCGGGCAGATCGATTACATCAGCGCCCACGGCACCGCCACCGAGCGGGGGGACATCGCCGAGAGCCATGCCACCTCGGCCCTGTTCGGGGACAAGACCCCCATCTCCTCCCTCAAGAGCTATTTCGGTCACACCCTGGGGGCCTGCGGCGCCATCGAGGCCTGGCTCTCCCTGGAGATGATGGCCGAGGGCTGGTTCGCCCCCACCCTCAACCTCGGCGAGCCGGATCCCGCCTGCGCCCCCCTGGACCATATCCGCAGTGGTGGCCGGGTGCTGGATGCCACCTATCTGATGTCCAACAACTTCGCCTTTGGCGGCATCAACACCTCGCTCATCTTCAAGCGTTGGTCATGAATGACCGGCCATGAATGAACAGAGGCGCCCAAGGGCGCCTCTGTTCATTCATAGGGGGGATGCGGCTATTTCTTGGGACGAAACGGCTTGATGACGGCCTCGTCGCACTCGAGATAGGGCCCCTCCATCAGATCGATGCAGTAGGGGATGGCGGGGAAGACAGCATCCAGACACTCTCGGATGGACTTGGGCTTGCCCGGCAGGTTGACGATGAGGGTGCTGCCCCGCAGGCCGGCGGTCTGGCGCGACAAAATGGCGGTGGGCACGAACTTGAGGGATTCGGCCCGCATCAGCTCGCCAAAGCCCGGCATCATGCGATCACACACCGCCTCGGTGGCCTCGGGGGTGACATCCCGCCTGGCCGGGCCTGTGCCGCCCGTGGTGACGATGAGGCAGCACCCCTCCTCGTCCGCCAGCCGGGCCAGGGTCGCCTCTATCTGATCCTGCTCATCGGGGATCAGGCGGTAGACGGCCTCCCAGGGGGAGCTGAGATAGGCGCCCAGGGTATCCATGATGGCCTTGCCGGAGAGATCCTCGTAGATGCCTGCGCTGGCGCGGTCGCTGACGGTGACGATGCCGATTCTTGCCTTGTTCATACGACCCCTTGTCGTGACGGTAAATAGGAAAATAAAATAGCATAATCAGATAGATGTGTTAAACGCCATATGCAAGGCCCCTATTTCGAGACGGCAATTTTCCCGGGCTTTCGTGTTGCTGAAAATATATTTTCAGGGAATTTTTCGATAAAGGGGAATAATGACGCGGCCATGGTCATGAAAAATGTATAAGTAATACAACTAGGACTTGTTTGCCGCCCTCCATATTCAAGGTGTTGATCCCTAATGGGGAATATGGAGGCATCATGACAATACGTTTTCAATGGGAGCCTGCCTCCCGCCGCCGTCAAATTGAACTCCCGCCCTCGCTGGCATATATAACCAGTAGAGGGTGCCGGGCCCGGTCGGGCACTGGCACCACACCCTCTCATCTCGAGAGCGGAGGGAACCATGGAATTACCCGATTTCGATACCCTGAAACGACTCGCCGCCAGCGAGCCGCAACTGCTGGAAACCCTGCTCTATGAGCAGATAGAGGCGGTCATCGCCAGCGCCGGCCCGGATCAGCAGCGCAGGTTGCGAGGGTTGCAGTTTCAGGTCGATTGCCAGCGCCGCCTGGCCAAGAACCCCATCGACAGCTGCATCCGCATCGTCAACATGATGCAGGAGGCCTTCTTCCTGATGCATTGCGAGATGAACCGGCTCTGCTCCCTCGCCCCCGATGATGAGCCGCCCCCCCCGATCCGGCGAGACAATGTGGTGTCGCTGCAAGATCGCCTCCCCAAATAAGAGCAGGTGGCCGTGGGTCACCTCTGTTATCCGTCGTCTCCTTACATCTTATCCGTTTGACGCCATATCAAGGGGCGCCTTCGGTGTGTGGGCGGCCAGAGGCGCTTCTTGGCTGAGTTATCTGCCAACATCTTGATCTTCTCACCTGTTTCCCCCGCTCCCTGCGGATGAATGGTCTGCCGGGTTTGGTTAAGATAATGGCTTTCACGTTACGTCTCGAAGGGAATATTGAGAAGTATGATGTCAAGCAGGGAGCTGTCCCGGGAACAGCAGACGGACGTCACCCGTATCGTCGTCAAGACAGGGCAGATGCTGGCCCAGTTCGGTGCCGAGAGCCGCCTCATCGAGCAGACCACGATGCGGCTCGGTCTGGCTCTGGGGCTGGAGAGCGTCGAGATGGCCATCTCCTCGAGCGCCATCGTATTGACCAGCCTCTATCGGGGGCACTGCGTCACCACCACCCGCCGGGTCCGCGAGCACGGCATCAACATGCAGGTGGTGTGCGAGATCCAGCGCCTGTGCATCATGGCGGAGAAACACCTGATAGAGGCGAAGGAGGTGAGGCAGCGGCTCGATGCCATCAAGCCGTTCCACTACCACCCCTGGCTGGTGGTGCCCATGGTGGGCCTCTCCTGCGGCGCCTTCAGCCTGCTGTTTGGCGGCGACTGGCCCATCTTCCTGGTGACCTTCTTCGCCAGCGCCTGCGCCATGCGGGTGCGCCAGCTGATGGCGCGTCATCATCACAGCCCCCTCATCAACTTCGCCGTGACCGGCTTCATCGCCACCCTGCTCGCCTCCAGCGCCACCTTCTTTGGCTGGGGCCAGCAACCCTATCTCGCCATGGCGGCCAGCGTGCTGCTGCTGGTGCCCGGCTTCCCCCTCATCAACGCCGTCTCCGACATGGTGAAGGGCTACTTCAACATGGGGTTGGCCCGCTGGGGGGCGGCGACCCTGCTCACCATCAGCGCCGCCATCGGGATCATTCTGGCCATGTCGGTGACCGGGATCTGGGGATGGCGGGGATGAGGTGCATTAAGAGTGCCACTGACCATCAGCGCAGTGATCACCGGCATCATTCTGGCCATGTCGGTGACCGGGATCCGGGGGGGCGAGGATGAGGTGCATTAAGAGTGCCACTGACCATCAGCGCAGTGGTCACCAGCATCATCCTGGCCATGTCGGCCACCGGGATCTGGGGGTGGCGGGGATGACGTGCATGACGTGCATTAAGAGTATTACTGACCATCAGCGCAGTGATCACCGGCAGCATCCTGGCCATGTCGGTGACCGGGATCCGGGGGATGAGAGGATGAGAGACATTGACAGTGAGCGGCAGCATGCTTGCCGCGCCGTCGCGCACAGGACGTTGAGGGAGAGAATATGATGGATCTGCTCTGGTTGCTGGCCAAGGATGCCTTCTGGTCCGCCATTCCGGCCGTCGGTTTTGCCATGCTGTTCAACGTGCCGCCGCGCATGCTCAAGTATTGCGCCATGGGGGGCGCCCTGGCTCACAGCCTGCGTACCCTGCTCATTCATCAGGGGGTGCCCATCGAATGGGCCACCCTGGCGGCGGCGACCACGGTCGGCTTTGTCTGCGTCTATTGGTCGCGGCGCTTGCTGGCGCCAAGGCCGGTGTTCAGCGTCGCCTCCATCATCCCCATGATCCCCGGCAGCTATGCGTTCAAGGCGATGATCTCCATCGTCGAACTCAACATTCACGGCGTGACCCTGGAGCTTATCCAGAGCGCGCTGGAAAATGGGCTCAAGGCCGTCTTCATCGTCGGCGCCCTGAGCTTCGGGCTGGCGATACCCTCGCTGGTCGTGTACCGTAACCGCCCCATTGTGTGAGAGACGCTGCGAGATGAAGATTTCCATGATTGCCGCCATGGCCAGAGGCAGGGTGATAGGGCTGGACAACCAGATGCCCTGGCACCTGCCCGCCGATCTGGCCCACTTCAAGCGGGTCACCCTGGGCAAGCCGGTATTGATGGGGCGCAAGACATTCGAGTCCATTGGTCGTCCGCTGCCCGGGCGCCGAAACCTGGTGATCAGTCGCAATGCAGGATTTACGGCGCCGGACATCGAGGTGTTCTCCTCCATCGAGGAGGTGCTGGCCGCCTTGTCCGAGGGGGAGGCGGTGGCGGAGTTGATGGTGATTGGCGGCGGTCATCTCTATGCCCAGCTGTTGCCGCGGGCGGATCGCCTCTATCTGACTCACATCGAGCTGACGGTCGAGGGGGATACCCGCTTCCCGGATTATGAGCCGCAGCAGTGGCGCTGCATCGAGCAGGAGGCCCATCAACCCGATGCGCGCAATCCCCATCCCTATCGTTTCGAGACCCTGGAGCGGATCGCCGGTTGATTCCCGGCGTCCCACCATGAAAAAAGGCCCGCGACGGGCCTTTTTGCTGTCTGTGTCCCTCAGCGGGCGTAGGTGGGACAGGGTGTGCTGAACAGGGCGTCATCCTCCTGGCGCCACAGGGTGAGGCTGTTACCCCAGACGCAGCCGGTGTCGAGGGCCTTGATGTGACTGCGCCCCGTGTTGCCCATCAGGGCCGCCCAGTGGCCGAACACCAGCAGGGGGTCATCGTCGCGACGCGCCCGCAGCTCGAACCAGGGGCGCAGCCCAGGTGTGGATTCGTCCGGACCCAGCTTGCACTTGAAGTCGAGCCGGCCATCGAGGTGGCAGAACCGCATCCGGGTGAAGCTGTTGATGATGTAGCGGTAGCGCTCTATGCCGAGCAGCCCCTCGTGCCAGGCATCCGGCTGGTCGCCATACATGTGGTGCAGCAGCCACCGGTATTGATCCCCCCGCAGCAGCGTCTCCACCTCCCGGGCGCAGCGCCGGGCGGTCGCCACGTCCCAGCTCGGGGGCAGGCCGGCATGGATCATCATCACGGGGCGGGTCGGATGCTCGCTCTCGGCGAGCAGGGGCCGATGGCGCAGCCAGTCGAGCAGCAGATCCCTGTCCGGCGCCTCCATCAGGTCCTGCAGCCTGTCTTTCTTCTTGAGCGGGGCCACCCCTTCGGCGACCGCCAGCAGGTGCAGGTCGTGGTTGCCGAGGATGCAGACGGCGCGCTCGCCCAGGGAGTGGGCATAGCGCAGCACGGCGAGGGAGTCCGGCCCCCTGGCCACCAGATCCCCCGCCAGCCAGAGGGTGTCATGGGCCGGATCGAATCCAGCCATATCGAGCAGGCGGCGCAGGTCGTCATAGCAACCCTGCACATCGCCGACAAAACAGTTTGCCATGGAACCTCAGTTGATGATGTGGGGGACGGCCAGGGTGAAGGGGGCGATGGGGGCCTCGAACTCGTGGCCCGCCTCGTCACGCATCAGGTAACTCCCCTCCATCACCCCGAGCGGCGTGTCGAGGGGCACCCCGCTCTGGTAGCGGAACGTCTCGCCGGGGGCGATGACGGGCTGTTCACCGACCACTCCGGGCCCTTCGACCTCGACCCGCTTGCCGTTGGCATCCGTGATGAGCCAGCGGCGGGCGAGCAGTTGCGCCTTGCCCGGCCCCAGGTTCTGGATCTCGATGAGATAGAGGAACTGGTAAGGATCCTGGCTGCCCTCGATATAGCTGGGGTGGGGGCGGATCTGGATGGTCGGTGTCGCCATGGCGTCAGCCCTGTTGCTGATCGGCCAGCCAGTTGGCCACGGTCACGAACTGCTCCAGGGAGAGGTTCTCCGGGCGCAGGTTGCCGTCGATACCAAGCTCGGCCAGCTGGGCTTCGGTGATGAAGTTCGCGAAGCTGTTGCGGATGGTCTTGCGGCGCTGGCCGAAGCCCTCGGTGCAGACCCGGCTCAGGCAGCGAATGTCTTTCGCGACGATTGTCGGGTTCTTGTGGGGCACCAGGCGCACCACGGCGGAATCCACCTTGGGGGCCGGCTTGAAGGCGCCCGGGCCCACTTCCAGCACGGGGATCACCTGGCAGTAGTACTGGGTCATCACGCTCAGGCGGCCATAGGCCTTGCTGCCGGGACCGGCGGCCAGACGCAGCACCACCTCTTTTTGCAGCATGAAGTGCATGTCTTCCACCCGGTCGGCGAAGTCGCACAGGTGGAAGATGAGGGGGGTGGAGATGTTGTAGGGCAGGTTGCCGAAGATGCGCAGCGGCGGTTTGCCTTCCCCCATCAGGGTGCCGAAGTCGAAGCGCATGGCATCGGCCTCGATCACGGTCAGCTTGTCCTTGAGGGTGGGGTGTTCGCGCAGGCGCGCCGCCAGATCCCGGTCCAGCTCGACCACGGTCATCTTGTCCATCTGGGAGGCGACCGGCTCGGTCAGCGCGGCCAGACCCGGCCCTATCTCCACCAGGTTCTGACCCGGCTGGGGGTTGATGGCGGCCACGATCTGATCGATCACGTAGCTGTCGTGCAAGAAGTTCTGACCGAAACGCTTACGGGCCGTGTGGCCCATGTGCATCTTACTGCTCATATTTTTTTCTCTACCATCAAGATGGCGTGGTTAAGCGCGGTGACCAGGCTGCCCGAGTCTGCCAGGCCCTTGCCTGCCAGATCCAGTGCGGTGCCGTGATCCACCGAGGTGCGGATGAAGGGGAGTCCGAGGGTGATATTGACCGAGCGCCCGAAGCCCTTGTACTTGAGCACGGGCAGCCCCTGGTCGTGGTACATGGTCAGTACCGCGTCCGCATCCTTGAGGTACTTCTCCTGGAACAGGGTATCGGCTGGCAGGGGGCCAACCAGATCGATCCCCTCCTGACGCAGGGCGTCCAGGGCGGGCTCGATCACGTCTATCTCTTCACGGCCCAGATGACCCCCTTCCCCGGCGTGGGGATTGAGGCCGCAGACATAGATCCTGGGGGCCTTGATGCCGAACTTGTCTCTGAGATCGGCATTGAGGATGCGGATCACCTTGCCCAGACGCTCCGCCGTGATGGCGCGAGCGACGCAGGCGAGGGGGATGTGGGTGGTGGCCAGCGCCACCCGCAGGCCGTCGGTGGCCAGCAACATGACCACATCCGGTACCCCCGCCTGCTGGGCGAAGAATTCGGTGTGGCCGCTGAAGGAGACCCCGGCCTGGTTGATGATGCCCTTGTGCACGGGCCCGGTCACCACGGCGGCAAATTCGCCGCTCATGTTGCCGTCACAGGCCCGCTGCAAGGTGGCCAGCACATAGGCGCCATTGGCCTCGTCGAGCTGGCCGGCCTGCTCGGGGGCGCCGAGGGCGACCGGACACAGGGTCAGGGTGCCGGCCCGCTGGGGGCGGGCTGGCTGGGCGGGATCGTAGGGGATGAGCGCGATCTCCAGCCCCAGGGCCTGGGCCCGGCGCTGCATCAGCTCGGGGGAGGCGATCACCACCAACTGGTGGGGCCAGTCCCGCCGGGCGATATCGAGCACCAGATCCGGCCCTATGCCGGCCGGCTCACCCGGGGTGATGGCAAGACGCTGACAAGGGATCAACTGCCGGCACCTTCGATGCGGATATAGGCTTCGTCACGCAGCTCGTCGAGCCAGGCCTGGGACTCTTCCACGAAGCGACGGTTGTAGATCAGCTGATAGGCGCGCTGCTCCTGGGCCTTGTCGGTGGCATCCTGGCTGCGTCTATCCTCCAGCTGCACCAGGTGCCAGCCGTGGCTGGTCCGGAAGGGCTCGCTGTACTGGCCGGGCTGCAGGCGATTGACCATGTCGCGGAACTCAGGCACATAGACGTTGGGATCGGACCAGCCCAGCTCCCCTCCCTGCACCGCAGAGCCGGGATCTTCGGAGTGCTTCTCCGCCAGGGCGGCGAAGTCGGCCTTGCCGCTCTTGATGTCGTGGAGGAAGCCGTCCAGCATGCCCTTGGCCTTCTCCTCACTCAGGATGATGGAGGGCTTGATCAGGATGTGACGAGCCTTCACCTCGGTCTGCACCACCTGCTGTATGCCCTTGGTATCGAACACCTTGACGATGTGCAGACCGGCGCCGGAGCGCAGCGGGCCGACGATGTCCCCCTTCTTGGCACCCTGCACCGCTTCGGCCATCAGGGTGGGCATGCCTTGCGGGCTCATCCAGCCCCAGTCACCTCCTTCCAGGGCCTTGGGACCGTTGCTCTCGGCGATGGCCAGCTCACGGAAGTCGGCGCCGCCACGCAGCCGGGTCAGCAGGCTCTCTATCTTGGCCTTGGCGGCATTGAGCTGCTCGGCGCTCGGGTTGTCCGGCAGGGCGATCTGGATGTGACCGACGTGGTACTCCTGCTGCTGCTGGCCCTGGGCCTGCAACGCCTGCACCACCTGCTTGACCTCCTGATCCGAGATGTTGATGCGGCGGCGGATCTGGTTGCGGCGCACCTCATTCATCAGGATCTCGCGGCGTATCTCTTCCCGGTACTGGGCATAGCTCATGCCTTCGCGCTCAAGCTGGGCCCGCAGCTGCGCCAGGCTCATCTTGTTGTCGGCGGCGATGCTCTGGATGGCCTGCTCGAGCTGGGTGTCGCTGATCTTGAGGCCCTGTCTGTCCGCCAGCTGCAATTGCAGGCTCTCCTGGATCAGGCGATCCAGCGCCTGTCTGCGCAGGGTGACGTCATCGGGCAGCGCCTGGCCGCTCTCCTTGGCCGAGAACTTGATCTTGTTGACCAGGGCATCCTGCTGGCTGGCGAGTACTACATCCTTGTTGACCACGGCCAGCACCTTGTCGATGAGCTCGGGGGAGGCAAACGCGCTCTGGCTCATGACTCCGAACAGACCTGCGGTCAGCAGGGAAATCCACGTCTTCTTCATATCCATCTCTCAAGGCGTTTTGCGATGACTCACTGGTCCCGCAGGTTAAACGGACGAATGTAAGGCAGGGCATCGGTATCCAGGCTGGTGCCCTTGGCACCGGTCCCCACACTGCCCAATCCTTTCATCTCAAACTGGATGCCGAAACTACGCTCCGAGGTGGGCTGGTAGGTGACGTTATCCGGGCTGTTGACCCATTCCAGGTTGAAGTTGATGCTCCAGCAGCAGGAGTCATATTTGATCCCCACCTTGCGGTCAACATTCACGTTCTGATCCAGGTCGTAGTAGTAGCCGCCATAGAGGTGCCACCGGTCGTTGAGGGGAGTGCCGAGCAACATGCCGACCTGGTTGATGTCGGCGCTCTCGCCACTGCGGGAGAGATCGTAGTTGGCATCGCGCACGAAACGGTAGTTGAGCTGGCTCAACAGCTTCTCGTGGCGATACTCCAGGGCGCTGTTGGCGGAGCTGAACTCGCTGTTATCCACATCATACTGGGCGCCGACGTGGGCGAACCACTGCTCGCTTATCTTGGCATCCCCCTCGAACGACAGGGGAGAGCGGGTGTTGGTGCTCGCCTCGTCGCTGGGATAGAGGGTGACTCTGGGGGCGACGAAGTCGAATGCCTGGGCCAGGGCCAGGCGCAGACGCTCGTCACCGACGCCATCATAGACCCGGCTGGTGACCCCGACGGAGACACGGTTGGAGTCGCTGATCCTATCCAGCCCGGCGAAGCGGCGGTCGCTGAACAGGCTGTAGTAGTCCTGGCGCATGTTGGTGGAGTCGTAGATGCCTATGTTGTCCTGATCCTTGTAGGGAACATAGAGGTACTGGAACTCGGGCTCCAGGGTCTGGTTGGCGCGCTCGCCGAACCAGTCCTGATGGCGATCGAAGGTGAGACCACCCTTGAGCCGGAACGAGGGCAACACCCGGGTGACGCTCTCGTCGAGGTTGGTCAGCTCCTTGCTGCGGTAGTAGCTGGTGAGCTTGCTGGTATCCGGGACATCCTGGTTGTACTGGGTGTACATCAGCTTGTACTGGCTGTCTAAGTAGTAACCGTCCGCATCGCTGAGCGGCACCGTCAGGGTCGGCGCGCTGTAGAGCCGGGTGCCGGTATAGGCTTCCCCTATGGTGGACTGGTCGTTGTCATAGCCAAAATTGGTCAGCTCTGTGTTCCAGGCCAGATCGTACCAGCTGCCCTGATGGTAATAGTTGTGGTTGATGCGCGGCAGCATGGAGTGGGGCTGCTGGGCACCGGCCAGCAGGATCTGGTAGGTGCGCGCCTCCGTGGTCAGGTTCCAGTTCTGCTGGTAGTAGCCCGCCTTGAGGGATTGCTGCAACTGGTTGTCGACCTGGGTGCCGACCGGCGGCGAGAAGTCGTTGAAGTAGTTGTAATCGTTATCCCGCACCTTGGTGTAGTCGAGGGAGACCACCATGGCGTTGTCGAGGAAGCGGGAGCTGTGGCGGGCATTGAGCAGATAGCGGTGACCGTCGGCCAGATAGTCGTTGAGGGTCGCCGTGTCATCATACTGCTTGTCGTCGGCCAGGTTCTCGAAATAGAGGCTGCCACTGTGGGCCGGGTCCGGCATGTAGCGGAACTCGACCTGCTCCATCAGGCCGCGCCTGTCCATGAAGCGGGAGCTGATGGTGGCGTCGTAGTTGGGGGCTATGTTCCAGTAGAAGGGCTGGTTGATGTCCATGCCGTTCTTGGAGCTCTGCTCATAGCTGGGGTAGAGCAGACCCGTCTTGCGCTCGTCCTTGATGGGGAAGTTGATATAGGGGAAGTAGAACACCGGATAGTCATAGAGCCAGAGGCTGGCGTTCCAGGCTTCGCCGAATACCTCGTTCTGGTCGATGTCGATGCTGCCCGCCTTCAGGATCCAGGCCTCCTGGCCCGGCGGGCAGGTGGTGTACTGGGCCCCTTCCAGGGTGATGTTCTGGTTGTTGTTGGTCATGATGACCCGATCGGCCGAGCCGCGCACCGCAGAGCCATGAACCTGATACTTGCCCTCTTCGAGCTCTGAATCCTTGGTATCCAGGTTGGACTTGAGGGTCTTGTCGCTGGTGACCGTGATCTGACCATCGTTGTAGTAGATGTTGCCGATGGCGATCACATCCCGGCTCTGCTGGTCGAGCTGGGCATAATCGGAGTCAAACTTGCGCACGCCCTGACGCACCTTGACGTCACCTTCATAGACGGCGGTACCGCCCTGCTTGGCTTCGAGCCGGTCGGCGTCCACTTCCACCGGCAGGGCATTGGCATCCTGATTGGCGGGGGCTTTCTCTATCTTGGGAACATAGTCATAGCAGAGCCCGTCCAGCAGACCCGTGGCGGCGGGCACGCTCATTGGCGCAGCCTGGAGATATGCCGGGCTCAACAGCGCCGGAGCAAGGCCAATGGTCAGGGCGATGGGACAGGCACGCCCCAGTGTCCATTTTGTCATGTAGAAGACTCGCGCAATCCGTATCGAAACGGCTGATTCAAGAGCATGCATAATACGCCAGGACTCATCGAGTTGACATTGCATCTCATTGCTTTATGTTAGCCGGCAATGATAAAGCATTATTGCGGCCAGGGCTAACAGCCAAGCGCTGCTTTCCACCTTGGTCCTTCACCCATGCCAGATCGTTTTGACTCCCTGCTCCAGTTCGCCCGCCACCACACGGGCGACCACACCCTGACCCTGTCTCTCATTTCCGGCGACGCCAGTTTCCGCCGCTACTATCGGGGCGGCGGCCTCGTCTGGGTGGATGCCAATCCACAAACAGAGAAAAATCAAGAGTTTGTCCGCAATGCGGCCGCCCTGCAGGCCAGGGGCCTGCTGGCCCCCGAGGTGCGGGCGGTCGATTATGCCCTCGGGCTGCTGGCGGTAACGGATCTGGGCGACACCCAGCTCATCCGTTGCCTGAACGAGACCAGCGTGCTGGCCTGGTATCAGAAAGCCATCGCCCTGCTGCCGCGGCTCGGTGGCGTGGCCCTGGCGCTGGAACCCTTCGATGCCGCCTTCATGGCCCGGGAGAACGCCATCTTCCCCGAGTGGCTGCTGGGTCAGCACCTGAATCTGACTCTGGACGAGGGCGAGCGGCGACTGCTCGATGACACCTTCGCCTGCCTCACCGAGAACAACCTGGCCCAGCCCCAGGGGGTGATGCACCGGGATTTCCACAGCCGCAACCTGATGGTGTGTGGCGGCGATACCCCGGACGAGAGCGAGCTGGCCATCATAGATTTTCAGGACATGGTCATCGGGCCGCTGAGCTATGACCTGGTCTCCCTGCTCAAAGATTGTTATGTGCGTTGGCCGGACCAGGTGATGGAGCAGGGCATGCGCCACGGCTTCGATACCCTGAGCCGGGCCAATCTGCTGGCCGGGCTCGATTATGCCAGTTTCCGTCGTCATGCGGACCTGACCGGCATGCAGCGCCACCTCAAGGCGGCGGGGCTCTTCACCCGCCTCTACCACAGGGATGGCAAATCCGGCTACCTCAAGGACATTCCCCGCACCCTGGGTTATGTGGTGGATGTGTGCCGCCTCCATGGCGAAGCCCACCCCGTGCTGGAGGCATTTGGTGACTGGCTGGTGCGCCGGGTGCTGCCCGGCTTTGCGCCACGGCAACAAGAGGGCGCCGGCGCATGAGGGCGATGATCCTGGCCGCCGGCCGTGGCGAGCGGATGCGTCCCCTCACCGACTCCCTGCCCAAACCGCTCTTGGCGGTGGGGGGCAAACCCCTCATCGTCCACCATATCGAGAAGCTCAAGGCGGCCGGGGTAAGCGAGCTGGTCATCAACCATGCCTGGCTCGGCGACAAGCTGGTGGCGGCCCTCGGCGATGGCCGCCAGTTCGGGGTGCAGATAGCCTGGTCGGCGGAGGAGAGCGCCCTGGAGACGGCAGGCGGCATAGTGCAGGCCCTGCCCCTGCTCGGCGATGCCCCGTTTCTGGTGATCAACGGCGATACCTGGCTGGATACCGATTATGGCGCTCTGGTGCGCCAGCCGCTGGGGGCGGATCTCGCTCACCTCTGGCTGGTGCCCAATCCGCCCCAGCATCCCCACGGGGACTTCTCCCTCGCCTCAGACAGGGTGCAAGACAGGCCCGGCCTGACCTTCAGCGGCGTCGGCCTCTATCGGCCCGAGGCCTTTGCCTCCCTCGCCCAGGGCAGCCGCAAGCTGGCGCCCCTGCTGCGGGACTGGATGGCCCAGGGGCGGGTCGGCGGTACCCGCCTGGTCGGGGAGTGGCGTGATATCGGTACTGTGGCGCGGTTGCGCGCCCTGGATGACGAGCTGGCAGGCTCCACTAATTGAGATGAGGTCTTGAGTCATGCGTATTTGGGGCAAGGTGCTTGGCGCCTTCTTCGGTTTTCTGCTCGGCAATGTCTTCGGGTTGCTGATCGGCCTCTGGCTCGGTCACCGATTTGACCGCGGGATCGGCATCCAGGGGGCGTTTCGCCGTACTCCGAGCGCCGAGCAGCAGGCCATCTTCTTCCACGCTACCTTCGCCGTCATGGGCCACATCGCCAAGGCGGGGGGCCAGGTCACCGAGCAGGAGATCCGGGTCGCCTCCAACCTGATGGACAGGATGCGGCTCTCCCCCGAGCAGCGCAGCAGCGCCCAGCGCTCGTTTCGCGAGGGCAAGGAGGCCGATTTCCCCCTGCGCCAGACCCTGGCCGGGTTTCGCAGTGCCAGTCAGGGGCAGCGCGACATACTGCGCTTCTTCCTGGAGGTGCAGCTGCAGGCGGCCTTCGCCGATGGTCAGGTGGAGGCGGCCGAGCGGGCCATCCTGCAGACCATCGCCGAGGAGCTGGGCTTCAGCCAGATAGAGCTGGCGCGGATCCTGGCCATGGCCGAGGCGCAGATGAACTTCTTTCGCCACGGCGGCGGCCAGCACCAGGGAGGACGTCAGTCGGCGGGGCAGCAGCCACCGAGCCGTGACCGGCTCAAGGATGCCTACCAGCTGCTGGGGGTGAGCGAGGAGGCGGCCGATGCCGAGGTCAAGAAGGCCTATCGCAAGGAGATGAGCAAGCATCACCCGGACAAGCTGGCCGCCAAGGGGCTGCCCCCCGAGATGATGGAGATGGCCAAGGAGAAGGCCCAGGAGATCCAGCAGGCCTGGGAGTGGATCCGCGAGGCCCGCGGCATCCGTTGATGCCGTCAGGTGACAGCCAACAAAAATGCCCGTCGATGACGGGCATTTTTGTTTTCAGCGCTTGGCCGTTGGTCGGCGTTTCTGCAGATCAGTGGGCGTCGACCCAGACGAACTTGAGCACGAACAGCAGGGCCACCACCAGCACGCAGGGGTTGATCTCGCGCCAGCGGCCTGTGCCCGCCTTCATCACGCAGTAGGAGATGAAGCCCACGGCGATCCCCTCTGTGATGGAGAAGCTGAACGGCATCATCACCGCGGTCATGAAGGCCGGCACCGCCTCGGTCAAGTCTTCCCACTTGACCCGGGTCAGCTCGGAGCACATCAGCACGCCCACGTAGATGAGGGCGCCGGCGGCGGCGTAGGCCGGCACCATGGCGGCGACCGGAGAGAAGAAGATAGCCAGCAGGAACAGCACGCCGACCACGATGGCGGTCAGGCCGGTGCGACCGCCGACGGCGACCCCTGAGCTGCTCTCGATATAAGCCGTGACCGACGAGGTGCCCATAAAGGCGCCGCCGACCGAGCTCACGCTGTCCACCACCAGGGCCTGCTTCATGCGCGGGAAGCGGCCCTGCTCATCGGCCAGCTTGGCGCGGGTGGTGACCCCGATCAGGGTGCCGGACGAGTCAAACAGGTTGACCAGCATGAAGGAGAAGATGATCCCGGCCAGACCGATGTCGAGCGACCCCATCAGATCCAACTGGCCGAAGACCGGCGCTATGCTGGGCGGCAGGGAGACGAAGCCCTTGAAGGTGACATCGCCAAACAGCCAGCCCAGGGCCGTGGTCACCACGATGGCGATCAGCACGGCGGAGTGGACGCCACGGGCGGAGAAGATGCAGATGAGGAAGAAGCCCAGCAGCCCCAGCAGGCAGGGCAGGGAGGTGAGGTTGCCCACGGTCACCATGGTGGCCGGGCTCGCCACCACTATGCCGGCGTTGTGCAGGCCGAGCAGGGCGATGAGCAGACCGATGCCGGCGGTGATGCCGACCCTCAGGGTGAGGGGGATGTTGGCGATCAGCCAGTAGCGCACCCGCAGCAGGGTGAGGATCAGCAGACCCAGGGCGCCCCAGAAGATGGTGCCCATGCCCACCTGCCAGGAGTAGCCCATGCCCGCCACCACCACGAAGGCGAAGAAGGCATTGAGCCCCATGGCGGGGGCCAGGGCGATGGGCAGGTTCGCCAGCAACCCCATGAGAATGCTGCCGATGCCGGCGATGAGGCAGGTGGTGACGAACACCGCCTGGGTGTCCATGCCCGCGTTGGAGAGGATCTGCGGGTTGACGAACACGATATAGACCATGGTCAGGAAGGTGGTGACCCCGGCGATGAGCTCGGTGCGGGCATTGGTGCCATGGCTCTTGAGCGCGAACAGACGCTCGAGCCATCCTTGCCCCGGGGCAGGCTGAGCGGTTTGTGGTGCTTGATTCATGTTGGATTCCATAGGTGACGTGAAATAGGTGGCAGGCACGGGGTCGGTCCCATCCATGCGGGGCATGACCCTGAGCTGATGGCAAACCATCAGACTCCTCCTGATACCGTGACAGCGGGCACATTCTCACACAGGCGGCGCCATTCATAAACCTGGGATCCGGGGTTTGCTCAATGAATAGAGCAAAAGTTCAAACGTTTGCCGATCCGGGGTGGAAAGGGTGTCGATGGACGCTTGTTCTTGGGCCTGGCGCCGGGATCAGGGGGCTCTGCTGCCTTGGGCCTTGAGGTAGCGATCCACCAGTTCGGCCAGTCGCTCGTCCGCCTGCTCGCGCAGTGGTGCCAGGGCCAGCCCCAGCCGTTGCAGGTAGCGTTCGGCCTGGGCGTCGGTCAGGGCCTGCTCCTGGAGCAGGAAGCTCAGTTCGGGCAAACGTTTGTCGTGGCGCGGGATCAGCTGCCAGCAGAGCCCCTGGGGGGCGCTGGCGGCAAACAGCCGGGTCGCGGCGGCGCAGAAGGTCGTTATGTGCAGCTTGCCGTCCGGGCCGAGGCAACCGGGCTCAATTCGCATCAGCAGGGTGAGTCGGGCAGGGTGTGGGGTCATGGTGTGGATCCGAACCTGAGTCAGCGCTCAGTATGGCAGCCGACAATGGGGCATGGGGGATAAGCGCAGGGGGAGCCAAGGCTCCCCCTGCGGCGCATCACTTGGTGATGCGTTTGTACTTGGCCCGGTGCGGCTGAACCGCATCGGCGCCATAGGTCTTCTTCTTCCACTCTTCGTATTCGGTGAAGTTGCCCTCGAAGAAGGCAATCTTGCCCTCGTCCTGGTAGTCCAGGATGTGGGTGGCGATACGGTCGAGGAACCAGCGGTCGTGGGAGATGACCATGGCGCAACCCGGGAACTCCAGCAGGGCGTTCTCGAGGGCGCGCAGGGTTTCGATGTCCAGATCGTTGGTCGGTTCATCGAGCAGCAAGACGTTTCCGCCGGTCTGCAGCAGCTTGGCCAGGTGCAGACGGCCCCGCTCACCACCGGACAGCTCGCCGACGCGTTTTTGCTGATCGGCGCCCTTGAAGTTGAAGCGGCCGATATAGGCGCGGCTCGGGAACTCGTGGTTGCCGATGCGCAGGATGTCCTGACCGTCGGCCACCTCTTCGAACACCGTCTTCTTGTCATCCATGCTGTCGCGGAACTGATCCACCGACGCCAGCACCACGGTATCCCCCAGGGTGATGGTGCCGGAGTCCGGTTGCTCCTGGCCCGACATCATGCGGAACAGGGTCGATTTACCGGCGCCGTTCGGACCAATGATGCCGACGATGGCCCCCTTGGGGATGGCGAAGGAGAGATCGTCGATCAGCTGCCTGTCACCATAGGACTTGCAGAGGTTTGCCACCTCCAGCACCTTGTCGCCGAGGCGGGGTCCGGGCGGGATGAACAGCTCGTTGGTCTCGTTGCGCTTCTGGTAGTCGCTGGTGTTGAGCTCCTCGAAGCGGGCCATACGGGCCTTGGACTTGGCCTGACGGCCCTTGGGATTCTGGCGAACCCACTCCAGCTCCTTCTCGATGGACTTCTTGCGCGCCGCTTCCGAGCTCGCTTCCTGGGCAAGACGGGCATCTTTCTGCTCCAGCCAGGAGGAGTAGTTACCTTCCCAGGGGATGCCTTCGCCGCGGTCCAACTCCAGGATCCAGCCCGCCACGTTGTCGAGGAAGTAGCGGTCGTGGGTGATGGCCACCACTGTGCCCTCGTAGTCGTGCAGGAAGCGCTCCAGCCAAGCCACGGATTCCGCATCCAGGTGGTTGGTCGGTTCGTCCAGCAGCAGCATGTCCGGCTTTTCCAGCAGCAGGCGGCACAGGGCGACCCGGCGGCGCTCACCCCCGGAGAGGTGCTTGATCTGGGCGTCCCAGGCCGGCAGGCGCAGGGCATCGGCCGCGCGCTCCAGCTGGTTCTCCAGGTTGTGGCCACCCTGGGATTCAATGATGGCCTCCAGCTCGCCCTGTTCCCGGGCCAGCTTGTCGAAATCGGCATCCGGATCGGCGTAGGCCGCATAGACCTCGTCCAGGCGAGCCATGGCGCGTTTGACCTCGCCGACCGCCTCTTCCACCGCCTCGCGCACCGTCTGCTCCGGATCCAGCTTGGGCTCCTGGGGCAGGTAGCCTATCTTGATGCCGGGCTGAGGACGGGCTTCCCCTTCGATCTCGGTATCCAGCCCCGCCATGATGCGCAGCAGGGTGGATTTACCGGCGCCATTCAGACCCAGCACGCCTATCTTGGCGCCCGGGAAGAAGGAGAGGGAGATGTTCTTGAGAATATGACGCTTGGGCGGCACGACCTTGCCGACCCGGTTCATGGTGTAAATAAATTGAGCCATTGGCTAATTCTCTTTCCTTTTCATCAGGTTAACTTGTTTTTGTCAACGAACTGATGCCGTGGTGGGGCCAGCTGACGACTGGGGTCAGCCGGTTCCGAATAACGGGGCGATTGTAAACCAATGGCCGACGGGGGGAAAGCCGATGGCGCCGTGAGGGGATGGCCCCATGGCGCCAGTCGAGGGGCGGCGCGGGGGCTAGCGGTTCGGGCGTCCGGCCTGCTTGGCCAGGGGATCCTGGCCGGCGAAATAGAGCACCTTGCGCACATAGTGCTGGGTCTCGGCATAGGGGGGAATGCCGCCATAGCGGGCCACCGACTGCTCGCCGGCGTTGTAGGCGGCCGACATCAGCACCCAGTCCCCGTCGAACTCCCGATCCAGCCACTTGAGATAGGCCAGGGCCCCCTTGATGTTCTGCTCCGGGTCGAAGGGCCGGGTCACTCCGAAGCGCGCCTGGGTGGCGGGAATTAGCTGCATCAGCCCCTGGGCATTCTTGGGGGAGACGGCGTGGGTCTCCAGATTGGACTCGGCGATGGCGATGGCCAGCACCAGGCGGGAGTCTATCTCATGGCGATCGGCGGCCTGGCGCAGCAGGGCGGCGAGTCTGCGCTTGTCGGGAGACTGGCGGGCGAGATAGGCGTCGAGGTTGAAGGGGGTGCTGGGGATGGTGAAGCCGCCGCCACCCATCTGGGCGCCGCAGTTGTCCCCTATGGGGGCATTGCCGACCCGGCTGTTGTAGTAGCGAGCGGCCTGCTGGCTGCCAAGGCGCATGGCCATGGCGAGATAGCCGTTGGCCAGCTTGGGATTGCGGGGGGCAAGCAGGCGACCGATGCGATAATAGCCTTCCGGGTTGCCCGTGCTGGCCGCCACGCAGTAGTGGCGTATGGCCTGACTGATGTTGCCCCGGTTCTGGGCCGCCTGGCCCTGCTGGAGGGCGTTGATGGCGCGCGGCGCCTGACGAAACTGGCCCTTGTCGGCCGCCTGGGCCGCGGCGGCGGGCAGCAGGGGCAGCACTATCAACAGCAGGGTTGCGGGCCAGTTCACCATGGGAAATCTCCAGCGAATGTCCAGAACCTATAGGGGAGATCGGGGCGTACTGCCAGTGGCGCGGTGGAACCTGTGGTTATGGCATCGCGTCTGGCGAGAACGAAATCATCTGGAACTAATCGCGAGCCCTCGGGTGCCACGTCAGTCAAGGGCGTTCCCGGCGTGGAAAACGGATGGGGGCTGGCAGAGTTGTCACTAATAACTATTTTGTTATTACAGTGTGCAATTGCTGCCGGGCAGGGAAGCGGCCATGGCTAAGGACGGCATATGAGCTCAGATGAGATAGAACTGGTACAAAGGGCATGGAGTCGTATCTCGCTGTTTAGCAACGAGTTTGTCAGGGATATCTATCAGGAATTATTTCATCTGGATCCGGGATTGCTCCCCATGTTCACCATGACGGATGAGCGCCTCATCGACAAGGTGGCCCAGACCCTCAATACGGTGCTGACCAGCCTGGAGCAGATCGAGCCGCTGCGCTTCATCATCCGTCATCTCGGCCAGCAGCACAGGCGCTACGGGGTGGCGCCGGAACACTTCACCCTGGTCAAGGTCGCCATGACCCGGGTCATGGCCCGGCGGCTCGGCGAACACTTCACCCTGCCCCTGGCCCAGGCCTGGTCCGCCGCCTATGACGAGATTGCCGCCATCATGATAGAGGGATTGCAGCATGTACCCAGGGCCGAGGCGCCGGCGGACATAGCGCTGGAGTGAGCCTCATCTTGGTGCAACGACTGTCAATGGAGGATGACAGGCACCAAAAGGGGGCGTGGTCGATGACCATTGTGATCATGGTCGCAAAAAATAGACTGGAGCCCATCACGAAGCCCTGAGGACAGGGCTCGGGTCCGCCACCGCGGCCACAAGATACGCTTTTTCACTTCGCCATTGGATACAGGTTATGGACAACACCCCGCCCGCCGCGCAGCCCACCCGCTCTGCGCACCCCCTCTATGAAGATGTGATCGCCCTGCTGACCGCGGCGGGTTTCGTCTCCCTTGGCATCTTCCTGTTTCATCAGGTCGGCCTGCTCACCGGTGGCACCGCCGGGCTGGCACTGCTGCTGCAACAGGTGACGGGCCTGAGCTTTGGCCTGCTGTTCTTCGCCATGAACCTGCCGTTCTACGCCCTGGCCTGGCTCAGGATGGGACCGCGCTTCACCTTCAATACCTTCGTCTCGGTGGCGGCTGTCTCCTTCATGACGGATCACCTCAATGCCGTGCTGCAAATCGGCAAGATAGAGCCGGTCTATGCGGCCCTGATCGGCGGCACCCTGATCGGCATGGGGCTGCTCATCATGTTTCGCCACAAATCCAGTCTGGGGGGCTTCAACATACTGGCGCTCTTCATCCAGGATCGCTTCGGTATTCGCGCCGGCAAGCTGCAAATGGGGCTGGATTGCACCATAGTCATCGCCTCCTGTTTCGTGGTGCAGCCCTGGATCCTGGCCCTCTCCGTGGTGGCGGCCATCATCTGTAACCTGGTGTTGACACTTAACCACAAGCCGGGCCGCTACCAGATCGCCTGACATAGCGAAGGCCGATGCCGGAGGGATGTGGCTATCGACGCCCAACCCACCAGCCGGGTCGCGACCCGATCCCCCGAGTCCCCCTCCACGTGGCAAACAAACAGAGCGCCTGATGGCGCTCTTCTGCTATTCGGGATCCTGACGGGATTGACACCACCATGGGCAGCCCGGTCTCGGGGTGATGGATCACTTGGACAGGGTCGTCGTGGCGAGGAAGGGCGATGCGCCCGTTATCACACCCCCAGCGATTATCACACCACCATGGGCAGCCCGGTCTCGGGGTGATGGATCACTTGGACAGGGTAGTCGTGGCGAGGAAGGGCGATGCGCCCGTTATCACACCCCCAGCGATTATCACACCACCATGGGCAGCCCGGTCCCGGGGTGGTGGATGGCCTGGACGGGGTCGTCGTGGCGAGGAGGGGCGATGCGCCCGTTATCACACCCCAGCGATTATCACACCACCATGGGCAGCCCGGTCTCCGGGTGGTGGATCACCTGGGCCGGGTAGTCATAGAGGCGGGTCACCAGTTCGGGGGTGAGCACCTCGACCGGGGGGCCATCGGCCATCAGTCTGCCCCGCTCCAGCATCAGCAGCCGATCGGCGTAGCGGGCCGCCAGGTTCAGATCGTGCAGCACCACCAGCACGGCGGTGTTGCGGGAGGTGAGGGCGCGGGCCAGGGCGAGCAGCTGGTGCTGGTACTTGAGATCCAGGGCCGAGGTGGGCTCATCGAGCAGCAACAGCCTGGAGGGGCCATCGGCATCGGGGGCCTGCCAGATCTGGGCCAGCACCCGGGCAAACTGCACCCGCTGGCGCTCGCCGCCGGAGAGGCCCGGGTAGAGGCGGCTGGCCAGGTGTTCCACCCCGGCATGGGCCATGGCGGCCCTCACTATCTCGTCGCGCCGGCGGCCGGGTTCGCTGTGGGGCAGGCGCCCCATGGCCACCACCTCTTCACACAGGAAAGGGAAACTCAGGGACGAGCTCTGGGGCAGCACCCCGACCCTGTGGGCCAGTTCGGTGCCGGTCCACTCCTGGCGCTTGCGGCCAAACAGGCTGGTCTCTCCCTCATGGTCCAGCTCGCCGGTCAGGCATTTGAGCAGCGAGCTCTTGCCGGCGCCGTTGGGGCCGAGCAGGGCGGTGAGGCTGCCCCCATGCAGGCTGAGGTCGAGCCCGTCCAGGATGAGGCAGCCACCTCGGGTGAGGCTGAGCTGGCGGCAATGCAGCAGAGGGGGAAGTGCTGACAAGATGGGGTCTCCGGTTAAAGGGTGCGGCGGCGCTTGACCAGCAGCCAGATGAAGAAGGGGGCGCCGAGCAGTGCCGTGATGATGCCCACCGGCAGCTCGGCCGGGGCCAGCAGGGTGCGGGCCAGCATGTCGGCCCCCAGCAGCAGGGCGGCACCCATCAGGGCACAGAGCGGCAGCAACCTGGCATGGTTGGGGCCGGCCAGCAGCCGCACCAGATGGGGCACCACCAGTCCGACGAAGCCGATCATGCCCGACACCGCCACGGCCACCCCCACCCCCATGGCGGTGAGCAGTATCAGTCGGCCCTTGAGGGCCTGCACATTGACGCCCAGGTGGCGGGCCTCTCCTTCCCCCAGCAGCAGGGCATTGAGGGGGCCGGCATCGCGCATGAACAGCCACAGCAGCAGGGCCAGGGTCGCCAGGGACAAGGCGACGTCGGCGGGTTTGCCCGCCGCCAGGGTGCCGAGCTGCCAGAGGCTGAGGTTGCGCAGCATCTGATCGTCCGCCAGATAGGTGAGCAGGCCGATCACCGCGAAGGAGAAGGCCGTGATGGCGACCCCGGCCAGCAACATGACGGTGACCGAGGTGCCCCCTTCCCGGGTGCCCAGCAAATAGACGAGGGTGGTGGTCAGCGCCCCGCCGAGGAAGGCGAACAGGGGCAGCAGGCCGATGCCGAGCTGGCTCTGCAGCTGCTGATCCAGGGGAGCCAGCAGCACTATGGCCAGCGCCGCCCCCAGCGCCGCCCCGCCGGAGACCCCTATGATGCCGGGATCGGCCAGGGGGTTGCGAAACAGCCCCTGCATCACGGCGCCGCAGAGGCCGAGCATGCCCCCCACGGCGACGCAGAGCAGGGTACGGGGCAAGCGGATCTCCTGTACGATCAAGAGCTTGTGTGCCTCAATCCCGCTCTCCTGCCCGGCCAGCAGGGCGCGCAGGCTCTCGGTAAAGGAGAGGGCAAGGGGGCCGGTGGCGAGGGATCCGAGCAGCAGCAGCGCCAGCAGGCCACCGCTGAGGGTGATGAGCCAGGGCAGTGGCAGGCGCATCATGACCCCTGCTTGATCCACTGGGCTACCTGGGCCGCCTGCTGCAAGGAGCGCAGACTGAGCCCCCCTTGCAGGGCCTGGCCGTCGATGGCGTGGATGGCGCCCTGCCTGCCCGCCGGGGTGGCGGCCAGGGCCGGCACCTGGGCCAGCACGCTGGCCGGATCCTGATACAGCTGCCAGTCGCGGCCGCTCACCAGCACCAGATCCGGTTGCAACTCGATCAGGGATTCGGCGGACACTGGCTTGTAGTCCCGCAGCTGGGCGATCGGATTGACGCCGCCAGCCAGGGTGAGCAGGGCGCTGGCGGTGGTATTGCCCCCGGCGATGCTGGTGGGCTGGCCCTTGTGCAGCAGCAGGAAGGCGACCTTGAGGGGCCTGTTCTGGCTCGCCTGGGCGGCCAGGGCGTCGCTCTGGGCCTGGATCTCGCCCTGCAAACGGGCGCCGGCGGCCGGATCCCCCAGCAGCTGGGCCAGGGCCTCTATCCGCGCGTTCAGGTTGGTCAGGGTCGGCGCCGTCTCCAGCACCTTCACCTCGACCCCGGCCCGGCGCAGCTGATCCAGCACAGGGGCCGGCCCCATCTCGTCGCTGCCCACCAGCCGGGTCGGCGCCAGGCTGAGGATCCCCTCCGCGGCCAGGGCACGGTGATAGCCGACCCTGGGCAGCCCCTTGGGTTCTGTGCTGCTGACGTCGGTGGCGACCAGGCTCTGCTCGCCGCCGAGCGCCAGTATGAGTTCAGTGGTGGCCGGGCCTATGCTGACGATACGTTCCTGTGCGCCTGCTGGCAGAGCCATGACCGAACAGCCGAGCAGGGTGAGTGCGAGGGCAAGACGAGGGCCCATGCTAACCTCCGAAGGGTGAATGAAGTTGGATTTGCGCCGAGAATATCAAGCCGGCGGGGAAAATGCACTGATAATGAAATTGATTATCAATTGCATTGGTTTTGCGGCTTGATTAGAGTATCCGCCATGACAGTCGAGGGGTGGCACACCCCTCCCAAGGGAGAACCCATGAGCATTGCACTACGCATCCAGGCGCTGCTGGAACAAGATCCCGGCGCCCATCCGTCCTCCATCGCCACCGAGCTGGCGGTCAGCGAGTGGGAGGTGGTGCGCCATCTGCCATCCGAGCTGGTGACGCAAGTGCCGGCCGGGGAGGCAGAGGCCCTGCTGGCGGATCTGGCCAATTGGGGCCTGGTGACCACCATCGTCGAATCCGACGGCTCCCTCTTCGAGGTGAAGGCCCCCTTCCCCAAGGGCAAGACGGCCCGTGGCTACTACAACCTGATGGGGCGGGATGGCGAGCTCCATGGCCATCTCAAGCTCGACAAGGTGGTCGGCATTGCCCTGGTCAGCAAGCTGTTCATGGGCAAGGAGGGGCACTCCTTCCAGTTCTTCGGCCACAGCGGCCGCTGCATATTCAAAGTCTATCTGGGCCGGGACGAGCAGCGTCGGCTGCTGCCTGATCAGGTGGAGCGTTTCAAGGCCCTGCGCCACCAGTATCAAGAGGAAGTGAAAGCATGAGTGAACGTCAGGAGCGCCTGCAAAACCGCCTGCAACCGGAGATCCGCGAGTTTCGCGATGGCTGCCGCACCCTGCAGCTCGCCACTGTGGACAGCGAGGGCAGGCCCAACGCCAGCTACGCCCCCTTCGTGTTGCAGCAAGATGGCTACTATGTGCTCATCTCCGAGATAGCGCGCCATGCCCGCAACCTGCAACAGGTGCCCAGGGTTTCCCTGATGCTGATCGAGGACGAGACCGGCGCCCGCGAACTGTTCGCCCGCAAGCGACTCACCTTCGATGCGCTGGCCGAGGTGGTAGCACGGGACGACCCACGCTGGGGCCAGGCGATCGCCGCCCTGGAGGGGCGCTTTGGCGACATCGTCAAGGGGCTCTCCAACCTCAAGGACTTCGTACTGTTTCGCTTGAAGCCAGAGCAGGGGCTGTTCGTCAAGGGCTTCGGCCAGGCGTTCCAGGTTTCGGGTGACGAGCTGGTGGACTTCGTCCATCTGGCGGAGGGCCACAGGCGCATCGACAACGGTGCCGAGCTGACCCGCGAGACCGACACACCGGTCTGACGAGAGAACACGAGATGAAAAAACGGACAGCCCAGGCTGTCCGTTTTGATTGAAGGGCCCACTAGCCTTGCCAGTCGCCCCGGTTGGGGAAGGCCTGGCGATCGGCGTCGCTGGCGGTTTCGTTGCACTCCCCCCTGATGCGCCAGGAGGTCTGGCTCAGCACGATGAAGCCCTGATGGCAGTAGCCCCTTTGCTCCAGGGTGTGCTGGAGCTGGGCATCCTGCAGGGCGGTGCGCCGCTCCAGCAGGCTCTTCTGGCGCTGCAATTTGCCGCCATCCTCATCCTGCAGCCGGGTGGGCAGGGTCTCCAGCGGCGCGGCTTCAAACAGGAAACGCTTGCTGCCCTCCTCGTTGATATGAGTGCTGAACAGCGGCGCCGGCTGATCCGATGGCGGCGTGAAACCACAACCGGTCAGGACCGGCACCATGGCAAGCAGCAGTGTGCAGGGGAGAGGAAGTCTCATTCAGATGATCTGATCCGTGGGTTGCACCAGGACGCGGCGATCCCCCGGCAGGGCCAGGTTCTCCCACATCCAGTTGTGATGGGTGATGATCTCGTCCGCACCCAGATGGGGGCGGTCGGCCGTGGTGTGGGCGTCCCGGGCCACAGTGACCTCGAAGCCGTGGGAGGCGGCGCTGCGCACCGTGGTGTCGACACAAAAGTCGGTGGCGCAGCCGCACAGGATCAACCTGTCCACGCTCTGCTCCGCCAGCAGGAAACCGAGTTCGGTATCGAGGAAGCTGTCGCACGCGCGCTTGCGAACCCGGCTGTCGGCGGGCCTGGGGGAGAGGGCGGCGTGGATCTGCCAGGCCGGGCTGCCGGGCTCAAGTTCGCCACCCGGCTCGTCATGCTGCACATAGATGACGCGCCCGCCGCCCTGGCGCACCCCCTCGGTCAGGCGGTTGATATTGGCCAGCACCTGCGCGTCCTGGTGACGCGGTTGCTCGAACAGCCCTTGTTGCACATCGATAACCAGTAACACGTCCATATGCACTCCTCGTGCTGTTCATCGTTGGCCCTTGCGGGCCTTGGGATAGACGGGGGTTACCCTGTCATGGCGCGAGCGGGTGCCGGCTTGCCCGCGCCGCTCAGTCAGCCTGGGATTGCAACCACTGGGTACAGTCCCGTTGCCGGGACAGATGCAGCGTGCCCATATCTTGCTTCATTTCCCCCTCGCTTTGCCAGCGTTTGGGCAAGGGGGCCATGGTGACCCGTACCTCGGGGGCCTGTCCCGGCACAGGTTCAGCCGTGGTGACGGGGACCACCAGGCTAACCTTGAGGGCCGAATTGCGGCTGGCGATGCGGCTGGCGAGGCCAAGCCCTCCCTCCACGTGGAAGTTGCCGGCGATGTGCATGATGCGTCTGCCCGGATGGCTGGCCAGGTAGTCCACCATGGATTCGGCCATGGTGTCATCCCAGCTGGTCTGGGCGGCGAAGCGACGGGCATTGCCGTCCGCATCCCCATGGTGCAGGGAGGCCATGAATTTCTGGCGATAGGGGTCATCGCCCAGGGTGAGGGTGCGTGCCAGCTGGCCGCGATAGACGGGGGCGAGCCGGTCGAGCCATGCCGGGCCTTCCTGACCGATGCAGCTCACCAGGGGCTTGGGGGCGTTGGCCGCGATGACGGCCAGGCCCTGCTCCTTGGCAAATTCCACCAGGGGGCGATAGTCGCTCTGGTAGTTGGGCCAGGCGTTGCCATCGCGGATGAGGGCCGCCTCACCGATGCGCCCGGCGAGATAGGCATCGAGCACCGGCTGTGCGTCGCGACCGAACTGCTCCATGGAGAGCGCCAGGGCCCGGCCATGGTCGCGGCTCTGGCGCTGCAAGCCGGCCAGCAGCTGGGCCTCGAGCAGGTGGGCGGCCGGATGGCTGTGCAACTCTCCCACCAGCACTATGTCGGCGTCCCTGACCCTGCCCAGTGCTTGCTGCAGGGTCAGTGTCTCGCCGTCTGCCGAGCTCAATCGGTAGTCGTAGAGGGTGCCGGTCAGGGGAGGGGTGGGGGATGGGGGGCTCGCGCAGGCCCAGAGCAGCAGGGGCAGCGTCAGCAAGGTCAGGGATCGGATCATGGTCTCTCACGACAAGGTTGGTCAGCCAGCATCAGCATGGCAGAGGTGGCGTCATGATGACAGGGGGGCTCAGAGGGATGCAAATAAATCACAATAAAAATGATAACCATTATCATTGATCTTTCCGTGGCGCTGGGTAAGATGCATGCCGTTGATAACTATTCTCAATAAGGACATGCAGTGGCTCACATTACACCCCCCACCCAGATTGCGATCGCGGTCATGGCCGCCCTTAGCCTCCAGGTTCAGGCGGCGCAGCCGACTCACTCCCGCGGCAATGACGATGTCATGGTGGTCAGCGGCTCCCGGATGGAGCAGAAGCTGGAAGATGTCTCGGGCCCCATCACGGTGATCACGGCCGAACAAATCGAAGAGCAGCTGGTCAGCAACGTCGCCGACCTGTTCCGCTACCAGCCCGGGGTGACAGTGGTGGGCGGCGCCGGCGATGCCCAGACCTTCGTGGTGCGCGGCATGGGGGAGAACCGGGTCAAGACGGTGCGCGACGGCGTGCGCCAGAATGATGCCTACAAGAACGGCGGTGTGGGCCAGAGCTACTTCGACACCGACATGATCAAGCAGGTGGAGGTGGTCAAGGGACCGGCATCCGCCGCCTACGGCTCCGATGCCCTGGGTGGGGTCATCGCCATCACCACCAAGGATGCCAGCGATTTTCTCAAGGGGCGCGACAGCTATCTGGACGCCACCACCGGCTATGCCTCCAGCAGCCATCAGAACATGGCGGGCTTTACCGGCGCCCTGCGCAGCGGCGAGTTCGAACACCTGCTGCGCTACACCTGGCGCGACGGCGGTGTGACCCAGAACCATGACGGCGACAAGAACGAGTTCGACATCGCCAGCCAGGCGGTGCTGTTCAAGAGCCGCTGGAACATGAGCGAGGATCAGTTCCTCAAGCTCACCGTCGACTACTTCACCGAAGATGAGGATCCGGACGCGGTCGACCTGACCAAGTCAGGTTCCGTCTTCAATCAGCCGATCACCGACAAGGAGACCGACAACCTCTCCCTGATGCTGGATCACGGCATCGCCTTGAATGCTCCCTGGGTCGATCGCATCGACAGCAAGCTCTATTACGCCCGCACCAAGCAGACCCTGGAGCAGTACGCCTCCTCCAAGTACCCGGTCAACCCGCGCAACCCCTATGTGACCAAGCCGTCGCACGATCACAACGGTTTCGAGCAGGAGAGTTTGGGGGCCCAGGTTAAGTTCAGCAAGGCGCTGGCGAGCCAGCGTCTGGCCTGGGGCCTGGAGTATGAGCACACCGACAACGAGCGGACCCGCGTCAAGGGGTCGGTCACGGCGGGGGACTTCGCCTCCTACAGCGAGCTGAGCTTCCCCTCCACCACCAGCGAGCACGGCGCCCTCTGGGTCTTTGATGAGCTCAAATTCGGCGAGCGCTGGGTGCTGACCCCAGGGCTGCGCTACGACTACTACAAGATGACCCCCGACGAGGATCCCGCCTACACGGGGAACAGGCTCAAGGCCTTCTCCGAAGGGGAGCTCTCCCCCAAGCTGGGGCTGGTGTTCAAGGCACACGAGGCGGCCAACCTGTTCGCCCAGTACAGCCATGGCTTCAAGGCGCCCATGTATGACAACGCCTTCTCCACCCTGAACCATCAGGCCTATGGCTATCGCATCGAGCCGAACCCGGATCTCAACCCCGAGAGCAGCGACGGCCTCGATCTGGGGGTACGCGGCAGCGCCGGCGGCCTCAGCTATGAGGTGGCGGCCTTCTACAACAAGTTTGACGACTTCATCGAGCTGACCCAGACCGGCAGCGAAGGGCGCACCGCCCTCTACCAGTACCGGAACCTGGACGAGGCGACCACCAAGGGGGTCGAGGCCAGCGCCGACTACTGGCTCAATGACCTGGTCAATGTCTGGGGCAACCTGGCCTATATCGAGGGCAAGGACGGTGACGGCAACTACATCAACAGCCTGAGCCCCCTCAACGGCAGCCTGGGCCTGCGGCTGGATCAGCCGAACTGGAACATCAACACGGCGCTGCGCTTTGCCGATGACATGAACAAGGTGGGCAAGGATGCGCGCGGCAACGACAACATCAAGAGCGCCGGCTGGGGTGTGGTGGATCTCTACGCCCAGTTCAAGCCGATGCAGGATCTGCAGCTCAACGTCGGTGTCTTCAACCTGTTTGACAAGGAGTACGTCAGCTACGAGAGCATCACTGGCCTCTCCGCCGCCACCAACATCAGCAACCAGACCGAGCCGGGCCGCAACCTGAGCGCGCGGGTCAGGTATCTGTTCTAAGTGGCGCGAGTCGTGCATACATTGGATGAGTCGGGGGCCGCAAGGCCCCTTTTTCGTGGGTTGCGACCGGCCGGGGCGCGCCAAAAAGAAACCCGCCATAAGCGGGTGGAAGGATTGCAACACTAACCAGGAGGAGGTGTTGTTCAATAGACACTGGCCCTTTGGCAATAGTTCAATTTCATTGATATTTTTCATTTCGGCTGGCGTCCTGGTCACAGGATCCCCGGCCAAAAATCGGTTATCATCTGCGTCCCGTTCCGCTCCCCTGAGGCCCTATGCCCGCCTTCTCCTGGTTAGCCCTGTTCTTTGGTGCCTTCTACTTCGTCTATGGCGCCTATCTGCCGTTCTGGTCCCTCTGGTTGGAGGGGATGGGGGTGAGCGCCGAGCAGATAGGCATGCTGCTGGGGGTCGGCATGGGGATCCGCTTCGCCGGCAACCTGATGGTGATGGGGCGCATCAAGGGGGCGGGCCAGCTGTTGCCCGTCACCCGCTTGCTCTGCCTGCTCAGTCTGCTGGCCTTCCTCGGCTTCTATCTCGGCCACAGCCTCTGGTGGCTGGTGGTGCTGACCCTGGTGGCGAACTTCATCTATCCGACCCTGATGCCGGTGGGGGAGGCGCTCGCCACCCGCATGGTGATCCAGACCCAGCTCGACTATGGCAAGGTGCGCCTGTGTGGCTCCTTCGCCTTCATCGTCGCCTCCACCCTGGTGGGGGCCCTCATCACCGACCTGGGCAGCGACTGGGTGCTGCACATCATGGTGCTGGGGCTGGCGCTCATGGTGCTGCTCAGCTGGCTGCCGCTGGATCCGGCCCCCCGGGACGTGGTGGGCGAGCGGGCGCGCCCCTCCCTGAGGGAGACCCTCAAGAGCGCCACGGTGCGCCGCTTCCTGCTGGTGACGGCGCTCTTGCAGGGCAGCCATGGCGCCTACTATGGTTTCAGCGCCATTCACTGGAAGGAGGCGGGTTACAGCGGCGCCACCATCGGCTATCTGTGGGCCCTGGGGGTGGTGGCGGAGATCGCCATGTTCGCCGCCGACAAACGCTATTTCAGCCGCTTCGGGGCCCAGACCCTGTTCCTGGTGGGGGCGCTCGGCTGTCTGGTGCGCTGGAGCCTGCTCGGGGCCAGCACGGATCTCTCCCTGCTGCTGCTGGCGCAGCTGCTGCACGGGGTCACCTTCTGCATCAGTCATCTCGGGGCCGTGCGTTTCATGACCCGGGATCTGCCCCCGGAGCAGCTGATCGGCGCCCAGGCACTCTACGCCGCCCTCTCCCTCGGCATCATGGTGGCCGCCCTGATGACCCTAAGCGGCCAGCTCTACGGCCCCCTGGGTGGCGGCATCTTCTACCTCATGGCGCTGGCGGTCTTGCCGGTGTTCTTCCTGCGGCGACATGTCGATATGGGTCTCTCTGGCAGAGGCTGAAACAGACGCAACGAGAAGGGGAGAGCCAAGGCTCTCCCCTTTTTCATCGATGGCGGGCCGGATCACGCCTCGTCCGCTTGCCCGTGGGCCAGCAGGTCGCCCGGCTGGCAGTGCAGCTCGCGGCAGATGGCCTCCAGGGTGGAGAAGCGGATCGCCTTGGCGTGACCATTCTTGAGGATGGAGAGGTTGGCTTCGGTGATGCCAACCCGCAGGGCCAGCTCTCGGGCGGTCATCTTGCGTTGGGCCAGCAGGGTATCGAGCCGGATGATGATGGGCATGGTTTCCTCACACCGTCAGTTGCTGGTCATCGGCCAGTTGCTTGGCCTCCCACATCACCAGTGCCAGCGCCGAGACGATGAGCCCTGCCAGCAGCAACCTGAAATCCGACGAGCCTATGCTGATGGTGCCGTGCAGTGAAGGGCCCTGCATGGTGAGCGCTATGTCTACCAGGGGCAGGGTGATGATCTCGGTGACGAAGCTGGCGCACAACAGCAAGCCGAGCCAGCGATAGCGGCGGATCTGGTCGAAGGTGAACAGCATGGCGTGGCGGTAGCCACGAAACAGCTGGCGCAGTTGCCACAGGATCAGCATGAATACGAGATCCGGCAGCAGCAGGATCAAGGTGGCCAGCAGACGGCTGCCGAGGGTGAGGGGATAGTCGCTCAGGGAGGGGGCTCCCATGCCGGCCAGGCCACTGGCTCCTTGCTGTCCCAGGGCCTTGAGCAGGGCGTCTTGCAGTCGATCATTCCCACCAAACAGGTGAGACCAGGTATCCGCGACCGTGATGAACGGGGTCGCCACCAGGGCGAACAACAGGATCCATTCGATCAGTGTACTCATGGGGGCGAGCTTGCTGGGTGTCATGATAAGCCTCATGGTGGACGATGGGGGTTGGCTGCCGGTGCTGTTTGGCCACGATGCCGTGTTGATGTTTATCGTTTTTCGATATTCCGTCAAGGGCGATTTATTGAAAAACGATAAATATCGTGCCGACATCAGGGGATGACATTCTCCTGACTCCTCTCTAGACTGGCGGCTGCTTCGTTTAAATATTCAGCATGGACAAGGGGTTACAGATGCACCAGGGATGGTTGCTGATTGGGTTGTCACTCGCATATCTTGGGCTCTTGTTCCTCATCGCCTACTGGGCGGACAAGAACAAGCGCCGCCGCCTCAAGGGGCAGCCCCTGCTCTACAGCCTGTCCCTGGCCGTCTACTGCACCTCCTGGACCTTCTTTGGCACCGTCGGCCAGGCCAGCGAGTCCCCCTGGTCCCCCGTGCCCATCTATCTGGGGCCCATGCTGGTGTTCCTGTTCGGCTGGCGCCTGCTGGCCCGGCTCATCCTGGTGGCCAAGCGCGAGCACATCACCTCCATCGCCGACTTCATCGCCGCCCGCTATGGCAAGTCCCAGCGTCTGGCCATGCTGGTAAGCCTGGTGGCCATCATAGGGGTGCTGCCCTACCTGGTGTTGCAGCTCAAGGCCATCGTCACCGGGCTGGATCTGCTGATGGCCAATGCCGTGCCTGCGGGCCCTGCCGGCAATACCGCGGAGCTGGCCCTCGGCGTCACCCTGCTGCTGGCCCTGTTCAGCATACTGTTCGGCACCCGCAACCTGGACGCCACCGAGCACCACAGGGGCATGGTGGTGGCCATCGCCTTCGAGTCCGTGGTCAAGCTGCTCGCCTTCATGGCGGTGGGGGGCTTCGCCCTCTGGCTGATCCTGAGCCAGTCAAACGAGAGCCGGGATCTGGTCACCCGGGACTTCTTCCGCGCCGTGGTCGATGTGAGCCCGGGCAACCTGCTGGAGCTCGCCATCTATACCCTGCTCGCCATGTGCGCCGTGATCTGCCTGCCGCGCCAGTTCCACGTGACCGTGGTGGAGAACAATCAGGGCCAGGATCTGCACTGGGCGCGCTGGCTGTTTCCCGCCTACCTGTTTCTGATGGGGCTCTTCATCTGGCCCCTGGCCCTGGCGGGGCAGCAGTGGGTCGGGGCCGACATGGCCTCGGATACCTATGTCATCAGCCTGCCCATGGCGCTGGGCAACCAGGGCATGGCCATGCTGGCCTTCCTCGGCGGCACCTCGGCCGCCACCGGCATGGTGATCGTCTCCACCATCGCCCTGGCCATCATGGTGAGCAACGATCTGGTGCTGCCGGTGCTGCTGCGCCGCTTCTGGCAACGGGGACGGGACGAGCGGCTGGTGCACCTGCTGCTGCAGGTGCGCCGCGGCGCCATCTTGCTGATCCTGCTGGCCGCCTGGGGGCTCTACCTCTGGCTCGGGGATCTCACCAGCCTGTCGCGCATCGGCTACCTGTCGTTCGGCGCCGTGGCCCAGTTTGCCCCGGCCCTGCTGCTCGGTCTCTATTGGCGTCACGGTAACCGCAAGGGTGTCTATCTGGGGCTCGCCCTCGGGATCAGCCTCTGGTTCATCACCCTGCTGGCCGAAAGCGGCCTGCTGGCGGGATCCCCCCTGCAGGCCATGCTGGCGCCCCCCGACTGGCCCGCCTTTCGCGACCTGAGCCTGGGGGCCTGGTGTCTCTTCCTCAGCCTGCTGCTCAACCTGATCGGTTATGTGGCGGGCTCCCTGCTGACCCGGGCCGCGGTGAGCGAGCGGTTGCAGGCTGCCAATTTCGTCGGCCAGGCCAGCCGGGATGCCACGGCCCTCTATCAGGCCAAGGTGACGGTCAAGGAGCTGGAGATGCTGGCGGCCCGCTTCGTCGGCCCGAGCCGGGTCAAGCGCTCCTTCGGCCGCTTCGCCGGCGAGTCGGGGGGGACCCTGGCGCCCCAGATGCAGGCCAGTGCCGGGCTCATCGCCCACACCGAACGACTGCTGGCCGGGGTGTTTGGCACCTCGTCGGCCCGGCTGGTGCTGGCCTCGGCCCTGCAGGGGCGCGACATGCAGCTCGAGGAGATCGCCACCATAGTGGACGAGGCCTCGGACGTGCTGAGGTTCAACCGGGGCCTGCTGCAGGGGGCCATAGAGCATATCGGCCTCGGCATCTCTGTGGTGGACAGGGAGCTTAGGCTGGTGGCCTGGAACCAGCGTTACATCGACCTGTTCCAATACCCGGAGGGGCTGATCCAGGTGGGGCGCCCCATCGAGGAGATCATCCGCTACAACGCCGTCAAGGGGCTGTGCGGCCCGGGGGAGGTCGAGGCCCATGTGGCACGTCGGGTCGGCTTCATGCGCCGTGGCAGCGCCCATCTCTCCTCCCGTGAGCGGCCCGATGGCCGGGTGATCGAGCTGCAGGGCAACCCCATGCCGGGGGGCGGCTTCGTGATGACCTTCGCCGATATCACCCCGTTTCGCGACGCCGAGCGGGTGCTGAGGGAGGCCAACGAGCATCTGGAGTCGCGGGTGGCCGAACGGACCCGGGAGCTGTCGGCCCTCAACAGCCAGCTGCGGGCGGTCAACGAGCAGGTGGAGCGGGCCAACCAGTCCAAGAGCCGCTTCCTGGCGGCGGTGAGCCATGATCTGACCCAGCCCCTCAATGCCGCCAAGCTGTTCACCTCCTCCCTGATCGAGACGCTGCCGGGGGAGGGGGAGGCGGCTCGCCTCGCCCACCACATCGACGATGCCCTGGGGGCCACCGAGGATCTCATCACGGATCTGCTGGACATCTCCCGGCTCGAGGCGGGCAAGTTCAAGGCCAGGAAGCTCGACTTTGCCCTGGCGGAGGTGTTTGACAACCTCAAGGCGGAGTTCGGGGTGCTGGCCCGGGCGGGGGGCATCGACTTTGCCGTGGTGGACACCCGGCTGGCGGTCCACAGCGATGCCCGCCTGCTGCGCCGGGTGCTGCAAAACTTCCTCACCAATGCGTTTCGCTACAACCCCGGCGGCCGGGTGCTGCTCGGTTGCCGTCGCCTGGGCCAGCAGCTGCGCATCGAGGTGTGGGACACAGGACCCGGCATTCCCCAGGACAAGCAGGAGGCCATCTTCGAGGAGTTCCAGCGGCTGGATCACTCCCGCACCGCCCGCGAGCAGGGGCTTGGCCTGGGGCTCGCCATCGCCCGGGGCATCTCCCTGGTGCTGGGGCATCCTCTGACCCTGCGCAGCTGGCCCGGCGCCGGCTCGGTGTTTGCCATCACCCTCAAGCTGGCCAGCCGTCCCCTGGTGGCCAGGGCGACGCCCGCCCCCCAGCTTCGTCAGGACAGCCAGCTGGCGGGGGTGCGGGTGCTTTGCCTCGACAACGAGCCCGAGATCCTGGTGGCCATGGCCTCCCTGCTGGGGCGCTGGGGCTGCGAGGTGCGCTGCGTGCAGGATCTGGCCCAGGCGCAGACCCTGGTGGCGAGCTTCAGGCCCGACCTGGTGCTGTCCGATTACCACCTGGACGACGGCAAGAGCGGGTTGCAGGCGCTGCACATGCTGCGCCTCGCCCTTGGCAGGGAGCTGGGGGGCATCATCATCAGCGCGGATCGCAAGAGCGAGTTGCAGGCCCAGATCCGCGAACATGGCTATGGCTACATCAGCAAGCCGGTCAAGCCTCTCAAGCTCAGGGCGCTGATGAACAGCATGGTCGGGACCGGGAAACTTGATGATGATCACGAATTAACAAATTGATCAGGTGCGCGCCAACCTGGTTTTTTGCCGAGGATCCCGGCAGTAACCATGATTTACCCCCCATAAGCCGCCAATTCGAGTCATGAGTCCCCCCTGTGAAGCGGGGGGGACCGGCTGGGGGGTTTGCCTGAGCCTCCGGGGTGACCTATATTGCCCAGGCGATTTTTTTTATCGCGAATCAAGTTGTGCCAAAGGGCAAACCGGTCGAAAGGCCGGGACGCAAAACTTCCGGTCTAAGGGTCTGCCGTACCTAAGATAGCGGGGTCACCACAGGGTTGTGTTTCCCACCGGACGCCAAGCCGGGGCGGGGATGTTGTCTGTGTTACCTGTCTGACATGCGTTGCCTTTTTCGTGACAAAAATGAGAAACGAAATAAGGATATTCAACATGTTAAGTCCAAAACCTTCCCTGCTGGCCCTCCTGGTCGCCGGCAGCTTCGTCGCCTCGGCGCAGGCCGCCGCCCCGGGCAAACCCACCATAGGCTGGGGTGAGACCAAGTTCGCCATCGTTGAGGTGGATCAGGCCGCCACCGCCTACAACAAGCTGGTGACCGTCCATGCCGACGGCGCCCCGGTCAGCGTGAGCTGGAACCTCTGGTCCGGCGACGTGGGCCAGACCGCCAAGGTGCTGCTGGATGGCGTCGAGGTGTGGAGCGGCCCGTCCGGCGCCTCCGGCACCGCCAACTTCAAGGTGACCAAGGGCGGTCGCTACCAGATGCAGATCGAACTGTGCAACGCCGATGGCTGCACCCGTTCCGATCCCAAGGAGATAGTGGTCGCCGACACAGATGGCAGCCACCTGGTGCCCCTCAATGCCCCGCTGCAAGAGAACAACAAACCTTATGCCAACAAGTCCGGCAAGGTGGTGGGGGCCTACTACGTGGAGTGGGGCGTTTACGGCCGCAAGTTCACCGTGGACAAGATCCCGGCCCAGAACCTGACCCACATCCTCTATGGTTTCACCCCCATCTGTGGCGGTGACGGCATCAATGATGGCCTCAAGAGCATAGAGGGCAGCTTCGAGGCGCTGCAGCGCGCCTGCGCCGGTCGCGCCGACTTCAAGGTGGCCATGCACGATCCCTGGGCCGCCATCCAGATGCCCCAGGGCAACCTCAAGGACTTCGATGAGCCCTACAAGGGCAACTTCGGCAACCTGATGGCATTGAAGCAGGCCCATCCCGACCTCAAGATCCTGCCCTCGGTCGGCGGCTGGACCCTCTCCGATCCCTTCTATTTCCTCGGCGACAAGAGCAAGCGCGACACCTTCGTCGCCTCGGTCAAGGAGTTCCTCCAGACCTGGAAATTCTTCGACGGGGTGGACATCGACTGGGAATTCCCGGGGGGATCGGGGGCCAACCCGGACCTCGGTGCCCCGAGCGATGGGGCCACCTATGTGACCCTGATGCAGGATCTGCGGGCCATGCTCGACGAGCTGGAGGCCGAGACGGGTCGCCAGTACGAGCTCACCTCGGCCATCAGCGCCGGTGGTGACAAGATCGCCAAGGTGGATTATCAGGCGGCCCAGCAGTACATGGACCACATCTTCCTGATGAGTTACGACTTCAATGGTGCCTGGACCAATACCGAGCTGGGTCACCAGACCAACCTGTTTGCGGCCAGCTGGGATCCAGACACCAAGTACACCACGGACAAGGGGGTCAAGGCCCTGCTGGATCAGGGGGTGACCCCGGGCAAGATAGTGGTCGGCGCCGCCATGTATGGCCGTGGCTGGACCGGGGTGAGCGGCTATCAGGCGGGCAACCCCTTCACCGGCACCGCCACCGGCCCGGTCAAGGGCACCTGGGAGAACGGTGTGGTGGACTATCGCCAGATAGTGAACGACTACATGGGCGCCGGCTGGGAACAGGGCTATGACGAGGTGGCCGAGGCTCCCTATGTGTTCAAGGCGAGCACGGGGGATCTCATCACCTTCGACAACGACCGTTCGGTCAAGGCCAAGGGTCAGTACGTGCAGGCCAATCAGCTCGGCGGCCTGTTTGCCTGGGAGATCGACTCGGATAACGGCGACATCCTCAACGCCATGCACGAAGGGCTGGGCCACGGGGATGGCACGGCTCCCGTCAACATGCCGCCCATTGCCAATGCCGGGGCCGATCTGACCGTGACCGGCCCGGCCAGCCTGACCCTGGATGGCTCCGCCTCCCGGGATCCGGAAGGGACCACCCTCACCTATGGCTGGCGTCAGCTTTCCGGCCCTCAGGTGACACTGAGCGGTGCCGATCAGGCCAAGGCCAGCGTCAATCTCGATGGCGTGAGTGCGGATGTCACCCTGACCTTCGAATTGACGGTGACCGATGGTGAAGGATTGACGGCCAAGGACAGCGTGGTGGTGACCAACAAGGCGCCCCAGCCCAACCTGGCTCCGACCCTGACCCTGCCCGCCACGGCCAGCGTCGAGTCCGGCAAGCAGGTGAGCATCCAGACCCAGGCGAGCGATCCCAACGGCGATGCCCTGAGCTATCAGTGGACTGTGCCCGCCGGCCTGAGCGCCACCGGCCAGGACAGCGCCACCCTGGTGGTCACAGGTCCGAGTGTGACCAGTGACACCGCCTACGATCTGACCCTGGTGGTCACCGACGGCGCCCTGGACACCCAGGCCAGCACCCGCCTCACCGTCAAGCCGGCCAGCACGGGCGGTGACTGCGAGGCCAGCGATCCGGATGCCGCCAACTGGCCGGCATGGCAGGCCAGCGCCACCTATAACGGCGGAGCCAAGGTCAGCCATCAGGGGCTGGTGTGGCAGGCCAAGTACTGGACCCAGGGCAACGAGCCGAGCCGCAGTGCCGATCAGTGGACGCTGGCAAGCAATGTGCAACTGGGCTGGGATGCCGCCGTGGCCTACAACGCAGGGGATCTCACCACCCATGACGGCCACAGCTGGAAAGCCCAGTACTGGACCAGGGGGGATGAGCCCGGTGTGGCCGCCGTCTGGCTGGATCAGGGGGCCGCGAGTTGCCACTGAGCCAGACCGTTGCGCGGGGCTCCCTCAAGCGCTCCTGATGGAAGCAGTGGCGATGCCACGACATAAAAAAAGGCCCGTTCGGGCCTTTTTTCTGTGTGCGGGTCTCAGAGCGGCTTCTGCCACAGGGTGAGCAGCAGATCCTGCTCCAGCTCGTCCGGGCCCTGCTGGATGAACTGATGACGCTGCTCGGCGTCGGCACGCCAGCCGAGGCGGCTGGTCTCGAGCACGAAGCCGCGCAGCTTCTGATCCAGGGTCAGGGAGAACTGGCAGCGTTGCTGCGCCAGCGGGTCGAGCCCGGCCAGGGCGGGCCAGCTCAGGGGATGCTCCATGCTCACCGGGTTGAGGCTGACCCTCAGCTGCCACTGGTGGCGGGGACCCGGCTGCAGGTGAAGCAGGTAGCCGCCCGGCGCCAGCCAGTCACACAGCTGCTCCGTCTTGACCCTGAGGTCATTGACCAGCAGCAGCTGGGCCTGGCCCGGTTGCAGCGGGGCCCGGGCCGGATCGGCGATGACGAAGCTGCCTTCCGGCTGCGCCTTGCTGGCGGCGAAGATGGCATTCTTGGCCAGGTCCACCCCGGCGAAACGCCAGCCGGGCAGGCGCTCGGCCAGGGCGCGGCAGTAGTAGCCTTCGCCGCACTCGAGCTGGATCAGTTCACGCTCGCCGAGGGGGGCCAGCAGGCTGGCCATGGCGTCGACCAGGGGCTGCATGTGGCCCTGCTCCAGGAAGTGGCGCTTGGCGCGCATCAGGGCGCGGCTGTCGCTGTCCTTGGGATTCTTCTTGCCTGGGATGAGATCCAGATAGCCTTCGGGCGCCGGATCGAAGTGGTGCTTGTTATCACAGTAGAGGCCCTTGCTGGCCTGGTGAAGATGCAAGGGGCTACGGCAGCGGGGACATTGCAGGTGCATGGCTTCTCGTTCCGATCAAGGGGGCTGGCAGGCTGACGCGGGGGCCGAGCCTGATTGGGGGGCATTATAGGGGGATTGCGCCGAAAAGGGCGGCCCCGACGGGTTTTATCTTGGCGCGACCCGGGCTGGCGCGGCCCCAAGATCGAAAAAGGCTGCCTCGGCAGCCTTTGTCCTGGGGCTGGCACCGCGGTCAGCGGGTGCCAAACACCACTATGGTCTTGCCGTGGGCCGAGATGAGCTCCTGCTCTTCCAGCATCTTGAGAATGCGGCCGACGGTTTCCCGGGAGCAGCCGACGATCTGGCCTATCTCCTGACGGGTGATCTTGATTTGCATGCCATCGGGGTGGGTCATGGCGTCCGGCTGCTTGGCCAGGTTGAGCAGGGTCTGTGCGATCCGGCCGGTCACGTCCAGGAAGGCGAGGTTGCCGACCTTCTGGCTGGTGTGCTGCAGGCGCAGCGCCATCTGGCCGGAGAGACGCATCAGGATCTCGGGGTTGACCTGGATCAGCTGACGAAACTTCTTGTAGGAGATCTCGGCGACTTCGCAGGCGCCCTTGGCGCGCACCCAGGCGCTGCGCTCGGGGTTGTCGTTCTCTTCAAACATGCCCATCTCGCCCAGGAAATCCCCCTGGTTGAGATAGGAGAGGATCATCTCTTTGCCTTCATCGTCCTTGATGAGGACGGCCACCGTGCCCTTGACGATGTAATAGAGGGTCTCCGCTTTTTCACCCGCATGGATAAGGGTGCTCTTGGCGGGATACTTATGAATGTGGCAGTGCGACAAGAACCATTCCAGGGTGGGATCGCTTTGCGGTTTGCCAATGACCATGAGATTTCCTCTGTAGTGTCTTTTTATGGACTCGTGCGTCCGGGCAAGCTGCCAATCTTGCCATTCCTTGTATTAGTCGCAGTAGGATAAGAGCCTTTGCCGGTGCTGACAAGGCTTAGGGCCTCCTTTGGGCGCAGGCTAGCGCACTGGACAGGGCATTCTAGGGAACTTGGCGGCCACAAACCTTGATTTTGATCTAGCCAGCGACGGCTTGTGGTGATGCCGACATCGCGGCCGGGTGCAGCGGCGGCCTCGACTGGGGTATGCTATGGCATCGCGTCCGCCAGGACACTCGTATCACGCATGAGGTAATGAAGATGAAAGCCAAGGTCAACTGGGTGGAAGGGATGAAGTTTGTGGGTCACAGCGAGTCTGGTCACCAGCTGATCCTCGACGGCACCAACCCGGGGGAGGGGGCCAGCCCGATGGAGTTGATCCTGCTGGCGGTGGGCGGTTGCAGCTCCATCGATGTGGTCTCCATCCTGGAGAAGGCGCGCCAGAACGTGAGCGCCTGCCATGTGGATCTCTCCGGTGAGCGGGCCGAGACGGTGCCCCGGGTGTTTGAGAAGATCCACTTGAACTTCGTGGTCACGGGTCAGGGCCTGGCCGAGAAACAGGTGGCTCGCGCCGTCGACCTCTCCATGGAGAAGTACTGCTCCGTCTCCCTGATGCTGGAAAAAGCCGTCGAAATTACCCATAGTTATCAAATTATTGAGGCCTGATCCCCCGCTTCTCTCGTCATCACAAAAGGAAAGTGCAATGAAGAAACTAGTCGCTCTGATCCCCCTGTTGGGACTGGCAGCCTGTAGCTCGCCGCAACCGACCCAGTACCAATATAACCAGTATCAGTGTGGTGAAGAGATGTTGGCGGTGACCTATGATCCCCAGGCCGACATGGTGCAGTTTCCCCTGAACGGGGTCTACCAGAAGCTGGGCCGGGTCGAATCCGAGAAAGAGAGTGCCCGTTACTCGGACGGGGTCACCATGTTCTGGACCCAGGGGGATCGGCTGACCCTGACCCAGAAGGGGGTCACCCTGCTCAACTGTACCCGCCTGTAACGGCGGTCAGCACGGACAAAGGCCTGCATCATGCAGGCCTTTGTCGTCTGCGGACGCCGGAGGCGGGCTCAGGGCAGGGTGCTGAGCATCTTGCCGACCAGCTCCTGACTGAAGGCCGCCCGCTGTGACTCGGCAATGGCCTGATCCGTGGTGAGCTGGATGACGCTGCTCCAGGCCGATTGCTGCCGCTGGCGATCCAGCATGATGATGGCGAGCGTCCCCTTGCGGACCCCCGCCTTGGCCTGCACCCCAGGGTTCATGCCGAGGCGGGCGAACAGCGCCTCGTCGCTGATGTCCTGGGCGCCGGCGACGCCGATGGCCACCCAGATATCGGCCTCATCGAGGGGGGCGCTGCGCCAGCCCTTGCCATCGAGGTATAACGCCACCGCCTGCTGCAGGGGGGCGAGCCAGCCTTCGGCGCTCGCCCCCGAATACTGGTACTGCTCGGCCAGGGCGTAGCGGGGCTGGGCCGGGAAGGGCCACTGCTCGGCCGGACGGGTCACCTGGGTGCCCATGTCGACCACGGGGGCCTGGTGGCCACTGCTGCAGCCGCCGAGCAAGCCAACCAGTCCAAGCAGCAGGAGTGGCCAGGGGGTTCTCAAGATAGTGTGCATGGGGGTCGCCTCGTGTCAGGTGATCTTGCCGGTTTCGATCAGTTGCTGGATGAGGGGGCGCAGGATCAGTTCCATCGCGAAGCTCATCTTGCCCCCGGGGACGACGATGGTGTTCATGCGGGACATGAATGCGCCATCGATCATCGACAGCAGATAGGGGAAATCGACGTTCTTGATGCCGCGAAAACGGATCACCAGCATGCTCTCGTCCAGGCTGGGTATCACCTTGGCGCTGAAGGGGTTGGAGGTGTCCACGGTCGGCACCCGCTGGAAGTTGATGTGGGTGCGCGAGAACTGCGGGGTGATGAAGTTGATGTAGTCGTCCATGGAACGCACGATGGAGTCCGCCACCGCCTCGCGGGAGTGGCCGCGCTCCGAGGTGTCGCGGATGAGCTTCTGGATCCACTCCAGGTTGACGATGGGCACCACGCCGATGAGAAAGTCGACGTGGCGGGCCACGTTGTGATCCGCCGTGACCACGCCGCCGTGCAGCCCCTCGTAGAACATCAGGTCCGTCTCGCTGGCCAGATCCTGCCAGGGGGTGAAGGTGCCCGGCATCTGGTTGAAGGGGACGGCCTCATCGAACGAGTGCAGATAACGGCGGTACTGGCCGGTCCCATCCTGGCCGTAGCGCTGGAAGAAGGACTCGAGCAGGGCGAAGTCGTTCGCCTCCGGGCCGAAGTAACTGATGTGGCGCCCCTGTTCCCGCGCCTTGCGAATGGCGACGTCCATCTCGGGACGGGTGTAGCGATGAAAGCTGTCGCCCTCGATCACGGCCGCCTGGTAGCCGAGCTGGTGGAACATGGAGCGAAAGGCATTGGTGGTGGTGGAGGTACCTGCACCGGATGAACCGGTGACCGCTATGATGGGGTGCTTGGCCGACATTGGGGTCTGTTTCCTTGCTGTTGCCCCCGCGCAGCAGGGGGTTGTCCGTCTGGATCGACAGGGAGAATGTACCGGTTAGGGGCTCTCTGTCCACGATGAATCGAAGCGATCGGCGGGCACTATGTTCACGCTTTCGTGTAGCTCGCTGTAGACGATCACCGCCGTTCCCTGGCGCAATTGGGTGAGAACCGCCTCCGCCTTGTCGGCAAGGGTGGACTCCTGCTCGCCATAATCGGTACCCTCTATCAACACAAATTGCTCAATAAGCCGTTGCAGGGTATCGGGTTCCAGGCTCTGCCAGGGAATGATCATGGGGAGATCTCTCAAAATGGGATGCGCCATTGTCGATTCAGGGGAGCGGCGCTGCAAACAGTTTTTCCATTGTTAAGGAGGGGCCTATGCCCTTGCTGAAAGAGGGGCCAAGTCCCCTGCGATCCAATCGCCGCCACTCGCCACAGTTCCAGCACCTGCTCGAGCAGGCCAGTCGCGAGGCGTTGAGAAAGGGGAATGTCTGGATCTGGTGGGTGCAGCTGCTGATCATCCTCTATCTGCTGTTCAACGTGCGGGTGATGGAGGGGGCACACCTGCTGGTCGAGCATGCACTGCCCTGGCAACTGGACTCCCAACTCTGGCTGCTTTTGTTCTCCTTGATGTTGCAGCCACCACTGTGGTTCTGGATGGGTCGCCTCGCCTCATCACGCTGGTATCAAGCGATCTTGGTGCTGGCGCTGGTCTGGGGCTGCCTCTGGGCCAGCGTCATCTACGGGTTGATCAAGAGTGAACAACCGGGCCGGGGCGCGCTGGAGCCCGCATTGGCGGCCATGCTGCTGCTGCTGGGGCTCATCGCCCTCTACCCCGTGAGCCGCGTCCTCTATGGCTTCTGTCTGCCGATCCTGCTCGGACTCGCCAGCATGATGCTGATCAAGACGGTGATCTCGCCATTGGCGTTCATCACGGGCCTGCTACTGCTGCTGGTCATCATCGAAACCGGGCGACGCATGCTCAAGAGCTGGTTTGTGCTGGCCGTCCATCGGGAATATGAGCAGGAGCGGATGCTCAAGCGGCTCGATGCCATGGCCCATCAGGATCCGCTCACCAGGATCGCCAACCGCCGCTATTTTGATGAAGCCAGCAAGGCGGCGATCGCCCAGGGCGCCAAGGTGGGCGGGGCATTGACACTGATCCTGATCGATGTGGATTTTTTCAAGGGTTACAACGACCACTATGGTCATCAGGCCGGAGATGAGTGCCTGCTCCTGGTGGCCGAGTGTCTGACGGAGAGCATACGTGAGCCCGGCGATCTGGTGGCCCGCTACGGGGGGGAGGAGTTCGTGGTGCTGCTGCCCGAGACGGATCGTCGGGAAGCGGTCGAGGTGGCCGAGCGCATTCGCGCCACCTTGACCGCACGGGCCCTGCCCCACGCAGGGTCAGATGTGGCCCCGTATCTCACCGTGAGTCAGGGGGTGGCCCAGTGGCAAGCGGGAGAGACGCTCAACATGCTGCTGCAACGGGCCGACGAGGCCCTCTATCGGGTCAAGGAGCAGGGACGAAATGGCTACGGGGTCGCGCCCTAGCTAGAACTTGTAGTCAAAACGCAGGGAAGACTCATCATCGGTGACCTTGATCTCGACTTGCAGCGGGATCGTCTTGTCAGTCGGGTTGAACTGCACCTTGACCCCGTCTCCCCGCAGCTTGACCGCGGTGTTCATGCCGCCGGCCTTGAACTTGATCCTGGGTCTGTAGTTCTCGAAGGCGAGGCTGACGCTCTTCTCCGGCGTCAGATTAAGCCTCTGGTAGGGGGTGATGGTCTGGTTGCCCAGGTTGTCCGTGGTGATCTCGACGCCAAAGGAGAGAGGTTTGGGGGCTTTGAGCAGGTCATTGGTGTCCAGGCTGGACTGCCAGGTCTGGGTGGGGGTCTGTTGGGGGGCCTCTTTCCAGGCTCGTTGCGCGACGGGTCTGTCGATGGCCATTACCCCGCTGCTTATCAATAGCAGCATCAGCATAGCTCGCATGTCGGATCTCCTTATCCTTGGTCTATTGAACATAGTTGCCATTGGGACAAGGGGGAAGCCGTGAGCCGGATAAAACAAAGGGAGCCGAGGCTCCCTTTTTAGATCAAGCGATTAGCCCATATTACAGTCGGGCAATGATGGCCTGGGTGAACTGGTCGGTAGAGGCGCTGCCGCCGAGATCCCGGGTCACGCAGTCGCCCGCTTCTATGGTGGCGCGCACCGCCTCGCGGATCCGCTCGGCCTTGTCCTGCATGCCGAGGTATTCCAGCATCTGGATGGAGGCGAGGATCACCGAGGTCGGGTTGGCGATGTTCTTGCCGGCGATGTCCGGCGCCGAGCCGTGGACCGCCTCGAAGATGGCCGCCCCTTCGCCTATGTTGGCGCCCGGGGCCATGCCTAAGCCGCCCACCAGGCCGGCGCACAGATCCGAGAGGATGTCGCCAAACAGGTTGGTGGTAACCATCACATCGAACCGCTCCGGGTACATCACCAGGTTCATGCAGGCGGCGTCGACAATCATCTCCTCGCTCTGGATGTCCGGGTAGCGGGCGGCGACTTCCCGGGCCACTTCCAGGAACAGGCCCGAGGTGGACTTGAGGATGTTGGCCTTGTGGACCGCGGTGACCTTCTTGCGACCCTCCTTGCGGGCCAGCTCGTAGGCGAAGGTGACGATGCGCTCGGCACCCTCGCGGGTGATGATGCTCATCGCCTCGGCGCTGTTGTTGTCATCGCTGCGCTTCTGGCCTGCCCCCGAATACATGCCTTCGGTGTTCTCCCGCACCGTGATGATGTCGATGTTGTCGTAGCGGCTCCTGGTGCCCTTGAAGGAGATGACGGGGCGGACGTTGGCGTAGAGATGGAACCGCTTGCGCAGGGAGACGTTGATGGAGGTGAAGCCGCCGCCGACCGGGGTGGTGAGCGGGCCTTTCAGACTGATCTTGTTCTTCTCGATCAGATCGAGGGTGGACTGGGGCAGCAACTCGCCATGTTTCTCGAGGGCCACCAGGCCCGCATCGGCATACTCATAATCGAAGTCACAGCCGGCATGGGTCAGGATCTGGATGGCGGATTCGATGATGCTGGGGCCTATGCCGTCGCCCGGGATGACGGTGATCTTGGTTTTTGACATGAAACGTATCCACTTCTAGGGAACAGAGGAGGGGGGAGGATTCGGCGGTTTTTATATCATTTTCACCCCAATCCCACCATGTTTCTTTACATTCTACCGGTTTTCCTCAACAGCGAAGGTGAGCGCCGTCATGATTGTGCCGACGGGGGATCAGCGAGGCACATAGCGGATCTCCTGCAGGTTGAAACCCAGGGGGATGTCGAGTCGTAGTCGCACCAGTGTCTGGGCGAGTCTGGCGTCTTCGGCCTGGGTCAGCACCTTTTGCAGGGGCTTGCCGGCTTCCTCTATGGCCACCGCCAACATGCCGTCCAGGCTGCCGTATTGCTGCAGCAGTTGGGCCGCGCCCTTGGGGCCTATGCCCGCCACCCCCTTGATGTTGGAGCCGGCCACCCCGGTCAGGGCCCAGAAATCGACGAGCTGGGCCGGGGCGACCCCATAGTGCTGCTGGACGAAGGCGGCGTCGAGCCAGCGTTTGTTGAAGTAGTCGCGCACCTGGATCCCTTTGCCTATCAGCTGGCAGAACCCCTTGTCGGTGGAGATGATGGTGGCCCTGTGGCCGTGGCGGGCGATGCCGCAGGCCAGGGTGGCCACCAGATCATCGGCCTCGTCCGTCTGGGAGAGCAGGGCATCGATGCCGCACTCCCAGAAGGCGTCCTGCAGGCTGGCCAGCCCGGCCTTGAGTTCGGGGGGCATGGGGCTGCGTCCCGCCTTGTAGTCGGGATAGAGCCCCTTGCGCCAGCTGTTGACCTCGCCATCAAATACGGCGATGACATGGGTCGGCGTGGCGGCCGCCAGCAACTTGCGGCTGGTGTTGACCAGGTTGGCCCGGGTGGCGAGCAGTGCCTGTTCCGGGCTCAGGGCTTGCTGGGCCTGCACCGCATGGAGGCGGCGGATGAGGTTGAGGGCATCGATGATCAGCAGATGAGACTTGGGCGACATGGTGGCGGTGCGCTTTCTCCAGGGGCCGGCTCGGGGAGCGGCGGGTGTGGCGCTGACGCGCGGGAATGGCGCCATTGTAACAAGGGAGGGGCGCCATTGCGCCCCTCCCTTCACGGGGTGACTCGCCCCTTGTCCTAGCGCACTATCTCGTAGCAGGGTACGTACTGGCTGCCCGGCAGCTTCATGCGTTGCTGCTTGACGAAGCTCTCCAGCAGCTTGTCCATCAGCACCATCAGCTCCTTGTCGCCGTGCAGCTTGAAGGGGCCGTGCTGCTCGATGGCGTGGAGCCCGGCCTCCTTGACGTTGCCCGCCACTATGCCGGAGAAGGCGCGGCGCAGGTGGGCTGCCAGCTGCTGCGGCGCCTGGTTGCGGTGCAGATCCAGGCTGGCCATGTTGGTGTGGTTGGGCTCGAAGGGCAGCTGGAAATCGGGCTCTATCTTGAGGGACCAGTTGAAGGAGTAGGCATCCCCCACCGACTTGCGGTACTCGCGCACGCGCGGCATGGCCTCCTTCATGGTGCGGGCCACCTCGGGGGCATCGCCCACTATGATGCGATAGAGGCTGGTGGCCGGCTCTCCCAGGGTCGCCTTGATGAAGTCATCGATGGCGCGGAAGTAGTCGGCGCTCTCCTTGGGCCCGGTCAGCACGATGGGGATGGGTTGGCGCTCGTTGGCCGGGTGCATCATGATGCCGAGCAGGTAGAGCAGCTCTTCTGCGGTGCCGACCCCGCCCGGGAAGATGATGATGCCGTGACCCAGGCGCACGAACGCCTCGAGCCGCTTCTCGATGTCCGGCAGTATCACCAGCTCGTTGACGATGGGGTTGGGAGGCTCGGCCGCTATGATGGAGGGCTCGGTCAGGCCGATGTAGCGGCCGTTGCGCACCCGCTGCTTGGCATGGCCCACGGCGGCCCCCTTCATGGGCCCCTCCATGGCGCCCGGGCCGCAGCCGGTACAGATGTTGAGCTCGCGCAGGCCCAGCTCGCTGCCCACCGCGCGGGTGTACTGGTATTCGGTCTCGTTGATGGAGTGGCCGCCCCAGCACACCACCAGGTTGGGATCCGCCCCCGGGTGGATCGCCTTGGCGTTGCGCAAGATGGAGAAGACCAGATTGGAGATGTGGCTCGGGCTGGCCAGGTCGACCAGGGCGTTGGCCTCGAGCTGATTGGAGACATAGAGGATGTCGCGCAGCACCGAGAACAGATGCTCCTGGATGCCGCGGATGATGTCACCATCGACGAAGGCGTGTTCGGGCGCGTTGAACAGCTCCAGCTTGACCCCGCGCTCGCGCCGGATCACATGAATGTCGAATGATTTGAAGCGCTCCAGTATCTCTTTGGAGCTGTCGGTGTGGCTGCCCGAATTCAGTACCGCCAGCGAGCAGTTGCGAAACAGTTGATAGATATCGCTGGAGGCCGTCTGCTTGAGTCTGTCGACTTCGAGCTGGGACAGCAGGTCCATGCTGCCCACGGGATTGATGTGCGTGATCATGATCTTCCCCTTCTCACTCATTTGTTATCGTTGTCTCTGCCCCTGGGGATAAGAGGGATGCCTTTGGGCATCCCTCTCACCTGATAGTAGAGCCAAGGGGAGGGGGAGGGGAATAGGGGCGGGTGTGACTGCCGTTTTTTTGAGCGTCGGTGGAATGGCGTCGGCGTGCCGGCCCCCTTCGATGCGGATCAGCCCAGGTCGGTGTTGACCCTGTCCCGACCACCGTGCTTGGAGCCATAGAGCGCCTTGTCCGCCCGCTCGAACGCGTCGGAGGGCTGGTCCCCCTCCTTGAACAGGGTGGCGCCGATGGAGATGGTGATCTCGACCCTGGCATCGCGAAAGCGGAACGGAATGCTCTTGATCGCCTTGCGCAGGTTCTCGAGAGGGGTCTCGAATTTGTCCGGGTTGACGTTGGGCAGCAGCACCACGAACTCCTCGCCGCCGAAACGGGCGATGAAGTCGGTGTCGCGCAGGGACTTTTGCAGCGCCTTGGCGACCACTTTCAACGCCTTGTCCCCCGCCATGTGGCCATAGTTGTCATTGATTCCCTTGAAGTGATCTATGTCGATGATGGCCAGGCACAGGGGGGTGCGGTAGCGCAGCCAGCGCTTGTATTCCAGCTCGAGCCGCTCGTCCAGTGCCGCCCGGTTGTGGACCTGGGTCAGGCTGTCGAGGAACAGCTTGTGCTTCTGGATGGTGAGGCGCTTCTTGTACTCCGCCGTCTCCTCCTTCATCAGCCGCAGCTTGGCCTCCATGGTGGAGAGGCGGGTGATGAGGTGCAGCTCGCGGGCCGTCATGGCCTCACGCTCCTTGAGCAGCAGACCGATGGCGGCCATGTGGTCGCTGATGGCTTGCTTGAGTTCCTCGGAGGAGTGGTGGCGGGTCAGGGTGTCATCGATGGCCTGAACCTCGTTGTCCAGGGCCTCACGGCTGGTCTGGCTCGCCTGCTGCAAGGCCCGCCCCTCATCCAGGGACTCGGTGAAGTTGAAGTGGACCGAGGAGAGGCTCTCGTTGAGGGCGGTCAGGAAGGCGCGCGAGCTCTTGCGCTCCTCGCGGGTGCCCTCGATGATGAGCTGGATCACCTGCAGGCAGGACTCGGCCAGCAGGGAGGGATCCATCCCCATCAGCAGCTGGCGGCGTATCTCCCCCAGGCTCTCCCCCACGGCGCCGGCAAAATCGAGCTCGGTGATGAGGCGCTGCAGCTCATCGGCGATGCGGTTGTAGACCTTGACGTCGAGGCTGGCGGCCTCGTCCGTATCCAGGGCCGCGCCATCCGCCCCCTTGTCGGCGGGGGGCTGGTCCTGACCAGTCCCATAAGGGGAGAGGGGTTGGCTGGGCAGCAGCTGGATCTTGATCGCCTGCTGGTAGAACTCCAGCAACTGGGTGACCCGGCGCTGGTGGTCGCTGAGACCATAGCCGTTGGGGGCGGCCAGGAAGGCCCTGAGGGACTTGCGGGTCTCCTCCGGGAATCCCTTGAGGGACTTGAGCTGCCGGGAGCCGAGTTCGATGGCGCTGGCGGTCAGGTTGATGGACTCTTCCAGGGCCGTACTGTGCTGTTGCAGCAGCTTCTCGATGGCGGCGAGGTCGTTGTCCAGACTGGTGAGGGAGGGTTGTCCTTCCAGCTTCTGCTTGAGGCGGGCGAGCTTGTTGTCGAGCTCGCGATCATGACCGCGGCAGGCCTGCATCAGCTTGGCGATAAACTGGATGCTGCGGCTGCGCTCGGCCTGGCTGCAGAGCACCGTCTCATCGAGCTCGAGTTGCTTGTGCTGGAGCGACTCCCTGAGTCTGGCCAGTTGCCCTGCTACGGCAGTGATGTCATTCATTATTCAGGCTGCCCTGTTTGTTGTTATTGTCCGTGGAGGTGGGATAGTCCTCTGTGGGCGAGGCCGACTCAGATCCCCAGCGATCCGCTATCTTGTCATCGATCATCTGCGCCCCTCGTCCGTGACAGGCTTGCCCAGTTGATCCACTGTTTGTCGTGAGAAGAGTTTACTTTTACCAATCCCTTGTCAATCGCCATCAGGCAGCATTGCCACACGTCTCCGTTAAAAAAGGCCGCCTGTTGGCAGTCGATCGCCGCCAGTTCCAGCCAGGCACTCTGATTGGCCTTCTCCCCCAGCTGAGTCGCACCCGCCAGGGCCAGGTAACAGAGATCGAACAGGCCGAGGTGGTCGAGGGCGCTGGCCGCCTTGGGCAGGAAGGGGTGGCTGACGATCCCCAGGCTGATGCGGCGATCCAGGGGCTGATCGCAGGGAAAGGCGGCGAGTTGTTCGAGTAGTTGCCGGGCCAGCTGATGCAGCTGGGCGACGTGGCGCTGGGGCACCACATAGAGCAGGTGGCCCTCGCGCAGGTCATAGATGCGGCCATCGGGGGGGGTCAGGCCGGCCACATAGTCGCCGAAGGCGCTCTCTATCTCCCGTGCCAGCTGATAGCCGTGGCGCTCCAGGTTGTTGGCCAGGAAGGGAACCCGAAACAGCAGATAATGCAGCTTGTCGTCGAACTCCCCCTCGGTCAGCTCATTGAGGTACCAGCGCTCCGATTTTTGCTGGCGCTTGGCCATCTCTCTGGGCCAGCGATTCATCAGCCGCTGCCAGTTGGCCAGGCCGCTGCGGGGCTCAGTCAGCGTGGCTTCGCCGAGGAAGCGTGCCTGCTGGCGGGCACTCTTGAGCCGCAGCCAGAGGGTGAAGAAGAGGTAGATGAAGAAGGCGAGCAAGAGGCCTGAGATGACGCTCGACCAGAGGTAGCGCTCCTGCTGGTGGCGGCTGTGGTCCAGGCTCAGCTCCAGGGCCTTGATCTGCTGTTCGCGCTCTATCTGGCTGTAGTTGTCGCGGATCGCCTCCTGCTCCAGATCCACCTGCTGCTGGTTGATCCGCTCGCTCAGTTGATGGAAGCGTTTGTAGCTCTCCAGCGCCTGTTGCAGGTAGCCTTTCTGCTCATAGGCCAGGGAGAGCAGGCGGTAGATCTCGAACTGGCGGTGGGCGTCATCTATCTGATTGGCCAGCTCCTGGGCCCCCTCCAGTTGCAGGATGGCGATGGCCGCCTCTTTTTGCTTGAGGTGCAGCTCTCCCAGCAGCAGCAGGGTATCGATCAGGGGTTCCTTGTCATCCCCCGCTCTGTGAGCCTGGCGAGCTGCGCTGAGATAGCTGCGGGCCAGGGGCAGGTTGCCGCTTTGCAGATAGGTCTTGCCTATCTCGTACTTGAGCTGGGCGACCCGGGTGCGCTGGCTCCCTTCGTCCAGCAGATCCAGGGCATTGAAGAAATAGACCAGGGCCATGTTCATGTCACCCTGGTTGCGGTTGAGGCTCGCCAGCACGCTCAGGGCCTGGCTGAGCAGGATGGGGTTGCCGAGGGCGTGAAAGTAGTTGGTGGCCTCGTTGGCGTATTGCAGCGCCTTCTGGGGCTCCTGCTCCTCCTGATAGAGGTTCACTATCTGGTTGGCGAGCAGGCCGAGGAAGAGGGGATCGGCCAGGGGTCTGGCCTGTTGCTGGGCCGAGATGTAGTCGCCAAGGGCCAGCTGGGGCTGGCCGAGGGCGTGATAGAGGTCGCCGCTGACCGCATCGACCCAGGCCAGGGCCCTGATGTCGCCGGCGGCATTCGCCCACTGCCGTGATTCGCTGATCAACTGCTTGGCCTCCTCGAACTGATGGGCCTGGATCTGATCCGTGGCGCGCAGCAGCCGGCTGTAGACCTGCAGTGGACTGTTCTGGAGTGCCCGTTCATCGAGCAGGTGGGAGAGCTGGGTGCGCAGGGGGGCATTGTCCTGACCGGCGCCCAGCAGGTTCTGGTTGCGCAGCATCAGGTAGAGGCTCTGGGCCTGTTGCTTCGTCTGCTTCTCCTTGCTGGCCAGGGCCAGGGCCTGCCGCAGTTCCTGCTCGGCCAGCTGATATTGGCCGAGCTGGATCAGGCACTCCCCCTTGAGCAGGTGGGCACCGGTGGCCTGGGCTATGGTGCCGAAGGTGAGCAGGGGCTCGCGGTAGCCATAATCCTGGCGACTATTGATGATCTGCTTGGGATTGTTGGCCGTGCGGACCAGGAAGGCGGAGGTGATCTGTACGCATCTGGCCGGATCGCTTTGCACCAGGGTCTGAGCCTGCTGGAGATCGACAGACAATTGCTCCTTGGCCAGATCCACATTGGGAGCCGACAGGGAGGACATCATCATTGCCAGAAAAAACAGTTGATTCATGGTATTGGGGGCCGCACGGGGGTGAGGGCATGTTATCCAAGCCCCCCCCCGTGAGTCCAGAGTTTACTGACAGATATGATACCCGGGGTCATCGCCGTCAGCGCCCCCCTTATTACTGCCGGATCAGACGCAGGTTCTCAGCGGGTTCTTCCCAGTCGCTGCGAAACGGGTTGATGTCCAGGCCGCCACGGCGGGTATAACGGGCGTAGACGGTGAGCCGCTGCGGGGCGCAGTGCCGTTTCAGGTCGGTGAAGATCCGCTCGATGCACTGCTCGTGGAACTCGTTGTGCTGGCGAAACGAGATGAGGTAGCGCAGCAGCTTCTCCCGATCCAGACGAGGGCCGCGATAGCGGATCACCACAGAGCCCCAGTCAGGCTGGCGAGTGACCAGGCAGTTGGACTTGAGCAGGTGACTGTGCAGCGTCTCCTCCACCTCCTCGTCCCCGGCGGCGCCCGCCAGCAGGTCGGCATCAAATTCATACTCATCCACCTCGATATCGAGGTCATCGATGCACTCGCCGGGCAGGCTGGCTATCCGGTGCGGCGCCTGCTCCAGGGGGAAGAGGGTCACCGCCACCGGGGCGCCGGCGCAGGCGCTCAGATCCTGGATCAGCGAGTCGCGCACCGCCGCCATGCTGGCGCAACGGGTCTGGTTGAAGGAGTTGAGATAGAGCTTGAACGACTTGGATTCGATGAGGTTCGCGCTGCTGGCGGGCACGCTCACCTCGCCCAGGGCCACCATGGGTTTGCCCTTGGCATTGAGCCAGGAGAGCTCGTACAGGGTCCAGATGTCGGAGCCCCGGAACGGCAGGGGATCCGGCAGGGCGAGATCGTCACGGTTGAGGCTGCGGGGCACGGGTTGCAGCAGCGCCGGGCTGTAGTGGCTGATATAGGCGGACTGCTGGCCCAGGCTCAGGCCCTGCAGGGCCGCGGCATCCTGGTATCTGTCTTGTTTGCTCATGGGATTGGTGGTGCAATGGCGAATGTTGTCGCTAATTGTGAGGAATTTCGATGCCGGATCAAGTCTTGTCTGCCCTGACGCACTTTTTGTTGCGCTGGCAGCGGGAGGGGGAGGCGCGGCGCGGGCTGCCCCTGTGCCAGTGGGAGGCGGACTGGCGCTCCCCCTGCGAGCTGGGGGAACCCAGCGGGGGTCAGGTCGCCTGGCGGCCCCATGTTCGCCCCGAGCCCGCCGACTTCAGCGCCATGGAGGCGGCCCTCGAGCTGACCCTGCATCCGAGCGCCAGGATCTGGTTCGGCCTGGGGTTCAGCCGGCCGTTGCCTTGCCTGTTCAAGGGATTGCGCCTCGAGTTGATCCTGCCCTGGAACGAGCAGGATCTCGACTTGCTGCGGGAGAACCTGATAGGCCACCTGCTGATGTTGCGCAAGTTGAAGCGGGCCCCGTCGCTGTTTATCGCCACCACCCGCAACGAGATGACCCTCATCTCCCTGGACAATGAGACCGGCCAGGTGTGGCTGGAGTGGCTCGACTCGGGCCGCCGCCTCGCGCTGGCGCCCTCCCTGCCGGCTTTCCTCGAGCGGCTGGAAACCCTGCCCCATTGATCCTGTCCCTGTGAGACGAGAAGGGCCTTGCTATCCGGCAAGGCCCTTCTGATATCGGGACACAAGGTAGTGCCATCTCAAGGGAGGAGGCTCAATCCTTGAAGTCCCAGGAGAGGTTGGAGACGAGTCGGCAAGGCTCGCACTTGAAGTCAAAGATCTCGTGCAGGGGGGCCTGGAGTGCCCAGTCCCCGCCACAGCCCGGACAGGGGCGCGCGCGCTCCTCGGCGCCGCTCAGGCCGCCGACCCGATAGAGGTAGTAGTAGACGGGAATGCCGGTCAGGGCCTCGAGCCGCTGGCACAGATCCCTGCCGCGCCGGGCGAGGCGGCTGCCCGCATCCCCTATCTCGTGCAGGGCCGCGTGTTCGGCGATGGAGCCGTTCATCTGCAACTGATCGCAGGCCTCCCAATCCTCCTGCCACTTGATGATCTGCTTGTGATCGCCGTTGGCGAGTGCGGGCAGCCGATAGAGGGGGACGGGGGCGAAGTGATCGCCGCAGCGCAGCGGCGAGCAGCTGTGGAGGAAGCTGGTATAGAGCAGCAGCCAGCCGGGTCGGGCGTCGTTCTGGCCGCAGGGATCCGTGCTGTCGGAGAGCAGATCCATCCCCTGCAGTTGCAATTTGGGGGCCAGCAGCCCCGCCTGGTGCAGCCTCTGCTCGGCCAGGGTCACCAGCTCGCTCTGGTTGTCCGGGTGCAGGCTGTCTTGCTCAGGGCAGACCACCCGGCTGATGAAATGGCCATCGTGCATGCTGGTGGGAAACTCCCGGCCCAGGATCTGGCCCTGATAGCGCAGCATGTCGAGGTAGTTGACGATGGCGCCCTCGGCCTCGCCGAGGGAGGTGTCGCGATAGCATTCGAAGGTGAGTTCGAGAATATACATGGTGGATGCTGGGCCTGATTTAGCGGGGCTGGGTCATGAGGGCAAGGAGGCGGTCCAGCTTCTGTTCGAGCCGTGTCAGCCGCTCGCTCAGGCTCTGCAGGCTGGGGCCGTCCGCATCGGGGGTGGCCGGGTCAGGCTGCACCTGAGGCGCCTGGACTTGCGTCTCCTGTGCCGGCTCGGTCTGGGGCGACTTGAGCTGGGCCTGCTTCCACTGGCTGAGGCCCTTGAGCAGTTCGGCCATGGGGATGGGCTGGCTCAGCCGCGCCTTGATCATGGCGGTGGTGGGACTGATGCCGCGCGCCTTGAGCTCGCTGGCAATCTGATGGATTTCGCTGGACGACATGAGCGCTCCTCTGGGGTCTTGGCCGGGGCGGCGAACTGGGCTGCCTTTATGCCGGATTGGCGCCGGCAGGGTAAGTCATGGACGGGCGCTTGTCACGGCCCCGGCGAGCCCGCAATCATTGGCGCAGCAGCACATCGAGCTGATCTATGGTCTCGCTCCAGGCGGCATCATCGCGCAGGGATTCGCGCAGGAAACTGGCCTGGGACGCATTCCAGAAGGGGGCGTCCGCCAGCTCCATGCCATCGCGCAGGGCGTGGCTGTCGATGAAGCGGCGCAGGCTGTCGGCATCGTTGGGCAGCCCCAACTGGGCAAAGAGGGCGGGCATGTCGTGTACCATGGGGTCCATCTTTCTTCTCCTTGGTGCAAATGCCTAGATTATAGCCGCCCCCTGCCTCGCCTCGTCCGGTGCCCCTTTCATCGCTGGCGCTATCCCTCGCTCGGCAGCCGGTGGGGTGGCAGTTCGACCCCGGCTATCTTGAGCCCCTGCATGGTGAGGGTGCCAAGGTAGTGGCTCTCGCCATCGCTGCTGAATTCGAACTGGTAGCAGGTGAGCAGGCGCAAGGGGCGATGGGCCAGCCGCCGGTGGCTGCGGGCCACCGACAGCAGTTGCAGCTGATGCTGCTGGCAGTAGCGTCTCAGGTATTGCCAGGCCAGTTCGGCCTGGCGCCGCTGGTGCCAGAAGGCGGAGGCCAGCACAACCAGCAGCAGGATCCAGAGCAGTTCTTCCATGATGGGCTCCTTGCGGCCGGTCAGCCGGCCTTGAACAGGCGGCCGATGGCGCGGCTGACCGCCTCGCTGCGGGCCGGGCTGCGCAGGGTGGCGAGCACCTGGGGTCGCAGCAGGGGCAGGGTGACCAGCTCGGCAAAGACCTGATTGAAGAAGGGGGTCGGTTGCTCGGCCAGTCGCTCGAGGAAGAGATCGAGCAGGGCGGGATCTTGCAGATCCGGCCAGAGCCGACCGGCGATGGCGAGCAGCAGGCTGGGGCTGGGGTGGGTCTCCAGCAGGGTGAGCAGCTTGTTGATGCGTTGGCCGTTGCTGGCGGTAGCGGCGAAGGCGCGGCACAGATAGGCCAGGGTCTCGGGATTGGGGTGGGCCGACTCCTGCTCCCGGGCGATGCGCTCGAGCAGTGCTCCTTGCAGGGCAGGGGGCAGGGGGGCGCTCTCCAGGCTCTGGCACAGGGCGTGCAGCGGCGCCTCGGGCAGGCGCGCCATGGCCTTGCACACCAGGGCCAGGTTGCTCTCCAGTTGCAGACGCTCGGCGAGATCGGCAAAGCCCTGCAGGCCCAGCTGCTGCCAGCCCTCTTCACTGGGGGCGGCCAGATAGTGGCACAGGGCCTGATAGTAGCCGGAGGGTGCCTGCTCGAGCTGGCACCCCAGCTTGGCGTGCAGACTGGCCATCTTGGCCTCGGCCGGACGGAAGGTGTAGGGGTTGTCTGCCAGCCGCTTGGCGGTGGCGTCGTCCAGCTCGCCGGTCAGCTTGTAGCCCAGGGTCTCGACCACCAGATCCATGAAGTGCTTGGGACCGGCGCTGACGAGCAGACCCCGCTCATCGAGGGCAAACTTGAGGAACCAGAGGTAGTGTTTCTCCTCGGCGCGCTGGAAGAAGTGCACCGCGAGCCAGGCGTGTTGCTGCAGGGGCCAGGGGTAGGGGATGGCTTGCTGCTCGACACGCACGAACTCAGCGCTGTCGAGGGGGCGCACCTGGCGGCCCAGATCGAACAGTTGGAACTGGGTATCGGCCTGGGTCAGGAATTCGGTCAGGGTGTTGATGGCGGTCATGGTATGAGAAGGCTGATGAGTCATGGCCCCCGATTATAAGGAGCCGGCACCAGATAGCCAGCGGCGCGGCCCCTGCCTAACCGTGGCGAGATTGTGTATAGTGGCGCCCCTTTGTGTATCCCCGCCGACGGATCAGCCCCTGCCTCTGATGGCATCCGGCAGCCGATGCGACCGGTTGGACTATCTCTGATGGTATCTGGCGGCCGATGCGAGCGGCCCGATTGAGCGAGGCTCCCGGCCTTGAGGAGTAGATGATGAACAAGTATCTGTTGGTGGCTGGCCTGCTGGGCGAGCTGAGCGCCGAGCTGCAGCGTCTGGAGCGCTGGCAGAGCGACCACCCCGGGGAAGAGGCGCTGGCCAGCACGCTGCCGTTTTGCGTCGATACCCTGAGCTTCGATCAGTGGTTGCAGTTCGTGCTGATCCCGCGCATGGAGCAGCTGGTCATGTTGCAGGCGCCCCTGCCCGCCAATGTCTCCCTCTATCCCATGGCGAGCGAGAGCTACAAGGAGAACCTGGCGGAGGTGGCCGATCTGCTGCGGCTCATCGCCCGCTTCGATCTGCTGCTCTCCGGCAAGGTGGTGGAAAAATGAGTGAGCCCCTGACCCCTGGCTGTGAGCCCGGGGAGGATGCGCTGGCGCCGACCCTGCTCTATCAGGATGACTGGCTGGTGGCGGTCAACAAACCCTCCGGCCTGCTGGTGCACCGCAGCTGGCTCGACAAGGGCGAGACCCGTTTCGCCATGCAGATGACCCGGGATCTCATCGGGGGTCGTCACGTCTATCCGGTGCATCGGCTCGACCGGCCGACCTCGGGCGTGCTGCTCTTTGCCCTGAGTCCCGAGGTGGCCCGCAGCCTGACCGAGGCGTTTGCCGGGCGGCGGGTGCACAAGGAGTATCTGGCACTGGTACGGGGCTGGGCACCGACCCGCGGGCTCATCGATTATCCCCTCAAGGAGCAGCTGGACAAGATAGCCGATGCCTTCGCCGATCCGGACAAGCCCGCCCAGGAGGCGGTGACCAGTTTCAGCCGGCTGCATCAGGTGGAGCTGCCCCATGCGGTGTCCAAGAAGCATGCCACCAGTCGCTACAGCCTGGTGCGCCTGGCCCCCCACACCGGCCGCAAGCATCAGCTGCGTCGCCATCTCGATCACCTGTTCCACCCCATCGTCGGGGACACCACCCATGGTGATGGCCGCCACAATCGCTTCTTTCGAGAGCACTTTGACTGCCAGCGCCTGCTGCTGGTGGCGCGTACCCTGAGCTTCGAGCACCCAGTGCTCAAGGTGCCGATGCGGATCCAGGCCCCCCTCGGCGCCGAGCTGCTGAGCCTGTTCGCCAAGTTGGGATGGCCCGCCAGCGAGAGTGATTACTGACCGGCAGGTCATCTCTGCCACCTGGTGCCTTGCCCTGTTCCCTTCTCGCCCACTGTGGCATGCTGGGGTCGTTCCCCGACTGAGGAGGCAAGATGGCACAGATAGATATCGTAGTGGGCAGCGTCTATGGCGCCGCCTTTCTGGTGGCACAGACGCTGATGGCGTCGTTGGAGGGGCTGGGCCATGAGTGCCGTCTCCACGAGGAGGCGCGTCTCGAAGACATAGGTACCAATCGTTTCCTGCTGCTGGTGTCGGCGACCACGGGCCAGGGGGATATCCCCCCCAACCTGGAGCCTTTTGCCGCCGACCTCAGGGAGAGGGCACCCTATATGAAAGGGCTCAATTATGCGCTGATCGCCATGGGTGACAGCAGCTATGAACATTTCTGCGGCGCCGGTCGCCAGCTTGACACCCTGCTCCAGGAGTTGGGGGCCCATGCCCTGCTGCCCCGACTGGAAATAGATGCGACCCAGGTGGATGAGCCGGAAGTGGTGGCGCTTACCTGGCTGAAAGAGTGGCAAGAAAGTATCTGATCAGACCAAAGAGAAAATAATTAACGCTTTTATTCGGAATAACGGGCCAATATTTGGCCCGTTATTTTTATTGCCCACCGCCTTGTGGCGGGCATTATTTCTGTTTCACCTTCCTGGCTGATAGATCTCCGTCATGACATCACCATGGATAAAGTACTGTTGCGCTGACAAGTCCCAAATTTAAAAGTTCCTCATTGAAAGCGATTTCAGTCATGTTTTTGTCATTCACTCGCCATGCAATTACTTTTTGTTCGTCGCAAATTAATTGCTGACAGCGGTTTCATTTTATCATTTTGCGGCATTATGGTTGTTATATTGGTCGATTGTTGCTGACGCTTGCTCTTTTTGGGGCGTTATTGTCCCCACTGCCAGATTGGGCGCTGTTTGTCCCTGTTTTGTGAATTGGCTCATGTTTGTCCCTATATCACCTACCTATAATCGACCTCGGTTATCACCCAAACGTTTTTATGGTGATAGGAAGTAAAACCTCAGGACACACACTCCACAGCGGGAAATAAGGAAAATGAAAATGAAAGCAAAGTGGCTCCCGATCGCTGCCGCAGTAACCGCAGCCCTGGCTTCTCAAGCCGCCTTCGCCGTTGATTTCCACGGCTACTTCCGTTCCGGTGTCGGCGTCTCCAAAGATGGCGACATGCAGACTGTTATTAAAAAGCAAAAGGTTGGTCGCCTGGGCCACGAAGATGACACCTATGGTGAAGTCCAGCTGGGTCAGGAAGTGTTTAACAAGGATGGCAAGACCTTCTATGTTGACTCCATGGTGGCCATGACCTCCAATGGCTCCAATGACTGGGAATCTACAGAGTCTCGTTTCCAGTGCACTGCTGCAGATGGTGTTCTGACCAAATGTGACAATAAGGAAGATTCTACGTTTGCACTGCGTCAGTTCAATGTTCAAGCCAAGGGGTTATTGGGCTTTGCTCCGGAAGCGACTCTGTGGGCAGGCAAGCGTTTCTACCAGCGTCACGACATCCATATCTCTGACTTCTACTACTGGAATATCTCTGGTGCCGGTGCCGGTATCGAAGGTATCCAGGCTGGTCCCGGCAAGGTGTCCTTTGCCTGGGTTCGCAACGACCGCAGCGGTACTGATGATGGTTGGACATACAATGATGAGCTGAACGTCAACACCCTTGACCTTCGTTATGCCGGTATTCCGCTGTGGCAAGATGCCTCACTGGAGCTGGGTGTCGACTACGCCATCGCAAATCCGACCGATGCTCAGAAAGAATCCAACAATGCACAATATAAGAATGCTGAAGACGGCGTAATGTTGACCGCCGAGCTGACTGCTAATGTGCTGGGTGGTTTCAACAAATCTGTGGTGCAGTACGGTACCGAAGGCTACTCCAAAGTATTTGCTTTCTGGGGTGATGGTTCTTGGTATGGCGCCGAAGCCAAAGATGGAGCAGATGGCTTCCGGTTGATCAACTGGGGCGTTATCCCGATGGGTGATAAGGTCGAGATGGGTCACCAACTGGTTTACGGCGTAGGCAACGAGATGTGGGATGGCAACGACAAGTGGGAGACTATGTCCGCTGTCGTTCGCCCCATGTACAAGTGGGATGACTTCAACAAGACCATCTTCGAAGGCGGCTATTTCAAGGACAAGAACAAGTCAACTGATGGCTCTTCTCTTGAAGATTCAGGTTACAAGCTGACTCTGGCTCAGGCCTGGTCTGCTGGTTCCAGCTTCTGGGCCCGTCCGGAAATTCGCGTGTTTGCTTCTTACGTTGGGCTTGATGATAACGATATGGCTGGTAAGCCTTTCGATAGCCAATCCTCAAAAGACACTTGGAACTTTGGTGTTCAAGCGGAAGCTTGGTGGTAAGCCCGGCTTTCAGTTAAGTTAGTCACTGCCCCCACTTGGGGGCAGTTTCGTTTCGCCAGGTAACGGCAACCGGGTTATGGAGATAAGAAGAATGAAATTGGTAAAGATGTCTATCGCGGCCATGGTTACTGCGCTGTTGGCCGGTTGTTCCGGGAACATGGTGGTTCCCATGCAGGAACACGCTTCCATCCTGAGCAATGCCGATCAAGCCAAACAGGCGCTCTCGCAGGAGACTAGCTGCTGTGCTGCATTCAGTGAGTTCAATTATGTCGCCTTGCCCGTAGGGGATACCCTGCTGACCCTTGATGGTAAACAACCCAGTTTTCAGTTTGAGGAGGGGATGAGCTATTTCGCCGCTTATCGCCTGCCCGCCAATACCGGCAATCTGGCCATCAAGGTGGCGTCTCAGGTGAGCAAGACGGTGCTGGCACCACAAGTCATCATGCTGGATAGCCAGTTCAAAGTGACTCGCGTGTTGGGTGAATCGGTATTCAGTTATCAACCCGCCCACCTGCTGGATAACGACAGGATCGAGGGCAAGGTATTTGTGGATCGCAGCATGCCGGGCAATCCGGCAGCCGAAACCTATATGATTGTCTACACCCCTGCCGATGCGCTCTCTGGCAGCACCACCATACTGCATCCCGCCAAGGCCTTCGCCCGGGCCAACAACACGGTGGAGCCGGCCGTGCCGGATCCCGTGATCCCGCACTCTCCCTGGGGCCTGGTGCAGATAGTGGTCACCGACATGGCCAAGGCACAGGGCATTGAAGCCGTGTTCAAGCCCGAGTATGCCGACAAGGTGGCCATGAGCCAGCCGGCAACGACCGCCACGGCTGCCGCCGTAGGAGGCACGGCCCTGGTGGCCACGGCGCCGAGCAAGCCGGCACCCGCCATGTTGAGCGAGACGGAAGCCTTCTATCACAGCCAGATCGAAAAAGCGGTGAAGGGCGGGGATATCGACAAGGCAATGCAATTGGTCAATGAGGCCGAACGGGCCGGTTCCACCAAGGCAAAATCCGTGTTCGTCGATGCGGTGAAACGTTCTCAGCAGAAATAATGCGTTTACCATCACTGAGCTATATTTATCAGGCCTCCATTGTCGGGGGCCTTTTTAATGATTATATTGGGTCTACACTTAACCAATGGTTGGTTACATTGAGTTACACTGCGTTTCAGCTGGTTGTGTTTGGTAGGGTTAAAATACAATATGAAACAGCAGTTTTCATGAAAATAAAATATAGTTATTGTGCGGAATATTAACTGTTAAATCTTATTCTTGTCTTGTGTCAATCATCTTGTGATCTCTTCCCCAAATTTCTTATCTGCTAATTCCTGACTGAAGAATTTCCCTATTCCATGGGTTATATTGACTTGGTCAAAATAAAAAACACCCCATCTCCCGGTTCTGGTTAGCATTCATGCGGATGATAGGCTTAACTTCGAACGGGTCCGTTAGGGAACAATCATTCAGGAGTACACACATGTTACAAAATGCATTCTCCAATCTGCAAAAAGTCGGTAAGGCGCTGATGCTGCCTGTATCGGTCTTGCCCGTTGCAGGTATTCTGCTTGGGGTGGGTGCCGCCCACTTCAGCTGGATGCCAGAAATTGTCTCCCAGTTGATGGAGCAGGCGGGTGGTTCCGTATTCGGTCAGATGGCTCTGCTGTTTGCGGTGGGCGTGGCCCTCGGCTTTACCAACAACGACGGCGTCTCCGGCCTGTCAGCCATCGTTGGCTACGGCATCATGACCGCCACCTTGAAGGTAATGGCACCCGTGATGGGCGTTGAGAACATCGAGACCGGTGTTCTGGGGGGTATCCTCGCCGGTGGTGTGGCCGCCTGGGCGTTCAATCGCTTCTACAAGATCCAGCTGCCCGAGTACCTGGGCTTCTTCGCCGGCAAGCGTGCCGTACCCATCATCACAGGTTTCGTCTCCATCGGCCTGGGTGTGATCCTCTCCGTGATTTGGCCGCCCGTTGGCGCCGCCATCGGTGCCTTCTCCGACTGGGCTGCCAACCAGAACCCTGTCCTGGCTTTCGGTATCTACGGCGTGGTTGAACGCTCCCTGATCCCGTTCGGTCTGCACCACATCTGGAACGTGCCCTTCTTCTATCAGGCCGGTACCTGCGTCAACGGCGCCGGTGAAACCGTACACGGCATCATGACCTGCTTCCTGACCGCCGATGACGCCACCCGCGCCGCCGGCAACGGCTTCGGTCAGCTGGCCGGTGGCTACCTGTTCAAGATGTTCGGTCTGCCTGCCGCCGCGTTTGCCATCGCTCACGCCGCCAAGCCGGAAAACCGCGCCAAGATCGTAGGCATCATGGCCTCTGCCGCCCTGACCTCCTTCCTGACCGGTATCACCGAGCCGATCGAGTTCTCCTTCCTGTTCATCGCTCCGGTACTGTACGCCATCCACGCGCTGCTGGCGGGTCTGGCCTACGTGCTGACCAACTCCCTGGGCGTGGTGCACGGTCACACCTTCTCCAACGGCTTCATCGACTTCGTGGTGCAATCGCCGCGTGCCGACAACATGCTGCTGCTGGTGGGTCTGGGTCTGGCTTATGCCGCGCTCTACTACGTGGTATTCAGCTTCGTCATCCGTACCATGAACCTGAAAACCCCGGGCCGTGAAGATGAAGCCGCCGAAGAGACCGTGGGTCAGAGCAAGGACGAGATGTCTGCCGCCCTGGTCAGTGCCTTCGGTGGTAAAGAGAACATCGCCTCTCTGGATGCCTGCATCACCCGTCTGCGGGTGGGCGTGAAAGACGTGGCCAAGGTTGACCAGTCTGGTCTGAAGAAGCTGGGCGCCGCCGGTGTGGTGGTAGCAGGCTCCGGCGTGCAAGCCATCTTCGGTACCAAGTCCGACAACCTGAAGACCGACATGGATATCTGGATGAAGAGCAACTAATCCGCTTGCTTGACAGACAGAAGACGAAAGAGGGAGGCGTTGGCCTCCCTCTTTCGTGCTGGGCATCTGCGACCCCGGGGGCAGATGCAACAACAAGGGTGCCCAGAGGCACCCTTGTTGTTGCAACGAGCCGGCATGGCGCCAGGCTCAGAGCTTTTCCAGATCCTTTTCTATCTCGCTTATCTTGTTGGCCACCACTTTTTCCAGATGGCGCAGGTCACGCAAAATCTTCTTCTTGAGATCCTGATCCGCCTGAACATGGACTCCCTGGGTCAGGTTGTCGAGCTCATCGACCACGTACTTGAGATTGGCGTTGATCTCGGTGACATCCTTGTACTGGTGGGTGCCCGAGTCCACCAGTATGGTCTTGCGCTGGCGCGGGTACTTGAATTTGACACTCTTGGCGAAGAACTCCCCTTTCTGCTTCTTGAAGTAGATCTTGAGGATGTCGTGGTTGGCTTCCTGGCGCAGGGTATAGCTGTCCACCGCGGTGGGATCCTGGATCCCTAAACTCTTCAGATTCTCGTACATTCGACTGTTCCTTGACTTGAAAGCGTCTTGCTCAGCCATGATAGCCGAGAAAGTGCGATCGGCCTGTGACTGGGGCACCAAAATCAGTGGTGCCGTTCAGACCCCTCTTGTGCCGGCGAGGCGTGCCGGATTCGCCGCAGGGGATGGATGCTTGCTGATGAGCCGCCCCGCTTTCAGGAGGCGCTGGAAACGAAAAAGGGCACCCGAGGGTGCCCTTTGTGCAAGCCGTGCGGCATGTTACTCGTCGATGGAGCGCAGCAGGGCGTTGATGCCGACCTTGGCACGGGTCTTGGCATCCACCTTCTTGACGATGACGGCGGCGTACAGGCTGTACTTGCCGCACTTGGAGGGCAGGGAGCCGGAGACCACCACGGAGCCAGCCGGGACGCGGCCATAGTGGATCTCGCCGGTTTCACGGTCATAGATGCGGGTGGACTGGCCGATGAAGACGCCCATGGAGATGACGGAGCCCTCTTCGACGATCACCCCTTCAACCACCTCTGAACGAGCACCGATGAAGCAGTTGTCTTCGATGATGGTCGGGTTGGCCTGCAGGGGTTCCAGCACGCCGCCGATGCCGACGCCGCCGGAGAGGTGGACGTTCTTGCCGATCTGGGCGCAGGAGCCGACGGTGGCCCAGGTGTCGACCATGGTGCCCTCATCGACGAAGGCGCCGATGTTGACGTAGGAGGGCATCAGCACGGTATTGGGGGCGATGAAGGAGCCCTTGCGCGCGGTCGCCGGCGGCACCACGCGCACGCCCGCTTGCTTGAACTGCTCGGCGCTGTAGTCGGAGAACTTGAGGGGGACCTTGTCGAAGTACTGGGCGTCGTCACCCTTGATGATGCCGTTGTCATTGATGCGAAAATAGAGCAGCACCGCTTTTTTCAGCCACTGGTGGACGACCCACTCACCGGCGATCTTCTCGGCCACCCGGGCCTTGCCGCTGTCCAGCAGCTCGATGGCTTGCAGTATGGCGGCCTTGGTGGCGCCGTCTACCGTGCCAGGGGTGATGGTATCACGGCGCTCGAAGGCCGACTCGATGATCTGTTGCAACTCGGTCATGGTGGGGTTCCTTTGAAAAAATTCTGTTTGTTGTATCACACTTTTCCCGCCGGGTTTAAGGGGGAGAGGGGATTTCTTCCCCATAACCGCGGCAGGCGTGGCCCAATAGGTTCACTTGGCTCAGGCTTCCTGCTCCTGAGGGTTGAGCTGATGCACCAGCTTCTCTTCCAGGGCCCGCTGCTCCTCCTGGGTCAGGGGCTCGCCGTCGCGATTGGTCAGGCTGAAGAAATCCTCGACCCGCTCGCCGATGGTGGTGATCTTGGCGGCATGCAGGGAGAGGCCGCACTGCTGGAACACGGCGCCGATGCGGGCCAGCAGGCCGGGGGTATCCAGGGCGGTCAGCTCCAGCAGGGTGTGGCGGTTCTCGCCCTTGTGGGGCAGGAACACCACCCGGGTCGGCACCAGGAACTGGCGATGGCGTCTGGACAGGGGCTTGTTGCGCAGCACCAGCCTGCCCGGCTCCTGCAGGGCCTTTTCCAGCGCCTTCTTGATGGTGGCGGTGCGGTTCGGGCTGATGGGCTCGCCATTGGGCTCGAGCACGATGAAGGTATCGAGCACATAGCCGCTGCGGGAGCTCATGATCTGGGCGTCGTGGATGTTGAGGTTCTTCTGATCCAGGGCCGAGGCCACGGTGGCGAACAGGTTAGGCGTGTCGCGGCAATAGATGAACACCTCGCTGCCGCCCCGGGTCGGGTGCTTGCCTATGGTGACCAGGGGCGTCTCGCCGGCCCCCTCCTGCTCCAGGATATGGCGGCTGTGCCAGGCGATCTGCTCCGGACTGTGACGCAGGAAGTAGTCCGCCTTGAAGTCGCTCCACAGGGCCGTGATGGAGGCATCGTCCAGGTGGCGCTGGCTGAGCAGCTGGCGCGCCTGACGCTGGTTTTCACGGATGCGCAGCCGAATGTCGGGAGGATTCTCCAGCCCCTGGCGCAGCGCCTTCTGGGTGGTGAAGTAGAGCTCCCGCAGCAGGGTGCCCTTCCAGTCGTTCCACAGGGTGTCGTTGGTGGCGCAGATATCGGCCACCGTCAGGCAGTAGAGCAGATCCAGATGCTGTTCATCGCGCACCTTCTGGGCGAAGTCGGTGACCACCTCGGGGTCGTGGATATCCCGGCGCTGGGCGGTGACCGACATCAGCAGATGGTGGCGCACCAGCCAGGCCACCAGTCGGCTCTCGTAGCGATCCAGGCCGTGCAGCTGGCAGAACTCCAGGGCATCGACGGCGCCGAGCTCGGAGTGATCCCCGCGCCGCCCCTTGGCGATGTCGTGAAACAGGGCGGCGATGCAGAGCAGCTCAGGTTTGCGCAGCCGATTGAAGATCTCGTGGCAGAGGGGGTGAGTCTGGCGGCTGGCCGGATTGGGAAACTGGTGGATGTTCTTGAGCAGCCGGTGGGTGTGCTCGTCCACCGTGTAGGCGTGGAACATGTCGAACTGCATCTGGCCGACGATGAGGTTCCACTGGGGCAGGTAGGCCGCGAGGATCCCGTACTTGTGCATAAGTGTGAGGGGCTGGCCGATGCCGCCGGGGTGGCGCAGCAGCGCCATGAACAGGCGCCGGCACTCGGGGATCTCCTGCAACCAGCAGTCGAGCTTGCGCCGCGCCTCCCGCAGCTGGCGCAGGGTGGCGGAGTGGATGCCGGCTATCTCGGGATGCTGGGCTATCTGGTAGAAGAGTCGCAGTATGGCGGCCGGATCGCGGCCAAACAGCTCGGCATCCACCGCATCGATGAGGCGGCCGCGCAGTTGGAATTCGTCGCTGATGCGGCGCACGTCCATGGCGGTGTTGCCGAGGATCGCCTCGTCAAACAGCTGCAGCAGCATCTCGTTGAGCTCGGAGACCCGGCGCACCGTCTGGTAGAAGCGCTTCATCATCTGCTCCACCGGCCGGTTGCCTTCCCCCTCGAAGCCGAGCATCTCGGCCACGGTGCGCTGCCTGTCGAACAGCAGCCGGTTGTCGCCCCGGTTGATGGCCATGTGCAGGGCGAAGCGAACCTTCCACAGGAAGTTCTGGCAGTCGAGCAGCTCCCGGTACTCGGCCCGGTTGAGAAAGCCGTGGCTGGTCATCTCGAACAGGGTGGTGGCGCCGAAGTGGCGGCGGGCGACCCAGGCCAGGGTCTGGATATCCCGCAGCCCCCCGGGGTTGCTCTTGAGGTCCGGCTCGAGCTTGTAGGCGGTGCCGAGGAACTGCTGGTGACGCTGGGTCTGTTCGGCGCGTTTGGCGCGAAAGAAATCCTCGCTCGACCAGAACACCTCGGGGCGGGTCGCCCGCTGCAGCGCCTCGAAGCCGGCCAGATGGCCGGTGATGTAGCGCGCCTCGATGAGGTTGGTGGCGACCGTGATGTCGGCCAGCCCCTGTTCGATGCACTCGGCCAGGTTGCGCACCGACTGGCCCACCTCCAGCTTGAGATCCCAGAGCAGGGTGATGAACTCGCCGATGCGCTGGCCCAGGGCTTCATCCAGCTCATCCCCCTGGTAGAGGATCAGCAGGTCGATGTCGGAGTGGGGGTGCAGCTCGCCCCGGCCATAACCGCCGACCGCAATCAGGGTGAGGTGGGTCTCCTGATCGAAGCCGAACTTGTGCCACAGCCGGGTCAGCAGCTGATCCATGTAGAGGGAGCGGGTGGCGACCAGCTCTATGATGTTGTCACCGGCATCGAAGCGCTCGTGCAACCAGCCGAGAAAGCGGCTCAGATACTCTTTGCAGTTGTCCCGGCCGAGGTCGTCATCGGGGAGCAGGTGGGGGGAAAGCAGGCTGGCGTCCATGGCATCTCGTCATCTTGAAAACACAAACCCCGGCGCGGGGCCGGGGTTTGATGTTAACCGTGTTTGATATGGCGGTCGATAGTGTCGTCGGGGCGCAGGGTGAGCACCTCGCAGCCATCCTCGGTCACCAGCAGGGTGTGTTCCCACTGGGCGGAGTCGCCGCCATCCTTGGTGGTGACAGTCCAGCCATCTTTCGGGTTGGTGCGGCAGTGGTACTTCTTGCTGTTGACCATGGGCTCTATGGTGAAGCACATGCCCGGCTTGAGCTCCAGCTTGCCGCTGTTGCGATAGTGCAGGATCTGGGGCTCTTCGTGGAATTCGGCACCGATGCCGTGGCCGCAGTAGTCACGCACCACGGAGAAGCCCGCCTGCTCGACGATGGGCTGGATCACGGCGCCAATCTCGGTGATGCACATGCCGGGGCGTACCCGCTTGATGGCGGCGTACAGGCTCTCCTGGGCTATCTTGCACAGCTGACGGCGCAGGGGCGTGGTCTGGCCGACGATGAACATGGCGGAGGTGTCGCCATGGTAGCCATCCTTGATGACGGTGATGTCCAGGTTGATGATGTCCCCTTCCCGCAGTTTCTTGTGGTTGGGGATGCCGTGACAGATGACGTCGTTGACCGAGGTGCAGATGGACTTGGGGAAACCGTGGTAGTTCAGGGGCGCGGGAATGGCCTGCTGGACATCGACGATGAAGTCATGGCACAGAGTGTTGAGCTCGTCAGTGGTGACGCCCGCCTTGACGTGGGGGGCTATCATCACCAGCACATCGGCGGCCAGCTGGCCGGCAACGCGCATCTTTTCAATCTCTTCCGGCGTCTTGATTTTAATGGACATGGGATCTCTCTTGCGGCCTGGTTCCTCGCCGGCATGGCCGACAACAAGCAGGTAATGAAAAATAGATGCGTTTGCAATCAGGGCAAAATTTTATCCGCAACCCCCGCCGACTTCCAGTGTGATTGTCATCACAGGGTCAAATCTCTGACACAGAGTGAAGCTGGGGCCCCGGTTTTTAGCACGGCTGCCGGTGGCGCCTCAGGCAAACTTATGGTATAAAGCGCGCCGGAACCGGAACTACTGGTCCCGGTTTCATCACCCTTAATCAATAACACACACACATCGACACCTGTACCGGGGTGCCCCTCTGGGGTCGGTTACATGGGATGTGTGGAGGCCTAACCCCAATACAGAGGTATAAAATGGCTAAAGTTTCTATGCGCGACATGCTGCAAGCCGGCGTTCACTTCGGTCACCAGACTCGTTACTGGAACCCGAAAATGAAATCCTACATCTTCGGTGCCCGCAGCAAGGTTCACATCATCAACCTGGAAAAAACCGTTCCGATGTTTGATGAAGCCATGAACTTCGTGAGCTCCGTTGCTGCCAAGAAAGGCAAGGTACTGTTCGTTGGTACCAAGCGTGCCGCGTCTGAAGCCGTCAAAGAAGCTGCTGCTCGTTGCGATCAGTTCTATGTGAACCATCGCTGGCTGGGCGGCATGCTGACCAACTGGAAAACCGTTCGTCAGTCCATCAAGCGTCTGAAAGATCTGGAAACCCAGAGCCAAGACGGTACCTTCGAAAAGCTGACCAAGAAAGAGGCGCTGATGCGTACTCGCGAAATGGACAAGCTGGAGAAGAGCCTGGGTGGTATCAAGAACATGGGCGGCCTGCCTGACGTTCTGTTCGTGATCGATGCCGACCACGAGCACATCGCTATCAAAGAAGCCAACAACCTGGGTATCCCGGTTGTCTCCATCGTTGATACCAACTCCAATCCGGACGGCGTTGATTACGTCATCCCGGGTAACGACGATGCGATCCGTGCCGTTCAACTGTACCTGAACGCTGCTGCTGATACCGTACTGGAAGCGCGCGCTCAAGACATCGTTGTTCAAGCCGAACAAGATGGCTTCGTTGAAGCTGAGTAATTGATAAGGTCTGTTAAAGCCCTTATTAACCAAGCTGATGTAATTGGTTAGCAGGGGCCCTTGTGGCCCCTGTTTCTTGATAACTCGAGACCGAGGATACTGGACATGGCAAATATTTCCGCCGCCCTGGTGAAAGAACTGCGCGAGCGCACCGCCGCTGGCATGATGGATTGCAAAAAAGCGCTGGAAGAAGCCAACGGTGATATCGAACTGGCTATCGAAAACATGCGCAAATCTGGTCAGGCCAAGGCCGCCAAGAAAGCGGGCCGTATCGCCGCCGAAGGCGTGATCTTTGCCCGTACCGAAGGCAAGGTTGCCGTGATGATCGAGCTGAACTGCGAGACCGACTTCGTCTCCAAGGATGCCGGCTTCCTGGCCATGGGTCAGAAGATCGTCGAGATCGCTGCCACCCAGAAGATTGCTGACGTTGACGCCCTGAAAGCGGCCGACTTCGGCAACGGCGAGACCGTCGAGCTGACCATCACCAACCTGATCGCCAAGATCGGTGAGAACATGAACCTGCGTCGCGTGATGCTGGTTGAAGGTGACAACCTGGGTACCTACGTGCACGGTTCCCGCATCGGTGTTATCACCAAGCTGACCGGTGGTTCCGACGAGCTGGCCAAAGATCTGGCCATGCACGTTGCTGCCAACAGCCCGCAGTTCGTCAAGCCCGAAGATGTGTCTGCCGAAGTCGTTGCCAAAGAGCGCGAAATCCAGATCGACATCGCCATCAACTCCGGCAAGCCCAAAGAGATCGCCGAGAAGATGGTTGAAGGCCGCATGAAGAAGTTCACCGGTGAGGTCTCCCTGACTGGTCAACCCTTCGTCAAGGATCCGTCCATGAGCGTTGCCGAGCTGCTGAAGAAAGAAGGTGCTGACGTTGTCTCCTTCACTCGCTTCGAAGTAGGCGAAGGCATCGAGAAGCAGGAAACTGACTTCGCTGCCGAAGTGGCTGCCCAGATCGCGGCTGCTCAGAAGGCATAACCGAACCGGTTTTCGCTAACTCCAGACCGCGACTTATGTCGCGGTCTTTATATGACCAGGAATCAGTGACATGAGTACCAATCCCAAACCTGCATACAGACGCGTTCTTCTTAAGTTGAGTGGTGAGGCCCTGCAAGGCGCAGAAGGCTTCGGCATCGATCCGGCGGTGCTGGATCGCATGGCCCAAGAGATCAAGGAACTGGTTGAGCTGGGTGTTCAGGTCGGTCTGGTCATCGGCGGCGGCAACCTGTTCCGGGGTGCCGGTCTTGCCAAGGCGGGCATGAACCGCGTGGTGGGTGACCACATGGGTATGCTGGCCACCGTGATGAACGGCCTGGCCATGCGTGATGCCCTGCATCGTGCTTATGTGAATGCCCGTCTGATGTCTGCCATCTCCCTGCAGGGCATCTGTGACTCCTATGTCTGGGCCGAGGCGATCAGCCAGTTGCGCGCCGGCAAGGTCGTCATCTTCTCCGCCGGTACCGGCAACCCCTTCTTCACCACCGATTCTGCGGCCTGCCTGCGCGGGATCGAGATCGAGGCTGACGTCGTGCTCAAGGCCACCAAGGTCGATGGTGTGTTCACCGATGATCCGGTTAAGAATCCGGACGCCGTGCTGTATCATGAGCTGAGCTATGACGAAGTGCTTGATAAAGAACTCAAAGTCATGGATCTTGCCGCCTTTACCCTGGCGCGTGACCACGACCTGCCGATCCGGGTGTTCAACATGAACAAGCCGGGTGCCCTGCGTCGGGTTATCATGGGTGAGCCGGAAGGCACCCTGATCCACCACATTGGTAAATGAGCCGAAAGGACTCTTATCCATTACGTCAGTAAATAAGTCAGAAACGGACCCGTTGCGGGTTCGTTCGCCAAAAGGAAAACCACTGTGATCAACGAGATTAAAAACGACGCCAAGGACCGCATGTCCAAGAGCGTAGAATCGCTCAAATCCCAGATGTCCAAGATCCGTACTGGCCGTGCTCACCCGAGCCTGCTCGACGGCATCCAGGTTGAGTACTATGGCGCAGCGACTCCGCTCAAGCAGTTGGCCAACGTGGTGGCTGAAGATGCCCGCACCCTGTCCATCTCCATCTTCGATCGCTCCATGATCCAGGCGGTGGAAAAAGCCATCCTGACCTCGGATCTGGGCCTGAACCCGTCCAGCAACGGCCAGACCCTGCGGGTACCCCTGCCGCCGCTGACCGAAGAGCGCCGCAAGGATCTGACCAAGATCGTCCGTGCCGAGGCCGAAGGTGCCCGTGTCGCCGTGCGCAACATCCGCCGCGATGCCAACGCAGACCTGAAGGCGCTGCTCAAGGACAAGGAGATCTCCGAAGACGACGACCGTCGTGCCCAGGAAGAGATCCAGAAACTCACCGATTCTTTCGTCAAGCTGGTGGATGAAGCCCTGGCCGCGAAGGAAAAGGAGCTAATGGAAATCTAAGGCTCTGACAGGTATATTACGAGCGCCGTGTAGTGCCCCTGCACGGCGCTTTTGTCTTTGTGGGAGAAATGAATGTCGCGTTTGGCAGCGTTAGGCGATAGCGCCAACCAGTGTCTGCCCCGCCATGTGGCCATCATCATGGATGGCAACGGGCGCTGGGCCGAGAACCGTGGCAAGATGCGGGTCTATGGGCACAAGGCCGGCGTCAAGGCCGTGCGGGCGGCCGTCACCTTTGCCGCCCAGGCCAAGATGGAAGCCCTGACCCTGTTTGCGTTCTCCAGCGAGAACTGGCGCCGCCCGGAAGGGGAGGTCAGTGCCCTGATGGAACTCTTCCTCACCGTACTGGGCAGCGAGGTCAAGAAGCTGCACAGCCATGGCATCCGCTTGCGGGTCATCGGCGATACCTCGCGTTTCAGCGAGCGGCTGAGGGGCAAGATCGCCAAGGCGGAGGCGCTGACCGATGGCAACACCGGGCTGACCCTCAACATCGCCGCCAACTATGGCGGTCAGTGGGACATCGCCCAGGCGGCGCGCCAACTGGCTCGGGCCGTGGCGGCCGGTGAACTTCAGGCCGACGAGATAGATGAGACACGACTGGGGCAAGCCATCTGCATGGCGGACCTGCCTGCGGTCGATCTGCTGATCCGCACCGGTGGTGATCACCGCATCAGCAACTTTTTGTTATGGCAGCTCGCCTATGCCGAGCTCCATTTTACCCCTGTGTTATGGCCCGACTTTGACGAGGCCGAGTTCAGTGAGGCAGTTGCCTCTTTCGTGGCCCGCGAGCGTCGCTTCGGGTGTACGGGTGAACAGATCCGGGAATTGATCGCCGCGCAACAGACCGGCTAAACCCCGCTCCCAAGAGAGAGGTTTCTTTTGCTAAAACAACGAATTATTACCGCATTGTGTCTGATCCCCCTGGTGCTGGGGGCGCTGTTTTTCTTGCCTTTGAAATTTTTTGCCCTGTTGGCAGCCCTGGTCTTTCTGCTGGCCAGTCGTGAATGGAGTGGTTTCGTGAGTACCGAGCGGCGGGAGTGGATCCCGCTGCTGTTCTGCCTGTTGCTGGGGGCCAGCCTGGTGTGGCTGCCGGTGGAGCAGCTATGGACGCCGGACTTGCATCCCCTGCTGATGGGGGTGCTCTGGACCGCCGCCAGCTGGTGGCTGCTCGGCCTGCTGCTGGTGCTGCGCTATCCCCAAAGCGCCCGGCTGTGGAAGGAGTCCATCTGGCTCAAGTCCCTGTTTGGTCTGGTTACCCTGATCCCCTTCTTCTGGTCCATGGTCGCCATTCGCGGCTACAACTTCTATCACGACTCCGCCATGGGCGCCTGGATCCTGCTGTTCGTCATGGGACTGGTCTGGGCGGCAGATTCTGGCGCGTATTTTTTCGGCAAGGCGTTCGGCAAGCACAAGCTGGCGCCGGCCGTGAGCCCGGGTAAAACCATCGAAGGGCTGTGCGGCGGCCTGTTGACCGCAGGACTGCTGGCGGTCGGGGTCACCTGGTTCATGGGCTTCGTCCCCGCCAAGATGGCAACCGTGCTGCTCTGCTCCCTGCTGGCGGTGCTGGCCTCGGTGCTCGGCGATCTGACCGAAAGCATGTTCAAACGCGAGGCGGGCATCAAGGATTCCGGCACCCTGCTGCCCGGCCACGGCGGCATCCTGGATCGCATCGACAGCCTGACTGCGGCGCTGCCCGTGTTCCTGCTCAGCTATCTGCTGCTGAGCCAGGGGGTCTGATGCGCCAGCTCGTGATCCTGGGGGCCTCCGGCTCCATCGGCCAGAGCACCCTCAAGGTGCTGCGCCGCAATCCCGGCCGCTGGCAGGTGCTGGCCCTGACCGCCTGGCGCAGCCTGGATGCCATGGTGCGGGACTGCCTCGAATTTTCCCCCCGCTTCGCCGTCATGGTGGACGAGACGGCCGCCCGTGAACTGGCGAGCCGACTCAGGGCCCACGGCAGCCAGACCCGGGTGCTGTCTGGCGCCAAGGCACTGTGCGAGGTGGCGGCGCACCCCGATGCCCACAGCGTGATGGCGGCCATCGTCGGTGCGGCCGGGCTGGCCCCCACCATGGCCGCCGTGCGCGCCGGCAAGCGCATTCTGCTGGCCAACAAGGAGGCCCTGGTGATGTCCGGCGCCTTCTTCATGGAGGCGGTGCGCGACCATGGCGCCGAGCTGCTGCCCATCGACAGCGAACACAATGCCATCTTCCAGTGCCTGCCCGAGGCCATCCAGCGCCAGCCCGGCTTCTGCGATCTGGCCGCTGCCGGCATCAGCAAGATACTGCTCACCGGCTCCGGCGGTCCGTTTCGCTACAGCGAGCTAGGCGAGCTGGCCTCTGTCACCCCGGCCCAGGCGGTGGCGCACCCCAACTGGTCCATGGGGGCCAAGATCTCGGTGGACTCCGCCACCATGTTCAACAAGGGGCTGGAGTACATAGAGGCGCGCTGGTTGTTCAATGCCGCCCCCGAGCAGATCCAGGTGGTCATCCATCCCCAGTCCGTCATCCACTCCATGGTGCAGTACAAGGATGGCTCCGTGCTGGCCCAGCTCGGCAACCCGGACATGTGTACCCCCATCGCCCACGCCCTGGCCTATCCGGACCGTATCTCCTCCGGGGTGGAACCTTTGGATTTCTTCAGTGTCGGAGAGTTCAGCTTTATCCGACCCGACCTGGATCGTTACCCCTGCCTGGCCCTGGCCATGAGCGCCTGCCGACAAGGTCAGGCGGCCACCACGGCCCTCAATGCCGCCAACGAGGCGGCGGTAGCGGCTTTCCTTGCCGAGCGCATCGGTTTCATGGATATTGCCAGAGTCAACGAGGCGGCCCTGCAGGCCTTCGGTCAGCAGGGGGCCGGTTCGCTGGATGATTTGATTGCCCTGGACGGGGCGGCCCGGGCCCGGGCTCACGACTTGATTGAGGAACTTAGCCGATGAATGACGCGCTCAGGCAGATTGCCACTCCCCCCTTCGGGTGCAGGGCCGCACACCGAATCGAGGTGATGGGCTGATGGGCACGCTGCTGTGGAACATAGGCGCCTTCGTCGTCGCCCTCGGATTGCTGGTGGCGGTCCATGAGTTTGGCCACTTCTGGGTGGCCCGTCGTTGCGGTGTCAAGGTGGAGCGTTTCTCCATCGGCTTTGGCAAGGCAATCTGGCGCAAGATGGGCAAGGATGGCACCGAGTATGTGCTGGCCCTGATCCCGCTCGGCGGCTACGTCAAGATGCTGGACGGCCGGGTCGACGAGCTCAAGCCGGGGGAGGAGGCCCAGGCCTTCAACCACAAGAGTGTCTGGGCGCGGATGGCCATCGTCGCCGCCGGCCCCATGGCGAACTTCGTGTTCGCCCTGTTCGCCTTCTGGCTGATGTTCATGATAGGGGTGCCGAGCGTCAAGCCCATCGTCGACGAGGTGCGCACCGGCTCCATCGCCGCCGAGGCGGGGCTGCTGCCCGGCATGCAGATTGTCGAGGTGGCCGGTGAGCCGACCGGCGACTGGGAGAGCATCACCTATGCCCTCATCAGCCACCTGGGGGAGGACGCCGTCACCCTCAAGCTGACCGCGCCCCAGAGCAGCTACGCCACCGACAAGACGCTGATGCTGCACGACTGGCAGTTCGATCCGGACAAGGAGTCCCCCATCTCCAGCCTGGGGATAGTGCCCCTGGGTGCCAAGGTGCTGCCGGTGGTGGCCGAGGTGGTGGAGGGGAGCGCCGCCGCGGCGGCCGGGATGCGCAAGGGCGACAAGATCCTGACCCTGGAGGGGGAGCCGCTGACCGACTGGGCTCGCTTCGTGGGCCAGGTGCAGTCCTCTCCCGAGCAACCCCTGCGACTGACCATAGCGCGGGATGGCGGCGAACTGCCCATCGAGCTGACCCCCCAGTCCAGGCAGGTGAAGGGCAAGGCGGTGGGATTCGTAGGGGTATCGCCTCAGGTGGTTCCATTACCGGATGAATATCGAATTCTGTTACAGTATGGGCCGTTCGATGCCCTCTGGCAGGGTATGCACAAGACCTGGAGCCTGATCACGCTCACCTTCGACATGATAGGCAAGCTGATCGGTGGCATAGTGTCGCTGGACAACCTGAGCGGCCCCATCTCCATCGCCAAGGGCGCGGGCAACAGCGCCGATTATGGTCTGGTCTATTTTCTCGGCTTCCTGGCGCTGATCAGCGTCAATCTGGGGATCATCAATCTGTTCCCCCTGCCGGTGCTCGATGGTGGCCACCTGGTCTATTTCCTCATCGAGGCGGTGACCGGCAAGCCGGTCTCGGAGCGGATTCAGGAAGTGGGGTTCAGGATAGGCGCCGCCATTCTGATGTTGCTGATGGGTATTGCGCTGTTTAATGATTTCGCTCGCCTCTGAGGCCAGAGCATCAACAAGGACACATAAGAACAAAATGGCTGTTAAAAAAGCATTGGTGTTGAGTTGCCTGCTGGGTGCCAGCTTCCTGGCCCAGGCGGCCCCTGCCTCTTTTGTGGTGCAAGACATTCAGGTCGACGGGCTGCAGCGGGTGACCCTGGGCGCCGCCCTGTTGAACCTGCCGATCCGGGTCGGTGACACCGTGGATCCCGTGACCCTGGCCGCCGCCATCAAGCGGCTCTATGCCTCGGGCAACTTCGAGGACGTCAAGGTCTATCGGGACGGCAACGTGCTGCAAGTGGCGGTCAAGGAGCGGCCGACCATCTCCAGCATCGAGTTCTCCGGCAACAAGGACATCAAGGAAGAGCAGCTGACCCAGAGCCTGGAGTCCTCCGGCATCCGGGTAGGTGACCCCCTGGATCGCACCGTGCTGAGTTCCCTCGAGAAGGGACTGGAAGATTTCTACTACGGCGTGGGCAAATACTCCGCCAAGGTCAAGGCCATCGTCACCCCGCTGCCCCGCAACCGGGTCGACCTCAAGTTCACCTTCGTCGAGGGTGAGGCCGCCAAGATCCAGCAGATCAACATCGTCGGCAACCAGGTGTTCCCGGAAGAGAAGTTGCTTGCCCAGCTCTCCTTGAAAGATGACGTGCCCTGGTGGAACTTCACCGGCGATCAGCGTTACCAGAAACAGAAACTGGCCGGCGACATCGAGGTGCTGCGCTCCTACTACCTGGACCGCGGCTACATCCGCTTCGCCCAGGAGTCCACCCAGGTCTCCATGACCCCGGACAAGAAGGGGGTCTATGTCACCCTCAACCTCAAGGAAGGGGATCAGTACAAGGTCTCCGGCGTCCAGCTCAAGGGCGACATGATAGACCGCGGCGCCGAGATGAAGGAGCTGATCCCCATCGAGGCCGGCAGCGTCTACTCCGCCAGCCAGGTGACCCACACCGAAGAGGTGCTCTCCAAGTTCCTCGGTCGTTACGGTTACGCCTATCCCAAGGTCACCACCTTCCCGCAGATCAATGACGAGAGCAAAGAGGTGGAGCTGATCGTCAACATAGAGCCGGGCCCCCGTGTCTATGTGCGCAACATCAACTTCAGCGGCAACGTCACCACCCAGGATGAGGTGCTGCGGCGCGAGATGCGTCAGATGGAGGGTACCTGGCTCTCCTCCGACAACGTCGAGCAGTCCAAGACCCGCCTCAACCGCCTCGGCTTCTTCGAAACCGCGGAGGTGGATACCAAGCGGGTACCGGGCCGGGACGATCAGGTCGATCTCGACTTCAAGGTCAAGGAGCAGCCGGCAGGTTCCATCAACGCCGGTGTCGGCTATGGTACCGAGTCGGGCCTGAGCCTGCAGGCGGGCCTGCAGCAGGACAACTTCATGGGGACCGGCAAGAAGATCGGCATCTCCGCCAGTACCAACAAGTACTCCAAGAGCGTCGATCTCAGCTACAACGATCCCTATTTCACAGTGGACGGGGTCAGCCTGGGTGGTCGCCTCTACTACAACAAATTCAGTGCGGGCGATGCCAACATCGTCGACTACGAGAACACCACCATAGGTTTCCGCCTCTCCAGCGGCTTCCCGGTCAACGAGAACAACCGCCTCGACTTCAGCCTGGGGATCGAGAACAACAAGCTCTCCCAGCCCAACCCCTATCAGCAGGTAGAGGAGTTCTGGAAGGTCTACAACGGCAACATAGACGGCGACAACCGACTGACCTTCAACACGGTCGACGTCACCGCCGGCTGGACCCGATCCACCCTCAACAAGGGCACCTTCCCGACCGATGGCGATCGCCAGCGCGTCAACGCCAAGGTGACGGTGCCCGGCATGGATCTGCAGTACTTCAAACTCAATGCCGAAGATGCCCACTACTTCCCGTTCGATGCGGATCATCAGTGGGTGCTGATGGCCAGGGCCCGCGCCTCCTACGGCAACGGTTACGGCAACAACGGTGACTACGAGCACGTGCTGCCCTTCTTCGAGAACTACTTCGCCGGTGGTTTCGATACCCTGCGTGGCTTCAAGAGCAACACGGTCGGTCCCAAGGCGCTCTACTACTACAACGTCGCGGGCAATGACGTGACCCAGGGCACCAGCAGCTCGGTGGGGGGCAACGCCCTGGCGGTGGCCTCTCTGGAGATGATAGTGCCGACGCCGTTTGCGTCCGAGACCTATCAGCCCCAGCTGCGGACCAGCGTCTTCCTCGATGCCGGTTCGGTGTGGGACACCACCTTCGACTATGACCAGTACAAGGATCGCTGCACCACGGGCTGCAAGTACCTGCTGGACTACTCGGATCCCACCAACTTCCGCGCCTCCTATGGCCTGTCGTTGCAGTGGCTCTCCCCCATGGGCCCCCTGGTGTTCGCCATCGCGCGACCGCTCAAGGAGTACGAGGGTGACAGGACCGAGTTCTTCTCGTTCAACATAGGTCGCACCTTCTAACAGAGAGGGGCCAGTCTGGCTCCTTTCTCGATGAAACGCCCTCTTCCTGAGGGCAGGTAATGCCGGGGCCATTCGGCCCCGACCAGTAACGAGTCGGCACAGGGTGCCGCTTGTCATTCAAGGTAATCCGTTACCCTCACCTTGAGGGAACAAGGAGTTAGTGTGAACAAAGCATTGAAAGTCGCGGGTCTGAGTATTGCTCTGATGGCTGCCGGCATGGGTTCCGCCCTGGCTGACACCAAGATTGCCGTGGTCGACATGGGCGAAATCTTCCAGAAGCTGCCCCAGCGTGAAGCCGTCTCCCAGAAGTTGAAGGGCGAGTTCGAGCCGCGCATGCGCGAGCTGCAAAAGCTGGAGCAGGAAGGCCAGACGCTGGTCGAGAAGTTCAAGAAGGACGAAGCCTTCATGAGCGCCCAGCAGAAGAAGCAGAACCAGGAGAAACTGGCCAAGCTGCAGATGGAATTCAACCAGAAGCGTCAGGCGTTCGAGCAGGATAACGGCCGTCGTCAGGCGGAAGAGCGCAACAAGATCCTGACCAAGGTCAAGGCCGCAATCGATTCCATCGCCAAGAGCAATGGTTACGATCTGGTGCTGGAGCGCAACGCCGCCCCTTACGCCGCCAGCAAGCTGGACATCTCCGGCCAGGTCATCTCCCAGGTCAGCAAGAGCAACTAATTGATGGTATTCACTCTCGCACAGCTGGCCCAGCAACTGGGGGCCGAGGTTCATGGGGACGAAAACCTGGAAATTCGCAAGGTAGCGACACTGGAGAAGGCCGGGGAGGGGGAGATCACCTTCCTGTCCAACAAGAAGTACCGCGACTATCTGGCGCAGAGCAAGGCGAGTGCCGTGCTCATCACGGAGGCGGATCTGCCGTTTTGCCCCACCAACGCCCTGGTGCTCAAGGATCCCTATGTCGGCTTTGCCCGGGTCGCCCAGTTGCTGGACACCACGCCGCAGCCGGCCACGGATATCCATCCTAGCGCCGTCATCGCCGCCGATGTTCAGCTGGGTGAGAGGGTTGCCATCGGTGCCAATGCGGTCATCGAGTCCGGTGTGGTGCTGGGGGACGATGTGCGCATCGGCCCCGGCTGTTTCGTTGGCAAGGATACCCGGCTGGGCGCCCGCTCCCGTCTGTGGGCCAACGTCACCCTGTACCACAAGGTGACCCTGGGCACCGACTGCCTGGTGCAAGCCGGCACCGTCATCGGGGCCGATGGCTTTGGCTACGCCAACGAGCGTGGCGAATGGATCAAGATCCCCCAGCTGGGCGGTGTCACCATAGGCAATCGGGTCGAAATAGGCGCCTGTACTACCATTGACAGGGGAGCCTTGGAAGACACCCGCATTGCCGACAACGTCATCATCGACAATCAGTGTCAGATCGCCCACAACGTCGAGATCGGCTACGGCACCGCCGTGGCGGGTTCGACCGTGATGGCCGGTAGTCTCAAGGTCGGTAAGTATTGTATTATTGGCGGCGCTTCCGTCTTCAACGGGCATATGGAGATCTGCGACCAGGCCACCGTGACCGGTATGGCCATGGTGATGCGCCCCATTACCGAGCCCGGTGTCTACTCCTCCGGCATCCCCCTGCAAACCAATAAAGAGTGGCGCAAGACCGCCGCCCGGGTGATGCGTATCGACGAGATGCACAAGCGGATAAGCAAGCTTGAGAAGAAACTGGGTGAAGAAGAATAATCACGATAGGGTACTGTTTTGACTACTGAAAAGAAAAGCCTGGGGATCCAGGAAATCATGGATCTGCTGCCGCACCGTTATCCGTTCCTGATGGTGGACAAGGTGGAGCACTACGAGATCAGCGATGAGCGCAAGACGCTGCGCGCCATCAAGAACGTCTCGTTCAACGAACCCATTTTTCAGGGACACTTCCCGGCCAAGCCGGTGTTCCCCGGGGTCTTGATCCTGGAAGCCATGGCCCAGGCCACCGGCATCCTGGCGTTTACCATGGTGGGCAAGCCGTCCCCCAACGAGCTCTACTACTTCGCCTCCATCGACAACGCCCGCTTCAAGCGTCCGGTCGGTCCTGGCGATCAGCTGGTGCTGGACGTGGTCTTCCTGAAGGAGCGCCGCGGCATCGCCAAGTTTACCGGTGTGGCCACCGTCGATGGCGAGGTGGTCTGTACCGCCGAGCTGATGTGTGCCAAACGCGAGGTGTAATAGTGATCGATTCGACAGCCATGATTCACGATACCGCCATCGTCCATGAGTCTGCCGTGATCGGGAAAGGGGTTGAAATCGGCCCCTTTACCGTCATTGGCGCCGAAGTGGAGATCGGCGACGACACCTGGGTAGGATCCCATGTGGTGATCAAGGGCCCGACCAGGATTGGCCGTGGCAACAAGTTCTTCCAGCACACCTCCATCGGTGAGGATTGCCAGGACAAGAAATACGCCGGCGAGCGCACCTTCCTCGAGATAGGTGACAACAACGTGTTTCGCGAGAACTGCACCGTGCACCGTGGCACCACCCAGGACCAGAGCCTGACCAAGGTGGGCAGCGGCAACCTCTTCATGGTCAACGTTCACGTGGCCCATGACTGCATCATCGGTGACAACTGCATCTTCGCCAACAACGCCACCCTGGCGGGACACGTGGTGATCGGCGATTTCGTCATCTTCGGCGGCCTCTCCGCCATTCACCAGTTCGGCCGGGTCGGCTCCCACGCCTTCGTCGGTGGCTGCGCCGCCCTGAACAAGGACGTGCCGCCCTACGTGATGGCTGCCGGCAACTATGCCAAGCCGTTCGGGGTCAACTCCGAAGGCCTGCGTCGCCGTGGCTATAGCCCTGAGGCCATCTCCGCAGTCAAGCGCGCCTACAAGGAGATCTTCCGCTCCGGCAAGACCATCGAAGAGGTGCTGCCTGTGCTGACCGAGATGGCGGCCACCGAGCCGGCCGTCCAGCTCTATGTGGATTTCCTCAAGGACAACGAGCGTGGCATCATCCGTGCCTGATCCCATGCGCATCGGCATCGTTGCCGGAGAGACCTCCGGCGACATCCTGGCCGCCGGCCTGGTGCGCGAGCTCAAGGCCCGCTACCCGGACGCGCAGTTTGAAGGGATTGCCGGGCCGCGCATGCAGGCGCTCGGGGTCAAGGCCCTGTTCGAGATGGAAGAGCTCTCCGTCATGGGGATCAGCGAGGTGCTGGGCCGACTGCCGCGCATCCTCCAGGTGCGCCGCGAGCTGCTGCGCCACTTCATCGCCAATCCGCCCGATATCTTCGTCGGGGTGGATGCACCGGATTTCAACATCGGGGTGGAGCTGAAACTGCGCCGCGCCGGTATCAAGACGGTCCACTATGTCAGCCCCTCGGTCTGGGCCTGGCGTCAGGGCCGCATTCACAAGATCAAGGCGGCCACCGACATGGTGCTCGCCTTCCTGCCGTTCGAGAAAGCCTTCTACGACCGCTTCGACGCCCCCTGTCGCTTCGTCGGCCACACCATGGCGGACGACATTCCCCTGGTGCCGGATCAAGGGACGGTGCGCGAGGCCCTCGGCATCGATCCCGCCCGTCGTTGGCTGGCTGTGCTGCCGGGCAGCCGCACGGCGGAAGTGGGCTTCATGGCGCCGGTCTTCCTCGAGGCGTGCAAGCACCTGACGGTGCACAACCCGGATCTCGGCTTCATCGTGCCTCTGGTCAACCAGAAGCGGCGTGAGCAGTTTCTCGCCATCAAGGCCGAGGTGGCCCCGGATCTCGACATGGTGCTGCTGGATGGCCAGGGCCGGGAGGCCATGATCGCCGCCGACGTGGTGATGCTCGCCTCCGGCACCGCGGCGCTGGAAGCCATGCTGGTGAAAAAGCCCATGGTGGTGGGTTACAAGCTCAAACCCTTCAGCTACCTGCTGGCCCAGTGGCTGGTGAAGACGGAGTATGTCTCCCTGCCTAACCTGCTGGCGGACAAGATGCTGGTGCCCGAGCTCATCCAGCACGAATGCACCCCGGAGAACCTGGTGGAGGAGGTGTGCAAGCTGCTGGACCATGACAACAGCGAGCTCATCGCCACCTTCACCCGGTTGCACGAGAAGATCCGCTGCAATGCCGATGTGCAGGCAGCGGAAGCGGTCGCCGCGCTGCTGGAACGCTAGTGGGGTCTGCCTGTGTGTCAGGCGTGATGTTGTGCTGATACTGGCCCTGCGGGGCCGGTTTTGATTCAAGGCTATGAGATGACGATCGATATTCCCGAAGACAAGCTGATTGCCGGTGTGGACGAGGTGGGTCGCGGCCCCCTGGTGGGGGACGTGGTCACCGCCGCGGTGATCCTGGATCCCGCCAATCCCATCCTTGGCCTCGCCGACTCCAAGAAGCTCTCCGAGAAGAAGCGGCTCGCCCTGTACGGCGAGATCAAGGAAAAGGCCCTGGCCTGGGCCATCGGCCGCGCCAGCCCGGTGGAGATCGACGAACTCAACATACTGCACGCCACCATGCTGGCGATGCAGCGCGCCGTGGCGGGGCTGGCGGTGACGCCGGAGCTGGTGTTCATCGACGGCAACCGCTGCCCGGCTCTGCCGATGGAGGCCCGCGCCGTGGTCAAGGGGGACAGCCTGGTGGCCGCCATCAGCGCCGCCTCGATCCTGGCCAAGGTGACCCGGGACGCCGAGATGACCGAACTGGATGGCCGCCATCCCGAGTACGGTTTCGCCCGCCACAAGGGCTACCCGACCGCGGAGCACCTTGCCATCTTGGTCGAACGCGGCCCCCTGCCCGAGTATCGGCAGAGCTTCAAGCCGGTGCGCCGGGCGCTCGGGCAGGAGTGAGCCGGCCCCTCACTCATGATGCAATTGACTCTCTCTTCAGCCAACCCAAGAGGTGACCATGGCCGAGCCTAGCTTTATCCATCTGCGCGTGCATTCCGATTTCTCCATGGTCGACGGACTGCAGAAGATAGGCCCCATCGTGGCAGCCGCCGCCGCCGATGGCCAGGGCGCCCTGGCCCTGACCGATCAGGTCAACATGTGCGGCCTGGTGCGCTTCTACGGCACGGCCCACGGCAAGGGGATCAAGCCCATCGTCGGGGCCGACTTCTGGGTGCAGAGCAGCGATCTCGGCGACGAGCTGTTTCGCCTCACCCTGCTGGCCATGGACAACGAGGGCTACCAGAACATCACCCTGCTCATCTCCCGGGCCTATCAGCGCGGTCATGTCCAGGACAAGCCCGTCATCGACAAGGCCTGGCTTGGCGAGCACGCCAAGGGGGTGATAGTGCTGTCCGGCGGGCGCGAGGGTGACGTGGGCAAGTTCCTGCTCAAGGGCAACCGGCAGATGACGGAGACCTGTCTCGCCTTCTACCAGACCCATTTCCCCGATGCCTATTACCTGGAGCTGCTGCGCACCGAGCGCCCGGATGAGGAGGTCTACCTGCACATGGCGGTGGCGATTGCCACCGAGTTCGACCTGCCGGTGGTGGCCACCAACGAGGTGGTGTTCCTCGAGGCCGAAGACTTCGATGCCCACGAGATCCGGGTCGCCATCCACGACGGCTACACCCTGGCGGACAAGCGCCGGCCGCGCAACTACAGCCCCAAGCAGTATCTGCGCAGCCAGGCCGAGATGGCCGAGCTGTTCGCCGACATCCCGGAGGCGTTGGCGAACACGGTGGAGATCGCCAAGCGCTGCAACGTGACGGTGCGCCTGGGCGAATACTTCCTGCCCAACTTCCCCACCGGCGACATGACCACCGAAGAGTTCCTGGTGATGAAGTCCAAGGAGGGGCTGGAGGATCGGCTCGCCTTCCTGTTCCCGGACCCAGAGGTGCGCGCCACCAAGCGCGGCGAGTACGACGAGCGCCTCGACATAGAGCTCAAGGTGATCAACCAGATGGGCTTCCCGGGTTACTTCCTCATCGTGATGGAGTTTATCCAGTGGTCCAAGGACAACGGCATTCCGGTGGGGCCGGGTCGGGGCTCGGGGGCGGGCTCCCTGGTGGCCTACGCCCTCAAGATCACCGATCTGGATCCGCTGGAGTTTGATCTCCTGTTCGAACGCTTCCTGAACCCGGAGCGGGTCTCCATGCCCGACTTCGACGTCGATTTCTGCATGGACAGGCGCGACGAGGTGATCGACCACGTGGCCGACATGTATGGCCGGGATGCGGTGTCCCAGATCATCACCTTCGGCAGCATGGCGGCCAAGGCGGTGGTGCGGGACGTAGGCCGGGTGCTGGGTCACCCCTACGGCTTCGTGGATCGCATCTCCAAACTCATTCCGCCGGATCCGGGCATGACGCTGGCCAAGGCGTTCGAGGCCGAGCCCAAGCTGCCGGAACTCTACGAGCAGGACGAGGAGGTCAAAGACCTCATCGACATGGCGCGCCGGCTGGAGGGGATCACCCGCAACGCCGGCAAGCACGCCGGTGGCGTGGTGATCGCCCCCACCAAGATCACCGATTTTGCGCCCCTCTATTGCGACAGTGAGGGCCAGCACCCGGTCACCCAGTTTGACAAGAACGACGTGGAGTACGCGGGCCTGGTCAAGTTCGACTTCCTGGGGCTGCGAACGCTGACCATCATCGACTGGGCGCTGGGCATGATCAACCCGCGCCTTGCCAAGGAGGGCAAGCCGCCGGTCGACATCGCCGCCATCCCCATCGACGACAAGAAGTCGTTCGATCTGTTGCAGCGCTTCGAGACCACGGCAGTGTTCCAGCTCGAATCCCGCGGCATGAAGGATCTGATCAAGCGGCTGCAGCCAGACTGCTTCGAAGACATGATCGCCCTGGTGGCCCTGTTTCGTCCGGGCCCGCTCCAGTCCGGCATGGTGGACAACTTCATCGAGCGAAAGCACGGTAAAGAAGCCATCTCCTACCCGGACGAGAAGTGGCAGCACGAGAGCCTCAAACCCATACTGGAGCCCACCTACGGCATCATCCTCTATCAGGAGCAGGTGATGCAGATAGCCCAGACCCTGGCGGGCTACACCCTGGGTGGGGCGGACATGCTGCGCCGGGCCATGGGCAAGAAGAAACCCGAGGAGATGGCCAAGCAGCGGGCCGGCTTCGAGGAGGGGGCGGTCAAGAACGGCGTCGACGGCGAGCTGGCGATGAAGATCTTCGATCTGGTGGAGAAATTCGCCGGTTACGGCTTCAACAAGTCCCACTCCGCCGCCTATGCCCTGGTCTCCTACCAGACCCTCTGGCTCAAGACCCACTTCCCGGCCGAGTTCATGGCGGCGGTGATGACCGCCGACATGGACAACACCGACAAGATAGTGACGCTAGTGGACGAGTGTCAGCGCATGGGGCTCACCGTGATACCGCCGGACGTGAACACGGGCCGCTACCGCTTCAGCGTCAACGAGGACGGCCACATCGTCTATGGCATAGGCGCGGTGAAGGGGGTGGGGGAAGGGCCCATCGACGCCATCCTCAGCGCCCGGGATCAGGACGGCCCCTTCCGGGATCTGTTCGATTTCTGCAACCGGGTCGACATCAAGAAGATCAACAAGCGGGTGATGGAGAAACTCATCTACTCCGGCGCCATGGACCGGCTCGGCCCCCACCGCGCCGCCCTGATGGCGACCCTGGAAGAAGCCATGCGCGCCGCCGAGCAGCATGCCAAGGCCCAGGCGTTCGGCCAGGTGGACATGTTCGGGGTGCTGACCCAGGAGATAGATGACGTCAAGAAGGCATTCGCCAACGTGCCCCACTGGCCCGACAAGGTCTGGCTGGAGGGGGAGCGCGAGACCCTCGGCCTTTACCTGACCGGTCACCCCATCAACCAGTACAGCGGCGAGTTGCGGCGCTACACCTCGGGGCGGCTGTGCGACCTGCACCCCACCTCCCGCGATACGGTCACCACGGCGGCCGGGCTGGTGATCGCGGCACGCAGCATGGTGACCAAGCGCGGCAACAAGATGGGGATCTTCACCCTGGACGACAGATCCGGGCGTCTGGACGTGACCCTGTTCAGCGAAGCGCTGGAAAAGTACGAAGAATTGATGCAAAAAGACCGTATTTTGGTGGTTTCTGGACAGGTCAGCTTTGATGACTTCTCCGGTGGCCTTAAAATGTCGGCCCGTGAAGTACTGGATATCAATGATGCGAGGGAACGATTCGCCAGAGCGATCCGCATTTTCCTCGACGAACAACGGATAGATGAACGCTTTTTTCAGCGTTTTAACGAGATTTTGGAACCCGCCCGTGCCGGAGTCTGTCCGGTTCAGGTACACTATCGGCGCCCCGGCTCCCGGGTGCGACTGACCCTTGGTACCGAGTGGCGGGTGACGCCCACCGATCAACTGATAGATGACTTGCGCGTCCTGCTGGGACGAGAGCGGGTGGAATTGGTTTTTGATTAGAGGATCTATAGGCCCTATGAGTCTTTTTCTGGATTTTGAACAGCCGATTGCCGAGTTGCAGGCGCAGATCGATGAACTCCGCCATGTGAGTGAGCACAACAGTGCCGTCGATCTCAATGAGGACATTCGTCGGCTGGAGAAGAAAAACGAAGAGCTGACCAAGAAGATCTTCGGCGATCTGGGGGCCTGGCAGGTTTCCCAGATGGCGCGTCATCCTCAGCGTCCCTACACCCTCGACTACATCGAGCAGATCTTCACCGACTTCGACGAGCTGGCCGGCGATCGCGCCTATGCCGATGACAAGGCCATCGTCGGCGGCATCGCCCGTCTGGACGGCGAGCCCGTGATGGTGATTGGTCAGCAGAAGGGTCGCGAGACCAAGGAGAAGATCAAGCGCAACTTCGGCATGCCGCGCCCGGAAGGGTACCGCAAGGCCATGCGCCTGATGGAGATGGCCGAGCGTTTCAAGATGCCGATCATCACCTTCATCGATACCCCGGGTGCCTATCCGGGCGTGGGGGCCGAGGAGCGCGGCCAGTCCGAGGCCATCGCCCGCAACCTGAAAGTCATGGCCGGTCTGACCGTGCCCGTGGTCTGCACCGTGATCGGTGAAGGTGGCTCCGGCGGCGCGCTCGCCATCGGCGTCGGCGATCGGGTCAACATGCTGCAGTACTCCACCTACTCCGTCATCTCGCCGGAAGGGTGCGCCTCCATCCTGTGGAAGAGCGCCGACAAGGCGCCGGTGGCCGCCGATGCCATGGGCATCACCGCCCAGCGCCTGAAGGAGCTCAAGCTCATCGACAGCATCGTCGAGGAGCCCCTCGGCGGCGCCCACCGCGACGTGCCCCTGATGGCCGAGCGCCTCAAGGCCCGCATCAAGCAGGATCTGGATGCCCTGCGACCGCTCGATAGCGAGCAACTGCTGGAGCAGCGCTACCAGCGCCTGCTGGGCTACGGCTACTGCTAAGCCCTCGCCGTCCAGGTGTTGTCGAAGGCCCCCGCCCATGCGGGGGCCTTTTGCATGGGCCGCGTTTGTCCAATGGGCCGGTTCGGACGTGAATCATGGCGCTGGCTTCTGATCTGGCCCTCTGTCAGCCGGAGTCACAGAGGGGATCGGCCCGGCTTCGCCCTTTGTACGCCAGCGTACAGACGGGGAGAAGGAACAGGCATAGCCTGAGCATTTAAGATATGAATTTACTACCAGTGTCTCTGCCAGATTGCACCCTGTGCCACCGCCTGTTGAGCGGTTTGACAGGAGGCAATGGCCATGTACTCGTCTGTGTACCCGGCTCATTGGTCTCTTTCACCCTAGCTGGAGTCGAACTCGCTATGAAAGCTCTCAATCGCATTATCAAGACCGCTGCCGCCATGGTATTGCTATCCGCAGTGGTGGTTGGCTGTGGATCCACGGCCAACCAGGAAGGGACGGGGGAGTATTTTGATGACTCCGTCGTGACGACGAAAGTCATGGCCGCCATCTTCTCCGACCCCGAGCTTAAATCCTCCGAGATCAGCGTGGAGACCTTTAAAGGAGTGGTGCAACTGAGTGGTTTCGTTCGCTCCGAGGCGAGTATCTCCAGGGCCGGTGCGGTGGCGAGGGAGGTCGATGGCGTCACCTCGGTCAAGAATGACCTGCGCCTGAAATGACCCGGGGATAAAGGTGGCGGGGGAATAATATGGCCAAGGCATTACTCACCGTCAGGGTGGGATCCCCCGCTGAAGCCCCGTTTGAGCCGCTGCATGAATGGGGAAAAAGCGCCTGCCTCTGGGCAGGAAACAGTCGGCGGCGCCGATGAGGATCGGCAAAAGTGCGCACATAACAGCATTGTCACAGCTCGTTTTGCCATGAAACCAATAGCACCCCCAGGCCAGATTGATTCGGCCCGGGGGTTTTTATTGCGTTAGAAGATCAGTATCAGCAACCAGCTGATGAAAAAGCCGATGACGACTGCCAGAGCAATACTTCCCACCGGGTTGTGATTGATGTGAGTGCGGAGTTTCTTGAGGTAGGTGACCCTCGCCTCTTTCAAATCCCGCCCCTTCTCGTTGAAGGTGCTGGCGGTGGAATTAGCGGCCTCGGCCAGCTTGTCCACCACCTCATGGGTGTTCTGGGTCATGTGCGCCACTGTGGGGTTGATGCTGGCACCGCTCGCCTCTTTCGATTTCGCCGCCGAAGCGGTTGCCCCGTCACTCTTGGTGAGAGGGGCACTCTTGTCAGGTGTATTCATCATATTGCTCCGTATTCGGTCTCTGTGATTGCCGGGGGACGTTGACAGGTGTGGCGTGGGGGCCTCTTCATTCAGTTACAGGCGAACAGGACGTTAACCATGGCGGCCATGCATATATCGCTGAATGATGTCTGACAGCCTATTCTGATTTGTGGCAGCCAATACCCGTGCCATGACGCCCAGTGTTTATGATGGATGAGCGTTATAGGAATATGAGCCATTCAGAGTATGGTGTCGGTACGTTAGGGCACATAGGTGCCGATGATTGCGAATGAAAATAGCGGCTCCCAGACGCCCTGTTATGTCTGCTGATATGGCGCTGCGCCGGAGATGTCACTCTCGCCATGGCGGGATAGGCGGGAGTGATGAATAGCGGCGGGTGGCATGTCAGTGTTTAGCCCAGCGTGGAGAACGAGATATGTCTGAACATCACCCGCAACTGAATCATCTGCTGGCAGCCTTGCCGCCCGAAGTCTATTCGCGCCTCTTGCCCCATCTGGAATATATCGAACTCCCGCTCGGGAAGGTCTTGTATGAATCTGGTGATGCCCTGCGCCATGTCTATTTCCCCATCGACTGCATCGTCTCCCTGCTCTATGTGATGAAGAATGGCGCCTCGGCGGAGATCTCCGTGGTGGGTAACGAGGGGCTGATCGGGGTAGCCCTGTTCATGGGGGGCGAAAGCACCACCAGCCGCGCCCTGGTGCAGAGTGCAGGCCATGCCTATCGCCTGAAGGGGCAGTTGCTGAAGACCGAATTCAACCTCCATGGCGACATGCTCCACCTGGTGCTGCGCTACACCCAGGCGCTCTTGACCCAGATGGCCCAGACGGCGGTGTGCAATCGTCACCACTCCATCGATCAGCAGCTCTGCCGCTGGCTGCTGCTCTCCCTCGACAGGCTCTCTGGCGACAAGCTCTCCATGACCCAGGAGCTGATCGCCAACATGCTGGGGGTTCGGCGTGAAGGGGTGACGGAGGCGGCGAGCAAGCTGCAAAAACTGGGGGTGATCGAGTACCGCCGTGGTCACATCACAGTGCTGGACAGGCCCAGGCTGGAGCAGCTCTGCTGCGAATGCTATGGGGTGGTGAAGGCCGAGACGGACCGGCTGCTGCCCTATCTGTCCAAGCCCTGATCTGGTTTCCCTCACTCCCCCAGGATGATCTCGACCCTGTGCTGACCATGGAGGGGCACCCGCAGCGGATAGCCACGGGGGGGCTGGAGCACGCCATCGAGTCGCACCGTGCCTGCCGCCTGCTCGCACAGGGGCTCGGCGCTCACCTCTATGATGATCTGGCACTCCGCCAGGGCGATCTCCACCCTGTATCCCGGCCAGTGGGTCGGCAGGGCGGGGTCGATGAGCAGCCACTCCCCCTCGCGACGGATCCCCAAGATGCCCTCCAGTCCCGCTTGGTACATCCAGCCAGCCGCCCCCGTGTACCAGGTCCAGCCACCCCGCCCGGTGTGCGGCGCGACCGAGTAGATGTCCGCCGCCATGACATAGGGCTCCACCTTGTAGCGCTCGACCGCCGCCGGATCCCGGGCGTGGTGGATGGGGTTGAGCAGGTTGAAGAGCCCATGGGCCTTGTCTGCCTCCCCCAGGCGGGCGAAGGCCAGGATGGCCCAGACGGCGGCATGGGTGTACTGGCCGCCATTCTCGCGAAGCCCGGGGGGATAGCCGCGAATGTAGCCCGGATCCTGGGTCAGGGTATCGAATGGGGGGCGAAACAGCAGGCAGAGGCCCTCATCGTCGCGGATGAGATGGTGCGCCAGGGATTGCATGGCCATCCTGGCCCGGACCGGGTCGGCGGCGCCCGAGAGGACGGCCCAGGATTGGGCGATGGCATCTATCTGGCACTCATGACTCTCATTTGACCCCAACCAGCTGCCGTCGTCGAAGGTGGCCCGGCGATACCAGGCGCCATCCCAGGCGGTTTGTTCCAGGGCGGCGCCGACCCGCTCGGCATGGGCCAGCCAGCGCTCGGCGCGGTCGTCGTGACGGGCCCGGGCCAGGGGGGCGAACAGCGCTATGGTGCGCAGCAGCAACCAGCCGAGCCAGACGCTCTCGCCCTTGCCGCCACTGCCGACCCGGTTCATGCCATCGTTCCAGTCCCCCGACCCCATGAGCGGCAGCCCCAGGCTGCCGGTGAGCGCCATGGCCTGATCCAGGGCGCGGGCACAGTGCTCATAGAGGGAGGCGACCTCCTCGCCGACCTGGGGCAGGAAGAAGGCATCCTGCTGATCCGGCCCAAGGGGCGGACCATCCAGGAAGGGGATCCTCTCCTCGAGGATGCCGTCATCGGCGCTGCTGCGCACATAGGTGGCCGTGGCGAGGGCCAGCCAGACCCTGTCATCCGAGATGCGGGTGCGCACCCCCAGGCCGGAGTGCGGCAGCCACCAGTGCTGCATGTCCCCCTCCACAAACTGGCGAGCCGCCGCCCGCAGCAGATGTTGCCGGGTCGCCTCGGGAGCGGCGAATCCCAGGGCCATGCCGTCTTGCAGCTGATCGCGAAAACCATAGGCCCCGCCCGCCTGATAAAAGGCGGAGCGGGCCCAGATCCGGCAGGCCAGGGTCTGATAGAGCAGCCAGCCGTTGAGCATGATGTCCATGGCCCTGTCCGGCGTCTTGACCTGCACGGCGCCGAGCAGCCCCCGCCATTGGCCTTCGACCTGCTCCAGTACCTCATCGAGATCCTGGCGATAGCGCAGTATGAGCTCAGCGGCCTGCTCGGCCGAGGCCCCCTGGCCGAGCAGCACCAGGATCTCCAGCCGCTGGCCAGGGGCCAGCTCGACGTGAGTCTGCAGCGCCGAGCAAGGATCCATGCCAGCCCCGGTGCTGCCGGACAGGGGATGATCACCAAGCAGCGCCGCCGGGGCGGCGAGCTGGCCCTGGTACCCGATAAATTCGCTGCGATCCCCGGTCCAGCTGGTCTGCCGGCCGCCAAGGTCGAGGAAGGCCACCCGCTCGGGGAAGGCCCCGTTCCAGGGATTGCGGGCCAGCATGGCCCCGGTCCGCTCGTCGATCCGGGTGGTGATGAAGGGGGCGCTGACCGCGCGGGATGGACCCAGCACCCACTCCGCATAGCAGGTGATGGCGAGTCGGCGGGGCGTGTTGGTCAGGTTGTGCAGCGTCAGGCGGGAGATCTTGACGGGATCCGCCACCGGCACGTATTGCAGCAGCTCGCTGTGGATGCCGTGGGCCTGGTGCTCGAAGCGGCTGTAGCCAAAGCCATGGCGGGCGACATACTGGCCCCCGTCGCGGATGGGCTGGGCGGTGGGGCTCCACAGCGCCCGGGTCTCTTCATCGCGAATGTATATGGCCTCGCCGACCGGGTCGGTCACCGGATCATTGGACCAGGGGGTCAGCTGATTCTCCTTGCTGTTGTCGGCCCAGGTGTAACCACTGCCCTGGGCAGAGGCCTGGAAGCCAAAGCCGGGGTTGGCAATCACGTTGAGCCAGGGGGCCGGGGTGGTCTGCTCGCCGCTGAGCAGGGTGACGTATTCGCGCCCCTCCCTGGCAAATCCCCCCAGGCCGTTGAAGCACTCCAGCTCGGGGTGATGGGCATGCTTGATGGCGCCGGCGTGGCGCGCTCTGGGGGGCGCCGCCAATGGGGCGTGCTGGGGGGGCTCCTTGAGGCGGGCGAGCTGCTCTTGCAGGGTGCCGCGGCGCGCTGTCAGCACGACGCGGGCCGCGGCGTACAGCAGCTCGCACAGCTCGCCGCTCATCAGGTCTCGGCGCACCGTGTAGACGGATCCCTGGGCCAGCTCGGAGTGGAAGCGCGGCCGGGACTGGCTGCCGCGCACGGCGGTGTCGATGCCGTTTTGCAGATCCTGCACATAGGTGGAGGCGTGCTCGTTCATGATCACCAGATCCACCGCCAGGCGCTTCATCCTCAGATACTCGTGGGCCAGCAGCAGTTCATGCACCTGGGCCAGATCCTCCACATCGTCGATGCGCAGCAGCATGATGGGCAGATCCCCCGAGATGGACTGTTGCCAGAGGGCCGATTGCCGCATCAGTCCCTCGCCGATGGTGCGGGAGGGGGCGCGAAACCTGGCATCGGCATAGAGCAGGGGGGCGGCCAGCCGCTGGAAGTTGGCTCCGTCTGAGGGCTGGATGTTGAGGTGGTGCAACTGCACCTGGGCCTGAGTCCAGGCCAGCGTCTTGGCCCGCTGAAAGGCGTGGCGGTTGTGGTGCTGATCGATGAGATCGAGCAGCGCCGGCCGTGAGGAGGCCACCAGGGTCCAGAAGGCGACATGGGTGCTGCCGCCGGGCAGAACCTGGACCCGCTGGCGCAGGGAGAAGATGGGGTCAAGCACGGTGCCCGTGGTGTTGGAGAGGGGCACCTTGGGCTGCAAGGCGTGGGCACTGGCCAGGGTGCGGCCCTGACCGATGAATCGCGCCCTGTCGGATTCATATTGCAGGGGACCGTCCGCCTGCTCCTCGACCATGATGAAGTGGGCGGCCCAGATCGCCTCCTCCTCGGGGGCTCTGGGCCGCCGGGTGGCGATCAGGGCCCCCAACTCGGCCAGGTATTCGGTGACCACAAAGAGTTTGCTGAAGGCCGGGTGGGCCCGATCCGCTTCCGGCGTGGTCAGCACCACCTCGGCATAGGAGGTGAGCTCGATGCGGCGCAGGCTGCGGCCACGGTTGCTCAGGGAGATGCGCCGCACTTCCCCGTCCGTCTCACCGGAGACCAGCACCTCCAGGGTGGTGGTCAGGCGATCCTGATGATGAATGAACTGGGCGCGATCCTCGGCGAAAATCACCTCCCCCTTCGGATCCGAGCTGCCCAGCGGGTGAGCGCTGGGGGACCAGGTCTCGCCGCTCTGGAGATCATGGAGGAAGAGGAAGGAGCCCCAGTGATCCCGGGTGGCGTCCTCCTGCCAGCGGGTGATGGCGATGTTGCCCCAGCGGCTGTAACCCGCCCCCGCCCCGGTGACCATGACGCTGTAGCGGCCATTGGAGAGCAGGTGGGTGACCGGTGCCCCCTGTCTGGACGCCGGCAGGCGGCGCACCGAACTCACCTCGAACCCGCTCTGGGTGAGGGAGGCCTTTATCTCGGCGGCGTGGGGCCGGACGATGGCCATGTCCTGGGGGATCCGCTCCTGCAGCAGCAGCTCGCAAGCCTGGATGATGGGGTCTTCATGAAAGCGGGCGCGCATCTGCCCCCCGAGCAGGGCATTGGCGAGGGCGACTATGGTCATCCCCTGGTGGTGGGCCATGTAGTTTTGCACGACGGCCACCTGCTGGTTGTCGGGCAGGCGTGAGGGGGTGAAGTCGAGGGCCTCGTAGAAGCCGTAGCGACCGCATCCCCCCATGGCGGCCAGGCGCTGGAAGTTTGCCAGGGCCGCCCCCGGGTTGACCATGGCGGCCAGCCCGGTGGCGTAGGGGGCGACCACCCTGTCCTCGGCCAGGCCGCGCTTGAGGGCGAGCTGGGGGAGACCGACGTTGGAGTACTGGTAGGTGAACTCCATGTCCCTGGCGTTGTAAGCGGACTCGGAGATGCCCCATGGGATGCCGAGGGCACGGCCGTAGTGGATCTGGGCGTCGACGATGAGGCGGTTGGTCTGCTCGAGCTGAGAGCCGATGGGGGCCCGCATCACCAGGGAGGGCATCAGATACTCGAACATGGATCCCGACCAGGAGATGAGGGCGGCACCGGCGCCCAGGGGGGTTGCCGCCCGTCCCAGCCGAAACCAGTGATTGGTGACAACATCTCCCTTGGCGATGGCAAACAGGCTGGCGAGCCTCGCCTCCGAGGCGAGCAGATCATAACAGCTGCCGTCGAGCCGGTTGTCGGAGAGGGAGTAACCGATGGAGAGCAGCTTGCGCTCACCATTGAGCAGGAAGGCGAAATCCATCCCCATGGCGAGACTGCGGGCCTGCAGTGCCAGGGCCTGCAGCCGCCGCTGGCGCATGTCGGGGGCGGCGGCCTGATCCTGCAGGTGCTCGGCCACCACCCGTTTGAGGGCCTCGAGCCAGAAGAGGAGATCGCCCCCCGCCATGGGATCCTCATTCAGACCCATATGGTGTGCCGTGGCGCAGGCCTGCGCCGTCAGCCGGGCGAGCACCGGGAGCAGGTGCGTCGCCGATACCGGGCGGGCGAGCTGGCCACGGATCTCCTTGAGGCAGGCGGCGAGCCCCTGCGCCGGGGCGCCCTCTCCCGTGGCGTAGGCCTGCAATGCCTCTTGCGCCAGGCGACAGGTATCCAGGATGCCGCTGCATATGGCGCCGTCATTTCCTTCTCGCTGCCAGCGCTCGCAGCCGGTGGCCACCACCAGCAGGTGACCGGCCAGGTTGCCGCTGTCCACCGAGGAGACATAGGCCGGCTCCAGGGTGAGCAGACTGCGGGTATCGTACCAGTTGAAGAAGTGACCCCTGAAGCGGGGCAGACGCTGCATCACGGCCAGGGTGTCTTCCAGCCGCTTGAGGGTGGCTCCGCGCCCTGCCCAGCCAAAATCATTGGCCGCCAGGATGGAGAGCAGGTAGAGCCCCATGTTGGTGGGGGAGGTGCGATGGGCGATGACCTCGAGGGGGCTCTCCTGAAAGTTGTCCGGCGGCAGCTGGTTGTCGAGATCGGTGACGAAGGTTTCGAAATAGCGCCAGGTCTGGCGGGCGACCAGACGCAGCGCTGTGGCATCCGCGGGGGGGCAGCGCCTCTGCCTGGTGAGGTAGCGGGGGCGGCTGGTCCAGTACGCCGCCAGGGGGGCCAGCAGCCAGAGCAGGCCGACGGGCAGCACCAGAGGCCAGACGGCGGGGACGCTCAGCAGGGTGAGGGTGCAGACCCCCAGCCCGAGCGCCACCCCGGCCGCCATCAGTCGATAAAACCCGGCGCAGCTCAGGCGCGGCGACCCCGAGCTCTGGGCCGAGGTGGTCCACTCCAGCAGATGGCGGTGGGAGAGGGAGAGGCGAAACAGGGTACGCACTATGGCATCCGTCATGCGCCAGGCCTGATCGGTCAGAAACACCAGGCTGAGCAGGGCCTGCATGAAGGCCCGTTGCAGGTGCTGGCCGACCATGCCGAGGTAGTGGCGCCACAAGATCTCGCGCTTGCGGGGGAGCAGGGTAACGACAAGGGGCAGGAAAATGGGCAGTGCCAGGGTGGCGAGCAGCAAGAGGCTCGCCAGTGCCGCGGCGGCGAGGGGCAGTTGCCAGCCGACCAGCAGGGCCAGCAAGGTGCTCGGCGCCAGCAGGGAGCGGCAGAGGTTGTCAAACATCTTCCAGCGTCCGATGAGGGGCAGGGCCTCCTGCCCGCGCTGGCGCTGGCAGATCCAGGCGAGCAGCTGCCAGTCACCTCGGGTCCAGCGATGCTGGCGCTTGGCGCTGACATCATAGCGGGAGGGAAACTCCTCGACGACTTCGATGTCCGAGGCCAGACCCGCCCGGGCAAAGATCCCCTCGAACAGGTCATGGCTCAGGTGGCGGTTGTCCGGCACCCGTCCGGCCAGGGCGGCGCTGAAGGCATCCACGTCATAGATGCCCTTGCCGGTGAAGGATCCCTCCCCGAACAGATCCTGATAGATGTCGGAGACGGTGGCGGCATAGGGATCCATGCCACCGGGTCCCGAATAGAGCCGCTGATAGTAGGAGCCGTCCTGACCCAGGGGCAGCGAGGGGGTGACCCGGGGCTGCAGTATGCCGTAGCCATGGGTGACGCGCTGGCGCCCCGCATCGAGGTGGGCGTGATTGAGGGGATGGGCCATCTTGCCAATCAGCCGACTGGCGGCATCGCGCGGCAGGCGGGTATCCGCGTCCAGGGTGATGACATAGCGTACTCCCTGGGGGATGGCGGGGGGCTCGCCGTCCATCGCCATGAAGCTGGTATCCGTGGCGCCGCGCAGCAAGCGATTCAGCTCGCAGAGCTTGCCCCGCTTGCGCTCCCATCCCATCCAGCACCCCTCGCCCGGGTTGAACCTGCGGTGGCGATGGAGCAGCCAGAAGCGATCCCCCGAGGGGCCAGGGCCATATTTTTCGTTGAGCCGGGCGATGGCCTGGCGCGCCACCGCCAGCAGGGCTTCATCTCCCGGCTGCCGCTCTTGCTGCGCATCCACACCGTCGCTGAGCAGGGCAAAGCTGAGATCGCCACCCACCCCGGACAGATGATGCACCTCCAGCTGCTCGATCTGGGCCAGCAGCTCGGATGGCGACACCAGCAGGGTCGGCATGACCACCAGGGTGCGTAGCGAGGACGGGATGCCGTGGCTGAGATCCATGGCGGGCAGCGGTCTGGGGACCAGGCGGCAGCTGATGAGGTAGTTGACCAGGGCCAGAGCCACGGCATTGGCCGGCAGGATGGCAAACAGCAGAAAGAGCCAGAGTGGGCCGGGTTCGTCTGGGGAGACCAGCAGGGCGTGGCTCAGGGCCAGCAGCAATAGGGTCAGCAGGGCGATGATGCCGATGTACCCCTGGATGCCGAGCCGGGCATAAAAACGGTGCAGGCGAAGGCGCAGCGGGGGGCGAAAGCCGAGCGCGGCCTCGAGGGCGGGCCGCCCCTCGGCGATCAGGTGATAGCCGGGATCCTCTGCCCTTCGCCGGATCTCGTCCTGCTCCTGCCCGGAAGGGAGCCGGGTCGCGGTCAAGACGCGGGCCGTGACCGCCAGTTCATCCTGGTCGGAGTAGCGGGCCAGCTGCTCTATGGCCTGGCGATAGAGATTGCGGGTGGGGAAGTCCATCTCGGCAAAGCGGCTCTCGGCGCGCAGTCGATGATCCACCAGGCTCATCCCCTCGACGAGCTCGTTCCAGTCCATGCCGGAGATGAGGCGCATGCTGGTGATGACGTTGCGAATGGTGACGTTGGAGGCGCCCTGGCGCTGCTGGGCATGGAGCACCACCTCCTCCACCGACACCCCTTGCCGGGTGAGGCGCGCCTCCAGCCAGCCGAGGGCCGGGGTGGTGTTGGGATCCTGATCCCGCAGCTGCTTGACCAGCTGGGCGGCAAACAGCTCGGAGAGGGGGCCGCTCGCCCGGGAGGCGATGTCCTCGCTCAGCGCCGAATCGGCGCAGCCCTCCACGAGCAGCCGGGTGCAGAGGGCATCGGCATCGGCTCTGATCTGCTGGGCCAGGGTGATCTGCTCCACCAGGCGGCGCAGGTTTTCAATGAGCACGATCCTGAGGGTGATGGGCACGGCCCAGAGCTCCCCTATGGTCAGGGGCTGCACGCGCTGATAGGCGAGGATGAAGCGGCTCAGGATTTCGGCGTCGAAGTGGCTGTCGTTGTGGGCGATGAAGGCCCAGGCGATGCCAAAGACCCTGGGGTAGCCCGCGAAGGGGCCGGCGGCGAGCTTGGGCAACTGACGGTAGTAACCGCCGGGCAGGCTGCTGCGGATCTCGTAGAGCTGGGCCTCCACCAGGTGATAGTTGTCGAGGAACCACTCGGCCGCGTGGGTCAGATCATGACCCAGCTCGAGCTCGGCGGCGCTGCTCCGGTAGGCGCGAGAGAGCACTGCCTCGTTGGCCTTGAGCCGCAGATGCAGGGAGGGCACAGAGATGGGGGTCGCCGTCACCGGCTGCGCCTCGGCCAGGGTAGTGGCATGGAGTTCCAGCCGCTCTATGCCGAACAGCTCTTCACGAATGGGCTCCTTGCTCTGCCAGGGGCCGGTGGGGCTATGCACGCCAAGCCGTCCGGCTAACCACTCATTCATGGGCCCTCTCCTGCTCGTTCAGGGCGGGGGCAGAGCCGCCACTGCATGGCCGTTGGGACATGGGCAATCCTCGCAGGCAAGGGGTGACGGGGCTGCTGTCATCGGCATGCCGGATGAAGTGAAAACCCCGCCCTGGTCACGGGCAAGGGGGGGCTGCCGTTGTGCCGGGGCTATGGGCTCCCGGGCCGGCAACCGCGATGGGTCGCCGCGCCCCCGGCCTGACAAACGCAGGGGAAGGGGGCTGGCAACACTGAGACTATGGGGGAGGGGAAGGGGGCTGTCTGTTCGTTAACGTACATAAGGGGAGGGGCAGTTCACCACGCAGCCTCAGCCGTCAGCCGAGATCGGTCGAGGCGAACCGCTCCCCCCTGGCCAGGGCGTGGCTGTGCTGGCGGCGGAGGGGCTTGGCCTGCGCGAGGCGACGCCACTCCCGCCACAACAGCCAGCAGAGCGGCGGGGTCAGCAGCAGCACGGTCGCGGGCTGGGCCAGCAGCACGCCGTCGCGGCCCCACCAGAGCGGCAGCAGGAAGATGAGGGGCAGCAGCAGCGCCGTCTTGGCGGCCGAGATGACCAGGGCCTGACGGGTGCGCGCCATGGATTGCAGCAGCACTATGCCGAACATGATGACCCCTTCCAGGGGAATGGCCGCCAGATTCAGGGTCAGGCTGCGAACGGCGGCGGCGAGCAGCTCGTCATCCTGGCTGCCGGTGTAGAGCATGGCCACAGGTTGCGGCAGCAGCTGGACCAGCAGCCAGACCGCCACCCCGTAGAGCAGCGCCACGTTGAGCCCCATGGCCATCAGGAAGCTGAGATCCCGATGGCGCCCGGCCCCCGCCGCCTGGCTGATGAGGGGCTGGATGCCAAACGCCAGCCCCTGCAGGATCACGATGAACACCGCCTCGGTGTAACCGGCCACGGTAAAGCCCGCCAGATCCTTGACCGAGCCGTACACCATCAGCTGGCTGTTGTGCAGCAGCAGCAGCAGCCCCAGGTTGAACTGGGCGATCAGGCTCGGCAGCCCTGTGAACAACAGCTTGGGCATGGCCGGGAAGCTGGGCACCAGCTGGCGCCATGAGAGGCGCAGCCTGGCGTGGGAGCTAAAGAAATAGCCAAGGCCAAGCAGGCTGACCACCCCTTCCGAGATGAGGGTGGCCTGGGCCGTGCCCACCAGCCCCAGCCCCAGGCGGCCGACCATGATGTAGTTGAGCAGTATGTTGAGCAGGGCGCCGCAGCTCACCAGTACCATGGCGAGGCGGGGGCGACCGTCGTTGCGCAGCAGATAGGGCACCGCCAGGTTGCTGGCCAGCAGCAGGGTGCCGCCTCCTATCCAGCCGAGGTAGTCGCTGGCCTGTTGCCAGGTCTCGGTATCCGGTGCTATGCCCAGGGCCAGCAGGATGTCGGTGTGCCAATGGTGCAGCAGCAGCGGAGCCAGGGCCCCCAGCAGCCCCAGCAGCCAGAACGCATTGACCAGGGCCTGACGGGCCAGGGCGAGGTTTCTGGCCCCCTGCTGGAGGGAGATGGCGGTCGCCGCCCCCATGGCAACCATGGCGGCGAGGCCGATCAGCACCATGATGACCGGGTAGACCAGGTTGATCCCGGCGAGACCGGCGGCCCCCACATAGTGGCCGACGAAGATGCCATCCACCAGGTAATAGGCGCCGGAGACCAGCATGGCCATGATGGAGGGGAGGGCATAGCCCCAGAAACGGCGGGTCATGGCCCGCTGACGGCGAATGAAATAGGCTGACATATCTGTGCTTCTGCCGGGTCGGGGATCGAAGCCACAGTGTAGATTCTTAGCTTTCCATTGATAATCCGGTGTTTATTTGATGGATTAATGAATATTGCTCATCAGTTTCGCGGGCTATGGTGGGCCTTCAACATGTCTATCAGGGCCCGCAGGCCGTGGCCCAGCTGGTGGCGGCTGGGATAGAAGAGATTGAAGCCGGCAAAGGTGGGGCTCCAGTCGGCCAGCACAGTCACCAGCCGACCCGCCGCCAGGGCCTCGCTCACCTCCTCCTCATAGCAGTAGGCCAGCCCCAGGCCCGCCTCGGCCGCCCCCAGATAGAGGGCGGGAGTGCTGGTGGTCAGCGGCCCGCTCACCTCTATCTCCAGCAGGCTTCCCTCCTCCCCGGCAAAGGCCCAGCGGTAGTGGTGGGAGGGGGTCAGCCGGTAGCCGATGCAGGCATGGCGCGTCAGATCCCTGGGGTGTTGCGGCGTGCCGTGCTCGGCCAGATAGGCGGGGGAGCCCACCACCAGGTAGCGCTGGGGCGGCCCTATGGGCACGGCGATCATCTCCTTGGGCAGCAGGTCGCCATAGAAGATGGCGGCGTCATAACCATCCTCGATGAGGCGCGGCATCTGCTCCTGCTCCACCACCTCCACCTGCATGCGCGGATAGCGCGCCAGATAGTCGATGAGCACAGGGGTCAGCAGCTCGTCGATGGCGCTGCGGGGGGCACTGATCTTGAGGCGCCCCACAGGTTCGTCGCCGTGGCGGGTCAGCTCCGCCAGGGCCTCCTCCAGGGTGGTGAGGGTGGGCAGCAACCCCTCGAGCAGTCGTTGACCCGCCTCGGTGGGCACCACGGCCCGGGTGCTGCGGTTGAGCAGGCGTATCCCCAGCCGGGTCTCCAGCCCCTTGAGGCTGTGGCTGAGGGCAGAGGCCGAGACCCCGAGTTCGAGGGCGGCCTTGCTGAAACTCTGGTGGCGGGCGACGGCGGCAAACACCGCCAGCTCGGCGAGATCGGTGCGGGTGATGGCCATGTTGATCCAGCGAAAAATGGGAAGAACAGGGTACGCCAGGGCAGGGCGGCGCACAATCGGGCGCACCAAGCCGAGGATGCAAACACCTTGTTAACGTCCGGCGGCCATGGCCGCCGGAGCGGCCTTCGGTTTACCCCGGGTTTACAACCTTGGGGCAAGAGTGTGAACCAGGGCGCCGGAAATACGATTTGGGTCAAACTTTTGTTGAATCTTTAAAATTTACCTATTGTTTGGCCGGGCGTTTAATTTACAGTGACCCCATAGACATGGCAGGGGTTAACGGGATGTGAATGACCCGGGCGGCCGATGAGCGCTGACCCTTCTGCCTGCCCCCGCCGTTGCCAGCATGTTGCCGCGACAGGCCCGGGATGCGGGCAGGATCCAGGAGGGAGACAGGGTTCCAGGGAGTCGGAACGAGGTGGCGTATGCCATGTGCCAGATTTCGATTGTCAAACTACAGGAAAGACCCATGTCCGAGATGAATATTGCAGTAGAGGCCGGCCTGCCACGTCAGGGGGCGCGCGCCAGCAGCATGAGCAGGGCCGATCTGGTGTGGATGCTGGGACTCTATGGCACCGCCATCGGTGCCGGCACCCTGTTTCTGCCCATCAATGCCGGTGTGGGCGGTCTCTGGCCACTGCTGGCCATGACAGTGCTGGCCCTGCCGCTCACCTTCTTCGCCCACCGTGGCCTCAACCGCTTCGTCCTCTCCGGCTCGACCCGGGAGGGGGACATCACAGAGGTGGTCGAGGAGCACTTCGGCAAGGCGGCGGGCAAGCTCATCACCCTGCTCTACTTCTTCGCCATCTACCCTATTTTGCTGATGTATGCGGTGGCCATCACCAACACGGTGGAGAGCCTGATGGTGCACCAGTTGGACATGACACCGCCGCCGCGGGCCCTGCTGGCCCTGGGGCTGATCCTCGCCCTGATGGCCGTGGTGCGCCTGGGTGGCCACTTCATCGTCAAGGCGATGAGCGTGCTGGTCTTCCCCTTCGTCATCGCCCTGATGGGGCTGGCCCTCTATCTGGTGCCCCACTGGAACGGCGCCATCATCAGCGAGGCGCCGCCCCTGGCCGAGGCCTTTGGCGGTGACTTCATCAAGACGCTCTGGCTGGCGATCCCGGTGATGGTGTTCTCCTTCAACCACTCCCCCATCATCTCCTCCTTCGCGGTGGACAACAAGCGGCGCTACGGGGAGCGGGCGGATGGCAAGTGCAACCGCATCCTGCTCGGCAGCCACATCATGATGGTGGTCAGCGTGCTCTTCTTCGTGTTCAGCTGCGTGCTGGCTCTCTCCCCCGCCGACTTGCTGGCGGCCAAGGCGCAGAACCTCTCCATCCTCTCCTACCTGGCGAACCACTTCGACAACCCGGTGATCGCCACCCTGGCGCCGCTGATTGCCATGGTCGCCATCAGCAAGTCCTTCCTCGGTCACTATCTGGGGGCGAAGGAGGGGTTCAACGGCCTGATGGTCAAGACCCTGCGCGAGCGCGGCAAGCGACTGGACGTGGCCCAGCTCGACCGCATCACCGCCCTGTTCATGATCCTGACCACCTGGGCCGTGGCCACCCTCAACCCCAGCATTCTGGGCATGATTGAATCCTTGGGCGGCCCCATCATTGCCATGCTGCTGTTCCTGATGCCCATGTACGCCATCCGCAAGGTGCCCGCCATGGCCAGGTTTGCCGGTCAGCCGAGCAACCTGTTCGTCACCCTGATAGGGGGGTTGGCCATGACTGGGATCCTCTACTCCCTGCTGTTCTGAGCGTCGGCTCGGATAGCACAACGCCGCCTTCGGGCGGCTTTGTGCTGATTGGGCGCCTGGCTGTGGGAGCCGGGGTTGGTGGGTACGCTCCACCCGCTCGCTTAGGCGACGGGGGGTTGGCTTAGCGGGTACGGTCCACCCGTTCGCTCACAAGGGAGTGGGTATTGACCATGGCGAGCCGGGCTTAGCGGGTACGATCCACTCGTTCGCTCACAAGAGGGAGTGGGTATTGACCATGGCGAGCCGGGCTTAGCGGGTACGGTCCACCAGTTCACTGAGGATGGTGTGGGTCTTGATCATGGTGAGCTGGGGCAGGGCCTCCAGCTGCTGGCGGATGGCTTCGAGCCGCGCCATGCCGGCCACCCTCACCTGCACCAGCATGTCGGTATCGCCGCTGATGCTGTAGCACAGGCGCACCTCGGGGATCTGGCCGATGAGGGCGCCGTACTGCTCGCAGCGGGGCGTGCGAAAGCAGAGCTCGAAGAAGGCGCTGATCTGTCCCTCTGGCTCGGCCAGCACGGCGCGATAACCCAGGATGATGCCCCGCTCTTCCAGGCGTTTGAGCCGCTCGCTCACCGCCGAGCGGGACAGGGCCACTGCCTCGGCCAGCTTGCTGATGCTGAGGCGGCCATCCTGCTGCAGCAGAGCCACCATCTTCTCGTCGTATCTGTCCACCTTGCCTCTTTGTTGCCTCTGTTGGGTGCGCCCTATCCGCTGCCGACGAAATGGCGGCGACAACCGTCACTTCGCCGTCGCCAAGGGGCGGCTTGATGGCTTATCAGCCGCGCCGATTTGGCCTAACATGGTGGGCGATTCTCACATCGGACAAGGGATTATGTCGAGTTTAAAGAAAGATTTGGGCCTGTGGCAGGGGATGGGGTTGCTGGCGACCTCCCTCTTGGGCACCGGAATATTCGTGGTGCCGGCCGCCGCCGCCTCCCTGGCAGGGGACGCCTCCCTCTGGGCCTGGGGGCTGCTTATCGTGCTGGTGCTGCCCATCGCCTTCACCTTCGCCAGGCTGGGGCGCCGTTATCCTCACGCGGGGGGGGCGCCTCATCTCATCGGCAAGGCGTTCGGGGCAGGGGCCGAGCGCTACTCGGCGTTCCTCTTCCTGGCGGTGCTGCCGGTGGGACTGCCCGCCGCCCTCACCATAGCGGCGGGATTCTGGCACGCCCTGTTCGAGCTCGGCGAGCTGACCCTGTGGGCCATCCAGCTGCTGACCCTGCTCGGTGTCTTCCTGCTGGGGCTGCGGGGGGCGCGCTCCTCGGGCAACCTGCAACTGCTGATCGCCCTGGCCATAGTGGGGCTGACCCTGCTCATCGCCATCAAGGGGGAGATCCGCTGGCAGGATGCGGCGATGCCCCTGCCCACCCCGGGAGAGTGGCCCGCCATGGCCACGGCCCTGGCGGTGATGTTCTGGTGCTTCGTCGGCCTTGAGGCCTTCGCCCACATGGGGGAGGAGTTCAAAAACCCGGAGCGGGACTACCCCCTGGCCCTGCTCGGCGGCGTCTTGCTGGCCGGGCTCATCTACTGGGTTCACTCCCTGGTGGTGCTGAAATACGGTCTCTACGGGGACGAGGCGACCAATGCCACCGCCATCCCGACCCTGCTCTCCCTGTTGTTCGGCCCCACCGCCAAGTGGCTGGTGGCCATCCTGGGTTACCTCTCCTGCTTCGCCAGCATCAACATCTATCTGCAAGGCTTTGCGCGGCTCATCTGGAGCATGGCTCGCGAGGGCAAGCTGCCCGCCTCCCTGGCCACTCTGTCGGCCCGGGGGGCGCCGGTGCGGGCCCTCGGCTGGGTCATCGCCGTCTGCGTCCTCTCCATCACCCTGATCCTCTACTGGACCCTGCCCCTGGATACCCTGATCCGCTACGCCAACGGCAACTTCGTGCTGGTCTATCTGCTCTGCATGGCGGCGGGCTGGCGCCTGCTGACGGGGGGTGGCAAGTGGCTGGCGGGGGTGAGTACCCTGCTCTGTCTGGGGATCATGGTGGCCCTGGCGGCCGAGGGGATCTATGCCCTGCTGTTGACCCTGGGCTATGGCCTCTTCGTCTGGTGGCGGCGCCGTGGCCGACGGGGGGCGTCTCGGGGTCCCGCGATCGAGGTGTCAAAGTAGGGGGCCTCACCCCCTTCCCCCCAGCCGAGGCCGGGTTGAAGGGGGCGTCTCTTCATGGCAGCTCCGGTCAGTCTGCCGGGGTACGCAGTGCCTCTATCACGTCCTCGCCGGGGGCCAGCCCCTCCACGTGGTTGACGCTCTCCAGCCCCTTCTGGGGCAAGATGGTGAAGGCGTCGGCGCTCTGGTAGCTGCCGCTGCCGGCGCTCTCGACGATGACGATGAGCTCGGGCTGCCTGTCGCCATCGAGATCCTGCAGCTTGAGGGCCTTGATGCTGCCGTCTCGCGGCAGCACCTTGCCGTCGATGAACTGATCCAGGGGAAACTCGGGGTTGGCCCCCGTGTAGAGGCGCACGTCATAGCTGCCGGTGGAGGCGGGCTCGCCGCGCCCCTCGCCGACGGTCACCACCTGGCCCGTGGGCAGGGTCAGTTGCTGGAAGAAACCGTCCGCCGCCTGGGTCGTCAGGGGCAGGGCGAGCAGGCCGAGTGCAATGAGTAAGGCTTTCATGGAGAGGACCCTTGTTGCTGCTTGTGTGTCTGTGACGGGTAGGGGGCCGCTGGTCGGCCCCCCCTGCCCGGGTTGTCATCACCAGATCTTGACCCGCTTGGCCGGGGCCAGATAGAGCTTGTCCTGGGGATCGATGTTGAACGCCTCGTAGAAGGCGGGGATGTTCGGCACCACCCCATTGACCCTGTATTCGGGCGGGGAGTGGGGATCCGAGACGAGCAGCATCTGCATCAGCTCGGGGCGATACATGCCCTTCCATACTTGGGCCCAGCCGAGGAAGAAGCGCTGCTCCCCGGTGAAGCCGTCCAGCACTGGGGCTTCCTTGCCATCCAGCGACAGCAGATAAGCCTTGTGGGCTATGGTGAGGCCACCGAGATCGCCTATGTTCTCCCCCAGGGTGAACTGGCCGTTGACGAACTGGCCGTCGATGGGCTCGAAGCGGTTGTACTGGGCCACCAGCCGGCTGGTACGGAAGCGGAACTCCTTGAGATCCTGGGGCGTCCACCAGTCGCGCAGCACGCCGTCGCCGTCGGATTTGGCCCCCTGATCGTCGAAACCGTGGCCCATCTCGTGGCCTATTACCCCGCCGATGGCGCCGTAGTTCACAGCGTCGTCCGCGCTCATGTCGAAGAAGGGGGGTTGCAGTATGGCGGCCGGGAAGACGATCTCGTTGTTGCTCGGGTTGTAGTAGGCGTTCACCGTCTGGGGCGACATGTACCAGAGATCCTTGTCGACCGGGGTGCCGAGGCGAGCCAGGCTCTCCTGGTATTCGAAGGCGCGGGCCCGCATCAGGTTGCCCACCAGATCATCGGGCTCGACCCGGATGCCGCCGTAGTCCCGCCACCTGTCCGGGTAGCCTATCTTGGGCCTGAACTTGGCGAGCTTCTCCCTGGCCTGACGCTTGGTGTCCGGCGACATCCAGTCCAGCTGATCGATGCTCTGGCCATAGGCGGTGCGCAGGTTCTCCACCAGCTGCTCCATGCGGGCCTTGGCCTCGGGGGGGAAGTATTGCGCCACGTAGCGCTTGCCGACCGCCTCCCCCAGGTGGGCATCGAGCACCGCCAGGGCCCGCTCCCAGGGGGCGCGCTGCTTGGGGGTACCGCTCAGGGTGGTGCCGAAGAAGGCGAAGTTGGCCCTGTCGGTCTCGCCATCGAGGTAGGGGGCATAGTCGCTGATGAGCTGCCACTTGAGGTAGCTGCGCCACTGGGTGGCCGGGGTCTGGGCCATCAGCTGGTCCAGGGCCTGGAGGTAGCCGGGCTGCCCCAGGATCAGCTGGCGCTGATGGGCGATCCCCGCCTCGGCGAGATAGCTCTGCCAGTCGATATGGGGGGCGAGGCGGCCGAGCTCGTCCATGGCCAGCTTGTTGTAGCTCTTCTCCCTGTCCCGCAGCGCCACCTTGTCCCACTGGATGCGGGCGATGGCGGTCTCCAGCGCCACAATCTGCGCGGCCTTGGCCTTGGCATCGTCCTCGCCGGCCCGGCCCAGCATGGTGACGATGTGCTGCTGGTACTGCCGGCGCAGGTTCACGCTGGCCGCATCTGTCTTGAGGTAGTAGTCCCTGTCCGGCAGGCCGAGGCCGGACTGGCCGAGATGGACGATGTACTGGCTCGGCGCCTTGGCATCCGGCCCTATCCAGAAGCCGAAGGGGGCATTGCCGCCGACCTTGCCGGCGCGGGCCAGGGCGCGGGCCAGGCTCTGGCTGTCGCTCACCCCATCCAGCTCGGCGAGCAGGGGACGCAGCGGGCTCATGCCCCTGGCATCCCGGGTAGCCTGATCCAGATAGCTGGCGTAAAAATCGCGGATCTGCTGATCTTCCGAGCCCTGGGGCGCGCCCTTGGGCAGGGCTTCTATCAGGGTGCGCACGTCCGCCAGGGACTTGTCGCGCAGGGTGTAGAAGGCGCCGTCGGCGGGCCTGTCATCGGGGATCCGGGCGCTGGCGAGCCAGCGGCCATTGGCATAACGGAAGAAATCGTCGCCCGGCTTGACGCCGGTATCCATGTTGGCCAGCGTCAGCCCTGAACGGGGCTGGCGCTGGTGGTCTCCCTGGCTGCAACCAGCCAGCAGTGCCAGGGTGATGAGCCCGGCCAGTATGCTTTTCTTGTTGTGCATTCTTATGGTTCCAATTCGGGTCATTTGCTTCCTTGCTCAAGGGGCGAGCAGGCGATTTCACTCTAACAGCCGGGGTACAGCTTGATAAGCCCGCATCTGCTAAGATGGTTCGTCCATCCTGGGGAAGCCTATGATTTCTCGACTCTATTCACGTTTCTGTCAGACCCTGCCGACGCCAACAAGTTCCAGCGCCCTGCTGGTGGCGTACAGCGGCGGCCTGGATTCCACCCTGCTGCTGCTGCTGGCCGAGCGTTACGCCCGGGAGCATCGGCTGCCCCTGGGCGCCCTGCATGTGCACCATGGTCTGAGTCCTCACGCCGACGAGTGGGCCGAGCGCTGCGCCGCCTTCTGTCGGGAGCTGGGGGTGGCGTTGCAGGTGGAGCGGGTGGCGCTGGCGCGAGGCAATGGCGAGAGTCTCGAGGCCCAGGCCCGCAGCGCGCGCTACGCCAGGCTGGGGGCGGCCCTGCCCCCCGGCGGCTGGCTGCTCACCGCCCACCATCAGGACGATCAGCTGGAGACCCTGTTGCTGGCCCTCAAGCGTGGCGCCGGCCCCCGGGGGCTGGCCGGGATACTGCCGAGCCAGCCCTTCGCCGACGGGCTGCTGCTGCGCCCCCTGCTGGCCGAGCCCCGTCAGGTGCTGGCCGAGGCGGTGGGGGAGGCCGGGGTGAGCTGGGTCGAGGATGAGAGCAACCAGGATGTGAGTTACGATCGCAACTTCCTGCGCCAGCGAGTGATCCCTGGGCTCAAGGCACGCTGGCCCGCCATCGCCGAGACGGCGGCCCGCAGCATGGCCCTGTGCGCCGAGCAGGAGGCGCTCCTCGCCGAGCTGGCCGAGGGGGATTGGCAACGGGCGGGGGCCGGGGAGGCGCTGCGCATCGCCCCGCTCCATGAGCTGAGTCCGGCCAGGCGCAACAACCTGCTGCGCCACTGGATCCGGCGCCAGGGGGGGGAGATGCCGGCCCGGGATCAGCTGGCCCGGCTCTGGGACGAGCTGGTGCTGGCCCGCCCCGATGCCAACCCCCAGCTCAACTGGGGGCGGGTGAGCTGCCGCCGCCATCAGGGGTTGCTCCATCTGGTGCGCCAGGATCTCGCCCCCCTGAGCGTTCAGATCCCCCTCACCCCGGGGGTGAGCGCGACCCTGCCGGAGGATCTGGGCACCCTGGGCCTGATCCTAAGCGACGAGGGGCCCCTGCGGCTGCCCCGGGCCGATGAGCCCCTCTCCCTGCGCTTCGCCGTGGCGCCGGGCCAGACCTTGAGGCCCCTGGGGCGGGGCGGGAGCCGCCGCCTCAAGAAGCTGTGGCAGGAGTACGGCATCCCCTCCTGGCAGCGGGGCCGCGTGCCCATCCTCTTCTATGGGGAGCAGCCGGCCGCGGTGCCGGGTCTGTTCATCTGCGAGGGATTCGCCCGCACGGGCCCGCAGGGGCTGGCCTGGCTGCGGCAGGCCAGCCCCGCCAGCCCGGAGGAGGGGGACGGCCCCTTGCCATGAAAACAGCGAGGCGGCCATTGGCCGCCTCGCTGTTTTGCTGTGTTCATGCCGCCATGCGAGTGACTGGGAGGGTCAGGCCGTGCCATCCGCCTTCTTGCGGGCGTAGAGGTGGCTGTCGGCCGTCTCGTACAGGGTGTAGACATCCATGCCGGGTTGCCAGCAGGCGGCCCCCAGGGTGCAACCGACCGAGAAGCTCGCCAGCTCCTGATGGCTGCGCAGCATCTGTTGCAGCCGCAGCCAGACCGGGCGCCAGGCCTCGGGTTCGGCGGGTTGCAGCAGCAGGGCAAATTCGTCGCCGCCGAGGCGAAACGCTTGATCCGTGGCGCGAATGCTCTGTCCCAGCAGCTGGGCGAAGCGGCTGAGCACCAGATCGCCCACCGGGTGACCCCAGGTGTCGTTGATCTGCTTGAATCTGTCGAGATCCAGCAGCACCAGCACCAGGCCATGGGGGTCCCGGCTGTGCTGCTCCACGGCGCGGCCGAGGGCCTCGTCGAAGTAGGCGCGGTTGCCGAGGCCAGTCAGGTGATCGAGGCGCACCTGCTGTTCCAGATTGGCCAGGCGCAGGTAGAGGGGCAGGGCCAACTGCAGCTGGCGATGGCAGCTCTGCAACTCGGCGATCTGCCCCTCGCTCGGGGCCTGGGTCAGCTGGTAGTGGAGCTGGCCAAGGCAGAGACCGTGACTGTCCTTGAGGGGGAACTGGTGGCTGTGGAGGCTGATCTGTTCCTGGGGCAGGCACTGGATCAGGCTGTGGTGAACCGGCCCCTCGAGGCAGAGGCTGTGAATGCGGACAACCCTTGCCGCCGTGCGGGCAAAGATTGCCAGCAGCTCGCCCAGGGTCTGCTGGCCGAGCAGGCGCTCGAGCAGGGCGTTGCCCGGCTGCTTGAGGGCGGGCGCCTGGTGATCCAGCTGGCGGATCCACTGGGTTGCATCGAAGCCGACCGCGGCGTTTGCCCCTCTCCAAGATGTTGAATTATCCACTCTCTTTCCTCACCTAGCGGCCCTCTGGCCCACCCTTCGCAGTCGAAATGCAAAAGCTGTGCCCAAAATATGTTCTATGGGGCCAACTCAGGCTGGCTAGACTTAAGTCGATAAAAATGGAGGAAAAATTGTATACGGAATTCTTGATCCTGCTCTGTGCCGCCGTCGTGCTGGTGGCGGTTTTCCGGCGCCTGGGACTGCCGGTGATCCTCGCCTACCTGATCGCCGGCGTGTTGCTGGGCCCCCACGGCCTGGTGCTGGTGAAGGAGCAGGCCATGATGCACACCCTGGGGGAGCTGGGGGTGGTCTTCCTGATGTTCTCCCTCGGCCTCGAGTTCTCCCTCTCCAAGCTCATCGCCATGCGCAGCCTGGTGGTCGGGGTGGGGGGCCTGCAGGTGGTGCTGACCACGGCGCTGTTCTGCTGGCTGGGCTGGCTGTGGGGGCTGACCCTGCCCCAGGCCCTGGTGGTGGCCGGCACCCTCAGCCTCTCCTCGACCGCCGTGGTGATCAAGCAGCTGGGGGAGCAGAAGCAGCTCCATACCCGGCGGGCCCAGCTGGGGGTCAGCGTCCTGCTGTTTCAGGATCTCGCCGTGGTGCCCCTGCTGGTGATGATCCCCATACTGGCCGAACCCGAGGCCCAGGGAGAAGCCCTGCTGGCGGCCCTCTCCTGGGCCTCCTTCAAGGGGATCCTGGCCCTGCTCGGCCTGCTGGCGGTGGGCAAGTGGCTGCTGCCCTCCCTGTTTCACGAGGTGGCCCGGGCCCGCTCCGATGAGTTGTTCGTCCTCAGCGCCCTGCTGGTGGCCCTGCTCGCCGCCTCCCTGACCCAGTGGATGGGGCTCTCCATGGCCCTGGGGGCCTTCCTGGCGGGCATGATGCTGGGGGAGTCCCACTACCGCCACCAGCTGGAGGTGGACATCAAGCCGTTTCGCGACGTGCTGATGGGGCTCTTCTTCGTCACCATCGGCATGGCCATGGACTGGCTGCTGGTGGTGCGCCATGGGGGGCAGCTGATGGGCTTCGTCCTGCTGCTGATGCTGCTCAAGTCCCTGCTGGTGCTGCTGGCGGGGCGCCTGATGGGGGAGCGCAAGCGTGACGCCCTGGCGGCGGGCATCATGCTCAGCCAGGTCGGGGAGTTTGGCTTCGTGCTGCTGGCCCTGGCCCACCAATACGGCATGCTGGGCCAGCGTCTCGTCTCCCTGCTGATCGGGGTCGGGGTCATCTCCATCGCCCTCACCCCCTGGCTGGTGGGGCGATCCCGGGAGCTGGCGCGCTGGCTGAGTCGCTCCCCCTTGCTCGGGGAATCGGAACTGGCCCAATCCGGCCTTGGCAAGAGTGGCCACGTCATCATCGCCGGCTTCGGCCGGGCCGGCCAGACCTGCGCCCGTTTCCTCAAGCTGGAGGGGATCCCCTTCCTGGCCCTGGATCTGGATCCCGAGCGGGTGGGCGAGGCCAAGCTGGCGGGGGAGCAGGTGGCCTTCGGCGACGCCAGCCGGCGCGACATTCTACTGGCGGCCGGTCTGACCCGGGCCAGGCTGGTGATCATCACCTTCGACGATGCCAAGCGGATCGATGCCATGCTCGCCCTCATCCCCCAGCTGGCCGAGGGGGTCAAGGTGCTGGTGCGTACCCGGGACGACCGCCTGCTCGAGCAGTACAAGCAGGCGGGGGCCCATGAGGTGGTGCCCGAATCCCAGGAGGGGACCCTGATGCTGGTCTCCCACCTGCTGCGCCACTGCGAGGTGCCCATAGGCCGGGTGATCCGGCGAATGGAGCAGGAGCGCTCCAGCCAGTACCCCTTCCTGCACGGTTTCTACTGGGGCGAGCAGAGCGCCCAGGGACTGGAGCGGGACCATGGCCTGGAGCGGCTGCATCCGGTGCGACTCAGCGACCAGGCCTGGGCCATCGGGCGCCGGGTCCACGAACTGGCCCTGGGATCGGTGCACATCAAGGAGCTGCACCGGGCGGGGGAGGTGCTGGAGGCCAGGGGGGATCTACAGCTGGAGGCGGAGGATACGCTGGTGCTCTTTGGCACCAATGCCGCCATCGAACAGGCCGAGCAGCGCCTGCTGGCAGGCGGCTGCCGGGACCTCTAGGAGGCTAGCGGCTGGGGCTGGCTTGGCGCGGCTGGGGCTGGGTCAGCGGGCCCTGGATGTCGAGGAAGCGGGCCACCCTCTCCCTGTCGTCCAGGGTGTCCTGATAACCGAGGGCGATCAGCTGCTGGCAGTAACCGGGCACGAACATCAGAAAGCTGGCCAGGCTGCTGGCCTCATCCCCCTTGACCCCGAGGATCCGCAGCAGGCGCCGCATCTTGGTCGGCAACTGCGACAGGAAGGGCAGCGCCAGCAGATCGAGATCCTGGCTCGGCTGCAGCAGGCAGGCCTCCACCTCCTTGAGCTTGAGCCTGGCCCTGTCCCGCTCCGGGATGAGCGACAGGGTGAGGTTGATGCGCCCGAGCCGCTCCAGATCCGAGTTGAGGGTATCGGTGAACACAGTCTCCAGCAGGTGGCTGGCGATGTGGGAGCTGGTCAGCCGCTCCCGGAACTGGCCCTGGCCGGGCTCGGGGGGCGAGGCCAGGGCGATGGCGAGGATCCGCTCCGCCCCCAGGTGGATGGCCGGGCTGAGGGGGCTGAGCTGGTGGATGGAGCCATCCCCGTAGAATTTGTCGCCGATGCGGGTGGCGGGAAACACGAAGGGGAGGGCGCTGGAGGCGAGCAGGTGATCCGAGGTGATCAGGGTGCGGATGCCGCGCCTGCGCTCCCGCTGCCAGGGCTGGTGCTGGGAGCGCCCCTGGAAGAAGGTGGTGCTGAGCCCGTCCCCGTAGTCCGATGCCGTGATGGCCAGGGCCTCCAGGCTGCCGTAGAGGATGTTGTCATCGATGCGGTGATAGTCGATGAGCTGCTCGAGCAGCTTGCGCAGGGGGCCGTTGTCGAACAGGTTGAAGGCGCGGTTCGGGTCCGGGTGGATCAGGCCGGCCGAGCCCTCGTAGAGCAGGCGCCAGAGCAGGCGCCCCGGGTGAAAATCGAAGATGTGGTGCGTCTCGAAGCGGCGCCAGACCCACTCCAGCTTGCGCACCCCGAGCTGAAAGCAGGAGGCGTGGCAGGCGAGGGAGGTGGCGTTGAGGGCGCCGGCCGAGGTGCCGCACAGTATGGGGAAGGGGATCCCCTGATTGCGGGGATAGAGTTCGGCAATGGCCTTGAGGGCGCCAACCTGGTAGGCGGCGCGTGCGCCGCCGCCGGTTAACAGCAGTGCTGTATTGGGTCTGGCCATAGGGATGCGCCTTATGGTGAGTGCAAGGGCGGTTGCCACCGCGCCACTTAACTATAAGAGCTTGTATCCCGGATAAAAATGGGCCGCGATCTCATTTTTCACGGCCCGTTGGCGACTCAGGCCGAGGGGGCAGACTGGCTCAGCTGCGCGAAGGCGGCAAACAGGGCCGGGCTCGCCAGAATGCGGCCATGTCCCAGCCCCTGGGTGGAGATGAGGCGGGTGCGGCCGTTCTGGCTGGCACGCAATGAGTCTTGGTAGGGGGCGAACCTGTCCGCCTCGTCATGGACGATGAGGGCCGGTCCGCTGCGCCTGGCCAGGGCGGCCAGGGGATCCACCTCGCTCAGGGGGTGCTGGTACTCCTGCTCTATCTCCTTGACCACGGCATCGAACAGCCGCATCGAGTAACCGGAGCGCGCCACCATGGCGTAGAGCTGGGGCACATAATCGATGACGGGGGCGACCAGCAGCAGGGGGCAGGACTCCAGGCTGGGATGACGGCTGGAGAGGGCGACGGCGCCCCCCATGCTGTGGGCCATGACCCCATGGATGGGGCCGACCCGCTCGATCAGCTCATCCAGTGCCCGCACGAAGCGGGGCAGGTGGCCCGTGCTGCCCTCGCTGTTGCCATGGGCGGGATGGTCGTAGGCGATGGCGGTGAAGCCCCGGGCCGCGACCTGCTCCATCAGCGGGAACAGCTGGCTGGCGCTGCCGGACCAGCCGTGCATCAGCAGCCAGACCGGGCCCTGGCCGAGCCGGTAGCTCATCAGCTGACCCTCGCCGGTATGGACGGCCTGGCGGACGAGCCCCTCGGGCGTGGCCTCATCCCGCTGATTGCGCTGGGGGGTCAGCAGCAGCCGGCTGGCGGTGCGCCTGGCATGGCGCGGGGCCAGGCCGTGGTGCAGTCGGGTGCCTATGCCCAGCAGCCACTTGCTCGGGCTGAATCGGCGGGTGTTGAAGTAGATCTTGCTGCTCATGGGTCAATCCTGTGGCGGCACGGGGCGACGCGGGTCATCAACCTTGCGAACGGTCGTGCTTTTCTGTTGGTTTTAAAAAAACAGCCTGGTCGGCGGTGAAAAGCGGCCCGGCCAGCCTTGCCTGGGAGATCGGGTCGCGGCGCCCTCTTCCTGGCGCTTTTTTCGGCCTCAGGCCGAGTGCGCGCGCCAGCTGGCCAGCAGTGCCGCCACCTCGGGCCAGAAATGCTGCCCGGGATCCTGGCAGAGCCCCAGGGCACCGAACACCTGATCCCCCAGATAGAGGCCATAGAGGCGGTAGACGGCGCGCCAGGGATCCAGATCCCCGCGCCACTCCCCCTGCTCCTGGCCCTGCACCACCTGGCGGGCCAGGTAGTCGAGCCAGAAGCGTACCAGCTGGCGGGCCGCCTGCTGCACCGCCCCCTCCTGGGCCGAGGTCCAGACATCGAGGAACATGCAGCGCCCGGCGAAACTCTGGTTCCAGGCGAGCCAGGCCTGCAGCAGGGCCGTCAGCTTCTCGCCCTGGCTGGGATACTGCTGCCGGCGCACCGGCTGGATCACCCGATCCCGGAACACCTCGGCGGCATGCTCGAGCACGGCGATCTGCAGGTTGTCGCGGGAGTGGAAGTGGGCGAACAGGCCGCTCTTGGACATGTCGCAGGCACTGGCCAGGGAGCCTATGGTCAGGCTCTCCAGCCCCTGGATGCTCGCCTGCTCGAAGCCCTGGTTCAGAATGTACTCCCGGGTCAACTGGCCCTTGCTCATCACATCCCCTCTCTGGTCCGGCTGGCCAGCATAGAGGACGATCGTGCTATTTGTCGAGCAAGAAACCCCATGGCGCGGCCGGGATCAATGATGGCGAGTTGGCGCGGGGTCCCGGCGCGGTGGCGACGAGTCTCGTCGTCCTTGATGTCTTTTGGCTGGTGCGGGTTCCCGGGAGCCGTCATCCTTGCTATCCATCTGCTGGCGCGCAATGACCGCCTGGGAGCGATGCTTTGCGTCGGGTTGGCGTGACGGCTCAGGCGTCCTTGCTATCTATCTTCTGGCGCGCAATGACCGCCTGGGAGCGATGCTTTGCGTCGGGTTGGCGTGACGGCTCAGTCGTCCTTGATATCCATCTGCTGGAGCGCAATGACCGCCTGGGTACGATTCTTGACCCCGAGCTTGCGAAAGATAGCCGTGATATGGGCCTTGATGGTGGCCTCGGAGACATTGAGCTCCCAGGCGATCTGCTTGTTGAGGCTGCCGTCCCGCAGCATCACCAGCACCTTGTACTGCTGGGGGGTGAGGCTGGCGAGCTTGCTGGCCAAGTCGGGGCCGTCCTCGTACTCGGACTGGAGCGAGATCCCCTCGGGCAGCCAGGTATCCCCGGCGATGACGGCGTTGAGGGCCGTCACCAGCTGCTGGAGGGGGGAGGACTTGGGGATGAAGCCGAGGGCGCCGAGCCGCAGCACCTGGGCAATGATGGCGGGATCCTCCGAGGCCGAGACCACGACGATGGGCAGGTCAGGATACTGGCCGCGCAGGTGAACCAGCCCCTCGAAGCCGTTGGCGCCCGGCATCTTGAGATCGAGCAGCAGCAGATCGACTTCGGCATGGGCCCCCAGCAGTTGGGCCAGGCTGTCGATGGAGTCCGCTTCCAGCAGCTGGGCATCGCTAATGGCCATGTGCACGGCCTGATAGAGGGCGCCCCGAAACAGGGGGTGGTCATCTGCGATGACGATGGTAAATTGGCTGTCCATAGCTCGATGTTAACTATTTGTTTTGGAACACCAAACTAGCACCGCCGCCCATGAGGGTCAAACCCGTGGCGCGACAATTGTGATGGCTGGCCGGGATAGATTGCAACCTTGTCAATAGCCGCTGCCGGCCGCCGATGGCACAGGGATAGAGGAGAAGCAGATGGACGAGATGGTATTGACGGTGGGCACCGGCTCGACCTGGGCGATGCGAGCCGCCCTGGTGCTGGGGCTCAGCGGAGTGGCGTGGCGCGAGCGGGCCTTCGATCTGGCGGACGCCGCCGACATGCACCGCCTCAAGCAACAGGCCCCGGCCGGGCTGGTGCCCTGGCTGGACCATGGGGCCGTGCGGGTGCATGACTCCCTGGCCATCGCCGAATACCTGCATGAGCGCTGCCCCGAGCGCCACTTGTATCCGCCTGATCGGGCCGAGCGCGCCCTGGCCCGCAGCCTGTGCGCCGAGCTGCATGCCGGGTTTGGCCAGATGCGCGCCCTGCTGCCCTTCTTCCTCGGTGCCCCCAGGGTGCAGGAGCCGCCCCTGGCGGCGCTGCCGGAGCTCGCCAGGCTGCAGGTGCTCTGGTCCCAGGCGGGGGCGGGGTTCTACTTCGGCGCCCCCGGCATAGTGGATGCTTTCTATGCCGTCATGGCGCAGCGGCTGTTCAATTACGGCATCTGGTTGCCGGGGGCGGCGGGCGCCTATCAGCGCCACCTGCTGGCCTGGCCCCTGTGGCAGGAGACCCTGACCCGCGCCACCGAGCAGTGGCCCGGGTTGGCCGCCCAGCCCCAGGGCTGATCCTGATCAGGGGGAAACGCGAGAGGGGAGCCATGGGCTCCCCTCTTTCTTGCTGGCTTGGCCGCTACTGCTGGCGGCCGGCGAAGACCACCACCACCTTGTCATCCCCCTTCTCCCGCACGAAGGCGTAGGGGGCATCTTCAATCTTCTTGTGGCTGCCCGCGGCGATGGCCGGGTGGGCGGCGCGGAACTGGCCGAGTCGTTGCCAGTGTTTGACCAGCTCGGCTTTCTCGCCGCTCGCCAGCTCCTGCCAGTTCATGTCGGATCGCACGCTCTGATCGAACACGCCGCCATCCTTGGCCAGCCCCCGGCCTGACTCGTCGCCGTAGTAGATCTGTATGCCCCCCGGCAGCAGCATGAAGCTGCTCGCCACCCGCCGTTGCAGCGCCACATCCTGATAGTCGCCGAAGAACAGCTTGGTGTCGTGGGAGCTGATGTAGCTCAGCACGTTGAACTCGGGATCCTGGTTGATGCGGCTGGCGTAGCCGGCATAGGTGGCATCGCTTCCCGCCATGCACTGGGCCTGGGGCAGGGCGAACTCGCGCTGATAGTCGAAGTTGATCAGGGAATCGAAGCCGTGCTGGTACCAGAAATCCTTGCTCACCCCGTGATCCCACACCTCGCCCACCAGGTAGAAGGGCAGATCGTCGAGGGCCTTGTCCGGGTTGGCGGCCTTCCACTCCTTGAGCGCCGCCGTGCCCGCCTGCTTGAGCCTGGCCCAGACTTCTGGCTCCAGGTGTTTGACTGTGTCGGCCCGAAAACCGTCGATGCCAAAGCGCCGTACCCAGTCGGTGTGCCAGGCGATGAGGTAGTCGCTGACGCTTGCATTGGGCAGCGCCTTGGCCCGGGTGTCTTTTTTTGCCGCCAGCAGCGGCGGCAGGCCCACCGGTTTGCTGGACTCGGTCAGGAAGTCCGGCAGCCCCGCCACCGAGCCGCTGACATCGTCGGTGCCGGGCTGCGGGTAGCCGGGCAGGCCGGCCCGCACCCAGTCGGGGCCCCACCATTTGCCGCTCCAATCGCTCGATTGATAGTCGATGAACTGGTTGTAGCCATGCCAGTTGAGGCCGCCGCTCGGGCGCCACTCGTTCCAGCGGCTCGGCAGTTTGCCGCTGTGCTGGGTCAGCTCGGTGAGCCCCAGATCCTGCAAGTCGGCCAGGGTGGCGTAGCCGGCGTGGTTCATCACCACGTCGAGGATGATGCGCATGCCGCGCTGGTGGGCCTCGTCCACCAGGGTTTTCAGGCTCTCCTCGTCGCCGTAGTTGGGGTCGATTTTGGTGAAGTCCAACGCCCAGTAGCCGTGATAGGCGTAGAAGGGGAAGTTGCCCTGCTCGCCGCCGCCGATGAAGCCGTGAACCTGCTCCACCATGGGGGTGATCCAGATGGCGTTGATGCCGAGGCTCTTGATGTAGTCGAGCTTCTCGGTCAGCCCCTTGAAGTCGCCGCCGTGCCAGGTGGCCACTTCGTCCTCGCCATCCTTCTGGCGGCCGAAGCTGTGATCGTTGCTGGGATCGCCGTTGTGGAAGCGGTCGGTCAGCAGAAAATAGACGCTCGCCTGATCCCAGCTGAAGGGCGCCGGTTGGGCTGCCTTGACCGGCTCGAGCAGCAGCAGGCCGCCGCTCTCCTTGTTCGGCGTCAGGGTGAGCTTGCCCCCCTTGACCAAGGCCTCCTGCCCCGAGTAGGCATCCCGCAGCCGGGTGCCGTCGGGCCAGACGCCCTTGAGCGACACCGTGACCGGGCCGCCATCCCAGCTGATGCAGGGCTCCGCCGGCGGCTGGCGCTTGAACTCGCTCCTTTTGGTCGCCCGCAGCACCTTGAGGCTGGGGGTATCTGGGTTGAAGCTGAACTCGTAGTCCCCGGCCAGGACGACTCGCAGGGTGAAACTTGTCCCCTTGGCGCACTTGTCCATGGGCTGGGCGGTACCGAAGGGGAGCGGCTTGATCTGGCTCGGACCGAAGCTGGTGCCGCAGCTGTTGCCCGCATCGCTGATGCGGATCTGGTGGCTGCCCTTGGCCAATGGATGGGTCAGGGTGACCATGCCCTTGTCCAGCGCCACGGCGTCGCCGACCGGCTTGTCGTCCACATGGAGACGGACCTCGGGGGCGGCCAATGCCTGATGGGGGAGCAGCGGACCGGCCAGCAGGGCGAGCCACAGGGGGGAGAAGCGGGGAGAGGGGCGCATATGCCATTCCTTGAGCAGAGCAGTTCGGATAAGCGCCCATTCTAGGAGGCGGCTTCGCCTCCTTGGATCGGCAAAATGCCGATCTGTGAGCTCGGTGACCCTGGTTACGTTTTCAAGGATGGGAAAGTGTGACGGGGGCAAAGCGGGGGAGCCGAGTCGCCAGAAAAATGCCGGTCCCTCGACCGGCATGCTGGCATGGTTGTCTGCCTCGTCCCGGGATCAGACGGTGAAGAAGAGGTGGTTGACGAAGGCGACCGCGATGAAGGAGGCCACCATGCCGCTGATGCAGAGCACGGCCGGGCGCAGGGCGGGCCAGCGGTGGGTCAGCAGTATGATGGCCAGCAGGGTCGGGTAGAGGCCGAACATGTAACGGGGCATGGCGTTGAGCCCCGTCATCAGCGGAATGGTGCAGCAGATGAACATCAGGGTCGCCTCGGCCCAGCGTTTCTGGCTGAACAGATAGAGGTTCAGGGCCCAGCCAAACATCACCATGATGGAGAGATAGGCCTTGCGTCCCCCCAGCTCGAAGCCGCTCAGCCACCAGTCCAGCGGGCTGTCCATTTCGCGGCCCCAGGCGACCTGGATGTGCTTGAAGGCGAAGGCATCTCCCACCAGGTTGTGCAGATAGACCATGTAGGCGAACAGACCAAAGGGGATCAGCCAGAGGGTGAACACCACCTTGAGGGTGCGCTCGCTGAAGCGGAAGAACTCCCGCCAGCCGTAGGCCTGCAGCGCCAGGATCAGCACGGGGAACACCATCATCACCCCCAGATTGCGGGTCCCGGAGATGAAGATGCCGAGCAAGGCGACCATGAGCCACTGCTCCCGATAGGCGAACAGGAACATGCCCAGCATGAGCGCCATGAACATGGGCTCGGTGTAGCCCGAGACGAAGTAGGCCGAGAAGGGGGAGAAGGCGAGCAGCCAGACCCCGAAGCGGGCGGTCTCTTCCCCCAGCTTGAGCTGGCGCAACACCAGCAGCATCAGCGGCAGGCTGATGAAGAAGGCGAGGTTGGCCACCAGCATCAGCCCGAACAGGCTCTCGACCTCGAGCAGGTTGGAGATGCTGCCGGCCAGTATGGGGTAGAGGGGCATGAAGGCCCAGTTGGCCGCATTGCCCTTGCTGAGCCAGCGCGGGTAGAGATCATAGCCGTTCTCTATGATGCGCTGGAACCAGACGCAGTCGAACTGGCAATAGGCCTGGAAGGGGCCGACGTCGGGGCCGTAGAGCTGGGTACCGAAGTAGCCCATGCCATACAGGGCGAGCCGGCTCAGGAAGAAGGCGGCGAGGATCAGCAGCCAGTCCCGGCCATCGAGGCGCAGGGAGGGGCGATAGGGGGCGCTCGCCCCCTGGGACAGGGTCAGGTCACTCATCAGGCAAATACCCAGATACGGGAGAGAACATAGGTCAGCACGGTCACCGTCAGGGTGGCGATGACCACGGGCAGCAGGCCGGAGAGCCCGGCAAACAGCAGGCCGCTCAGGATCAGGTTGCGCACCGCCAGGGAGAAGAGGGCCACCAGCAGGAACTTGCCGGCAGCTCCCTGCTTCTGGAAGGTGATGTACCTGTGCCCGAAGAAGGAAAACCAGAAGGCGATCAGGAAGGCGAGGGTGGTGACCAGGTGCTCATTGATGCCCGGCCAGCCATGAAACAGGGCGAAGGAGGTGCCCAGATCCACCAGGGTGGCGCCTCCCCCGACGAAACCGAAGCGCACCAGACGCCAGCATTCATCCCGGGAGATCATGGGGTCTGCTGCTCCTGGTCGTCACTTCCCTTCGCGGCTGGCACCGGCTTGGTCGCCTTGGCCCGGCCCTTGCGCGCAGCGGGCTTGCCCGCCTCATCGGCGGCATATTGGCCGTAGACCCCTTCGATGAGGTAGACGGGGCGCTGCTTCACTTCCACGAACATGCGGCCTATGTACTCGCCTATGATGCCGAGCGACAACAGCTGGATGCCGCCGAGGAAGAGCACCACCGACATCAGGGAGGCGTAGCCGGGCACGTCGATGCCAAAGAAGAGCACCTGGGTCACTATCTTGAGGATGTAGAGGAAGGCGATGAAGGAGACCCCGATCCCCACATAGCTCCACACCCGCAGCGGCCAGCTGGAGAAGCTCATCAGGCCGTCGAGGGCGAAGTTCCACAGCTTCCAGTAGTTGAACTTGGTCTCGCCGGCGTGACGGGCGGGGCGCTCGTAAGGCACGCCGACCGCGCGAAAACCGGCCCAGGCGAACAGGCCCTTCATGAAGCGGTTGCGTTCGGGCAGCTGCTTGAGCGCCTCCACCACCCGGCGATCGATCAGGCGAAAATCACCGGCATTCTCCGGCAGCTTGGTGGTGCTGGAGAGCATGTTGAAGAAGCGATAGAAGCCGCCTGCGGTGATCCGCTTCATCGAGGTGTCGGCGCTGCGATCGACCCGGATGCCATAGACGGTGTCGTAGTCACCGCTCTGCCACAGCTTGACGAACTCCAGGATGAGGGAGGGGGGATCTTGCAAGTCCACATCCATGGGCACCATGGCATCGCCGCGTGCCTGGTTCAGGCCGGCGGTCATGGCCGCCTCCTTGCCGAAGTTGCGGGCCAGGTTGACCAGGGTGACGCGCGGATCCCGGGCGATGGCCCGCTCGATCGCCTCGCGGGTGCTGTCACGGCTGCCGTCGTTGACGAAGACGATCTCCAGGTGCTCCCTGATGGAGGCAAGTTCTGTGTCTATCGCGGCAATGAAGGCATCTATGCTCTCTTCCTCGTTATAAACGGGCACGACCAGAGAGAGTCGGAAATCGGCTTGCGACATGGGGCTGTCCTTATGGGAGAACGGGGACTTCAGTGGAGAAGGGGGCGACTCGGCTCTGCGGTCAGGCGCAGGGATTCGACATTGAGCGGGGTGACGGTCGACAGAGCCAGGAAGTTGAGCTGTTTGGGATCCTGGTTCAGGGCCTCACCGGGCAGGCGGAAGTTGATCTCGTTCAGCCCCGCCTTGGCCAGCTTGACCGTGGTGACGAAGTCATTGCCCATGGCGACCTTGAGCAGGGCGCCCGCCTCCGGGCTGTTGATGCGGGCCCGTACCGTCAGGGTGTTGGCCGCGCCGCGCTGGGGCAGCAGGAAATAGAGGCCGCCCTGGCCGCTCAGCTGGGTGCCTTGTTCGCTCGGTTTCTTGGCCCAGCCTTCGCTGGAGAGGAAGCGGCTCGGCTTGGTCAGGTTGAGCTCATTGCCCACCCGATAGGTCATGCTGGAGTTGTGTTCCCAGAAGCGGGTCTTGCCTTCCAGGTAATAGAGGCGGTAGGCCAGGCTCACATCGGGGTGGGCGGCCAGATAGAGGGTGTAGAGATAAAAGCCGCTCAAGGCGAGGATGGCTGTGATGAATCCGAACTTTTTGTAAGTCATGTTGCTCTCTACGGCCTGTGGTGGGGCTAACCGCGCATATGCTAATCCAATTGCAAAAAAAGCATAGTGGATCACAAAAAAATATTTGGTCAGATATTAACCCCAGCTTATGCCCGCTACAGCCCCCTCACCACCTCGCGGATTCAGGATGGTTTGGCGTCGAATGGGTAGCAATCCCCGAGGGCGGCGAATGACGGGCCTCGGGGGCAGATGGCGGGTCGGGGTCGGGAAGAAGGGTGCGTCATGCCTTGACATCTGTTTTTCGGCGGGAGCAGTCGCCATGTCATCTTTCTCCCTTTATGATGGAGTCACTCTGCGCAAGGATGCCCCATGACTCGCCTACTCCTCCCTCTGTTCGCCCTGTTGCTGTCCCCTGCGTTGTGGGCGTCGGCCCTGTGCCCCTCTCCGCTGCGGGTCGGTTTCGATAATTGGCCTCCCTATCATTACTATGAAGCGGATTCGCCCTCGCAGATGCGTGGATATGCCGTCGAGGTATTGTCCGCCGTGCTGGCTAGAATGGGCTGCAAGGTCACCTATCTGGAGTTGCCGTGGAAGCGGGTGCTCCATGAGATGGAGCATGGCGAGATCGATGTGGCGATGGAAGCCAACATCAACGACGAGCGTGCCCGTTATGCCTATTTTTCCGATCCCTACAATCCGGGGCGCACCCTGTTGTGGGTGCGTCAGGGAAAGCAGTATGACGAGCAGGATCTGGCGAACTGGTTGGCCAAGGGCTACAGGTTGGGGATCACCAAGGATTACTTTTATGGTGATGAGGTGATGGCCTTGCTCGATCGTTATCCCGGGCAAGTGAGCGCGGTGAGCGATAAACAGAATTACAACAAGCTGCTCCGGGGACGCATCGACGGGTTTCTCGGGGATATGCTGGCGACCTCCAGCGGGCTCAGCCAGGCGGGGATGAGTGGCCAGTTCTCATCTCATCCCATGGTGGTGTACGAGTCGCCGAGCTATTTCATGCTGAGTCGGTTGACGGTCTCTGCCCACTTCCTGGCGCAGTTCAACCAGACGCTGGCTGACTTCAAGGCAACGGGTGAATATGAGCGAGTCTGGCGGCGCTACACCCGGGTGCGCTAGCCGCTCGCTGCCGGTATGCTGGCCAGCCCGCGCCGATTGTCGCATCATGGGCAGGCAGCCGGGGCGTTTCGATTGCAAGCAATGTTCGGATGAATTGAGGTTCACATGGCAAAGAAGTATTGGCTGGCATTGGCAAACCTGATGTGGCTGGGATGCTGGCCGCTGGGACTGGCACAGGCCACCGAGACCGCCGTGGTGGTGAGTGCGGCGAGCGGAACCCATGAGTGGTACCAGGATGCCAGGGCCGAGCTGGCCAGGCACGAGCTGGAGCAGCAGCTGCAGGAGGCGGTGCTGGCCCAGCTGCACCCCGAGTTCAAGCCCCTGTGGCAGCGGCTCAAGGCCACGCCCGAGCAGGCGCGTGGTCCCCTTTATGACGAGGCGTTTGGCAAGCTGACCCGCTTCCAGCAAGGGTGGCGCGCCATGGACCTGGTCGCGCGCGAGCAGCTCAAGACCCGCAAGCTGGATCTCTCCCTGCCCCCGGTCCAGCCGCCCGAGGGGGGCGATCTGCTCGACCAGATCAGGAGCCTGCGGCCCCAGGTGGCGGAATACGATGCGGTGCGGGCCCAGGTGGCGCGCCTGCTGACCCTGCCCATGGCCAGCGACTGGCCGACCCTCGCCATGCCGACCCTGCGACTGGGTGAGCCTTCCCCCGCACTCGGGCAGATCCGCGCCATGCTCAACGAGCTCGGCGATGTCGCCCCCGCCCACGAAGACGAGATCTATGATCCCGAGACCGAGCAGGCGATCAGGCTGTTTCAGGGCCGTCACGGCCTGACCGCCGACGGCATCATAGGTCGCCGTACCCTGGCCTGGCTCAACACGGGTCCCCTGGTGCGCGCCAGCCTGCTGCTGCGCAATCTCTGGCGCCGGGATCTGGTGGATCATCTGGTGGGCAACCGCTACGTGCTGGTCAATATTCCCGACTATCGGCTGAGCGTGGTGCAGGGGGGAAGCGAGGTGTTCACCAGCCGGGTCATCGTCGGCAAGGAGCAGCGGGAGACCCCCATCCTCGCCAGCGAGATCCGCTCCGTGGTGCTCAATCCCGCCTGGCATGTGCCCAGATCCATCCTGAGCAAGGACATACTGCCCAAGCTGAGCCGGGATCCGGGTTACCTCGCCCGGGAGCGGTTCGAGGTGACGGACAGCGCAGGCAACCCCCTCTACTTCACCGAGGAGCAGTGGCACCAGGCCCTGGCCGAGGGCTTCCCCTACCGGTTGCGGCAAAAGCCGGGGGATCACAACGCCCTGGGCCGTTACAAGTTCTATCTGCCCAACAATGACGCCATCTATCTCCACTCGACCCCGGGCAAGCGGCTGTTCGAGCAGGGGGCGCGGGCCTTCAGCTCGGGCTGCATCCGGGTCGAACATGCCGATGATCTGGCCGAGCTGCTGCTGGCCGACTCCCGCTACCAGCCGGACAAGGTGGCCAGCCTGCTGAAGCAGGAGAAGACCAAGTGGTTGCCCCTCAGCACGCCGACCCCGGTGTTTACCGTCTACTGGAGCAGCTGGATCGACGGGGAGGGGCGCCAGCAGCTGCGCAGCGACATCTATGGATTTGATCGAGTCAGCTTCCAGCCCCAGCACCTGTGATCCCGAACACAGAGTCGACAGCCCGGCCCCGGCCGGGCTTTCTGTTGGCGGGTTTGGGTTTGACAGGGGGGTGAGACGGCGGGTAAGTTCGAGCGGTTGTATCAAATTCATTCACTTACGGACGGAGCCGACATGCTCGACACAGAGATAAGCCGACGCCGCCTGCTGCTGGGGGCCGGTTGTGCGATGGGCGCCAGCCTGCTCTCCTTTCCGGCCCTGGCGAGCCGCAGCACCCACAGCCGCGAGCTGAGCTTCTTCAACCTCAATACCGGCGAACGGGTCAAGGCAAGCTACTGGGAGCAGGGGCGCTACCTGCCCGATGGTCTGGCCGAACTCAATCACCTGCTGCGGGACTATCGCCGGGACGAGGTGTTCAACATGGATCGCAAGCTGTTCGATCAGCTCTTCCTGTTGCAGCAACGCCTCGGCCACAGGGGCGAGATCCAGCTCATCTCGGGTTACCGTTCCCCCGCCACCAATGCCGCCAAGCACAGGCGCAGCAAGGGGGTTGCCAAGCGCAGCTACCACACCCTGGGCCAGGCGGTCGATGTGCGGCTGCAAGGGGTGCAGCTCGCCCACCTGCACCAGGCGGCGCTGCAGCTCAAGGTGGGTGGGGTGGGCTACTACCCCAGCGACAATTTCGTTCACCTCGATACCGGCCCGGCCCGCAGTTGGTAGACTCATTCGGCCTTATTTGCTGACAGGGGGGGGCGGGCCTGCTAGGCTTTGCGCTCACCAGAAGAGGAGAACGAGATGAAGCAGATCCTGATAGGCGCCTTGATGGCCCTGGTATTGACGGGTTGCAGCAAGGTCAATCGTGACAACTATGACAAGCTCAAGATGGGGATCAGCTACAACCAGGCGAGCACCATCCTCGGCAAGGCGGACAGTTGTGACGACGTGCTCGGTACCACCAGCTGTGTCTGGGGCGATGCCCAGCACAACATCAAGATCCGGTTCATCGCCGACAAGGCGACCTTCTTCAGCTCGGAGGGTATCAAGTAACCCCGAGCAACAAAAAAGCGCCGTCAGGCGCTTTTTTGTTGCTCGCAATCCAGAGGGCAGACGCTACTCAGTGGGAGGCGTACTGGTAGTTGAAGGTAGGCAGTCCCCACTTGAAGCGTACCGCCAGCAGCCGCAGCACGAAGCCGATGCCGATGGCACCGAACGCCGCCCAGTCGTTGGGCAGGCCCTGCTCGAGGGCCAGGCAATAGAGGCCGGCGGTGATGAGGGAGACGCCGGCATAGAGCTCGCGTCTGAACACCAGGGGAATGCGCTGGCAGAGCAGGTCTCGCAGCACGCCGCCAAACACCCCGGTCACTACCGCCATGATGCAGGCGATGCCGGCGCCGTGCCCCATCTCCAGGGCGCGGGCCGCCCCGAAGATGGAGAAGACCACCAATCCCAGGGCGTCGAGGGCCATGAACAGCTTGCCGAGGTAGCGCATCAGGGGCGCACAGATGACGCTGAGCAGGGCAGCCCCCGCCACCAGCAGCACATAGTGGGGATGCTCGACCCAGAGCAGGGGGTAGTGGCCGAGCAGCACATCCCGTATGGTGCCCCCGCCGATGGCCGTGGCCGAGGCGATGATGACAACGCCAAACAGGTCCATCCGCCTGCGACCCGCCGCCAGGGCCCCCGTCATTCCCTCGGCCACCAGACCGAGCAGGAAGAGTGCATGTAACATGAGAAATACCCGGGATTAAAGAAAGGCCCGCATCCTAACAATCCTGCTCAGTCCCTACAAGCGACACTACATTCACATTAGATTAAGTAATGAAAAGGGGGTCATTGCCCTAATGCCGATCAGTTAAGGATCCATTGACCGATCCTCCTGATGTGTAAAAATCCGAAACCTGTTGATTTGGTTTCGGATTCTTTATGCGTATCGAACAGGCTCTCGACTTCCTCCACGCCAGCAATATGGCCCAGTTTGAGTCACTCTCTGACCTCATTCCCCCCGCGCTCATCACCTCCCTGCTTGGCGAAGAGGGCGTCGCCACTCTGCGCCGTCGCCGCATGCCCATGGAGCGCCTGGTCTGGGCCATCATCGGCATGGCCATCTTCCGCAACGTCCCCATGACCCAACTGGTCAATCAGCTCGATATCCTGCTGCCCGGCGACCGCCCCTTCGTCGCCCCCAGCGCCTTCCTGCAAGCCCGCCAAAAGCTCGGGGACAAGAGCATTGCGCGTCTGTTCCACGACACTGCCACCCGCTGGCATCAACAGGCCAACCACCCCGGCTGGGCCGGACTGCAACTGCTCGCCGTCGATGGCGTGATGTGGCGCACCCCCGATACCCCGGACAATGCCGCCGCCTTTGCCAAGCCCGGCACCCAGCATGGCGAGACCGCCTATCCCCAGGTGCGCATGCTCTGTCAGATGGAGCTGACCAGCCATCTGCTGGTTCAGGCCGTGATGGAGAGTTGCGCCGTCAACGAGATGGCGCTGGCCGAGCAGCTCATCGAGCGCACACCGGACCACTCGCTGACCCTGTTCGACAAAGGCTTCTACTCCCTTGGCCTGCTCCACGCCTGGCACACCACCGGCAGTGAGCGGCACTGGCTGCTGCCGCTCAAGAAGGGCACCCAATACGAGGTGGTACGCAAGCTGGGGCGCCAGGATGCGCTGGTGCAGCTCAAGACCAGTCCGCAGGCGAGGAAGAAGTGGCCGCAGTTGCCAGAGGCAATAGAAGCCCGCTTGCTGACGCGCACTATCAACGGCAAGGAGCGGCAGGTGCTGACCTCGATGGTCGACCCGATGCGCTTCCCGGGGGCTGACATCGTGGAGCTGTATGGCCATCGCTGGGAAATCGAGCTGGGGTATCGGGAGATGAAACACAGCCTGCAGCAGCACCGACTGACCCTGCGCAGCAAGAAGGCGGCGGGGATACGGCAAGAGCTGTGGGGTGTGCTGCTGGCCTATAACCTGCTGCGTAGCCAGATGGTGAAGATGGCGGCGAGCCTGAAGGGATACACGGCGAGCCAGCTGAGTTTTCACATGGCGTCGGTGTACCTCATCCATGAACTGAGTTGCATGCCGTATGTGTCACCGGGGAATATCCCGGGGCGGGTGGCGGGGCTGGAGAAGCAGGCGGGGCAGTTTGTGCTGCCGGCACGAAGAGAGCGAAGTTACCCCCGCTGCGTGAAGCCAAGGCCACAGAAGTACAGTGTGAAAAAAGCCAATAAAAACAATGCCAGTCAGGCTTAACTGACTGGCATTAGTCATTGCCCCCTCTTTTTCTCATGCCGTCATCGCTTCAGCGTCCGAGCTGTTCATCCCGGTACTGATCCACCCACATGGCGGTGGCGCCGCAGATGGCCACCGGCATCACGAACAGGTTCACCACGGGAATGGCGGAGAAGAGAGTCACCAGGGCGCCGAAGCTCAGGCACTTGCCGCGCCGCTGCTTCAAGGCATCGCGCATGGTGATGAAGTCGATCTTGTGGTTGTCGAACGGATAATCCACATACTGGATCGCCATCATCCAGGCGCTGAACAGGAACCAGAGCAGGGGGGCCAGGGTCTGGCCGACCACGGGGATCAGGAACAGGATCAGGCAGCCGATCGCCTTGGGCAGATAGTATTTGAGCTTCTTCCATTCGCGGCCGAAGGTGCGCGGCACATCCTTGACGATGTCGAGCATGCCCGTCTCGGCGCTCGCCTGCCCGGTGAGTTGCTGCTCCACCTTCTCGGCCAGCAGGCCGTTGAAGGGGGCGGCCACCCAGTTTGCCACCGAGCTGAACAGGAAGGAAAAGACCACCAGTATGGTGATGAGGGCGATGGGCCAGAGCAGGTAGTCGAGCCAGGAGAGCCAGCTCGGGATCTGCTGGTGCAGCCAGGCGAACAGGCCGTCCAGTTGCAGCAAGAGGGCGTAGAAGGCACCGGCAAACAGCACGAAGTTGACCAGCAGGGGGATCAGCACGAAGGTGCGGATCCCGGGTTGGCGGATGAGTGAGAAACCGCGCAGGAAGTAGTCTGCACCGCTGATAGAGTCGTTGACTAGGGGGCGTGATTGGCTCATATGAGCTCCATCCGTGACAGGAAACAGCCTGCATATTACAAACAAGCCATTGATTTGGTAAAGTCGCCGACCATTCCTTATTTCGTGCCGTGGCGACTGAAAATCGGGTAGGGATGGGGATAATGCCTGCATATTACAAACAAAGCCGGGTCTGGATTTGCTAAAGTCGCCAGCTCGCCTCCCCACTATTTAGCCCGGATATAGGCCTCCATGCGTCTGAAATTGATCAAGCTCGCCGGTTTCAAGTCGTTCGTCGAGCCGACCAAGATAGTGCTCAGTGCCGACATGACCGCCGTAGTGGGGCCAAATGGTTGCGGCAAATCCAACGTCATCGACGCGGTACGCTGGGTGCTGGGGGAGAGTTCGGCCCGCCATCTGCGCGGCGAGAACATGACGGACGTCATCTTCAACGGCTCCCTCAACCGCAGCGCCCATGGCCGCGCCTCGGTCGAACTGGTGTTCGACAATCCCCACAACCGGGTGCCCGGTGAATTTGGCCGCTTCGGCGAGATCTCGGTGCGCCGTGAGGTGCTGCGCGACGGCTCCAACCACTACGAGATCAACGGCCAGAAATGCCGCCGCAAGGATGTCACCGACCTCTTCCTCGGCACGGGCCTGGGGCCGCGCAGCTACGCCATCATAGAGCAGGGCACCGTCAGCCGGCTGGTGGAGTCGCGCCCCGCCGATCTCAAGCTGTTCATGGAGGAGGCCGCCGGGGTCTCCCGCTACAAGGAGCGGCGCCGGGAGACCGAGCTGCGCATCCGCCACACCCAGGAGAACCTAGAGCGGCTCGGCGACATTCGCGGCGAGCTGGGCTCGCGCCTCGAACACCTCAAGTCCCAGGCCGAGACAGCCGAACGCTACACCCAGCTCAAGCACCGCTCGCGCGCCGCCCGGGCCGAGCTCATCGGCTCCGAGCTGTGGGCGCTGGAGACCCGACTGGCTCAGGCCAAGGAGGAGCTGGGCAAGGTGGAGCTCGCCATCGCCGCCCTCGACGCCAGACGCAGCCAGGATGACAGCCGCCACATCAGCCTGTCGGTGGCCCGCCAGGAGGCCCAGGCCGAGCAGACGGCGCGCCAGCAGCAGCTCTTCCTTGGCGGTCAGGCCATCGCCCGGCTAGAGCAGCAGCAACTGCACCGAGACGAGCTGGGGCGCGACTGGCAGGCTCGCCACGGCGCCCTGAGTGAGCGAGTCGAGGGGCTCAAGGGCCAGCTGGCCGAGCAGCATGAGGCCCAGACAAATCTTGTCCTGGCCACCGAGCAGGAAGAGGCCCGCCTCGAGCAGTGTGAGCAGTTGCTCACCGAGCAGCAGGCACGACGGCTGGCGGTGAGCGAGGCCCTCGAAGGAGCCAGGGGACGGCAACAGCAGTGGCAGCAGCGCCAGGGGCAGCTGCAAACCCAGCTCAATCAGATCCGCACCCAGCAACAGGGCCTGCAGGAGTTGCAGGCCAGGACCCGGCTCGCCCGGCTCAAGCTCGAGGAGGCGCAGGGGGGCGCCCTCGGCCAGCAGCCGGATCTGCAACCCCGACTGGATGCCCTGTCGGATGAGCTGGCGCTCTCCCGGGCCCGACATGACGAGCTGGAGGCGCAGTGGCAGGCCGCCGTGGCCCGCCACGAGACGCTCAAGGGAGAGCGGGATCGCCAGGGGGGTCTGCTGCGCGAATTCGGTGCCCGCCTCGCCACTCTTGATCAGATGCTGGGGGAACAGATGGCGGGGGCCACCCTGGCGGACCGGCTGCAGATCGCCCCCGAGTGGGCCCAGGCCCTGGACAAGGTGCTCGGGCGCTGGCTCACCGCCCAGCCGGGGGATGAGTGCAACCTGGCGCAAGACGGGCTCTGGATAGGCCCGGCTCAGCCTGCGGTACCCGGCACCCTGGCGGCCCGGCTGGAGGGGGAGCACATCCCCGCCTTCCTCAACGTCATCTGGCTGGCCGATGACAGGGCGGCGGCGCTGGCCCGCCAGCCATCGCTCCTGGCCGGTGAGTCGGTACTGACCCCGGCGGGAGACTGGTTTGGCCCCAACTGGGCCGATCTCGGTCAGGGCGGCGCCCTTGGCACCCTGGCGCTGCTGGGGGAACGTGAGCGGTTGCACACCGAGCTGGCCGCAGGGGAGCAGGCGCTGGCCCGGCTGGATGCCCGGTTGAGTGGAGCCGATGGCGAACGCGCCCAGCTGCACGGCGCTCTTGAGGCGAGCCAGCGCGCCCTGCGCGAGCAGGAGCAGCAGTGGCAGCAACTGCGGGAAGCCTGGAGCCAGCAGCAGGGCCAGCGTCAGGAGCGTCTGCTGCGCCTGGGCCAGCTGGGCGAAGAGCTGAGCCGCCTCGACGCCGAGCAGGCCGCCGAGGCCAGCCGCGGCGAGGCCCTCACCCAGGCCCTCGAGCTGGCCGATGCCCAGTGGCAGGAGCACCTGGCCCAGGGGGAGTCGGAGCAGGCACAGCGGCGTCTGCTCGAGGAGCAGGCGCAGCGGGCCGAGCAGGATCTGGAGGCGGCGCGGGGTCGCCGTGAGCAGCAGCAGGGGCAGTGCCAGCGCCTGCTGCTGGAAAAACAGAATCTGAGTCAGCTCATCGCCCTGGGCGAGCAGGAACTGGCCCGGCTCGGGCTGGAATTGGCGCAGCTCAAGGCGCCGCAGCCGCAGGAGAGTCAGGAACTGTCGCCCCTGCTCGGCGAGCAGCGCGCCCTCGAAGAGGCCCAGCTTGCCTGTCATCAGCGCATCGCTCGCCTCGATCAGGCGCTGGCCGAGCTGGAGCAGGCCCGCAGCCGGGATCGGGCGCAGATGGTGACCCTGCAAGAGCAGCTGGCCCAGCTGCGTCTGGAGCGCGAGCGCAATCTCACCCGCAGGCAGGGGCTGCACGAGCAGCTCGAGGAGCTGGGGGTTCGCCTGATTGACCTCGATCAGGCGGCGCTCATCGCCGCCAACCGTACCGCCCTGCGCCAGGAGATCCAGACCCTGGAGGGGCAGGTGGAGGCGCTGGGGGCCATCAATCTGGCCGCCCTTGGGGAGTATGAAGAGGCGAAGAGCCGGGCCGGATACCTGGAAGATCAGTGCCAGGATCTCGAACAGGCACTGGAAACCTTGAGCCAAGCCATTAAAAGAATTGATAAAGAGACACAAATACGCTTCCGTGACACTTTCGATAAGGTCAATGAAGATTTAAAATCCCTGTTCCCCAAGGTGTTTGGGGGCGGGAGTGCCTGGCTGGAACTCACCTCCGACGATCTTTTGGAGGCCGGGGTGAGCATCATGGCAAGACCTCCGGGCAAGAAGAATGCTACCATTGCCCTGCTTTCCGGGGGGGAGAAGGCCTTGACCGCGCTGGCGCTGGTTTTTGCCATCTTCAGACTCAATCCGGCGCCATTTTGCATGCTGGATGAGGTGGATGCACCGCTCGATGAAGTGAACGTCGGTCGCTTCTGTTCTCTTGTCAAAGAGATGTCGAGCACAGTACAGTTCATTTATATCAGTCATAACAAGGTCTCCATGGAGATGGCCGAACAACTGGTCGGCGTAACGATGCAAGAGCCCGGGGTTTCTCGCATCGTCTCGGTCGATATCGGTGAAGCCGTCGCTTTGGCTGAGCAAAACTAGAAAGAGAAGCAGCTAATGCAGGAATTGCGTTACATCTTGGTCGCCTTGGGCGGGATTGCCATTGCGGCATTGCTCATTCACGGGTTGTGGAGCAACAGGAAGAATCGTCAGTCCCCGATCAAGGAGAAACCCTTGAACCGGATGGACAGCAAAACACGGGATCGTGACAGCGATGCCTTCGACAGCGACGGCATCGGCCAGGTGCGCGTGGTCAGTGCCGGCCGCCGTGCCGAACCCAAGCTGCAGAGCGAAGCCGTCCCGCGCAGCCAATATCTCGATGACGAGGACGAGGACGAGCTGCCGCCGCCCGCCCCGCGCAAACCCGTCGCTCGCCCGGTCGCGCCCCCTCCCGTCTATGAAGAGGAAGAGGAGATGGAGGAGCCGGTGCTGGAGACAGTGGCGCCCGAGCCCCAGCGCAAGCCTGCCCAGGTCAATCGTCGCACCCCGGTCTACCGCTCCCGTCCCCAGCGCGAACCGGCCTTGCAGCCGTTCGATGATGAGCCCCAGAGCGAGCCCGATTACACCAGCGGCCTCAGCTTTGGCGAGGCGCCCCGGGCCCAACCCCGTCAGGCCGCCGAACCCGTCGCCGAACGCGCCCCCCAGGTCGAGACCCGGAGCGAGCGCGCCGCTCCCGTTCAGGCCCCCGTCTATGACGAGCCCGAGCCGGTACGCGCCCCGGTCGAGAAGATCTGGCAGGATGTCTACGTCATCAACCTGATGGCCCGCCCCGGTCAGGAGCTGCAAGGGGCCGCCCTGCTCGCCTCCCTGCAATCCCTGGCGTTCAAGTTTGGCGAGATGGACATCTTCCACCGTCACGAGGGGCTGGATGGTCATGGCGAGGTGCTCTTCTCCATGATCAACATGGTCAAGCCGGGCACCTTCAACCCCTACCGCATGGAGCAGTTCAGCACCCCGGGTGTGTCCCTCTTCATGCAGCTGCCCCTGCGCAGCAACGTGGCGTTCGCGTTCGAACACATGTTGCAGGCCGCCGATCAGCTGGCCAGCGATCTGGATGCCATGCTGACCGACATGGAGCGCAGCCCCTTGAGCGACGAGACCATAGCCCGTTATCGCCGCGAGCTTGCCGCCTTCGAGGCGGGTCGCGACTAAGACTCCCCGGGGTCTGCAAGATAAAGAGTGCGGTACCCAGGTGCCGCATTTTTGTTTCTGCCCCGGCCTGGATTTTTCATCACACTTCGAGACTTTTTCATGAGCGAGTCCCTCTCCCGCCACAGCCAGCTGTGTGAACTGCTTAATGACTACGGCCACCAGTATTACGTGCTGGACAACCCCACTGTGCCGGACGCCGAATACGATCGCCTGATGCGTGAGCTGATTGCGCTCGAGGCCGAGCATCCCGAGCTGAAGACCCCCTCGTCCCCCAGTGCCCGGGTCGGCGGTGCGCCGCTCTCGGCCTTCAAACAGGTGCGCCACGAGATCCCCATGCTGAGCCTGGACAACGTCTTCAGCGGCGAGGAGCTGCAGGCGTTCGAGCAGCGCATGAAGGATCGCCTCAAGCGGGAGGTGAATTTCACCTTCTGCTGCGAGCCCAAGCTGGACGGCCTGGCGGTCAGCCTGCTCTATGTGGAGGGCCAACTGGTGCAGGCGGCCACCCGGGGCGATGGCACCACGGGGGAGGAGATCACCGAGAACGTGCGCACCATCAAGGCCATTCCGCTCTCCCTGCGGGGCAGCGGCTGGCCCGCCCGGCTGGAGGTGAGGGGGGAGGTCTTCATGCCCAGGGCCGGCTTCGCGGCCATGAACGAGAAAGCCCTGGCCGCCGGGGAGAAGGTGTTCGTCAACCCGCGCAACGCCGCCGCCGGCAGCCTGCGCCAGCTCGATTCCCGCATCACCGCCAGCCGTCCCCTGAGCTTCTACGCCTATGGCGTGGGGGTGGGCGGCGACGAGCTGGGGGATTCCCATTTCGCTCGCCTCAATCAGCTCAAGGCCTGGGGACTGCCGCTCAGCCCCGAGGTGAAGCTCAAGGAAGGGGCGGCCGGCTGCCAGGCTTTCCACGATGACATCCTGGCCCGTCGCGGTGAGCTGGCCTATGAAATTGATGGCGTAGTCTACAAGGTGGATGCCATCCCCTTGCAGCTGGAGCTGGGCTTCGTGGCCCGGGCGCCGCGCTGGGCCACCGCCCACAAGTTCCCGGCCGAGGAGGAGATGACGGAGCTGGAGAATGTCGAGTTCCAGGTGGGCCGCACCGGCGCCATCACCCCGGTGGCCAAGCTCAAGCCCGTGTTCGTCGGCGGCGTCACCGTCTCCAACGCCACCCTGCACAATGCCGACGAGATAGCGCGCCTCGGCGTCATGATCGGCGATACCGTGATTGTGCGCCGGGCGGGGGATGTGATCCCGCAGATAGTGGCCGTGGTGGAGGCGAAGCGCCCGGCGGATGCCCGCGAGATCCTCTTCCCCGCCCAGTGCCCGGTGTGCGGCTCTGCGGTGGAGCGGCTGGAAGGGGAGGCGGTGGCCCGCTGCGCCGGCGGCCTGTTCTGCGAGGCCCAGCGCGCCGCCGCCATCAAGCATTTCGCCGCCCGCCGCGCCATGGACGTGGATGGCCTGGGGGACAAGATAGTGGATCAGCTGGTGGACAAGGGGATGATCAAGACCCCGGCGGACCTGTTTGGCCTCAACGCCATCCAGCTGGCCGGTCTCGAGCGGATGGGGCAAAAATCCGCCCTCAACCTGGTGGCCGCCATCGACAAGGCCCGCAGCACCACCCTGCCCCGCTTCCTGTTTGCCCTCGGCATTCGCGAGGTGGGGGAGGCGACGGCGCTGAACCTCGCCAACCACTTCCTCACCCTGGAGGCGCTGCGGGAGGCGAGCGTGGAGCAGCTGCTCGCCGTGCCGGACGTGGGGGACGTGGTGGCCAAGCATGTCTACTTCTTCCTGCGCCAGCCCCACAACATAGAGGTGCTGGATGCGTTGCTGGCCGCCGGCATCCACTGGCCGGCCATCGAGAAGAAAGAGGCAAGCGCCCAGCCCTTCGCCGGCAAGACCTTCGTGCTGACCGGCACCCTCACCCAGCTCTCGCGCAACGACGCCAAGGCGGCCTTGCAGGCCCTGGGGGCCAAGGTGGCGGGCTCGGTGTCGGCCAAGACGGATGTGCTGGTGGCCGGGGATGCCGCCGGCTCCAAGCTGGTCAAGGCCCAGGAGCTCGGCATCACCATCTGGACCGAAGCCGAGTTGCAGGCGGCGCTTCAGCCCTGAGCCCCCCCTCTTCGCGATGACAGCAGACCCGGCCCAGGCCGGGTCTGTTGTTTCTGCTGGCCGCAGGATCAGGGATGGCGACAGGGGAGAGGACGGCGCGGCCGCGGCGCACCAGGGGAGGCCTGGAAAAGAGCAAGAAAGTGAAAACCGGGGATCCGCGCCCGGGCCAATCGGGGTCTGGCCTGGACGGAAATGCTATCCCTTTGGGTCTGATTTCTAACTGAGCAGCTGGCGGAAAACCTGTCCTGGATCAAGAAAGCGGTGCCGGCTTTGGGGCCTAATAGCCACCACATATAGGGCATTAAAGAATTAAATCACCTATATATTGTGTTTGTAAGCTGTGTATAACGTCAGCCTCTGCCAGATGCCAGCCAGGGTCAGAGGCCCGGCTGGCCCCGCCTCGCCCTGGTGAGCCGGGCGGGCTGGCATCGCTCATCGGGTCGACCCGATACGACCATTTTTTGCGGGGATAAGAGATGAAACCGGTTGTGATCAAACGTGATGGATGCCGTGCGCCATTCAATGGCCAGCTGATTGCCGAGGCGGTGAGCCGGGCGGCGGAAGCGGTCAATCAGGCCAGTCCGGCGCTGGCCGAGCGCATCGCCGGCGCCGTCAGCCAGGAGCTGGAAGGGCGGGGCGAGGTGGATATCCACGAGATCCAGAACCGGGTCGAGAACCACCTGATGGCGTCCGACGACAAGGCCATCGCCCGCGCCTACATCGAATACCGTCACGACCGGGATCAGGCCCGGGAGGCCCGTGGCCGCCTGGCCCAGGAGATCCGCGGCCTGGTGGAGCAGACCAACGCGGCCCTGCTCAACGAGAACGCCAACAAGGACTCCAAGGTGATCCCGACCCAGCGCGACCTGCTGGCGGGCATCGTCGCCAAGCATTACGCCATCAGTCACATGCTGCCCCGCGACGTGGTGCAGGCCCACGAGAGTGGCGATCTGCACTTCCACGATCTCGACTACTCCCCCTTCTTCCCCATGTTCAACTGCATGCTGATCGACCTGAAGGGGATGCTGACCCACGGCTTCAAGATGGGCAACGCGGAGATAGACACCCCCAAATCCATCAGCACCGCCACTGCGGTGACCGCCCAGATCATCGCCCAGGTGGCGAGCCACATCTATGGCGGCACCACCATCAACCGCATCGACGAGGTGCTGGCCCCCTATGTGACCATCAGCTGGCACAAGCACCGGGAGGTGGCCGAGGAGTGGGGCATCAGCGACGTGGACGCCTACGCCATGGCCCGCACCGAGAAGGAGTGCCACGACGCCTTCCAGTCCCTGGAATATGAGGTCAATACCCTGCACACCGCCAACGGTCAGACCCCCTTCGTCACCTTCGGCTTCGGCCTGGGGGATAGCTGGGAGTCGCGGATGATCCAGCGCGCCATCCTCGGCAACCGTATCGCAGGCCTTGGCAAGAACAAGAAGACCGCCGTGTTCCCGAAACTGGTGTTCGCCATCAAGGATGGCCTCAACCACAAACAGGGGGATCCCAACTACGACATCAAGCAACTGGCGCTGGAGTGTGCCTCCAGGCGGATGTATCCGGACATCCTCAACTACGACCAGGTGGTCAAGGTGACCGGCTCCTTCAAGACTCCCATGGGTTGCCGATCCTTCCTCGGTGCCTATGAGGAGAATGGTGAGCTGGTCCACGAGGGACGCAACAACTTGGGCGTGGTGAGCCTCAACCTGCCGCGCATTGCGCTGAAATCCCGTGATGAAGCGGATTTCTGGGACAAGCTGGATGCCGCCCTGCGGGTGGCCAAGACGGCGCTCATGTACCGCATCGAGCGCCTGGACGGTGTGAAAGCCCGGGTCGCCCCCATCCTCTATATGGAGGGGGCCTGCGGTGTGCGGTTGAAAGCGGACGATAACGTCAGCGAGATCTTCAAACATGGCCGCGCCTCCATTTCCCTCGGCTATATAGGGGTGCACGAGACCATCAACGCCCTGTTCGGCGACTCGGTACACCTGTTTGACAGCGAGACCCTGCGCCAGAAGGCCATCGCCATCATAGCGCGGCTCAAGGCGGCCACCGACCAGTGGAAGGAGGAGACCGGCTACGGCTTCAGCCTCTACTCCACTCCGAGCGAGAACCTCTGCACCCGCTTCTGCCGCATCGACGCCAAGGAGTTTGGCGTGGTGGCCGGGGTGACCGACAAGGGCTACTACACCAACAGCTTCCACCTGGACGTGGAAAAGCAGGTGAACCCCTACGACAAGCTGGACTTCGAGGCGCCCTATCCCCCCATCGCCAGCGGTGGCTTCATCTGCTACGGCGAGTACCCCAATATCCAGCACAACCTGGAAGCGCTCGAAAACGTCTGGGACTACAGCTATGACAAGGTGCCCTACTACGGCACCAACACCCCCATTGACGAGTGCTACGACTGCGGCTTCACCGGCGAGTTCGAGTGCACCTCCAAGGGCTTTACCTGCCCGCGCTGCGGCAACCACGACCCGGCCAAGGTGTCGGTGACCCGCCGGGTGTGCGGCTACCTCGGCAGCCCGGATGCGCGCCCCTTCAACGCGGGCAAGCAGGAAGAGGTCAAACGCCGGGTCAAGCATATGTAAGCGCAGACGCGATGACGCGCTGGCCCCTGACTCAAGGGGCCATTTTCATGGGTGGGTGGCCGCCATGGCGCAGCCCCCTGAAGAAGGCAGGAAACAAGCGATGCACTACCACCAGTACTACCCGGTCGATGTGATCAATGGCCCCGGCACCCGGGCCACCCTGTTTGTGTCGGGCTGCGAGCACCAGTGCCCAGGCTGCTACAACCAGAGCACCTGGCGCCTCGATGGGGGCAAGCCGTTCGATCAGGGGATGAGCGATCGCATCATTGGCGATCTCAACGACACGCGCATCAAGCGGCGGGGGCTGTCGCTCTCCGGCGGCGATCCGCTCCACCCCGCCAACCTGGCCAGCGTGCTGGCGCTGGTGAAGCGGGTGCGGGCCGAGTGCCCCGGCAAGGACATCTGGTGCTGGACCGGTTATCTGCTCGGCGAACTGTCAGAGGCCCAGCGCGAGCTGGTCGCCCTGCTGGACGTGCTGGTGGATGGCAAGTTCGAGAAGGCCCTGGCCGATCCCGGCCTGCTCTGGCGCGGCAGCAGCAACCAGATCGTTCACGACCTCAACGGCTGGCGGGAGCGGGAACACAAGAGTCGGATCTCCTGTCTGCAGCTGGCGTGACCTCGGGCCCTGATGGCGGTCTGGGGGCGCCTGGCCTGAGGGGGCGGGTCGGCGAGGGGGCAATTCGCGCCTTAGTTGCCAACTGAGTGCGTGAGGCTTACTGTAGGGCATCAAACTCACGGGAGAATGTGATGAATAACCTAGTCAAAATCTTGCTGGCCATCTTTTTGCCCCCGGTCTGCGCCTTTATCCAGGTGGGCTTGAGCCTGCACTTTTTCCTCAACATTGTGCTGACCCTGCTCGGCGGCCTGCCCGGCATGGTCCATGCGCTCTGGCTGGTGGTGACGGACAAGCGCGCCTGAGCCACGACAGCGCAGACGCAAAGAAGAGGCCAACCCAGGGGTTGGCCTTTTTGCTGTCTGGCGGTATGGCCTCTTGGGCTCACTGCTGCTTGCAGTCGGTGTAGGCGCTCTGCCATTCACCGCTCTCGCCCCTCATCTCGACGAAGCCTTCGCTCCCCTTGTTCCACCAGACGGCCTCATGCTCATCGGTATAGCGGGCGCCAGAGGCCGAGACCACCTGGGGCAGGGTGTAATCCTTGCCATCGGGCAGGGCGAGCTTGATGAAGTTGAGGCTGTCGTCGGAGAGGGCGTAGTAGCTCACCTGAACCTTCTGGTCGTTGGCACACTGATAGGCGATTGGGGCGCCGCCTGTGACGGTGAGGGTGTGGGGAGCCGGGGCACAGCCCGCGAGGCCGAGCAGCAGGGCGCCCGGCAGAGAAAAGCGCAGAAACATCACGATGAAGACTCCATTGGTGCGATATAGGTTCGACTGAACCCATAACCTGGGGTAAAGCCTAACAGAGCGGGCGGCTCAGGCAAGGGGCAGGGGCAAACCCCTGGTCGAGTCGTGACGTTTTCCCCTCGCCCCGGGCCTGGCTTGTGGCCAAAAAAAGCCCCGATGATCGGGGCAAAAAGCAAGCTCGTCCATGGGCTCATCACAGTAGTCAGTGGCCGAAGCGGGTCGCCTCGAACCGGTTAAGCAGGTGGTGCAGCAGGTAGCAGGCCAGCAGGGTGGCGACGATGGCAAACAGTATGCTGCTGACCCGATAGAGGGCGCTGAACACCAGATCGTTGCCCGGGGTCAGATACTGGCCGAACAGGATGCCGAGGGTGGTGAGGGCGCCAAACCCGACTCCCGAACCGCTCGCCTCCTTGACGTGGGCGTGGCTGAACAGCATGGCGCCGAGCCAGAGCAGGGGAGCGACCAGGATCAGCTGTCCGGACCAGTCATAGAGCACCAGCTGGCACAGGATGCCGAAGCTGACCCCGAGCAGGGTCCCCATGGCCCGGCGCCTGGCATAGCCGAGGGCGCCGTTCCAGTGCATGGGGAAGAGCACCAGCAGGGTGGTGGCCTGGGCAGACATGGAGTCGCGCAGGTCGAACATCTGGAATACCAGGAAGGAGAGGGTGGCGACCCCGGCCCCCAGCAGCGCCTCGTGGCGCATCCGGTGCGGCGCCTTGGGCTGGCTCACAGGGCGGGGTCTGGGCTCCACGTCCGGCAGCAGGGCCGTCATCAGGTAGGCGATGAGTACGGAGAGCACGTTGGCCCAGAGGTTGCTGAAGATGAGATCGTTCAAGTCCGTGTCCGGGTAGCTGGCAAAGTGCAGCATGATGCTGAGGCTGAGCACGCCGTTGGCGCCAAACAGAAACAGGCTGCCCCGGGACATGGCGGCGAAGCGATAGACGAACAGCAGGAAGGCGACGGGGGTCATCAGGGCGGGATGAGCGCCAAACAGACCGCCGAGCAGGCCGACCTCCAGTCCGCACATCACGGCGGCTGCGATCAGCTGGCGGGCGGCGTGGCCGCTCATCACGGGCACCATGCCGAGCAGCAGCATGGGGGTCACGGTGAAGAAGACCCCGTAGTTCCAGCCAAACAGCTTGCAGAGCAGGAAGCCCAGGGTGCTGCCGAAGGCGATGCGCAGGCATTGGCGCAGCTCGTTGGCCGCCAGGGGCCTGTGCCAGAGGGTGGGGTTGATCAGGGTGCTTGCCATTATGTGCATCCGCTCGGCATCAGTAGATGTAGTGCAGCAGGCTCAGCAACCGGATCTGGCCGCGGGCAAACAGGGCGGTCAGGGCGTTGTCTGGCAGCAGCTGGACGGTGGCGCGGGCTCCGGTGGGCAGGCCCTTGGGCATCTTATCCAGGGTCAGGTGCAGGCGCAGGCGCTGGGCATCACGCACCCAGCGATCCGACTCCACCGGGCTGGCCAGCAGGCCGTTGGCATCGAACTGACCGGCGCTGACCCCGGCATCCAGGCTGCTGACCCTGGCCTGGAAGATCTGGCCGGGCTTGCCGTCGAAGGCGATCAGGGCCCTGGCCCCCGCCGTGACGTTGCGCAGGCTCTTCTCGCGAAAATCGGCGATGAGATCCACCTTGTCCGAGACCAAGGCCAGCAGGGGCGATCCGGCGGCGGCGAAGCTGCCCTGCTTGAGCTGCATATTGGTCACTATGCCGTCCTGGGGCGCCGTCACCTGGCTGTAGGCGAGGTTGAGCTCGGCCTGGGCCAGCTTGTTGCGGGCCTGGCGCAGGCGCAGGTTGTCGGCGCCTGCCAGACCGCGGTTGACCCTGATCTGGTCCAGGCGCGCCCGGCTTGCCATCAGGTTGGCGCGGGCGGTCTGCCAGGCGCTGTTGGCCTGATCCCGCTGCTGGGTGGAGACCAGCTTCTTGGCGAACAGCGTCTCCAGGCGACGGGCATCGCGCTCCTTTTGTGCGAGATCGGTCAGGCTGGCGCTGAGATCCGCCTTGGCGGCGTCCAGGCTGGCATCGAGCTGACGGTTGTCCTGCATGGCCTGATCCAGGGCGAGCCGGGCCTGCTCCACCGCCAGGCGAAAGGGTTCGCCATCCAGGGCGAACAGCAGATCCCCCCGTTTGACGGCCTGGTTGTTGCTCACCGCCACCTCGACTATCTTGCCGCTGACCTGGGGGGTGATGCGGGTGACGGTCCGGGTTGCCATGGCCTGGGGGGTGAGGGGCATCTCGATGTCGGCCAGCAGGAAGTAGGCAAACACCGCCGCGAAGCCGAGCATGGCAAACTTTATCCAGCGGGCAAATTGTTGATCCGGCGTCATCTTATTCTCTCTCTTCACTCTGTTGTTCCAGCTTGTCGATGGCATTGGTCGAGATGCGGGCAATGATCTGCTCGAACTGGATCAGATCCTGATTGCTGATGCCGCCGAGCAGCTCCCGGCGCACCCCTATGATGCGGTCCTCGATCTGGTCGAGCAGGGCCTTGCCCGCCGGGGTCAGGGTCACGATGCGGGCCCGCTTGTCCTGATGGCAGCAGTGGCGCGCGATCAGATCCTGCTCCTCCAGCTGACCCAGGGTGCGCATCAGGGAGGGCAGCTCGATTTCCAGGGCATCGGCCAGGGTCTTCTGGCTGAGGGAGCCCCCGAGGCGGGAGAGCTTCCACAGCGCGGTCCAGCGGGGATGGGTCAGCCCCAGGGGGGCCAGTTCGTGATCGGCCACGGTGCGCCACAACCGGCTGAGCCGGGCCAACTGTTCCGCCAGGGACAACTCGCGCAACATCTCCAGATCCTTGACCATCATCTCGCTCCTGTTACTTAGCCTGCTAAGTATTATATTTATTTAGCAGGCTAAGTAAATAGTGTGATCGAGATCTTGTTTGACCGAGCTGGCCCGTGGCCACGGCGGGAGACCTGTCCGCTCTCGGCCGGGCAGGGAGGTGGCGTTTAAGGTTTTAATGTTTTTATATGCCTTTGCAGCCGGGCTAACCGACAGGCGAGGGGCGGGGCACTAGAGTAGCGCCACCTCACACCCTGGAGCATAACAATGAAAAGCCTCTCTACCCCGAAAGCCGCCCCCTGGGGCAGTCAACAAATCGCCGGCATGCCCATGATGATCTTCCTCGGGCTTGCCACCTGCGTCCTCTTCTCCGGCTGGAACGGCTCTTTGCCGCTCGGCATGGTCGGCGCCCTGGCGCTGATGTTCGTGCTCGGCACCCTGCTAAGCGAGCTGGGCGAGCGCATCCACCCCATCCGTGAATACCTGGGGGGCGGCACCATACTCGCCATCTTCGGCGGCGCCGCCCTGTTCGAATACCAGGTGCTGCCGGTCGAGGCCGGTCAGGTGATCACCCGCTTCATGAAGGAGGGGGGCTTTCTGAACTTCTTCATCGCCAGCCTGGTGACCGGATCTGTGCTGGGGATGAGCAGTGCCCTGCTGAAAAACGCCGCCATGCGTTACCTGCCGGTGATCCTGGGTGGGGTCGCCGTGGCGCTGCTCAGCGTCGGTCTGGTGGGCTCCCTGATGGGTTATGGCTTCAAGAATGCGGTGCTGCTCATCGGCCTGCCCATCATGGGTGGCGGCATGGGCGCCGGCGCCGTGCCCCTGGTGGAGATCCTCTCCGGCCCCTTGCAGATGTCCAGCGCAGACTTGCTGTCGCGCATGGTCCCCGCCGTGGTGATCGCCAACACCCTGGCCATTTTGATGGGCTCCCTGCTGGCCCGGCTCGGGCGCCGCTACCCCTCCCTGACCGGCAACGGCCAGCTGATGGTAAAAGAGAGCTGTGCCGGGGTGGCCGACGAGCAGGCCCAGGCGCCGACGCTGGAGAGTTTGGGCCTCGGGCTCTTCATCAGTTCCAGCATGTTCGTGCTGGGCTCCTTGCTCGGCAACTTCATCCCCATGCACCCCTTCGCCCTCATGATACTGGCGGTGGCCTTCGTCAAGGTGAGCGGCCTGCTGCCGCGCCGCTACGAGCAGGCGGCTGCCGACTGGTACCAGTTCGTGGTCACCAATCTCACCCCCTCCCTGCTGGTGGGCATAGGGGTCGCCTATACCAGCATCCCGGAGCTCATCAGCGCCTTCTCCGTCAGTTACTTCGTGCTGGTGCTGGTGACCGTGGTCGGCGGCGCCCTCGGCGCGGCCCTGGTGGGGCGCATGATAGGTTTCTATCCCATAGAGGCGGCCATCACCGGCGGTCTGTGCATGGCCAACATGGGGGGCACGGGCGATGTGGCCGTGCTGTCGGCGGCCCAGCGCATGAAGCTGATGCCGTTCGCCCAGATCTCTTCCCGTCTCGGGGGCGCCGTCATGTTGATCCTGGCCACCCTGCTCATCTCGCTGCTGGCATAAGGAATCGACAATGAACGACATCATGATGGGCACCAGCCTGCCCTACGCCGAACGCAAGCGTCAGGGGCTGATGGGGCGCATGCCCCACAAGGAGGAGTCCCTGGCCCAGCAGCGGCGCCGCATCTACCGATTGGTCAGCGCCATGCAGAGCCCGTTCGACCAGCACCTGCTGCTGCGCCAGCTGCAAGAAGACAACCCTGTGCTGTTTTACGATCTGGTGCGCCACCACCTGCCGGAGCTCTTGCCCATCATCTACACCCCGGTGGTGGGGGAGGCCTGCCAGCGCCACAGCGATCTCTATCTGCGCAGCCACGGTCTCTACCTCTCCTGGCACGACAGAGACGATCTGGACGCCATCTTCGCCTCGGTGGAGCAGGAGGTGGACGTCATCGTCATCTCCGACGGTGAGCGGGTGCTGGGTCTGGGGGATCTCGGCATCGGCGGCATGGGGATCTGCATCGGCAAGCTGGCGCTCTACAGCGCCGCCGGCGGCATCAACCCGGCCCGCACCCTGCCCCTGTGCGTGGACGTGGGCACCAACAATCCCGAGCTGCTGGAGGATGACTCCTACCTCGGCTGGCAATCGCCGCGCATCGACGGAGAGAGCTACTACCACTTTATGGACAAGGTGGTGGCGGCCATCCGCACCCGCTGGCCCCAGGTGGTGTTGCAGTTTGAAGACTTCGCCGGCAAGCATGCCGCCAATCTGCTGGCCCGCTACCGGGATGAGCTGTGCATGTTCAACGATGACATTCAGGGCACGGCGGCGGTGGCGTCGGCCTGCGTGCTGGCGGGCTTGCAGCAGGCGGGCACTACTCTGGCCGACACCCCTGTGCTCATCGTCGGGGCGGGATCTGCCGGTTGCGGCATCGCCGCCATGCTGGCGCAACTGGCGGGCAGTCCAGAGCGGGTGCTGCTGTTCGATCAGGATGGCCTGGTCTGCCAAGGCAGGGCCAACCTGACCCAGACCCAGCAGCCCTTCGCCCGCCCGGCGGCGGAGGCCTGCGATAACTTGGCCGAGCTCATCGCCCGGCTGCGCCCAGGGGTGCTGATCGGGGTGAGCGGCCAGGGCGGGCTCTTTACCGAGGCCGTGCTCAGGGCCATGGGGGAGGCGTGCGAGCGGCCGGTGATACTGCCGCTCTCCAACCCGACCCGCAGCGCCGAGGCGACGCCGGAGCAGGTGTGGCAGGCTACAGATGGTCGCGCCCTGCTCGCCACCGGCAGCCCCTTCGCCCCAGTCACCGTGGCGGGGGAGGCGCGTGTGGTCTCCCAGTGCAACAACGTCTATGTCTTCCCCGGCATTGGTCTCGGCGCCTGCGCGGTCAAGGCGAGGCGCATCAGTGACGGCATGTTGCAGGCGGCGGTGCGGGCGGTGGGGGCCTATCCGCTGGCAGAGGGGCGCCTGCTGCCTCCCATCGAGCAGGTGGGGGAGGTGGCCCGCGCGGTCGCCCGCGCCGTGGCCCTCACCGCCCGCGAGGAGGGATTGGCGGATTTTGACGGTGATCCTGCGCCCCTCATTGACCAGACCTGGTGGCGTCCGCACTATTGGTCCGCGTCCTGATGTTGCAAGGCTAATCGATGAAACTGCGTCACCAAGTGGTCACCCTCTCCCTCGGGCTGTCACTGCTGCTGATCCTGATCCTGGGCAGCTTGCTCGCCCTCTTTATCCGCCACCTGCTGGAGAGCAACCTGCAGGAGAGCGGCGGCGATCTGGCCCGGGTTCTGGCGGCGGACAGCCGGGTGGTACAGGCCCTCAAGCAGGGGCGGGATCCGGGCCTGCGGGACTATGTGGAGGGGATCCGCAGCCGCACCGATGCCGCCTACATGGTGGTGACCGACGAGCATGGGGTGCGCCTGAGCCACCCCTCCCCGGCGCGGGTCGGCGGCCGATTTCGCGGCGACGACATCTGGCCCGCCCTCAACCAGCGGATCAGCTACTGCTCCAAGGATGCGGGGACCCTGGGGCCCGCCATCCGCTGCTTCGCCCCCGTGCTCGGCCCCGATGGCCGCGCCATGGGCGCCGTGGTGGTGGGCTACCTGATGCGCACCGTGGAGGGCATCTACCTGGAGCGGGTCGCCCTGCTGGCCTGCGCCATCCTTGCCGTGCTGGGGTGCGGTTTGCTGCTGGCGCTCTGGGTGCAGCATCTGCTGCGTCGCACCCTGCTGGATCTCGAACCCGAGGCCATCGTCCATCGCTTCATGTTGCAGGATCTGGTGCTGGAGCACATCCCGGAAGGGGTGATAGCCCTGGACAGCCAGGGCCGCATCCGCATGCTCAACAGCGCCGCCTTCTATCAGCTGCGCCTGCCGGGCACGGGGCGCCACGCCCTGCTGGGTCAGCCCCTGGCACAGGTTTCACCGCCCCTGGCGCCCGCCCTGACCCAGGTGGAGACCGAGCTCGGCTTCACCGTGCACGGGGAGGCGTTCGTTGGGTGCTGGCAGGCGGTGGAGGGCAAGGTGCCCGGCCGCCTGATCATCTTCAGCCGCCCCGAGCTGACCGGCAGTCTCGGCATGCAGGTGACCCATCTGCGCCAGTATGCCGAGATGCTGCGCATCCAGACCCACGAGTTTGCCAACAAGCTGAGCAGCCTCTCCGGCTTGTTGCAGCTCGGCCACGTGGATCAGGCGGTGGAGCTGATCCAGCAGGAGAGCGAGGCGTGCCAGACCATGTTGCAGGGGCTGCTGCGGGCCATCGAGGACAAACCGGTGGCTGGCCTCATCCTCGGCAAGTTCAGCCGGGCGCGGGAGCTGGGGGTGACCCTGGTGCTGGATCCCGACTCTGCGTTGGCGGAGTATCCGGCGGCGGTGTCGGCGGATCTCATCACCCTCATCGGCAACCTGCTGGACAACGGCATCCGCGCCGCCTGGGCGCGGCGCAAAAGCTGTCCGCCCCGGGTGCTGATCTCTATCAACGACTTCGGCCGCCGCCTGGTGATCGAGGTGGAGGACAGCGGCGAGGGGGTGGACGAGGCGCTGGCGGATCACCTGTTCGACTACGGGGTGAGCCGTCAGACCGGCGATCACGGTGTGGGCCTCTTCTTGGTCAAGGAGACGGTGGCCAGACGAGGGGGTGTGATAGAATGGCGCCGCACCGCCGAACAGACCACTCTGTTCGGTATCTACTTGAATAAAAACCAATTGGTGTGAGTCATGGCGCCCATTTTCACCCTGGTGATCGAGGATGACGAACGGATCGGTGCCATCCTGGCCGAGCTGGTCTCCTCCACCCCCGGATTTTCCCTGCTGGGTCGGGCCGAGAGCCTGACCCAGGCCGATCTCATGATGCGTGCGGTCGAGCCCCAGCTGCTGCTGGTGGACATCTCACTGCCCGACGGCTCGGGCCTGGAGTGGGTGAACCGGCTACGCAGCCACAACCGGGAGGCCTACGTCATCATGGTGACCGCCTCCTGCGATGTTGAGACCATACAGCAGGCCCTGAACCTGGGAGTGCAGGATTACATCATCAAGCCGCTGCGGCTGTTTCGGGTTCAGCAGAGCCTGGAGGAGATCCTCACCCTGCACAGACGCATCTGCGAGAGGGGCTCCCTGGCGCAGAGCGATCTGGACAAGCTGATGGGCAAGGGGCGCATCCAGCCGAGGGAGGTGCGTGACACCCCCAAGGGGATAGACGCCATCACCCTGCGTCAGGTGCTGGAGCTGCTGGCCGGCGAGCCGGACACGGCGTTTTCCACCGATACGGTGGCGCTGCGGCTGTCGCTCAGCCGTACCACGGCGCGCCGTTATCTGGAGTATCTGGAGTCCGAAGACAGGGTCGATGTGGACCTCAACTACGGCCAGCGTGGCCGCCCCGAGCGCCGTTACCACTGGCGCCGGGGCAGCTGAGGTGGCTTGAGCAAAGCATGGACAGCAAGAAGGGAGCCTCGGCTCCCTTCTTGCTGTCTGCCTGTTGCCATATGCTTTGCCGCCCTTCCTAATCAGCCTGGTTCACAGTACGCCCAGAGGGAAAGGGTAGAGGGCTGACTCGGCCTCCTCAAACAGCTGGATCAGGTGATCCGCCACGGCCCGCACCCGCCGGGAGTGGGCGAGATCGCTGTGGAGCACCAGCCAGATGGGCTGATCCACTCCGAGCTCCGGCAGCAGGCAGACCAGATCCGTCTCTTTGGCCAGGTAGTGGGGCAGCACCGCCAGCCCCAGACCGGCCCGGGCGGCGGCGAGCTGGGCCGCCAGGGTGCCGGTCTCCACCCGGCAGGGGCGGCCGCGCAGCATGCGGGTCATCCATCTGGCGGCGGGCAGCTGGCTCTGGGTTTCGTTCCAGCCGATGAAGTCATCCCGATCGAAGCTGGCGGCATCTGTCCCCGGCTGGCGGGTATCGACATAGGCGCGGGCCCCATACAGACCGAAGCCCAGGGTGCCCAGCCGCTTGATGGTGAGGTTGCCGGCATCGGGCTTGACCATGCGCACCGCCAGATCGGCATCGCGCCGGTGCAGGTTCACCGTCTGCACCCCGGTGACCAGCTCCACTCTCAATTCGGGGTGCTGTGCAAACAGCCTGGGGAGGGAGGGGATGATAAGGGGGTTGGCCAGGTTCTCGGCGGTGGCGAGGCGCACGGTGCCGGCCACCAGCCCCTGGCGCTGCCCCGCCTCGCCAAAGGCCAGGCCCGCATGTTCCAGCGCTTCGGCCCGCTCCAGCAGGGCCTCCCCGTCGTCGGTCAGGCGATAGCCCTGCTGGTGGCGGCTGAACAGCGGCAGGCCGAGGGCCGCCTCCAGCCTGTCCAGCCGCCGGGAGACGGTGGCCACCCCCAGGCGAAGGGCGTGGGCGGCGCCGCTCAGGGTGCCGCTGCGGGCGATGGCCAGGAAGACGCGGGCGTCGTCCCAGAGCAGGGTGTCATGCATAGTATTTCCATCATCGGAAGATAGGTTGCTAGTTATCTCTATATCTCATTCATTTTTGGAAGACCATACTCCCCTGCAACTTGTCAGGGAGAAAATGCGATGCAACGACGAACACTGGGCACCCACCTGCAGGTCTCTGCCCTGGGGCTGGGCTGCATGGGGATGAGCGAATTCTACGGGCCGCGGGACGACGAGCTGTCCCTGCGGGTGCTGGCGGAGGCGGTGGAGCGGGGCATCGATCTGCTCGACACCGCCGACATGTATGGGCCGCACCACAACGAGGCGCTGATCGGGCGCTTTCTCGCGACCCGGCGGGGGCAGGTGAAGGTGGCCACCAAGTTCGGCATAGTGCGTCAGCATGGGGAGTACAGGCGCACCCTCGACAACAGCGCCCGCTATGCGCGCCAGAGCTGCGAGGGCTCCCTGCGCCGCCTCGGTATCGAGCAGATCGATCTCTACTATGTGCATAGGCTCGATCCGACCCATCCCGTCGAGGAGACCATGGCCGGCCTGGCGAAGCTGGTGCAGGAGGGCAAGATAGCCCGCATCGGTCTGTGCGAGGTGAGCGAGGCCACCCTGAGGCGCGCCCATGCCGTGCACCCGGTGGCGGCGGTGCAGACCGAATACTCCCTCTGGACCCGGGAGGTGGAGGCGGCGGTGCTGCCCGCCTGCCGGGAGCTGGGGATTGGTCTGGTGGCCTACTCCCCCCTGGGGCGCGGGTTTCTGACCGGGCGCTATCAGCAGGAGGTGGTGTTCGAGGAGGGGGATTTTCGGGCCAGTCTGCCGCGGTTTCAGGGGGAGAACCTCGCCACCAACCGCACCCTGGTGCAGGCGGTCATGGCCCTGGCGCAGCAGAAGGGATGCTCGGCGGCGCAGATAGCCCTAGCCTGGCTGCTGGCACAGTGGGAGGGGATAGTGCCCATCCCCGGCACCCGGCGTCTGACCCACCTGGAGGATAACCTCGGCGCCCTCTCGGTGCGCCTCTCCCCTGCGGAGCTCGGGGTCCTGGGTCAGGCCATCCGGACCCTGCCGGTGGCGGGGGAGCGCTATACCGCCGAGGGGATGAAGGGGGTGAATGCATGAGCGGCTTATCGTCCGAGCGGCGTGAACAGGCCTTCGCGCTGCTGGCCCGGCTCGACCCGCAGGCGCCGGATCAGGTTGCGGCGAACCTGGATGCCCTGTCGCCAGATTTTGCCGAACTGGTGTTGGGATTTGCCTTTGCCGATGTGCTCTCCCGTCCCGGTATTGATCTCTGCACCCGTGAGATGCTCACCGTTGCTGCGCTGATGGCGATGGGCAATGCACCCGGACAGCTCGAATTTCATATCCGGGCCGCGTTGAATGTGGGCGTCAGCCGGGAAACCATCATCGAAATCCTGCTCCAGATCGCCGTCTATGCAGGTGTCCCTGCCTGCATGAATGGCATCAGCGCGGCCCGAAGCGCCTTCGCCGCCCATGACAAGGGGCGGGGGGGCAGGGATTAAGGAGGAGACGCCGTCATGGCGAAAAGGTCAGGTTTGCCCTGACGAGGGCAACAAGAAGGGAGCCGAGGCTCCCTTCTTTCATGGTGCAGGCCGGATCATGCCCCTTCCGGCAGAGGGCGGCGTACCCTCGCCTTGAGCTGGGAGAGCATGACCCCGCTCAGGATGAGGCCGCCCCCCAGCAGGTGATAGCCGTGAATGGGCTCCCCCAGGGTGATGACGGCGATCAGCGCCGTGCACAGGGGCATCAGGTTCATGAACACAGAGGTGCGCTCCGCCCCCAGGGTGGCGAGGCCGCGCATCCAGCAGTAGGCGGCGAAGATGGAGGAGGCGAGCCCGGCGAACAGCACCATGCTCCAGCCCTGGGCGGGAATGGTCAGGGAGTCGGCAGAGAGGGCCACCGGGATCAGCAGCAGCACCGCCAGCAGGATCTGCAGGTAGAGGTTGAGCCAGGGGCCGAACGGCAGCTGCCAGCGGCGGATCAGCAGGCCATAGAGCGCATAGCTGGCCGCCCCCAGCAGCATCATGCCATCGCCGGGGTTGATGCCGCTGTGCAGCAGCGCCAGGGGGTTGCCCTGACCCAGCAGCCAGAGCACCCCGAACAGGGAGAGGCTCATGCCGAGCAGCGCCTGTTTGCCCGGCCTCTGACCAAAGCAGCAGGCCCCGATGAGCAGGGTCAGCAGCGGTATGAGGGAGCCGATGACCCCCATGTTGGTGGCCGAGGTGCTGTGGGCGGCGTAGTAGGCGAGGCACTGGAAGAGCACCATGCCGAGGGTCGCCAGCACCAGCAGCTTGCCGAGCCAGGGGCGGAGATCGCGCCGGCGGCGCCACAGCTGCGGCAGGCAGAAGGGAGAGAGCGCGAGGGCGGCGATCACCCAGCGATAGAAGGAGATGGCGGCGGGATCCAGCACGTCGGCGGCGGCCTTGGAGACCACTGTATTGGCGGCCCAGATCAGGATGGCGAGCAGGGGGAAGAGAAAAGACATAGGCACTCCTTGGTACGATGACGAGAGTCTAGCCTTGTCTTGAACGAGGCAAGTAGCGTAAATAAGACATGTCATAGCCGCTTTGGGACAATCTGCATGGGCAGCCTCACCCTGGCCGAGCAGGATCGCCTGCTGGCCGATCCCAACCCCCTCTATTTTCGCTACAGCCAGATCCAGGGGGGCAACGCCTGCGCCGAACATGCCCACCCCTGGGGCCAGCTCAGCCTCATCAGCCTGGGGGTCATGGTGGTGGAGGTGGCGGGAGAGCGGCTGGTGGCCCCGCCGGACTACCTCATCTGGGTGCCGGCCAACCTGCCCCACAGTGCCTTCAACGAGCAGACTCTGGATTACACCTCCATCTACGTGAGCGACGCGCTGGCCCCGCGCCTGCCGAGCGAGCCCCAGCTGCTGGAATTGACCCCCTTGCTGCGGGCCCTGCTGGAGGACTTTACCCAGCGCCGGGTCGGTCACATGGAGGACGAGTGGGATGCCCGCCAGGGGGCGCTTTTGATCGAGAAGCTGGCCCGCACCCGCTGCCAGCCGAGCTACCTGCCCCAGAGCCGGGATCGCCTGCTCGCCCCCCTGCTGGCGGCGCTGCAGGCGGCGCCGGAGGACAACCGCACGCTGGTGGAGTGGGCCAGGGCGCTGCACACCACAGAGCGTACCCTGGCGCGGCGTTGCCAGAAGGAGCTTGGCATGAGTCTGGGCCAGTGGCGCACCCGGCTGCGCATGGTCAAGGCGCTGGACTGGCTGCGGGGGGAGATGCCGGTGCAGGAGATCGCCTGGCGCCTCGGTTATGCCTCCACCTCGGCCTTTATCGCCATGTTCCAGCGTGAGCAGGGGTGTGCCCCCCAGCGTTATCGCCAGCAGCTGGGCCAGCCCGTGGCTTGATCCGGAATGAAAAAGGGCGCCTTACAGGCACCCTTGTCGATCACGGGGTGGATTTAGAAGAAGCCGAGCGGGTTGATGTCGTGGCTCACCAGCAGGTTCTTGGTGTTCTGGTAGTGGTCCAGCATCATCTTGTGGGTCTCGCGACCGATCCCTGATTTCTTGTAGCCGCCGAAGGCCGCGTGGGCAGGGTAGGCGTGGTAGCAGTTGACCCAGACCCGGCCGGCCTGGATGCCGCGCCCCATGCGCCAGGCCAGGTTGCTGTCCCGGGTCCACAGGCCCGCCCCCAGGCCGTACTGGGTGTCGTTGGCAATGGCCAGGGCATCCGCCTCGTCCTTGAAGGTGGTGACCCCGAGCGCCGGCCCGAAGATCTCCTCCTGGAACACCCGCATCTTGTTCTGGCCCGAGAAGATGGTGGGCTGGATGTAGAAGCCTCCCTCCAGGCCGCTCACCCTGGCTGGGCCGCCGCCTATCAGCATCTTGGCCCCTTCGCCGCGGCCTATCTCCATGTAGCTCAGTATCTTGTCGAACTGCTCCCGGGACGCCTGGGCGCCCACCTGGGTGGCGGTGTCCAGGGGGTTGCCCTGCACTATGGTGCGGGCGCGGGCCAGCACCCTGTCCATGAAGTCGTCATAGATGCTGGCCTGCACCAGGGCGCGGGAGGGGCAGGTGCACACCTCGCCCTGGTTGAAGAAGGTCATCAACATGCCTTCCACCGCCTTGTCGATGTAGCTGCTCTCATGCTGCATCACGTCGGCAAAGTAAATGTTGGGGGACTTGCCACCCAGCTCCACGGTGGAGGGAATGAGCTTGTCGGCGGCGCAGCGCAGGATATGGGCGCCGACTTCGGTCGAACCGGTGAAGGCCAGCTTCTGGATCCGGTCGCTGGTGGCGAGCGCCTGACCCGCCTCGGCGCCGAAGCCGTTGACCACGTTGACCACGCCGGGGGGCAGTATGTCCTTGATGAGATCCATCATCAGCATGATGGTGACCGGGGTCTGCTCGGCGGGCTTGAGCACGCTGCAGCAGCCGGCCGCCAGCACGGGGGCCAGCTTCCAGGCGGCCATCAGCAGGGGGAAGTTCCAGGGGATGATCTGGCCGACCACGCCGATGGGCTCCTTGAAGTGGTAGCTGACGGTGTGCTGGTCCAGCTCGGCGGCCGACCCCTCCTGGGCGCGGATGCAGCCGGCGAAGTAGCGGAAGTGATCCACCACCAGGGGCAGATCGGCGGCCAGGGTCTCGCGCACCGCCTTGCCGTTCTCCCAGGTCTCGGCGATGGCGAGCACTTCGATGTTCTGCTCGATGCGATCGGCGATGCGCAGCAGCAGGTTGCTGCGCTCGGTGACGCTGGTCTTGCTCCAGCTGGCGAACGCCTTGTGAGCGGCGTCCAGGGCCAGCTCGATGTCGGCGGCGTCGGAGCGGGCCACCTCGCAGAACACCTTGCCGTCCACCGGCGAGGTGTTTTCAAAGTAACGGCCGGCGCGCGGCGCCACCCAGTCGCCACCGATGAAGTTGTCGTAACGGGACTTGAAGCTGACCAGGGCGCCTGCCTGACCGGGAGCGGTATAAATCATCTCATCATCCTTATGTGTGTGGTCCTGACCGGCCTGTCGGGCAGTCCGGTTGCTTCTCTGTATCGCAAGGGCCGTGCCAGAGGGTCTGACCAGAGGGACGAAAGTTAATAAAACGTTATCAAACGGGGTGCGGCGGCGTATCTTGATTAACCAGTGACCGCGGCGGTGCCGATAAGACTGTGCCGTTTCTGGACAGTGGTCGTGACACTGTGCCCTTTGTGAACAGGAGGCGTGATGAGCGAGTTACCTCAATCCAGTCCCAGCCCCAGCCCGATCCAGCGCTCCTGGCAGCGTTGCCTGCATCAGGGCCTGCTCCGCCAGCAGAGCGCCGAGCTGGATCTGCTGCCCCAGGGGGAGCTGTCGGCCCGTCAGGAGCAGCACAGGACGCTCATCACCTGCTTCCAGCGCTTCGTGCTGCCGCTGTTTGCCCAGTTGCTGGCGGGCAGGCCCTGTCGTCTGCTGCTGTGTGACGGCGAGGGGGCCATTTTGGCTGCCAGCGGTGACGATGGCTTCGCCCGCCACGCCGAGCGGATCTTTTTGCGCAGCGGTGCCCGCTGGGGGGAGGCGAGCAAGGGCACCAATGCCATAGGCACAGCGCTCGCCGAGCAGAGCGAGGTGCAGGTGCTGGGGGCCCAGCACTTCTTCGCCCAGCACAGCTTCCTCAGTTGCAGCGCCTGCCCCCTGCTCGGGCCGGACGGGCAACTGCTGGGGGTGCTCGACATCTCCACCGATGCGGCCCATCACGATGGTGACATGCTGGGCACGGTGCGGCTATTGGCCATGACGCTGGAAAACGCCCTGCTGGCGCGTCAGCCGGGCTGGCTGGTGGATCTCGATCCCCAGAGCCTCTGGTCTGCCCGCCTGCTGCTGGGGGAGGGTGGGGAGCTGCTCGGGGCCAACCGGGCCGGACGGCTCTGGCTCGGCCAGCACCCGTTTGACGGCAAGCAGCTGCTGCGGGATCGCCGCGGCCTGCGGCTGGAGCCCGAACCTGTGGTGATTCAAACCGAAAACCAGCCCCAGCCAGCCGTTACCGCCGGGGTGCCTCTCAAGATGCTGGAGCGCGGCATCTCACTGCTTATCGAGGGGGAGACCGGCAGCGGCAAGGAGCACCTGGTGCGTGCCCTGCACAGTCAGTCGAGCCGACGGGACAAGCCTCTGGTATGCGTCAACTGCGGCGCCCTGCCCGCCGATCTGGTGGAGGCCGAGCTGTTTGGCTACGTGGGCGGGGCCTTCAGCGGCGCCCGCAGCCAGGGCAGCCAGGGTTATCTGCGCGCCGCCCATGGGGGCATCCTGATGCTGGATGAAATTGGCGAGCTGCCGCTCTCGGCCCAGACCCGGCTGCTGCGGGTGTTGCAGGAGCGTGCCGTCACCCCGGTGGGCAGCCACAAGCCCGAAGCGGTGGACTTCTGGCTGGTCAGCGCCAGCCACCGGGATCTGACGGCCATGGTGGCGGCCGGGACGTTTCGGGAAGATCTCTACTACCGCATCTGCGGCTGGCGCCAGCAACTGGCGCCGCTGCGGGCCTGGCCGGTGCCCGAGCGCCAGGGGCTGATCCGGCGGCTGCTCCTCGAGATGGATCCTGCCCTGCAACTGACGCCGCAGGCGGAGCGGCAACTGCTGGCCCATCCCCTGCCCGGCAACGTGCGCCAGCTCAAGCAGGCGCTGGAGGTGGCCTGCGTGCTGGCGGAAGGGCAGGGCTGGATTGAACTCGCCCACCTGCATCTGCCCGAGGTGGCCGCCATGCCGGCTCCCTGTGGCGTCACCACCTTGCGCGAGCAGAGCCGGCAGCGGGTGCAGCAGGCCCTGACGGAGTGTGGCGGCAACGTGAGCGAGGCGGCGCGCCGTCTTGGCATCAGCCGCACCACCTTCTATCGCCACCTCGCGAGGGAGGGGCGGGAATAGGGGAGGCGCCGCCGGATTTTCGCCTGTCAGCGCACCCGAGTGATGGCTCGGACAAGCGCGGGGGCCTCGAGTTTGCTATCTTGGCGCCCATCATGGTTTTTTGGAACAACGGCTGTCATGAGTATCATTTTGGGAATCGATCCCGGCTCGCGGATCACCGGCTACGGCGTCATTCGTATCGTTGCCGGCAAGGCCAGCTACCTGGGGTCCGGTTGTATCCGCACCGACTGTGGCGAGTTGCCTGAGCGGCTCAAGCAGGTCTATGACGGCGTCTGCGAGATCATCACCCAGTTCAAGCCGGACGAATTTGCCATCGAGCGTGTCTTTATGGCCCGCAATGCGGACTCTGCCCTCAAGCTGGGGCAGGCCCGTGGCAGCGCCATCGTGGCGGCGGTGAACGCCTATCTGCCGGTGAGCGAGTATTCGGCGACCCAGATCAAGCAGGCCGTGGTGGGGACGGGAGGGGCCGCCAAGGAACAGGTGCAGCACATGGTGACCCATCTGCTCAAGCTCTCCGCCACCCCTCAGGCCGATGCCGCCGATGCCCTCGGTGTCGCCCTGTGCCACTTCCACACGCGCCAGAGTCTGATCAAGATGGCGGGCCGGGTCTCCGGGGCCGCACGGGGTCGCTATCGATAGGGATTCTTTTGGGTTCCTTCTGATGGGGTGATCAGGCCCGCTTCTGGCGGTTTTTTGATTCATTCTGACACTTTTTGTCGCTGCCTCCCGACCCCATTGCGTAATCCCTTTTTTATATTGTGGATATATCGTTGTAAGAACAATAACTTGTGATGGATGTCACATTTTTGTCGGAAACTGGGTGCCTCGTCATTCGTCTTCATATCCCGATAATACACTTGCTGAGATGGCGGCCTCTTGTGAGGCTCTTGTCATAGAAGAGATTGATCAATCAGGAGAATTATCGTGAGACCATATGCAGCAGAGTTTTTGGGCACCTTTTGGCTGGTGCTGGGCGGGTGTGGCAGCGCCGTGCTGGCGGCGGCATTTCCGGATGTGGGTATCGGTCTGCTCGGGGTCTCCCTGGCGTTTGGTCTGACCGTGCTGACCATGGCCTTCGCCATCGGTCACATCTCGGGTTGTCACCTCAATCCGGCGGTGACCGTTGGCCTGTGGGCCGGTGGCCGCTTCCCGGCCTCCGGTGTCGCACCTTACATCGTGGCCCAGGTATTGGGCGGGATCGCGGCCGGTGCCGTCCTGTTCGTGATCGCCAGCGGTCAGGCCGGTTTCGATGTCAGTGGCGGCTTTGCCTCCAACGGCTTCGGTGAGCACTCCCCCGGGGGTTACTCCATGCTGGCGGCCCTGGTGTGCGAAGTGGTGATGACCGCCTTCTTCCTGTTCGTCATCATGGGTGCCACCGACAGCCGGGCGCCGGCGGGCTTTGCCCCTATCGCCATCGGTCTGTGCCTGACCCTGATCCACCTGATCAGCATCCCGGTGACCAATACCTCGGTCAACCCGGCGCGCAGCACCGGCGTGGCCCTGTTCGTGGGTGACTGGGCGGTGAGCCAGCTGTGGCTGTTCTGGGTGGCGCCTATCGTGGGCGGTATCCTGGGGGCGCTGGCCTATCGCATGGTGGCGACCGAGCAGAAATAACCCGGATTTATCCGAGTATCGAAAAAACACGCCATCCGGCGTGTTTTTTCGTTTTGATGGGGGATCAGAGCCCCTTGGCCTTCATCACGCTGAGGTAGCGTTGATGCAGCCGCTGCACCCGATCCACATAGGCCCGGGTCTCGGCATAGGGCGGAATGCCGCCATATTTCTGCACGGCGCCGGCGCCGGCATTGTAGGCGGCGCTGGCCAGGGCCACGTCTCCCTTGTATTGCTTGAGCAGACCGGCGAGGTATTTGACCCCGCCGAAGATGTTCTGCTCCGCCAGCAGCGGGTTGCCCACCCCCAGCTCGCGGGCGGTGGCTGGCATCAGCTGGGTGAGGCCCATGGCCCCCTTGCGAGAGACGGCGACGGGGTTGAAGGCCGACTCGGCGTGGATCAGGGCACGGATCAGGGCGGGCTCCACCTCGTAGGCGTGCGCCGCGGCCTGTATGGTGCTGGCATAGTCATGGAGGAAGAGGCCGGTGGTGTTCCAGTCGACCCTGGATTTGGGGTTGCAGGCGAAGCAGTCGTTGAACTGCATCACCTCGTAGTGCCCCTCTTCTGGCTTGATGTCCGAGTAGCGCGTCACCCCGTTGCGCTGTTGCGACTTGTAGACCTGAAACGGCTTGGCGGGGGCGGGATCCCGGGTCTGGGCCCTGATCATCACCACTTCGGCAGGGGGAGGGGACTGGGCCCAGACAGGCAGGCCGATGACGAGTATGAGGGTGAGCGACATCCTTGTGTTCACGGGTCTCTCCTTGCATCCATGCCCGTTGAGTAAAGCAGCCTGGCCCGGGAAGAACAAGGGGCTCGCCGCGGCACGGGTCGTCGTCGGCAGCGCCACGGATGCCAGCCGCGCGCGGGGGGATCCGCGCTTATTCACAAACCACGCAGTGCCGGCTGTTTTGTCGCTCAGCCCCGTGTTATCTTCTCCCGCTGGCTGGTCTGATCAGACCGGCCTGGGATCGCCGACAGCGGCAGAGCGGGCAGGGGAGTGTGGTGTGATGGATGGCCGAGCCATGGAGCTCACGTTCGAAGAGTATTGTGATGCGGATCTTTCCCTGATCAGGGACTACTACGAAACCACATTTTCCTACTATGTGCCCGATCTGAGCGAGCGGGTCTTCGTGGTGCGCGACGCGCACTGGCTGGTGGGGGCCGTGCGGCTGCGGGAAGAGGAAGAGTATTACCACCTGTGCGGGTTTCGCCTGCTACCCCATTATCAGTCTCTTGGGCTGGGCTCGCGCCTGCTCGCGCTGGCGTGCCGCGATCTCGTCAGCAAACCCATCGTCTGCCAGGCCCTGCCGTTCGAGCAGCCCTTCTACCACAAGGTGGGGTTTGTCGACCTGGCACTGGAGGAGCTCAAGGGGCCCCTCCACACCCATTTCATCAAGCAGCATCGACAGGGATATCAGATAGAGCTGCTGATCCGCCATCCCGAAACCGAAGCGTGCGCCCTGCCCTCATGATCCCTTGGTCAGCAGGTGTATGGTGCCCGGGGTCAGCTCCAGACCGATGAGGTTCTCCTTGAGCCAGGCCTGGCGGGGATCCTTGTCGTCCAGACGATAGACGGGCTGGGTCTCCAGCCGCTTCTCCATGCTCTTGAGCAGCATGTTGAGCATGAAGCCGAACTTCTGCTCCGCCGCCAAGGGTTCCAGCTTGTATTCGATCAGTTTCATGTTGTCCAGAAACAGGGCGCCCTGGGCCTTGTCATACCTTGGCCTGGCCTCATAGGTCATGGTGAGGTGGGCGTCATACTGGGTGTTGTCCGGCAGGCTGACGTTGAGCTTGCCCTTGCCAAAGACCCGGGCCGTGTCCGGGCTCTGGCGTCCTATCTGGACGTCGCTCTGCTCGAGCTGGACGTGGGCCTTGATGATGCCGGGCAGCTCCAGCTGCTTGTCCACCTGGACCTGGGATTGCAGGTACTGGTTGATCTGCTGTTCATTGATGTCATATGAGCCTTGCCCTAACATGGCCAGGCTGAGCAGCATAGTGTGCAGGATCATGCTTGTGTCCTGATTGAATGGGATTGGCCCGACAGCATATCATCCCAGCTCGGCGGGATCTCCTGGCCGACCTACCCCATGTCCAAAGGAGCTTCCGTGTTCAACACCCTGGAATATGACCTTCATCTGCTGTTCTCCCGCTTCTTGGGTCTGTTGCTGTTGCTGTTTCACACCGTCATCGTCGCCGGCGTCTCCTTGCGGGTGGTGATGAAGCGACGCCCCATCGGCGTCTCCCTCGCCTGGCTCGCGCTCATCTACGCCATCCCGTTTGCCGGGGTGGGATTCTACGTGCTGTTTGGCGAGGTGCGTCTGGGCAAGCGCCGCGCCGAGCGGGCCCAGGCCATGTATCGTCCTTATGCCAAGTGGATCCGCCAGCTGGCTCGGCTCTTTCCCGAACACGCCTGCGAGGTAGGCGAGAAGGCGCAGCCGCTGCACGATCTGATCCAAGGGCGGCTCGCCATGCCCATGCTCTCGGGCAACCGCATGACCTTGCTGAGTCAGCCCGAATCCATCCTGCGGGAGATAGCCCAGGACATCCGCCATTCCACCCAATCCTGCTACCTGGAGTTCTACATCTGGCACCCGGGGGGCTGGGCGGACGAGGTGTGCGAGGCCCTGTGCGAGGTGGCGCAGCGCGGCGTGGATTGTCGCCTGTTGCTCGATTCGGTGGGCTGCAAGGGCTTCTTTCGCTCCGCCTGGCCCAAGGCGCTGCGCAAGGCCGGGGTCAAGCTGGTGGAGGTGCTGCCGGTCGGCGCCTGGCGCATCCCCTTCCAGCGTCAGGATCTGCGCATGCACCGCAAGCTGGTGGTGATAGACGATAGGGTGGGCTACACCGGCTCCATGAACATGGTGGATCCCCGCTTCTTCAAGCAGAACGCCGGGGTCGGCCAGTGGGTCGACATCATGATCCGGGTGCAGGGGCCCATAGTGCCGCTGATGTGGTCCATCTTCGTCTGGGACTGGGAGATGGAGACCGGCGAGCGCCTGCTCGACAGCCTGCAGCACGAGCCCGAGTCCTGGCCCCAGAACAATTATCGTGCCCAGTTGATCCCATCCGGCCCCTTCGTCGGCGGCGACTGCATCCAGCAGAGCCTGCTGCTCGCCATCTATCAGGCCCGCCACCACCTGGTGCTGACCACCCCCTACTTCGTGCCCGATGATCCCCTGGCGGCGGCCCTCTCCTCGGCGGCGGCGCGAGGGGTGCAGGTGCAGCTGATCCTGCCGGCCCGCAATGACTCCCTGATGGCGAATCATGCCTGCAACGCCTTCATGGAGGAGCTGCTGGAGGCCGGGGTGGAGGTATATCGCTACGATGCCGGCCTGCTGCATACCAAGAGCGTGCTGGTGGACGACGACTTTGCCCTGGTGGGCACGGTCAACCTGGACAGGCGCAGCCTCTGGCTCAACTTCGAGGTGACCCTGCTGGTGGACAATCCCGAGTTCGTCGGCGAGCTGAGCAAGCTGGTGGAAGGCTATATGAGCGAGGCGACCCCCATGGCCCTCGCCCAGTGGCGCGCCCGCCCCTGGTACAAACGGGTCATGGAGAACATCTTTTACCTGTTCAGCCCGCTATTGTGAGGATGCGTCGGTCTTGCTGGCGCGAGGTTAGCCCCGTAAAGTGCCTGACAAGACGTGATGAAAACGGACAATGAGATGAAAAAGTGGGTATGGGGCGTCGCCGGTGCGGCGCTGGCAGGGGTGGGGTTGGGGGCTTGCTGGGTGACCGGCAAGGAGTTCGATCGCCAGCTGGCCGAGCAGACCGTCACCCTGCGCGAGCAGAGCGGGATCGCGTTGCAGTGGCAAGCCGGGCGCAGCAACCTGTGGCGACGCGATGGGGAACTGCAGCTGGTGATAGGCCCGGCGGCCCTGGCCCGGCTCGATGACGAGTTGAACCAGGCCGAGCCCATCGTGCTGGCGTTCAAGGTGAAGGGCTTGATATTGCCCCTCTATGTCAGAAACGAGATCCTGCTCGATACCGAACAGGGCTCGCTGGCCCCCCTGCTGGCGGCCCAGGGGCTCAAGGAGTGGCGCCTGACCCTGACCAGTCTCACCAACCTCTGGACCCGGGATAATCAGAGCAAGCTGGACATAGGGGCCTTTGCCCTCAAGCACGAGCAGGGCCAGATGACATTCCAGCCGTTGCAGGCCGATTACAGCGGCGATCTCGCGGGCAATGGCTACATGGCCCTCGACTGGGCCGGCATGACGCTGCATGAAAACCAGAGCCAGGCGGATATGGTGTTGAGCCAGCTGAGTGGCAGCGCCGAGCTGAGGGAGGTCAACGGCAACTGGCTCTCGCCCCAGAGCGAGATGGCGCTGGAGGCCTTCTCCCTGACCCAGCCCCAGGAGGGGGTCAACTTCTCCCTGCAACGCCTGACCAGCCAGAGCCAGCTGGAAGGGGAGGCGGCTGAAACCCTGTCCAACCATTACCAGATCCGGCTGGCGGCCATGGACATGGCCAATGACAGCGACAGGCTCGCCCTGACCGATGCCCGCCTTGACCTCGAGGTGAGGGGGCTGGATCTGGCGGGCTATCAGGCGTTGCAGGAGCTGAGCGCCCAGAGCAGTCTGGATCAGCAAGCCCTGACGGGGGCGCTGGATCAGGTGCTGGGCCGCGGTCTGACCCTGACCCTGACCGAATTGAGCTCAAGGCTCAATGGCGAGCCCGCCTCCCTGTCGGGAGAGCTGACCCTGGCGCCGACCGACCTGGCCACTCTGGCGGGGGAGCAGGAGGGCATGAAGGCACTCTCCGGTCTGCTTCACCTCAGCCTGAGCGAGGGGATGGGGGAGGCGGTACCCCAGCTGGCCCCCATACTGCAGCAGCTGCAGCAGCTGGGCTACCTCAAGGCGCAGCAGAGCGATCTCAAGGCCGAGCTCAAGCTGCAGCAAGGCAGGCTCACGGTCAACGAGCTGCCGCTCTGAGGGCGCGCCGATAAGGGGACATAGATCCCATGCCGGCGACCCCCGATAGCCCATCCGGATGATGATGCTCAACAAAAAAAGGCCCATATGGGCCTTTTTTCATGGTCGCTTGCTGCTGACTTACTTGAACACCACCGTCTTGTTGCCGTAGACGAAGACCCGCTCGCTCAGGACCAGCGCCAGGGCGCGGCTCAGCACGGATTTCTCCACATCGCGGCCCGCCTTGGCCATGTCGTCGGCGCTGAAGGTGTGACCGACGTGGATCACGTCCTGCTCGACGATGGGGCCCTCGTCCAGATCGTCGGTGACGAAGTGGGCGGTGGCGCCGATGAGCTTGACGCCGCGATCGAACGCCTGGCGATAGGGGCGCGCCCCGATGAAGGCGGGCAGGAAGGAGTGGTGGATGTTGAGGATCTTGCGCGGATAGGCCTCGACGAAGCTCGGGGTCAGCACCCGCATGTATTTCGCCAGGATCACATAGTCGGGCTGGTAGCCATCTATGATGGCCCGTACCTGCTCCTCGTGCTCGGTGCGGCTCAGGTTGTCATGGCTGACGGTGTGGAACGGAATGTCGAACTTGCCCGTCAGCTCCGCCAGGGTGTCGTAGTTGCCGATCACCGCCACTATGTCCATGTCCAGGGCGCCGGCGTAGTTCTTCATCAGGATGTCGCCGAGGCAGTGGGTCTCCTTGGTCACCAGGATGACGATGCGCTTCTTGCCGGCCTTGACCAGACGACGCTGGGCACCGGCGGGCAGGGCATCGTCGAGGTCCGCCAGCAGGGTTTCGTCATTGAAGCGCCCCTCCAGCTCGGTGCGCATGAAGAAGCGGCCGTTCTCGTGATCCACGAACTCGTCGTTCTTGATGATGTTGAGCTGGTGCTTGTAGCAGATATTGGTGATCTTGGCGATGAGGCCCTTGGCATCGGGGCAATCCGTCAGCAGTATTTTCTTTTCCATGTCTGTCATCGTTTCCGTTGTGTGATGGCCGCCGGGGCGGGCTGATGCCCACTGGCCGCGCTTTTTTAAGGCACTATGCCATAAACGAAAAGTCAAAGGACAGCCCGGCGGCGAAATCTCCACGATCCCGATTTTTGCCGTCCCGGGCTGGCATCCGAGGCACAATGCCTTTAGTCTGTCCGGGCTTATTCTCAGGGCGGGGCGAAATTCCCCACCGGCGGTATCCCGATCCGATTCGGGGAGCCCGCGAGCGCCCGGCCACAGGCCGGGGTCAGCAGATCCGGTGAGATGCCGGAGCCGACGGTCACAGTCCGGATGAAAGAGGATAAGACAGACTGTTCCACGCGTGGCCCTTTCGGGTGGCCGCCGCATGCCTCTCTCTGTCTGCTCCATGCCCTGATTCTGGTACTTGTGAAGTCAACGGAGTCTTACCATGAATCAGTCTTTACTCAGTGAATTTGGTCATCCCATCGCGCGGGTCGAAGCGGCCCTGGCTGCCCTGCGCGCCGGTCGAGGCGTACTGGTCGCCGACGATGAAGATCGCGAGAACGAAGGGGATCTCATCTTCGCCGCTCAGTCCATGACCCAGGAACAGATGGCCATGATGATCCGCGAGTGTTCCGGCATCGTTTGCCTCTGCCTGCCGGAGGCGCGGGTACGCCAGCTCGAACTGCCCATGATGGTCGAGGCCAATTCCAGCCAATATCAGACCGCCTTCACCGTCACCATAGAGGCCGCCCAAGGGGTGACGACCGGGGTCTCCGCCGCGGATCGCATCACCACCATCCGCGCCGCCATCGCCGATGACGCCAAGCCCTCCGACCTCAACCGTCCCGGCCATGTGTTTCCGCTGCGGGCCCGCAACGGGGGCGTCATGACCCGCCGTGGTCATACCGAGGCGACCGTGGATCTGATGCAGCTGGCGGGCCTCAAACCCTTCGGCGTCTTGTGCGAATTGACCAAGGAAGATGGCTCCATGGCACGTCTGCCGGATCTGGTGGCTTTTGGCCGTCAGCATGGGCTGCCCGTGCTGACCATCGAAGACCTGGTGCAGTATCGTCAGATGTTGACTGAGCGTTCGGCTTAAGTTCCATACGAAATTGTAATAAGGGCTTTTTTTGGTTACGCTTTGTGCGAACTCCATCACTGGGGCCCCGTTTTGACTGAAATTTGCTCAACTCGTGCAAATGGAAAAAAAAATGAGGGTTTTAATGCATTTATCTGTGATGGGGCCTATCCAAAGTCATATTTATTTGTGCCATAATCACGCCGCTTGCTAAACGTCTGGCGAGTTCAAGGGAGCTTTAAAAATGAAAAAAATGTTGTTGGTAGGTGTTGTTGGTCTGTCTGCCCTGCTGGGCGGTTGTGCAAACACCAGCGAACTGGAAACTTCCGTACAGAATCTGTCTAACAAAGTTGACCAACTGGCTCAAGATGTTAGCGCTGTTCGTGCTGATCAATCCAAAATGGCCGCTGATGTTGCTCAAGCCAACCAAGAAGCCATGCGCGCTAACCAGCGTCTGGACAACATGGCTACTTCCTACAAGAAGTAATTCATGCGAAAAAATGGCGCAGTCACTGCGCCATTTTTTTATGCCTAAAATTTGCCTCTCCCTCTGCTTTGCACTCCCTCTGCCCACCCTCTTGCGGGCACCAAGCTTTCGACAACAAGAGCCATGTCCTTCACCCAAGGGTGCCTGACATAGCCCGGTTGCACTTCATGTTGGTCGGTTATCAGTAGAGCAGGCTGTATAGTTTTCTTCTGAATCCCGATGCGGCCGGATGGGCCCCCATGGTGGCCAGAATGTCGAGGTAGGTCTTCTTGGCTTCCCCGAAGGCGAGATCACGCTGCAATATGCTCAGCAGCAGGGTCAATGCCTCTTCCTGACGTCCAGCCTGGTTATAGAGCACCGCCAGCTCCTGGGCGAGGGCAAAATCGGTCGGCGTCTGCTGATAACGTTCTTCCAGGGCGCGCAGCTCCGGGCTCTCCGCCGCCTGCTGCGCGAGGGCCAGCCGGGCATTGAGGGTCTGGTAGTGCTCATCCTGGGCGGCCATGGGGATCTGGGCTATCCGCTGCGCCGCCTCGTCGAGGCGATTGAGTTCGAGGGCGGCCTGGATCAGCCAGAGGTGGATATCGTGGCGATCCGCGGCGAGCTGATGGGCCTTGGCGAGCTGATCGTAGGCCTCCTCGACTCGCCCTTCGGCCAGATCCTGCTGTGCCTGCTTGAGCAGCAGCTCCTCTTCCTTGGGGGAGAAGGCGGCAAAGTAGCCGCGCAGGGTCGCCTCGTCCTGGGGGCCCTCCAGGAAGGCCTGCTCATCCGGGCGCCCTTGATGGAACAGCACCAGAGCAGGCAGGGCCCGCAGACCGAGCTGTCCGGCCAGCGGCTGCAGCTGGGGGTCGTTCATGTCCACCTTGGCCAGGGTCACCTGGGGATTGTTCTCGCCCACCAGCTGTTCGATGAGCGGCGTCATGCCCTGACACTCCGGCATCTGGGGAGCATGGAAGTAGATGACGACCGGTTTGTGCATGGACGCATCGAGCAGTTCATGCTGGAAATTCTGGGGATGGATGTCAACGATCATGAGGCTGGCTCTTTGCTAAGGGTTTTCATCAAGATGGGGTTGCAGCGCCACGATTTCAAGCTGTTCGTCGAGGCGATGCAGACGCACGTCATCCTGGCTGCCGGCGAGGCTGAGCCAGCCCCCCTGCCAGGGCCAGTCCTGCACCCGATAGTCGATCCCGTCGAGCCGATTGACCAGGCGCCACCCTTGCTGCGGCACGAACTCCACCTTATCCAGTCCGGCGGCGATGCCGCCACCATGAGCCTTGAGCACCGCCTCCTTGCGTGACCAGAAGCGATAGAAGCCGCTGGTCTGCTGCGCCTGGGGCAGTGCGGTCAGGTATTGATATTCGGCGGGGGCGAAGAAGCGCTGGGCGAGGGGGAGCGGGGAGCGTGCCCGGCGGCCGAGCTCGAGGTCGACGCCCATGGGGCCCTGCTCGCCGATGGCGATGGCCAGCCAGTCGCCGCTGTGACTCAGGTTGAAGTGGCAGCGCGGTGCCCCCTGGCTGGCGAGCATGGGCTTGCCGTGGGGGCCACTGCAAAACTGCAGTTTCTGCGGATCCTGACCCAGACGCTGGGCCAACAGCCGGTTAAGCACCACCCGGCTTATCAGAAATTCCCGGCGTCGACGGGGCTGCACCACGCCCTGCCACTGCAGGTGCTGAGTCGGATTGAGTTCGGACTCCAGCGCCTGCACCAGAGGAGGGGCCAGGGTGGCACTATTTAACAAAAACAGATCCGTTATCGTCATCATTATTCACTTAAGAAAGTCGATAAAACAGGGATAAATATCACTCAACAAGAGAGGTGGTGCGGCATGCTGGCATGGCATCTTGTCTGGTTGTCGTCACATCAATGCTGAAAAATAACGCATTTTATTGCAAGAATGTGAGCTTGATAGGGATTTTCACTTGCCTCGATAGAATACTTGGATATAGTCGAGAACTGTTGCATTTCATCAATAGCCTGCCAAAGGCTGTATTTTAACAAGTTTTAACATTTGCGGGGATAAAGGATTGCGTTACCTGATGCTGCTGCTGGTCTCGCTCGGCATGGTGGGTTGTGCCTCGGCACCTCAACCGGATGTCGCAAGCAAGATCGAAGTCTCCATGGTGGAGCCCGTGGTTGAACCGGAAGTCAACCAAACACCCGATGTAAATGAAATTCTGACCGTATTCAAAGAGTGGCGTGGTACCCCTTACCGTTTCGGTGGGACCAGTGAGCGCGGCATCGATTGCTCCGCTTTCGCCCGTGAAGTGTATCGCAATGCCGTGGGGATAGAGTTGCCCCGCGATACCCGCTCCCAGGTACACGAGGGAACCCGGGTGTCCAGGCAGGAGTTGGTCGAGGGGGACCTGGTGTTCTTCAAGATCAATCGTCGACTGAACCATGTCGGCATCTATGTGGGCAACGGCGAGTTCATTCACGCCTCGACCCGGGCCGGCGTCACACGTTCCCGGCTGGACAATCAGTACTGGCGCAACAAGTTCTGGCAGGCGCGCCGCATCGAGATCTAAGAGCCAGGCTGGACAAACCGCCCGCAGTACGGACCGTTTTTCCAACCTCACTCAAACCGGGCACTGGCGGCCCGGTTTTTCATGGCCCCCGTTTAGACTTTTGCCGCTCGACTCTCTATAGTGTGGGCCCGTTTTTTGTCAGACAGATCAGGCCTCAGATGACCAAAGAGACTCCCCTCAAGACCGGCTTGCACCCCCGCAATCGCCATCAGGCCCCCTATGATCTGGCGGCGCTCAGCCAGCGAACCCCCGAGCTGGCGCCCTTCGTGTTCACCAACGAGCATGGCTCTCGCACCCTGGATTTCGCCGATCCGGCGGCGGTCAAGGCGCTCAACCAGGCACTGCTGGCGCTGCACTATGGCATCCGCCACTGGGACTTGCCCGCGGGCTATCTCTGTCCGCCCATCCCGGGCCGGGTCGACTACCTGCATCACGTGGCCGATCTTGTCAGCGAGGGGCTGGGGGCGCCGCGCACCGGCAAGGGGGTGAGGGTGCTGGATATCGGAGTGGGGGCCAACTGCATCTATCCCTTGCTCGGCAGTCGAGAATATGGCTGGCGTTTCGTCGGGGCCGACATCGATCCCGTCTCGGTCAAGGCGGCCAGCCTGCTGGCGGCCAGCAATGGTCTGGGCAAGCAGATCGAGTGTCGTCTGCAGGCCGATCCCCGCCGGGTGTTTCACGGCATCATAGGGCCCAAGGAGCGCTTTACCCTGACCCTGTGCAACCCGCCGTTTCATGCCTCCCTGGCCGAGGCCAGCGCCGGCACCCGGCGCAAGCTGCGCAATCTGGGCAAGGGGGGAGAGGAAAAGAGCGAGGCACCCGTGCTCAACTTTGGTGGCCAGAAGGCTGAGCTGTGGTGCGATGGCGGCGAGGCCGCCTTCCTCGCCTCCCTGATCCGCGAGAGCCGGGAGTTTGCCGGCCAGTGCCTCTGGTTCACTTCCCTGGTGTCGAAGAAGGAGAATCTGGTGGCGGCCAGGCAGGGACTCAAGCTGGTGGAGGCCAAACGGGTGCGGGTGATAGAGATGAACCTGGGCAACAAGCAGAGCCGGATCCTGGCCTGGAGCTTTCAGGAAGACAACCGCTGGGCCGACTGAGCCAGCTCGCCAGCGGCCCCCGTGCCCTGCGGGGGCCGGCTTCAACTCCCCGGCGTCAGTCCCCTGAGGGAGCGGCCTTGACGCCGTGCCGCTGCCTATCGCCTCTTCATCCTCTGCCCAATCCGTCGCCTGGCGGTTGTCCATGAGGGCTGGTCCCTTTAGTGCCGGCTTTGTGATGGTGGGAGTGAACCGCCATCCCATGGCCTGCTGATGGCGCCAGCGGCTCCCTTCCCTTTCTGTATCCCCAGAGGCAAGCGCTTGCCTAGCTGGCCCAAGAATCATTCGCTCCTTTTCCCTTCATTTATCCCCGAAGGCAAGCGTTTGCCTGCCCGTGGCGGCTCGATCCCATGAGTCCCTGTGAGTAGTCACTCTCACGTCTGGTACAGTTGTACGCTGAGATTTTTTTGCACTTGCAGTTGAAACTTTCATAAAATAGCACTGGTTAGACCTGTTCACTGGTTAATTAGAGATAGGGATCGGTTAATGAAAGTGGTCGATTTTCTGAAGCGCAAGCGTGAAATCCTGGCGCAGCACCCCTTCGAGCTCAAGGATTGGCTCTCACCGGCTATCCGCGACTATTGGCGTGAGTTTCAGCAAAAAGCACACCTTCACCCCTTGCTGGGGCGGGTGCTTGACGCCCATGGTCAACCGGTTGCCGAGGTGGCGCAGCAGGGTGAGCAGCGTCAGGCCGTGAACGGTCAGGCCATGACCCCCCAGGCGCCGGCGATCGTCCTCGAAGGGGAGGCGGCCCTGGTGTTCGAGCGCCTGCAGGCCCAGCTCGGCGAGGAGACCCATGTCGGTGACTGGCTCCACATCAGCCAGCAGATGGTCAACCAGTTTGCCACCGTGACCGGCGATCACCAGTGGATACACACAGATCCCGAGCGCGCCGCCGCCGAGTCACCTTTCAAGAGCACCATCGCCCACGGCTTCCTGACCCTGGCGCTCCTGCCCAGGCTCACCGGCTCCGTGGATGAGGCGAACCCCGAGTTCCCCACGGCCCGCATGGTGGTCAACTTCGGCCTGGATCAGGTGCGCTTCCCCTATCCTATCAAGGTGGGCAGCCAGGTGCGCGCCCGCACCAGACTGATTGGCGTGACGCCGGTCAAGGGGGGACTGGAGCTGCTCAAGGAGATCAAGGTCGAGATCGAGGGTGTGCGTCGCCCCGGCTGTGTCATCGAGTCCGTGACCCGCCTCTACTTCTAAGGCTCCCCCGTCAGCCCGAGCACGTGTGGCGGCTGACGGTCTGCCATCGGCCCCGGGCCGAAGGGAAACAACAGGGCCAATCGGCCCTGTTTGCCATCTGGCAGAGGAGTGGGCACACTCTGCCCAGCTCCCATCGTCAGACAAGGTACTCCCCATGGCTTCCCACCTCGGCGCCCTCACCCTGCTGGTGGCGGATTATGATGCCGCCATCCACTTCTTCACCCAGGCCCTCGGCTTCACCCTGCTCGAAGACAGCGCCCTCGATGAACCTGGCAAACCCGGCAAGCGCTGGGTCAGGGTGGCCCCCTCTGGCCAGCCGGGTTGCGCCCTGCTGCTGGCCCGGGCCGCCAATGACGAGCAGCGCGCCCAGATCGGCAAGCAGGGAGGCGGGCGGGTGTTTCTCTTCCTCGAGACCCGGGATTTTTGGGGTGACTATGAGCGGATGTGCGCCGCCGGTGTCCATTTTTGTGAACAGCCGCGAGAAGAGGAGTACGGCACAGTGGTGGTGTTTGAGGACATCAGCGGCAACCGCTGGGATCTGCTGGCGCGCCGCGCTGACAGTCGCGATTGAAAACGTTTATTATCCTCTCTGTCATAAAGTCATAAAAATGTCATACAAACTTCTAATAATTGGCGCACCAATCTTCATGAGGAGAGAGAAGGGATATGGCAAAGCGAATACTGGTGGTCGAGGATGAGGCGCCGATCCGCGAAATGCTCTGCTTTGTGCTGGAGCAAAAAGGTTATGAAGCGATAGAGGCGGCGGACTTCGCCGACGGTCTGGCCAAGGTGTGTGAACCCTATCCCGAGCTGATCCTGCTGGACTGGATGATGCCGGGGGGCAGCGGCATCCAGTTCCTCAAGCAGCTCAAGCAAGACGAGATGACCCGCCAGATCCCCGTGGTCATGCTGACCGCCCGGGGCGAGGAAGAGGACAAGGTACGCGGCCTGGAAGCCGGCGCCGACGACTACATCACCAAACCCTTCTCCCCCAAGGAGCTCACCGCCCGTCTCCATGCCGTGATGCGCCGGGTCTCCCCCACCTCGGTGGACGAGGTGATCGAGGTGCAGGGGCTGAGGCTGGATCCCGTCTCCCACCGGGTCAGTGCCGAGGACAAGGCGCTGGACATGGGGCCGACCGAGTTCAAGCTGCTCCATTTCTTCATGACGCACCCGGAGCGGGTCTACAGCCGCGAGCAGCTGCTCAACAACGTCTGGGGCACCAACGTCTATGTGGAAGACAGGACGGTGGACGTGCATATCCGTCGACTGCGCAAGGCGGTCGAGGGGTCGGGCCACGACAGATTGATCCAGACGGTGCGCGGGGCCGGCTACCGCTTCTCCACCCGTCTCTAGGGCCCTGTGCTGCAATCTCACCCTGGCTGGCGGTGCCTGTTGCTATTGGCAGTATCCGGATGATCGGGCAATCTCATGCCTGCTGGGAGTGAGCCCTGCTCTTTGCTGTCTCTAGGAGATCTTAATGTTGCAACCTTATGCCTGGCGACGACAGTTGTGGCGGATGGCGTTTTTCTACCTGCCCTTCGCCTTGTTTGGCTGGCTGATGGAGAGCCTGACCCTCTGTCTGCTGGTGGCAACCTGTCTGCACCTTGGTTGGCACTACCGCTTCCAGAAGCGGCTCTCGGACTGGCTATGGCATGACCGCAGCCTGGTACCGCCGAGCGGCAGCGGCAGCTGGGAATACATCTTCAACGGCATCTACAAGCTGCAGCAGCGCCACCGGGCCAGGCGGCGCGAGCTGGCAGGTCTCATTCGCCGCTTCAGGGAGGGGGCCGAGGCCCTGCCCGATGCCGCCGTGGTGTTTCGCACCGACGGCAGCATCCTCTGGTGCAACCGGCTGGCGGAGCAGCTGCTCGGCTTTCGCTGGCCGGAGGATGCGGGCCAGCACATCGGCAACCTGATCCGTCAGCCCTCCTTCGTCAGCTACCTGGGCAAGGGGGACTATGATGAGCCCTTCGAGATGCACTCCCCCATCAATGAGGAGAAGTTTCTCGAATTTCGCATCATGCCCTATGCCGAGGATCAGGCCATGCTGGTGGTGCGGGACGTGACCCGGCTGCGCAGCCTGGAGAAGACCCGCAAGCACTTCGTGGCCAACGTCTCCCATGAGCTGCGCACCCCGCTCACCGTGCTCAAGGGGTACCTGGAGATGACGGAGGAGCCGCCGCCGCCCGCCATGTGGGCCAAGGCCCACAGGGTGATGATGGAGCAGACGGTGCGCATGGACAACCTGGTGAACCAGCTGCTGACCCTGTCGCGCATCGAGGCGGCGCCGGACATCGACCTGTCCCATCGGGTCGACATGCCGGCCATGCTCTCCCTGCTCGAGCAGGAGGCGCGGGCCCTGTCGGGGGAGCGTGCCCATGTCATCGAGTTTCTGGTGCAGCCGGATCTCTGGCTGCTCGGGGACGAGGATCAGCTGCGCAGCGCCGTGTCCAACCTGGTCTACAACGCCATTCATTACACGCCGCCGGGTCGCAAGATCCAGGTGGAGTGGCGCCGCCAGGGCAATCAGGCCCTGTTCGCGGTGAGCGACGAGGGGGAGGGGATCACCCCGGATCACCTGGCGCGGCTCACAGAGCGGTTCTACCGGGTCGACAAGGCGCGCTCCCGTCACACAGGTGGATCCGGGCTGGGCCTTGCTATCGTCAAGCACGCCCTGAGTCACCATGATACCCACCTCGACATCGATAGCCGGGTGGGGTTGGGAAGCCGCTTCAGCTTCCTGATCCCGGCGCGACTGGTGGTGGCCAAGTTGGCGATGGCGAAATAGAAGTCATTGAACATCAAGCGGTTGATGACAACGGGGAGGGCCACAGTGGTGACCCTCCCCGTTTTTATGCTTATCTGGCTGGCTGTCATGAAAGCGTCATGAACACGCCATAAATTTGTCACTGCCAGGTCGGATACTGGCGCCGTCTTAAAGAACGGACCTTCTGTAATTTTGGAGAGATTGGATGAAACTCAACAAATTGGCCAGTGTGATCGGTGTTACTGCGGCAGTGCTGTTTTCTGCCGGCTCTATGGCTTACGGCGTCGACAAGGATCTGCCTGAATATGCGCCGGTCAGCGGCATCTCGGGTAACTTGTCGTCCGTGGGTTCCGATACCCTGGCCAACATGATGACCCTGTGGGCCGAAGAATTTAAGCGCGTCTATCCGAACGTCAACGTTCAGATCCAGGCCGCAGGCTCCTCCACCGCCCCTCCCGCCCTGACCGAAGGCACTTCCCAGTTCGGCCCCATGAGCCGTGCCATGAAGTCCGGTGAAGAGGAAGCGTTCGAGAAGCGCCACGGCTACAAGCCGACCGCCATTCGCGTCGCCGTCGATGCCCTGGCCGTGTTCGTCAACAAGGACAACCCCATCAAGGGGCTGACCATGCAGCAGGTTGATGCCGTCTTCTCCAGCACCCTCAAGTGCGGCGAAGCCAAGGCTGCCAGCAAATGGTCCGACCTGGGTCTGGATGGCAGCTGGTCTGGCAAGGATCTGCAACTGTTCGGTCGCAACTCCGTCTCCGGCACCTATGGCTACTTCAAGGAGCACGCCCTGTGTGACGGCGACTTCAAGAGCGGCGTGAACGAGCAGCCGGGTTCCGCCTCCGTGGTGCAGTCCGTCTCCGCCTCCCTCAACGGGATCGGTTACTCCGGCATCGGTTATGTCACCTCAGGGGTGCGTGCCGTGCCGCTCTCCAAGGATGGCACCACCTTCGTCGAGGCAAGTGCCGACAACGCCATCACCGGCAAGTATCCGCTGTCACGCTTCCTCTACCTGTACGTGAACAAGCACCCGAACAAGCCGCTCTCCCCCATGGAGCAGGAGTTCGTCAAGCTGATCCTCTCCAAGGCCGGTCAGACCATCGTTGCCAAGGACGGTTATGTGCCGGTTCCGGCCAAGGTGGTCCAGGCTGATCTCAAGAAGCTGGGCCTGATGTAATAACGCCAGCGCTGCAAGCCTTGCCAAAACGAGCCCATCCGGGCTCGTTTTTTTTATGGCCGCAAGCGGCAGGTCATGTTGACCGACTTGCACCCGGTGCGCGCTTTCCCGAGAATAAGGCATTCTCCGTCACAAGGACTCCGTCGATGACCTCACTCCTCACCCAGGCAGGCCTGCTGGCCGCCGCCGGTCTGTTGCTCGGTGCCTGCGCCCAATCCCCCACGGGCCGCAGCCAGATGCTGCTCTTCTCCCCCCAGCAGATGAACCAGCTCGGGGCGGACTCCTTCAACCAGATGAAGCAGCAGGAGAAGCTGAGCAAGGACGCCAGGCTCAATGCCTATGTCTCCTGCGTCGCCAAGGCGGTCACCGCCCAGGTGCCGAGCAGCTATGGCATCAGCGACTGGGAAGTGGTGGTGTTTGACTCCAAACAGGTCAACGCCTTCGCCCTGCCCGGCGGCAAGATAGGGGTCTACAGCGGCTTGCTCGACGTGGCCAGGAACCAGGATCAGCTGGCCACCGTCATCGGTCACGAGCTGACCCATGTGCTGGCCCAGCACTCCAACGAGCGGCTGTCGCGCAGCCAGATCACGGGACTGGGGCTGGCGGCGGCGGACATCGCCCTCGGCACCAGCGAGTATCGCGGCGCCACCATGGCGGCGCTCGGGCTCGGGGTCGAGGTGGGGATAGCCCTGCCCTATGGCCGCGAGCAGGAGAGCGAGGCGGATCGGTTGGGGCTGGATCTGATGGCCCGCGCCGGTTTCAACCCGGCAGAGGCGATCCCGCTGTGGCAGAACATGGGGGCCGCCGCCGGGGGCAAGGCTCCTCCGGAGCTGCTCTCCACCCACCCGAGCAATGCGAACCGTATCGGTGAGCTGCGCGCCGAGCTGGCCACGGCGACCCCCCTCTATCAGCAGGCCCGCGCCGCCGGACTGACGCCCCAGTGCAAACGCTGACGGCGACCCTGCGCCTGGCCCGGCTGCAAGACGCCGCCGCCATGACGGTGCTGCAACGGGCCAGCTGGCTGGCGGCCTATGGCGAGGTGCTGGGCCCCGAGCTGCTGGGCGCGCTGGCACCCGGGGTCCACCTGCAGCTGTGGCGTCGGCGGCTCGCGGGGGAAGACCCCAAACCCATGCTGATCTGCATCGAGCAGAGGGTGATAGGCCTGCTCTACTGGCAGCATCAGGAAGGGGAGACCGGGCCCGAAGCCCATATCCGCGCCCTCTACCTGCACCCGGCCCACTGGCGCCAGGGCCACGGCAAGCGCCTGTGGCAGGCGGTGGCGATGCAGATGCGGCGAGCGGGGTTCGAGCGGGTCAGCCTCTGGCTGCTGGCGGGCAATCGGGTCGGGGAGGGGTTCTACTTGAGGCGCGGCTTTCGTTTCGACGGGGAGCAACGCACCCTGACTCAGCAGGGCCAGCCCTGCCTGCAGCGGAAAATGTGCCGCACGCTGTGACGGGCCGCCAGTTTTACGGTATGGGTCACTTTATTTTTTTTGCGAATTAATACAATGGCCCGCTCAGGACTAGCATCGTTTTCTCAAGCTGCAAGGGAGTGTGGGCATGTATTACGGTTTCGATATCGGCGGCACCAAGGTGGCATTCGCCATCTATGACGGCGCCTTGACCCTGTGTCACGAGGAGCGGCTGGGGACGCCGGGGGACGATTACGCGGCGCTGCAGCGGCTGATCCTCGACAGGGTGCTGGCGGCGGACAAGCGCTATGGCGTGCGCGGCATGGTCGGGATCGGCTTCCCCGGCATCCTCAATCGCAGCGACAAGAGCATAGTGGCCGCCAATCTGCCCTGCATCAATGGTCGTCATCTGGGGGCGGATCTGGGCGCCTTGCTCGATCGCGAGGTGCGGGTCGACAACGATGCCAACTGCTTCCTCTGGTCCGAGGTGCATCAAGGCGCCGCCGAGGGGACCGAGTCGGCCCTGGCGGTCACCATCGGCACCGGGATTGGCGGCGCCGTCTACCTCAACGGACGCCTGGTGCAGGGACGCAACTGGCTGGCGGGAGAGATAGGCCACTACCCGCTGCCCGGCACCATCCTGATGAAATACCCCGACTTGCCGCGCCCGCGCTGTGGTTGTGGCCGGCTCGCCTGCTTCGAGACCTATGCCTCGGGCACAGGTCTCGAACGCCTCTATCAGCAACTGAGCGGCGAGCGCGTCTCGGGCCAGCAGATAGTGGCCCGCTTCGAGGCCAGGGAGCCGAACGCCGTCACCACCCTGGATTGCTGGCTGGAGATCATGGCGGCGGGCCTGGCCACCGCCCTCTCCGTGCTGGATCCCGAGGTGGTGGTGCTCGGTGGCGGCCTGTGCGGCCTGCCCGCACTCTACGAACAATTGCCGCTGCGCCTGCCGGGGCATCTGTTGCCCGGTGTCGCCCTGCCCGAGATCCGCCAGGCCCGGTTTGGCGGCGCGGGCGGGGTGCGCGGCGCGGCCCTGCTTCATCTGTGAGACTCGACCACGGGTCTCACCTCACCCATCACGAGGAGATATCATGACCCGTCTCGAAGTCTGCATCGACAACCTGGAATCCCTGTTCATCGCCCAGGATGCCGGGGCCGATCGTATCGAGCTCTGCTCCGCCCTCGCCCTCGGCGGGCTCACCCCCTCCTATGGCCTGATGCAGCAGGCGGCGCGCCATGGCCGTGTTCCCATCTATGCCATGATCCGTCCCCGGGCCGGGGATTTCTGTTTTGGCGAGCTCGAGTTCGAGCTGATGCTGCAAGACATCGCCGCCGCTCGCGCCGCCGGCCTGCAGGGGGTGGTGGTCGGCCTGCTCGACCCGCAAGGGCGGGTGCCCGGAGACAGGCTGAGGCAACTGGTGGCGGCGGCCGGTCCCCTGGGGGTCACCTTTCACCGCGCCATCGATCTGTGCAGCGACTGGCGGGCGGATCTGGAGGTGATAGTGGGGGCGGGGTGCGAACGCATCCTGAGCTCCGGCCATGCCCCGACCGCCCTGGCGGGGCTGGAGACGCTGCAGGCCATGGCCCAGGCCCTGGCGGGGCGGGCCAGCCTGATGCCGGGGGCCGGGGTCAATGCCGACAATGTGCGCACCATATTGGAGTTCACCGGGGTGAACGAGGTTCATATGTCCGGCATGGGCTGGCGTGGCGGCATGGTACCCCATGGCGTCAACATGGGGACCTCGGACGATGGCCGGGTCAATATCACCGACGGCGCCAAGGTGGCGGCGGTGCGGGCCCTGCTGGACCGGGACTGAGAAAGGACTGGCGTGGCGGCATGGTGCCGATCTTCGCCATGGCGTCAACATGGGGACCTCGGACGATGGCCGGGTCAATATCACCGACGGCGCCAAGGTGGCGGCGGTGCGGGCCCTGCTGGATCGGGACTGAGAGAGGGCTGGCTGGGTCCGAGGCAGGGCGGGCGCCCTGACGGCAGCACCCGGGTAAAAACTCTGTTATCATTCCCGCTCTTTTGACACATGGACCCGGAGCAGAATCTCAATGTCCCAATACGACTCTATCGAACAGAAGGCCAGCTATGGCATCGGCCGCAACATGGGTGATCAACTGGCACAGCAAGCCTTCGCCGGTCTGGATATCCCCGCCCTGCAACAGGGTCTGGCAGATGCCCTGAACGGTCTGGAGTTCGCGGTCAGCCGCGACGATATCAATGACGCCTTCCAGGTGATCACCAGCCGCATGCAGGCCGAGCAGGAAGTGGCTGCCAAGGCCGCCGCCGCCGAAGGCGAAGCCTTCCTGGCCGATAACGCCAAGCGCGACGGCGTGCAGGTGACCGATTCCGGCCTGCAGTATGAAGTCATGGTTAAAGGCGATGGCGCCGTACCGGTTGCCGGTCAGTCCGTGCGCGTGCACTACCACGGTACCTTCACCGACGGTGGCGTATTCGACAGCTCGGTCGCCCGTGGCGAGCCGGCTGAGTTCCCGGTCACCGGCGTCATCGCCGGTTGGGTCGAAGCGCTGCAACTGATGCCGGTTGGCTCCAAGTGGAAGCTGTTCATCCCGCAGGATCTGGCCTACGGTGCCCGTGGTGCCGGCTCCATCCCGCCGTACTCTGCCCTGGTATTCGAAGTGGAGCTGCTGGACATCCTGTGATCCAGCCTGCTTGCTGCAAACGGCGACTCTGGGGTCGCCGTTTGTTTTTGGCCCGCGGCAAAGATGGGACGGATCTCCGCTTTTCGTTATAGTCGAACGAGCCAGGGGAGGAAGCCATGCCAGCCATTATAGAGGTCGTCGATCTCGTCAAGCATTTCGCCGGGGTCAAGGCGGTGGATGGGCTCAGTTTTGCCATAGCGGCGGGTAGCTGTTTCGGCCTGCTTGGTCCCAACGGGGCCGGCAAGACCACCACCATAGAGCTGCTGGAGGGGATCCTCACCCCGGACAGCGGCCGCATCCTGTTTCACGGGGCGCCGCCGGGGGCCGATTATCGTGGGCGCATCGGCATCCAGTTCCAGCACACGGCGCTGCAGGATTTCCTGACCGTGCGCGACACCCTGCGCCTCTTCTCCCGCCTCTATCCCCGGCCCTTGCCCCTCGAGCTGCTGATCCACCTCTGCGCCCTCGAGGATTTCGTCGATCGGGACAGTCGTCGCCTCTCCGGCGGCCAACGTCAACGGCTGCTGCTGGCCCTGGCCCTGCTGGGGGATCCCGAGCTGTTGTTTCTCGACGAGCCCACCACTGGGCTGGATCCCCAGGCCAGGCACCATTTCTGGGACAGGGTCAAGGCCATCAAGGCCCAGGGCAAGACCATAGTGCTGACCACCCATTACATGGACGAGGCGCAGCAGCTGTGCGATCGCATCGCCATCGTCGACCATGGCCATCTGCTCAGCCTGGATACCCCCCAGGCCCTGCTGGACCAGCATTTCGAGGGGGTGCTGGTGCGCCTGTCCGATCACCCCGCCCTGGCCAGTCTGGGGCTGCCCTGCACCCGGCAGGGGGGGCAGGTGGAGCTGGTCTGCCCCGACGTGGCGAGCCTGATGCCGCGCCTGCTGGCGTTGCAGGTGCCCCTGACCGGCATGCAGATCCGCTCCCCCAACCTGGAGGATCTCTTCCTCAAGTTGACCGGCCACAGCCTGAGGAGCGGCGCATGAACCAGGGCCTGACACAGAGGAGTCCGAGATGAGCGACAGCCTGAGGCGCATCGGCGCGCTTTTCCATGCCCGCAATCTGGAGTTTGTGCGCGACCGGGCCGCCCTGGCCTGGAATCTGCTGGTGCCTCTGTTGCTGGTGCTGGGGTTCTCCCTTATTTTCTCGGGCAATCAGCGTCCCCTGTTGCAGCTCGGGGTGGTGGGGCCCCTGCCTCCCGCCTATCAGGCCCTGGAGGCCATTCCCCAGCTCAGGCTGGTGGAGTACGAGAGCCTGGCCCCGGCCCAGCGCAAGGTGCGCCACCATCAGCTGGATCTGCTGCTCAACCCGGCCGGGGGCAACTACTGGGTGAATCCGGACTCGCCGGGGGGAGGGCTGGCCGAGTACCTGCTCAAGGGACACAGCCTGACCCCATTGGTGCGCGATACCCTGCCCGGCCAGGCCATACGCTATGGGGACTGGTTGCTGCCCGGAGTGATCGGCATGAACCTGATGTTCTCGGGCCTGTTCGGCGTGGGCTATGTGATAGTGCGATACCGCAAGAACGGGGTGCTCAAGCGGCTGAGGGCGACCCCGCTCAGCGCCGCCGAGTTTCTCTGCGCCCAGCTGCTGTCGCGCCTTGCCATCACCCTGGTGGTGAGTCTGCTGGTGTTTCTGGTCGCCCACTGGCTGCTGGGGGCCCCTCTGCTCGGCTCTGGCTGGCTCTTGCTGCTCATCGCCCTGCTGGGTGGGGCGGCCATGGCGTCCCTGGGTCTGCTGGTGGCGGCCCGCCTTCAGAATGAAGAGCTGGCCAGCGGTTTGCTCAATCTCATCAGTCTGCCCATGATGTTCTTGTCCGGTGTCTGGTTCTCCCTGGAAGGGGCGCCCCCCTGGTTGCAAGGGGTGGCGGACCGCTTGCCGCTGAGCCAGATCATCGCCGCGGCGCGGGCCGTGATGCTGGAAGGGGCCGGCTGGCAGGAGGTGGCGAGCCCCCTGGCCCAGATCGCCCTGTTTACCCTGGTCTGCGTCACCCTGGGTGCCGCCCTGTTCAGATGGAACGCCACATGAAACGACTGATGATCTCTGCTATGTGTCTTGCCCTGACGCTCACCGCCGACGCCGCCACCCTGCGCTGCAAGGGCGATCTGCTGACCGAGGGGGACAGCACGGCCCTGCTGCTGGTGCGCTGTGGCCAGCCCATGCTCAAGGAGGAGTTGACCCGCTATGAGGAGAACGGCTTTGGCGTGCGCATGACGGTCAAGTATGCCGAACGCTGGACCTACAACTTCGGCAAGAGCCAGTTCATGCAGTTCGTCACCGTCGAGAACGGGGTGATCACCGCCATAGAAGATGGCCCGCGCGGTCAGTGACCGGCGAGCCGAAAAAAATCAGATGGAAGCAAAGGACCAATAAGACTCGCGGAAGTTATCCCAACAGCTGGCTGTCCTGACGCAGGCTGCGAACTGCCCGGTTGACCCTCATCGCCAGGCTCAAGGTCTGCCGGCAACTCAGGCTCTCCAGATTGATCTCGCCCCCGGTAAATTCAAACTGGCCCATCTCCTCGACCATGAAACTGCCGCGGTGAAAACTCTTCACGTATCGCGCTATCTGGCGGGGGGACAAACTCTTGAACACCTTCATCACGACCATACCCTCTCGTTTGGACAGGGCACACTATGGCGTCGCGCCATGACAAAAATATGAATCATATGAGTCAGTTGTAATAAAAAACCTGCCCACTTATGGGGCAGGGCAAAAATAGCGGGAAAAATATCCACAGGGTTTGGCAGGGAAAGTTCGGTATGTTATTTGGTCAACATGGGTCTATTTTTTATTCATAAGGTGTATATCGAACCTGGGAGTGATGTTGTGCTGTTGCACCATTTCTGTGCCGGTTTGCACCGATTGACAGGCTTTTTTCGGGCTGGATAAGCTGCAAAAAAGTGAGGAAAGGGAGAGGGTCATCGGCGGGTTGCGCTGATGCCTGTTCGAGTCGAACCACAGGGAAGAGTGATATGAAACAGATACATAAGCTTGGTGTATTGGTTGCGTTGTCGCTGGCGTCAGCCAACGTCCTGGCCGAAGGGACCCTGGACACGGTCAAGAAGAAGGGGTTCGTGCAGTGCGGGGTGGGGGACGGCCTGCCCGGCTTCTCCAACCCGGATGCCAAAGGGACCTGGACCGGGCTGGATGTGGACGTGTGCCGCGCCGTCGCCGCCGCCGTGCTCGGGGATGCCAGCAAGGTCAAGTATGTCTCCCTGACCGCCAAGGAGCGCTTCACCGCCCTGCAGTCCGGTGAAGTGGACATGCTCTCGCGCAATACCACCTGGACCCTGACCCGGGATGCCTCCCTCGGTCTCACCTTCGCCGGGGTCAACTACTACGATGGCCAGGGGTTCATGGTCTCCAAGGCCCTGGGGGTCAAGAGCGCCAAGGAGCTTGATGGCGCCGCCGTCTGCATCCAGTCCGGCACCACCACCGAACTCAACCTCGCCGACTATTTCCGCGCCAATGGCGGCATGAAATACAGCGCCGTGGTGTTTGATACCTCGGATCAGACCGTCAAGGGATTCGAAGCCGGGCGCTGCGACGTGCTGACCTCGGATCAATCCCAGCTCTACTCCCTCAAGATCAAGCTCTCCAAGCCGGAGAACGCCATCGTGCTGCCGGAGGTGATCTCCAAGGAGCCCCTGGGACCCGTGGTGCGCCAGGGGGATGAACCCTGGTTCAAGGTGGTGCGCTGGAGCATGAATGCCCTGCTCAACGCCGAGGAGGCCGGGGTCACCAGTGCCAACGTGGATGAGATGCTCAAATCCACCAATCCCGATGTACGGCGTCTGCTGGGGCTCGAGGATCCCAAGGGCGGCGTGCTCGGCCTGGATGACAAGTGGGCCTACAACATCATCAAGCAGGTCGGCAACTACGGCGAGGTGTTCGAGCGCAACGTGGGGGCCGGATCTCCCCTCAAGATAGATCGCGGCATCAATGCGCTGTGGAATCAGGGTGGCCTGATGTACGCCCCCCCCATTCGCTAGCTGTGCGGGGGGCCAAGGCCCCCCGTTTTCCCTCTTGCCTTGGCTTTGTCGGAGTAAATCCCTATGGCGTCACATCCGCACGACCAGAGGAAAGCACAGGGCCGCTGGTGGTATGACGCGAAGGTAAGGGCGCTGATCTTCCAGTGTCTGGCCGTCGCGGCTGTCCTCGGTTTCCTGTTCTACATCATCAGTAATGCCCTGGCCAACCTGGAAGCCCGCGGCATCACCACAGGGTTTGGCTTTCTCGGCAACACGGCCGGTTTCGGCATCTTGCAGAGCCTGATCCCCTACGATGAGACCCACACCTTCGGTCGCACCTTCCTGGTCGGCCTGCTCAACACCCTGCTGATCTCCGCGCTGGGGATCATATTGGCGACCCTGCTCGGCTTCGTGCTCGGGGTGGCTCGCCTGTCGAACAACTGGCTGGTGTCGCGCATCGCCACCGTCTATATCGAGACCTTTCGCAACATCCCCCTGTTGCTGCAGATCTTCTTCTGGTACTTCTCCGTGCTGCGCACCCTGCCGTCGCCGCGAGACAGTGTGAGCCTGGGGGAGCTGGCCTTTCTCAACGTGCGAGGCTTCTACCTGCCCAAGCCCCTGTTTGAGGAGGGGTTTGGCTACGTGCTCTGGGCCTTGCTGCTGGCGCTGCTGCTGAGCTGGGGAGTTCGCAGCTGGGCCCATCGCCGCCAGGAGCTGACCGGCAAGGCATTTCCGGTCTGGCTCAGTTCCCTGGCGCTGATCCTGCTGTTGCCGCTGGTGACCTTCTGGCTGGCGGGCAGCCCCATAGGCTGGAGCCTGCCCACCCTGCAGGGCTTCAACTTCCGTGGTGGCCTGACGGTGCTGCCCGAGCTGGTGGCCCTGCTGCTGGCGCTGACCATCTACACGGCGGCCTTCATCGCCGAGATAGTGCGATCCGGCATCCTGGCCATCAGCCATGGCCAGACGGAGGCGGCCTCGGCCCTCGGGCTCTCCACCTCGAGAACCCTGCAGCTGGTGGTCATCCCCCAGGCGATGCGGGTCATCATACCGCCCCTCACCAGCCAGTATCTGAACCTGACCAAGAACTCGTCCCTGGCGACCGCCATCGGCTACCCGGATCTGGTGTCCGTCTTCATGGGCACCACCCTCAACCAGACAGGGCAGGCGATCGAGGTGATCGCCATGACCATGGGGGTCTATCTCGTCATCAGTATCGGCACCTCCATCCTGATGAATATCTACAACCGCAAGATGGCGCTGGTGGAGCGCTGAGGAGATCCCATGACACGCATCCAAGGCATCGCCTCTGGCCTCGTTCGGCAGATGAGAGGGGGGCGCCATGTACGTCAATGAGTTGCAAGAGGCACTGCCGCCACCCTCGGGTCGGCGCGGCCTGCTGGCCTGGCTGAGGGCCAACCTGTTTCCCAACTGGTGGAATGGTCTGGTGACCCTGGCGCTGCTCTATCTGCTGCTGCCCGCCATCTGGCATCTGATCGACTGGGCCCTGATCTCCGCGACCTGGAGTGGCAGCAGCCGGGCCGACTGTGGCCAGGAAGGGGCCTGCTGGCTGTTTATCGAGAGCCGTTTCGGCCAGTACATCTATGGCTTCTATCCGGTGGATCAGCGCTGGCGGGTCAACATCGTATTTGCTGGCATGGCGGGCTTGCTGGCACTGCTGATCTGGCCCAGAACGCCGCACAAGGGCTGGCTGGCACTCTTTACCCTGCTGGTGTTTCCCTGCATCGCCTTCGTGCTGCTCCATGGCGGCTTGGGGCTATCCCAGGTGGAGACCAACCTCTGGGGCGGTCTGATGCTGACCCTGGTGCTGGCGGTGGTGGGCATCGCCGTGGCTCTGCCTTTCGGCATCTTGCTGGCGCTGGGGCGCCGCTCCCACATGCCCATCATCAGCAGCCTCTCCACCGTCTACATCGAGTTCTGGCGCGCTGTACCGCTCATTACCGTGCTGTTCATGGCCTCGGTCATGCTGCCGCTGTTCGTGGCGGGAGAGGTGGAGTTTGACAAGCTGCTGCGGGCCTTGATCGGCATCATCATGTTCCAGTCGGCCTACGTGGCCGAGGTGGTGCGCGGCGGCCTTCAGGCGATCCCCAAGGGGCAGTACGAGGCGGGGGATGCTCTCGGGCTCTCCTACTGGAAGGTGATGGGGCTCATCATCATGCCCCAGGCCCTCAAGATCACCATCCCCTCCCTGGTGAACACCTTCATCGCCCTGTTCAAGGACACCAGTCTGGTGCTGATCATCGGCCTGTTCGACCTGCTGGCCATCTCCAAGGTGGCGCTGGCGGATCCGCAATGGCTCGGTTTCTCCACCGAGGCTTATGTGTTCATCGCCTTGATCTTCTGGATGTTCTGTTTTGGCATGTCCCGTTATTCCATCTACCTGGAGCGCAAGCTGCACACGGGCCACAAGCGTTAGGAGCTGTCGATTATGGAAAACAACTATGTGGTCGAACTCAAGGGTGTCAACAAGTGGTATGGCGAGTTCCACGTGCTGCGCAACATCAACCTCAGGGTGAGCAAGGGTGAGAAGATCGTCATCTGCGGTCCCTCTGGCTCCGGCAAGTCCACCATGATCCGCTGCATCAACCGGCTGGAGGAGCATCAGCGGGGTGACATCCTGGTCAAGGGGATGGCGCTCACCTCGGATCTCAAGAACATAGAGACGGTGCGGCGCGAGGTGGGCATGGTGTTTCAGCACTTCAACCTGTTCCCCCACCTGACGGTGCTGGAGAACTGCTGCCTGGCGCCCATCTGGGTCAAGCAGCTGCCGAGGCGGGAGGCGGAGCAGATCGCCATGACCTTCCTCGAACGGGTACGGATCCCGGAGCAGGCCCTCAAGTACCCGGGGCAGCTCTCCGGCGGTCAGCAGCAGAGGGTGGCCATCGCCCGCAGCCTGTGCATGAATCCCCAGGTGATGCTGTTTGACGAACCGACCTCGGCGCTGGATCCCGAGATGGTGCGGGAGGTGCTGGATGTCATGGTGGAGCTGGCCAACGAGGGGATGACCATGCTCTGCGTCACCCATGAGATGGGGTTTGCCAAGCAGGTGGCCGACAGGGTCATCTTCATGGACAGGGGCCAGATCATCGAGGAGAACGAGCCCGAAGCCTTCTTCGAACATCCCCAATCCGATCGCACCAAGCTGTTTTTGTCCCAGATCTTGCACAACTGAGGCGGGCATGGTGATCACGAGGGCGCCGACAGGCGCCTTTTTCATGGCCGGCACTGGCCCATGAGGGCGAGGAAAAGGGGGACGATGGCGGATCCGGCCAGGGGCCGCGCCATGTATACTGCGGCGTCAGCAGCATGTTTCGGAGAGCGGCAATGGAGTGGGTCGATGTAGTCGATGAACAGGACAATGTCATCGAAGTGGCGGATCGGGCGCGGGTGCGCCGGGAGAATCTGCGCCATCGCGCCAGTTACATACTGGTGCTGGGGGAGGGGGATCAGATACTGGTGCAGCGGCGCACCCTCGGCAAGGATTTCTGTCCCGGCATGCTGGACGCCTGCGCTGGCGGTGTCATGACGGTGGGGGAGCCCCCCCTGGCCAGCGCCTTGCGCGAGCTGGGGGAAGAGCTGGGCGTCTACGGGGTGGCGCTCCATGACCATGGTCGCTTCCTGGCCGAAGGGAGCCACTACCGGGTGTGGGGCTACCTCTACAGCTGCCGCTACCAGGGGCCGCTGCAATTGCAGGCCGAGGAGGTGAGCGCCGTGCACTGGATGAGCCTGACGGAGATCGCCAGCCGGGCCGCCGAGTTCACCCCCGACTCCCTGATAGCCCTCGCCCACTGGCAGGCGAGGGGCGGCGCCTGAGTCTAGCCTGCACGGCGCACGCATCTGGGGTAGACTGCGAGTCATCATTCACCGTCAGGAAGACCCATCATGATAGCCATTGGCCAGTCACTGCCCGCGGGCGAATTCACCTTCATCACGGACGAGGGCAAGCAGACCCTGGATACCCGGGCGCTGTTCGCGGGCAAGAAGGTGGTGCTGTTCGCCGTGCCCGGCGCCTTCACCCCCACCTGCTCCAACGCCCACCTGCCCGGTTATGTGGTGCTGGCGGACGAGTTCAACGCCCGGGGGGTCGATGCCCTCTACTGCCTCTCGGTCAACGATGCCTTCGTGATGAAGGCGTGGCAGGACGCCCAGGGGGCGCAGGCCATCACCATGCTGGCGGACGGCGATGCCGGCTGGACCCGCGCCCTGGGACTGGAGAAGGAGACGGGGGCCTTTGGCGGCGTGCGGGCCCAGCGTTTTGCCCTGATCGCCGAGGATGGGGTGGTCAGGGCGCTGCGGGTCGAGGCGCCGGGCAAGTTCGAGGTCTCGGATGCCGCCAGCCTGCTCGCCCTGGTGTGACGGTTAATCAGGGCTGAGTTAGCCCTTGAAAACCGGCTTTGCTCGGTTACACTGGCGCCGGCACGGCCTCAGGGCCGGCGTCCCCTGTTGATGCCGTGATGACCACGGCGCCCCCAAGCTCAACCCCGACTGGAAAAAAGACGTATGACCCTGGCTTTTGTTGCCCTGATTGCCGGACTGGCCCTGCTGGTCTGGAGTGCGGATAAGTTTGTCGATGGTGCCGCCGCCACCGCCCGTTACGCCGGCATGCCGCCCCTGCTCATCGGCATGGTGATCATCGGTTTTGGCACCTCGGCCCCCGAGATGGTGGTCTCGGCCCTCGCCTCCCTGCAAGGCAACCCCGGGCTGGCCCTTGGCAATGCCTATGGCTCCAACATCACCAATATCGCCCTGATCCTGGGCCTGACCGCCCTCATCAGCCCCATCGCCGTCTCCTCCCAGGTGGTGCGCAAGGAGATCCCCATCCTGCTCGGCATCACCCTGCTCTCGGGGGCCCTGCTCATCGACGGCCACCTGGGGCGCACCGACGCCCTGATCCTGGGGGGGGTGTTCGTGGTGCTGATGGGCTGGTCCATCTGGGCCGGGATCACCGGCAAGGGAGATGCCCTTGACGAAGACGTGAACGTGGAGATAGACAGCGAGGCCATGCCGCTCAAGAAGGCCATCTTCTGGTTGATCGTCGGCCTGGTGCTGCTGGTCGGCGCCTCCCGCCTGCTGGTGTGGGGCGCCGTGACCATAGCCCAGGCCTTTGGCATCAGCGACCTCGTCATCGGGCTGACCATAGTCGCCATCGGCACCTCGCTGCCGGAGCTGGCCTCCTCCCTGATGGCCATCAAGAAGAAGGAGCATGACCTGGCCCTGGGCAACGTGCTCGGTTCCAACCTGTTCAACACCCTGGCGGTGGTCGGCATCGCCGCCGGCATCGCGCCCCTGGATGTGGACCCAGCCGTGCTCTCCCGTGACTGGAGCCTGATGATGGGGCTGACCCTGCTGCTGCTGGTGATGTGCCTGGGCCGCAAGGGCCAGGGCCGCATCAACCGGGTGGAAGGGGGCTTGCTGCTCTGCGTCTTCATCGGCTACACCGGCTGGTTGCTGGCCAGCCAGTTCTGATCCGCGCCATGAGTGAAACGAAGAGGGGGAGCCATTGGCTCCCCCTCTTGCTATGGGCCGGTCCGTCTCAGGCGACGGCCACCAGCTTCTGGCCCTGGGCCGCGCTGTCGAGGATCAGGATATTGGCCTTGGGGAAGAAGTTGAAGGTGGAGGCCGAGGCCCAGGTGTAGGCGCCCATCACCCTGCCGATCACCAGCTCGCCGATCTCGAGGTCGGGCAGCATGATGCCGTCGCGGATCACGTCCACGCTGTCGCAGGTGGGACCGGACAGCACCGCATTGTGCAGCTCGCCGCGGGCATAGGGGGTGCTCACCGGGTAGGTGACGTGATCGTAGAGCTGGCCGTTGTAGCTGCCGTAGAGGCCATCGTCCAGGTAGTACCAGATCTTGTCGCCGCGGTGGGCCTTGCCCATCACGCTGGCGACCGAGGTCATGGCCGGCGCGCTGATGAAGCGGCCCGGCTCGGCAATCTTCTGCACGGTGGTGGGCAGCTTGGCCAGGGCGGCGCGGATCGGAGCGCAGAAGCCGTCGATGTCGAACTCGCCGCCATCATAGTCGACCGGGAAGCCACCGCCGATGTCCAGCACCCAGGGCTTGAGCCCGAGCGCCCAGGCCTGCTCCATGATGTCGCGGCAGGCATCGATGGCCTGTACGTGGCGATCGCTGTTGGGCACCTGGGAGCCGACGTGGAAGGAGAGTCCCATCACCTTGATCCCCTTGGCCTGGGCCAGTTGCAGCAGCGGCAGGGCCTGCTCCGGGGTGCAGCCGAACTTCTTGGAGAGATCGACCTTGGTGTGCGGATTGGGGAAGCTGACCCGCAGCAGCAGCTGCACCTCGTCCTTGTAGGGCAGGAATTTCTCCAGCTCCAGAGGATTGTCGTAGACGAAGACGGTGCAACCATACTCCAGCGCATAGCGGATATCGCTGTCGCGCTTGATGGGGTGGGTGTGGATGCAGCGGCCCGGCCGCACCCCTTGTGAGCGCACCAGATCCACCTCGCCATTGGTGGCCAGATCGAAACAGGCTCCCTCTTCCTTGAGCACGGAAACGACCGCCTCGTGGGGCAGGGGCTTGAGTGCATAGTGCAACCGCACCTCGGGCAGGGCGGCAGACAGGGCCCGATACTGGCGGCGCACGGCGGCCTTGTCGAGCAGCAACAGGGGGGATCCGAATTGTTCAACCAGCTGGCGGTAATCTTGTGCCACAAGGGTCTCTTTCATTGTCTTTTGATCATCCTTAGGGGGCGGGTCTGCCCTAGCCTTGGTTTGTTGAGACGGCAACGGCCGGCTCAGGCGAGCGGTCCGGAAGGGACCTATCCAGCAGGCTGCATAACATCCATGGTTACTGCTTGGATATGCGCGCAATTATCGGTTTATTGACTTGTCATGCAAGCATTTTGATTGGCTATGTCGGCAAGTTTTTCTGGTCGAGACGAAAGGGAAAATTGATATCCTAGGAAAAAAGAGAGGAGGAAGAGGGGGGAGGCGGGCTCTGATGAGAAGCGGTCTAACCATCTGATAATTAACAATCTATTTACGTTTGGCCGGATGTGGGGGCCAAGGGCGAAAAAATGGGATTGTTGCGAGACAGCTCACAATATTTTGGATTACTATGCCGCTTCCTAATCCAAAACTAGTTCGGATGAAGGTAGCAGGAGAGCGATGGGTAACCATCCACCGAAGAAGTGAATCTTTCAGGTACCGGGCAACCGGTGTGGACTGCTACTGGACGATACTCTGGAGAGACCCGTTCAATCGGGCGCCGAAGGAGCAAGGCCTTGTTTATCCATGATATTCAGGCCGGAAACTCTCAGGCAAAAGGACAGAGGGGATGGGATGGTTGTACCCGGGCCTTGCCCGCATCCGATCGCCTCTGGCGAGCACGGCTATTTGGGAAGATCATCCTTCTCCTCCTTAATTTATGTTTTTTAAGGAGGATGCATGTCATCAATTCACTCGGCGTTAACCGCCATCGATAGTTTTATCTGGGGCCCGCCCCTGCTGATCCTGCTGGTCGGGACCGGTGTCTATCTCACGTTTCGCCTCGGCCTGCTGCAACTGGTGCGGCTGCCGCTCGCCCTCAGGCTGGTGTTTGGCCGCGATCAGGGCCAGGGGCAACAGGGAGACGTCTCCAGCTTCGCCGCGCTGTGCACCGCGCTCTCGGCCACCATAGGCACAGGCAACATTGTCGGGGTTGCCACCGCCATCAAGCTCGGCGGCCCGGGCGCCCTGTTCTGGATGTGGATGGCGGCCCTGTTCGGCATGGCCACCAAGTACGCCGAGTGCCTGCTGGCGGTCAAGTATCGCCAGACCGACGCCAACGGCCAGATGGCTGGCGGCCCCATGTACTACCTGGAGAAGGGGCTCGGCTCCAGGCCGCTCGCCAGGCTGTTCGCCCTGTTCGGCATTGGCGTCGCCTTCTTCGGCATCGGCACCTTCCCCCAGGTCAATGCCATCTCAGACGCCATGAGCCTCTCCTTCTCGGTGCCCCGGGAAGCGACCGCCGTGGTGCTGACCCTGGCAGTGGCCCTGGTGACCCTGGGAGGCATTCGGTCCATCTCCAGCGTGGCCAGCAAGGTGGTGCCCTTCATGGCCATCTTCTACATCCTCGCTTGCGCCGCTGTGCTGGTGAACAACGCCGGCGCCCTGCCCGAGGCGGTGATGTTGGTCATCGACAGCGCCTTCACCGGCCATGCGGCCACCGGTGGCTTCGTCGGCGCCGGCATCATGCTGGCGATCCAGTCCGGGGTGGCGCGGGGGGTCTTCTCCAACGAGTCGGGTCTGGGCTCGGCCCCCATCGCGGCGGCGGCGGCCAAGACCAACTCCTGCGTGGAGCAGGGGCTGGTCTCCATGACGGGCACCTTCTTCGATACCCTGATCATCTGCACCATGACCGGCCTGACCCTGGTGGTGACCGGGGCCTGGAGCGGCGAGCTCAGCGGCGCCGCCATGACCAGCGCCGCCTTCGCCCAGGGGCTGGATGCCTGGATCGGCCAGTATCTGGTGAGCACTGGCCTCTTGTTCTTCGCCTTCACCACCATCCTCGGCTGGAACTACTACGGCGAGCGCTGCACCGAGTATCTGTTCGGGGTGAAAGCCATCAAACCCTATCGCCTCGTCTATCTGGCGCTGGTGGCGAGCGGGGCCTTCCTCCATCTCGATCTGATCTGGCTGCTGGCCGATATCGTCAACGGCCTGATGGCGGTGCCCAACCTCATCGGCCTCATCGGCCTGCGCCATGTGGTGATCGCCGAGACCCGGGCCTACTTCCGTCGGGACCGGGATAGAGAGCCCGAGTCCGAGCCGCAGACGGCCTGACCCTGCCTCTACACCACGCGGAAATGAAAAAGCCACGACCTCGGTGAAGTGAACCCCATTTATTGGACACATTAGTTGGCGGATGACATGGCCTGAGTTCGGTACTGTACCGGGCTCAGGCCGTTTAGTTTTACTTTGATCCGCTCGTGGTTGTAGTAGTGGATGTATTCATCCACCGCACGCTTCAACTGCTCTGTATCTTCGTATTCTTCGTTGAACCAGCATTCGCTCTTCAGCAGCCCAAAGAAGTTCTCTACCACCGCATTGTCCAGGCAGTTCCCTTTGCGTGACATGCTTTGCTTCACCTCCCTTGACGATAATCGCGTCCGATAGCTGGCCATCTGATATTGCCAGCCTTGATCCGAGTGCAGCACCGGCGCATCTCCTGGCTGTAATCTCGCCTGGGCCTCATCCAGCATCTTGTCCATCAACAGCATTCCCTGGTGCGTTGCCATCTGCCAGGCGATGATCTCGCTGTTATACAAGTCCAGCACCGGCGACAGGTACAGCTTCTGCCCTTTGAGATTGAACTCCGTCACATCGGTGACCCACTTCTGATTCGGGGCATCGGCGTGAAAATCACGCTGCAAGAGGTTCGGGGCGATATGGCCGTACGTCCCCTTGTACGACCGATATTTCTTGCGGCGCAGGTTAGAGGCAAGGTCCTGTTTTCGCATGAGTTTACGCACGGTTTTATGGTTGAGAGGGCATCCCTCATTGCGCAGCGCCAGGGTGATCCGCCGATAACCATAGCGTCCCTTGTGGTGATGAAACAGCGCCTTGACCCGTTGCGCTTCATGCTCATAGGTCACTGTGCGGGTACCCGATTTCACCTGCCAGTAGAAGGTGCTGCGTGGCAACCCGGCGAGATGCAGCAGCGTTG
>NZ_JBKISU010000003.1:0-184404 GCF_050266975.1 Aeromonas sobria
CTAAAATGAAAGAAACCAATGCGGTCTTGTTGATGGATAAATTTATCTACTACCTGAAGCAACACCGCTTATATACCCGCACACTTGGAATTATTTGAGTCTCTAAAAATGAGGGGATCTCTGAGACACCCACCTCCTCAATAGCCGACTTGCCTGGCAAGGTGGGTGTCCTCTGTCAGTCATCCAGTTAAATCATTTCAATGACGATCTTGCCCACGGCAAGTTGCGCTTCGCTGCGCGCTCAAGCATCGCTGGCTTGTGCAAGTGTGTAGACGCGGTCGAGTCGTACCTGTACTTGGCCTTGGTCAATCATGTTGGCAATGATGGTCAAGTCGTCGGCGTTGGGTTGCACCACATACGTTTAAACGTGACTTGGTTGGCGTCCCAGTATTCGGCTGCGACGTCGTCCAAAGTAGAAACCACTGTTCCACCGGGGCGAGGAAACCCTGGGACACCCACCTCCTCGATAGCAACCTAGCCGGGCATGGTGGGAGTCCCAATATTGATGTCAGATAAATACATCGCCCCGTATTTATGCAAAGAGATACTCCTCCACAGACTTGACGGTAGCGTAGCCAAATTCAAACGCGGCCATCATTGCCGCATGGGTATGAGCGGCTGGCACGGTCACGCCACCAAACGAAAGATCCAGGGTAGCGCAGGCGTCATGCAGCACAGTCACCGGATACCCCATGTCCACCGCCGCACGCACTACAGCGTCAACACACATATGGCTCATTGCACCCATGACGACGATCTCTTGAACATTGAACGCATCCAGCTGCTGCTTGAGGTCGGTTTCTCGAAAGGCGTTGATGTGTTTCTTGACGATGACGGCTTCATTGCCTTCCGGGGCGACCGCAGACTGGATCCGGGCGCCGTCGGAGCCCTTGAGAAATAGCCTGGCATCCTGGCCATCGGCTTCGTGCCGAATGTGAAAGACGGGCATATCGCTATTGCGAGCATGGGCGATGACTCGGCCTGCATTCGCGACAGCGGCTTCGATGCCGGACAAGGGCAATTTGCCCGTCGGCAGATACTCGTTTTGCAGATCAACGACGACAAGACCTGGTTTCATAAAGATGCTCCAGTCAAATTATCAAAGTGGCGTTGTGTGAAGGCGCAGGCGTTCGCTGGCGCTTCACATTGGGTGTGCAGCAGTGGGTTATTCAATAACCCACTGCTGCACCGAGCACCGGATCCTTTATGGATCATCACTGGCGACGTCATTCGGTGCCGTGTGATTGACATCAGAACGCCAGCGACGCACCGTCTTCCGGGATATCGACGCGGCGCTCGATCCCCTGCTTCTTGACGTAGGCCCGCAGCTCTTCACGGGTCAAGGACATGTGATTGACTGCATCCATGTGCACCGCGACAATTTTCGCGTTTTTCGCAGCCTGTGACGCCCGCAGCACGTCTTCCTCGCCCATGATGATTGCACCGTCGTACCCGATCATTTTTGCTTTCCCGGCGTTGAGGACGATCACCTCGGGCTCATATGTCTCAATGGCCTGGTCTACTTCTTTGCGCCAGATGGTGTCACCGGCCAAATAGAGGGTCTTGTAGCCCTTCGCTTGAAAAACGACGCCCATGGCTTCACCAAGCAGTTTTGCGGGAACGGGATCGGCATACATTTTGTCTGTGCCATGCTGGCCACCGGTTTTGGTGATTTTTACGCCGCCGAACTCGGCTTCGTCAGCCAGTACGCGTACGTTCTTGAAGCCTTGCGAGCGGATCAGCTGCGCATCAGCCTCATGCTGCGCAAACAGCGGAATGTCTTTAGGCAAGGCTTGTTGTGCCGCATCGTCCCAGTGGTCAAGGTGGGTATGAGTAACGATGACCGCATCAACCCCCGAGAGGATGCTCTCTGCCGATGCGGGTAATTCCACCAGCGGATTGCGAAGGTGGCTGCGATAGGTGCCTTCAAACCCGGGGTAAGTGCCCTTTTTAGCCAGCATCGGATCGATCAGGAAGGTTGTGCCTGCGTAAGTGATTTTCACGGTCGCATTACGAACCTGCTGCATCTCAACTTTATGGGTTGAAGTGGAAGCCTGAACGTCGCTGTCTGCTGCAAATACAGGGGCAGTGACGGTGCCAAACGACATGGCGAGTACGAGGGGAAGAGCGTTGAATTTCATGTGATGGGTCCTGTTGATGTGTCGAGGAGGTCATTTTTGCTCAATCCCCATGCGTTAAAAAGTGGCCAAAATGACAACTTTCGATAGAATTGGGCCATCAATACTCAAGCAGGATCTAATCCATGTCCGTCATACGGGTTGCTGTGCTCGCCTTCGAGGGGGTGAGCCTGTTTCATCTCTCCGTGCCTGGGCTCGTCTTCGGCACCGTCCAAACCGCGCAGCATGAACCGCAATACGAGGTCAGCTACTGTGCTGAAGTGCCGGGCATGATAGAGAGCGATCAGGGCATCGCCATCGCCGTCACGCACGGGCTTGAGCTCATGGAGGAAGCCGATGTCATCATCATTCCGGCCTGGAGTGATCCCGCAGCCGTGGCATCAACGCAACTGGTGGACGCCCTTCGATGCGCCAATGCCCAAGGCAAGCTGATCGTGGGGTTATGCCTGGGCGCGTTCGTGCTCGGCGATGCCGGTTTGCTGGATGAGAGGGAGGCGACCACCCATTGGCTCGCACGCGATATTTTTGCTCAACGGTTTCCGAAGACCCGTTTTCGGCCCGAGGTGCTCTACGCCAGTAGCGACAACATAGTGACCTCTGCGGGAACCCTGGCCGCGATTGACTGTTGCCTGCATCTGGTGCTGCAACGATACGGCGCTGACACGGCAAATCGCACCGCGAAGCTGCTGGTGACCCCTCCACATCGGCAGGGGGGGCAAGCACAGTATGTTGAACACTCCGTCCCCCGGCTCGCTACCGAGACCCATCTGTCCGATGTGCTGACATGGGCGAGGCAGAATCTGGCCAGCGATCTGTCGCTGGATCTGCTGGCTGAAAGGGCAAAGATGAGCAGGCGCACCTTTACTCGGCGGTTTCGCGACGCCACCGGCAGTACGGTCACCCAGTGGTTGAATGCCGAGCGCGTTGTCAGAGCACAGGAGCTGTTGGAAACGACGGATTTGCCGATTGAATGCATCGCGGGTGAAGCCGGTTTCGGGACCCCCTTGTCGTTGAGGCAGCAGTTCAGCGCCCAGCTGGGCACGTCACCCTCTGACTATCGGCGGATGTTCTTTCGCAAGATGAGCCCGGATGCGAAGGCCCAAGGCCCGGAGCGTTCAACCGGGTCGCCAACATAGGCATACTCCCCCGCCTGAATATGCGCCGAACGATAGCCTTGCCCTCTCTCTGTCCGTCGCCTCCCCGCCCCGGCTTCAAGTCGAAGAGAGAAGCTGGCCACCGTCTTGATAGCAGACCCGATCATGGCTTGCTCGGTAAACGGGGGGTCCCCTCTCAGTACACTGCGCCGATGGCGTGCCCCCCCCTCGGGGATGCATTCCCCCCTGCCACTGGCCTATAGTGGGCTCCTTTCACACCACCTTTGCGAGCAGCAGCATGTATATCGGCGAATTTGCCCGGCTGGCGGGCACCACACCCAAGGCCATCCGCCTCTACGAGCAGCTCGGGCTGCTGCCCGAGCCCAGGCGGCGCGGCAAGTATCGCGTCTACCGGGCCGAGGATCTGGAGTGGGTCGCCTTTATTCGCGAGGCCCAGCGGCTCGGTTGCAAGTTGAGCGAGCTGGTTCCCTTGCTGGCGGGCCTCACCCGTCTCGCCGAGTTTCCCTGGCAGGCGGTGGAGCAGCTGGTGGCAGGCAAGCTGGCGCAGATAGAGGCAGAGATGGCCAGGCTGCAACGCCAGCACCAGGGCCTGAGCCAGTGCGCCGCCCTGCTGGCGCAGCACCCCTGCCGCTATGGCGCCCCGGTCCGACAGGACCGGGGCGAGTGGGATCATCCCGTAGAAGTGGATCAGGCGCACAAGGTGGCTTGACTCTGTCCCATGGGACAAGGGGTGTAATGGCGGCTCACCTCAAGGAGCCATACCATGACCCCCAACCTGCTTGTCATCAACGGCAACCCCAAACCCGACAGCCTCTGCCATGCCCTGGCCCGCGAATATGCCCGCAGCGCCGAGGCCAGCGGCGCCCGGGTCACCCTGCTCCATATCGGCGAGCTGGCCTTCGAGCCGGACTTGCGCCATGGCTATGATCAGATGCCGCCGCTCGAGGCGGATCTGCTGGCATTGCAGCAGAGCCTCAAGGCGGCCAGCCATCTGGTGATCGTCTCCCCCGTCTGGTGGGGCAGCCTGCCCGCCCGGCTCAAGGGGTTGCTGGACCGAGCCCTGCTGCCCGGGTTTGCCTTCCGCTACCAGGCGGGCAAGGCGCACCCGGAGCAGCTGCTCGCCGGCAAGACGGCGCGCCTGCTGCTCACCATGGACAGCCCGCCCTGGTACTACCGCTGGTGGCTGGGGGATCCCATAGGTCACACCCTTGGCAAACCCGTGCTGGGCTTGTGCGGCATCAGGCTCAGCCATCAGCAGCATCTGGGGCCTGTCCACACCGCCAGCGAGAAGATGCGCACCCGCTGGCTGGCCAGGGCCTGCGCCGCGGCTCGCGCCGATGTGCGCAGGCTGGCGCGCCAGCGCAAATAAAAAAGAAGCCCCGCGATGCGGGGCTTCTTGTATCAGGCGAGGGCGCTTAGGCGGCCGTCACGGGAGCGCGATACTCCTGCTCGGCATCGGCGAAACGCTGGCTCATGGCGCGGGAAGGCGCCTTGTCCAGCAGGCTGAACACCAGGATGGCGATGCTGGCGAACACGAAGCCCGGGATGATTTCATACAGGCCCAGCCAGCCGAACTGTTTCCAGACGATGACGGTGACGGCACCGACCAGCATGCCCGCCAGGGCGCCATTGCGGGTCATGCGCGGCCAGAGCACGGAGAAGATCACCAGGGGGCCGAAGGCGGCACCGAAGCCGGCCCAGGCGTAGCTCACCAGGCCCAGCACCCGGTTGTCCGGATCCCGTGCCACCAGGATGGCCACGACGGCGATCAGCAGCACCATGGCGCGGCCGACCCAGACCAGTTCAGCCTGGCTGGCGTTCTTGCGCAGGAAGGGCTTGTAGAGATCCTCTGTGATGGCACTGGAGCAGACCAGCAGCTGACAGCTCAAGGTACTCATGACGGCGGCCAGGATGGCGGAGAGCAGCACACCGGCTATCCAGGGGTTGAACAGTATCTTGGAGAGCTCGATGAAGACCCGCTCCGGGTTGGCGCTCACGCCGGCTGCCTGCTCGGGGAAGCTGGCGAAGTAGGAGAGGCCGAAGAAGCCGACGCCGACGGCGCCGCCGAGGCAGAGCACCATCCAGGTCATGCTGATGCGACGGGCGTTGACCATGGTCTGGTGGGATCCGGCCGCCATGAAGCGGGCCAGGATGTGGGGCTGGCCGAAGTAGCCCAGACCCCAGGCCATCAGGGAGACGATGGCGATCACGTCCAGGTTCCTGAACATGTCCAGATGGCTGGCGTTGTTGGCCGCAATCTCCACCATGGCGCTGTCGACGCCGCCGACGGCGATGATGACGAACACCGGGGTCAGGATCAGGGCGAAGATCATCAGGGTCGCCTGCACCGTATCGGTCCAGCTCACCGCGAGGAAGCCGCCGAAGAAGGTGTAGGTGATGGTGGCGGCGGCGCCGATCCAGAGGGCGGTGTCATAGTCGATGCCAAAGGTGCTCTCGAACAGGCGGGCACCGGCCACCACGCCGGAGGCGCAGTAGATGGTGAAGAACAGCAGGATCACCAGGGCGGAGAGGATGCGCAGCACCCGGCTCTTGTCCTCGAAGCGGTAGGTGAAATAGTCCGGCAGGGTCAGGGCGTTGTTGTTGCGCTCGGTGTGGATCCGCAGACGACCGGCCACCAGGCGCCAGTTGAAGTAGGCCCCTATGATGAGGCCGATGGCGATCCAGCCCTCCGAGATGCCGCCGAGGTAGACGGCGCCCGGCAGGCCCATCAGGAGCCAGCCGCTCATGTCGGAGGCCCCGGCGGAGAGGGCGGTGACCCAGCTCCCCATGCGGCGACCGCCGAGGATGTAGTCATCGAAGTTCTTGGTGGCGCGATAGGCGATGAAACCGATCAGCACCATGCCCAATATGTACACCAAGAAGGTGATTAACATAGGCGTGCTAGCTGTCATGCAATACTCCCTTATGTGACTCTGGGGCCCGTTCTATGGACGGACCCTCCTTAAAAAAACGCCCTAGCTTAATCAGCCGATCCCCTCTTCTCAACTGTTTTTAACAATTAAAAAACAGTTGGAAAACGTTTTTCATCTAATCAACTGACCAGCCAGGGGTTTCAAAACCAGATATTGTGCTGCGACTCACAGCAAAAAGCCCCCGCCGTGGCAGGGGCCGGGGGGATGCCGGCTCATGGCAGCCGGATCCCCTGCAGGGCGAAGTCCCGTATTCGCCTCAACGATTGATGGCCAAAGGCATGCCGGTGCGCTGCTCCAACGCCTGCTTGACCCGCTGGGAGTCGCTGTCGGCGTGGGCCAGGAAGCGGGTGATGGCCTGGGTCATGGGCAGCGGGGCCGGGACCTTGGAGGCCATCTCCTCTTCGGTGCGCGACAGGGGCTGGTGCACCTCCAGGTAACGGCGGCCGTCTGGCTCGACGCTGGCCTTGATGGGCTGGTTGACGAACTGGACCCGGGTGCCGACCGGTACCTTGTTGAACAGGTACTCGATGTCGTCGTTGCGCAGCCGCACGCAGCCGTGGCTCACCCGCAGGCCGATGCCGAAGTTGGCATTGGTGCCATGGATGGCGTAGAGGTTGCCGATATAGAGCGCAAACAGCCCCATGGGGTTGTCCGGCCCGGCCGGCCAGACCGCGGGCAGGGTCTCGCCGCGCGCCGCGTACTCCTTGTGCACCTTGGCGGTGGGGGTCCAGGTAGGGTTGGCCCTCTTGCGCTGCACGCTGGTGACCCAGTCTTCCGGGGTGTCGGTGCCGAGCTGGCCGATGCCGATAGGCAGCACTTCCACCACCTGCTGCCCCTTGGGATAGTAATAGAGGCGCATCTCGGCCACGTTGATGACGATGCCCTCCCGGGGCGCATCCGGCAGGATCAGCTGATGGGGAATGGTCAGGGTGCTGCCGGGGCGCGGCAGGAAGGGATCCACCCCCGGGTTGGCTTCCATCAGGTTGGTGAGGCCGAGCTGATAGCGGGCGGCGATATCTTCCAGGGTACCCTTGCCCTCGGGCACCTGATATTGGACGTTCTCGCCCACCAGACGGCTGTTGGCCGCCGGCAGCGGGTATTCCAGGGCCCAGCTCGGCGCGCTGGTGACGATCAGGCCAAGCAGCAGGCTGGCCAGGGAGAAACGAAGGCTGTTCATAAATGTCCTGTGATGATGACTGAACCCCGGCGGGCACGGGCCGCGCCGACCGCCTTAAACGGCCCGCTATTCTTCTTCGCGGCGGCTAAAAGTTCAACTGGCAAATCCACGGCGTCTCAGGCGTGCTCGCGCAAGTGCTCGCGCACCGGCAGGGATCCCTGCAACCCGCGCAGATCGTAACCGGTCGGTGTCTGGTGCAGCCGCAGGAAGAAGGCGCCAATCACCGCAAACAGGTGATCGAAGATGTCGGCCTGGATCCCCTCGTACTCGGCCCAGGCCGTGGTCGAGGTGAAGCAGTAGATCTCCAGCGGGATGCCGTCGGAAGTGGGCGCCAACTGGCGCACCATCAGCGTCATGTCCTTGCGGATGGCGGGATGGGCCTGCAGGTAGGCCTGCAGATAGGCGCGAAAGGTGCCGAGGTTGGTGAGGTGACGGCCATTGATGGGGCAGCTGATGGCGTCGCTCTGCTGCTGGTTGTAGGCGCTCAGCTCCTGCTCCTTGCGGCTCAGATAGGGCGCCAGCAACTGCGCCTGCTTGAGCTGCCGCTGCTCGTCCACCGTCAGGAAGCGGACGCTGGTCATGTCGATGTTGATGCTGCGCTTGATGCGGCGCCCCCCCGCCTCCGTCATCCCCTGCCAGTTCTTGAAGGAATCCGAGATGAGGGCATAGGTGGGGATGGTGGTGATGGTCTTGTCCCAGTTGGAGACCTTGACCGTGGTGAGGCCGATGTCGGTCACCTCGCCATCGGCGCCATACTTGTCCATCTGCAACCAGTCGCCGACGTTGAGCATGCTGTTGGCGGAGAGCTGGATCCCGGCCACCAGGCCGAGGATGGGATCCTTGAACACCAGCATCAGCACCGCCGTCATGGCCCCCAGGCCGCTGAACAGTATGATGGGGGACTTGCCCATCAGCAGGGCCAGCATCACTATGCCGACCAGGATGCTGCCCATCAGCTTGACCCCCTGGAAGATGCCCCGCAGGGGCAGCGTCTTGCCCATGGGGGCGCGGCGGCTGATGAAGAGCACGCAATCGAGCACGCAGAAGCTGGCCAGCAGCAGGAACAGCAGGATCCAGAGCTGGGCCACCGTCTCGATCAGGTGCAGGCTCTCGCTGTAGCCCGCCAGCCAGATCTCGGCCTGGGCCAGCAACACAGCCCCCTGCAGGGCGAAGGCGAAGCGGTTGAACATCTTCTGCTGCAACTGGGGCGGCAGCCAGACCTGCAACCAGCGCCCCAGCTGCCGGGTCAGGGCCACCAGCACATAGCGGTGCAACACCAGGTGCAACACCAGAGAGGTGAGCAGGATGAATCCGATGGCGATCACCAGCGCCATCAGGCTGGTCACCTCCACCCCCTGCCCGGTCAACCAGGCGAAAAATGCCTCTCTCATGGCTTCAGCTCCTCTCATGCAACGAGTCGGTCAGACTACGGATCTGCCGTCATATGTCAAACCCGCCCAGTGCTCAAACGACAGCGCCGGCCCAGGGCCGGCGCTGCGTATCAGGCGGGGGCGTCTCAGCCCACCAGGGCCAGGGCGTCGCGGGCGATCACCAGCTCTTCGTTGGTGGGCATCACCAGGGCCAGGCGGCTGCCCTCTGCCGTGATGGGGCCCTCGCCACCGAGCACGGCGGCATGGTTGGCTTCCTTGTCGACCTTGAAGCCAAGCAGGGCCAGTCGTGCCAGCACCATCTCCCGCACCATGGCGGCGTTCTCGCCGATGCCACCGGTGAACACCAGGGCGTCCAGGCGGCCATCCAGGGCGGCGGCGTAAGCGCCCACATACTTGGCAACCCGATAGGTGAAGACATCCAGCGCCCGTTTGGCACCGGCATCGCTGGCGTAGTTGGACGTGACATAGCGGCAGTCGCTGCTCGCCTCGGTCATGCCCAGCAGGCCGGATTCGCGGGTCAGCACACGGTTGATCTCGTCCACCCCATAGCCCAGCTGATCGTGCATGAAGAAGACCACGGCAGGATCGATGTCGCCGCTGCGGGTGCCCATGGCCAGCCCTTCCAGCGGGGTCAGCCCCATGGAGGTGTCGACGGACTCGCCATTTCTGATGGCGCAGACGGAGGCGCCGTTGCCCAGGTGGCAGTTGATGATGTTGAGTTCATTCAACGGCTTGCCCAGCGCCTTGGCGGTCTCTTCGGCGATGAAGCGGTGGGAGGTGCCGTGGGCGCCGTAGCGACGGATGCCGTGCTCCTTGTAGAGGGGATAGGGCAGCGCGTAGAGATAGGCCTCCTCGGGCAGGGTCTGGTGGAAGGCGGTATCGAACACGGCCACGTTCTTGTCGGCCAGGGTCGGGAACACCTTCAAGGCGGCGCGAATGCCGATGAGGTGGGCCGGGTTGTGCAGGGGGGCGAACGGAATGGCGGCCTCGATGCCGGCGATCACCGCCTCATCGATGCGCACCGAGCGGGAGAACTGCTCGCCACCGTGGACGATGCGATGGCCGATGGCCACCAGCTGCTCGGCCAGGGCGGGATCCTGGGGCAGGATCTGGCCCACGATATGGTCGAGGGCGGCCTGGTGCGCGGCACCCGCGCCCAGCATGGCCTCCCCCTTGACCCCGTGGAGTTTCCATTTGATGCGGGCATCATCCAGATTGAAGCATTCGGCCAGGCCGGACAGCATGTCCTCACCCGTTGTGGCATCCATGACGGCAAATTTCAGGGAAGAGCTACCGCAGTTAAGGATCAGTACCAACTTGCTCATGTTCTACATCTTCCTGTGGGCCGGCGTCACGCCGGACAGTATGGTGTCATCCGCGAGGGATGGGATTTCCCCTGCCGGGGGCGTATGGCCGCCTCTGGCGACCAAGTCTTTGATTCCTTTGCCGGGATGCCGCTCGGTGCTCGCCCTAGGGCAGCAGCAGATCCCTGTGTACCTTGACCACCAGCTTCCTGACGGCGCCCGGTTCGTCCGGGGTGCAGAGCGGGCGGTGCAGCTCGCCGGGCCAGAAGATGGCGAAATCCCCCGGCTGCAACGCCAGGTAGCTGGTCTGTTCATGGTCGACAAACCAGAGATCCGGATAGGGGTGACTCGCCCCCTCCTGCCGATATTGATGGGGGCCCACCCCGATCCACTCCCGGCCACGCAGCAGCAGCTGGATGTCGAGGTATTGCTCATGGAACTCGCCGCGGCGATCGCGGGCGGGCTCCGTCATCTCTTCGCCCACCAGGGTGAACAGGCGCAGGCCATCGACGTGCGCCTTGCCAAGGGGCGCGGCCAGCCAGTGGTCGACGCTGATCACCACCTCTTTCATGATGCGCGCCAAGGGGGCGGGCAAGGGGGTACGACCCAGGGTCTCGAGATTGCCGGTGATCATGGCCGTCGCTCCTTTTGCTGCATCTGGTCAGCATCTTTGTCCACAAACGAAAAAGGACCGCAAAGGGTCCTTGTCATGACTGCCTGCACTCCTTGCAAGCAGTTTGCTCACGGCCTGCAACACCGGCCGGACCCACACTGTTACACACTCTGCGGGCCCTTGCCAAGGCATGGGCGATCAGGCGATGAGGAAACGTACCATCTGAAACAATATTATTCACCAGGGGGGGACATCGCACTTTGACCGGGCGCAAAAACGGGAGCCTGAGCTCCCGTTTTTTCATCCCGCGCTGAATCAGCGCACCTTGCCGGCGTTCTCCACCGGCTTGGCATACATGGCGCGCCAGATGGCCTTGTGCTCCTCGGGTACCTCGGACTGGCGGGTCAGAAACGCCGCCTGCTCCAGGGTGTTGGCCCGATCGGGCACATCCGCCGCCAGATAGTTGCCGGGGAAGAGGCGATAGTTGCCCCAGACCGCCTTGTCGATCAGCGCCGCCAGTTGGTCGGGATCCTCGAAGCCGTCGCGGATGGGGGCGCCGAAGGCCACATGGACCCGCCCCTTCTGGCCGACGATGCCGGCCACTATGCTCTCGATATCCTCGAACTCGCCCTTCTCGTAGCTGCCGTTGACCGACTTCTCGTAGAGCTCCCGCGCCTTGGCCTTGTCGGTGGGATCCAGCTCGTAGCTGATGCTGACCGGCACTATGTTGAGGCTGCGCATGTAGTCGGCGAACGGGATCTTCTGCTTCTTGCCGTCCACATAGAACATCTTGAGGATGGCGGGATCCGTCTTGTCATCCCCGTCCTTGGCGCGCCCTTCCCGCTGGGCTATCCAGATGGAGTGCCCCTGGTGCACCGACTGGCCTATGTAGGCAGACAGCTCGCCCAGCGCCTTCATCATCTCCCGCGGCCCCTTGGCGGAGCGCTTGACGATGAAGCTCTTGTTGAGCTTCATCAGCTCAGTGGCACAGGGCTTGCGCAGCAGGTTGTCGCCGATGGCGATGCGCACCGTCTCGAAGCCGTGGGTATGCAGCCCCCAGTTGACGAAGGCGGGATCCATGGCGATGTCCCTGTGGTTGGAGACAAACAGGTAGCCCTGGCCCTGCTGGAGGTGCTCGATGCCGGAGAAGGTCACCCCCTTGGTGGAGGTGGCAATCATGCGGGACATGTAGCGGGTCACCCCCATCTGCACCTGGTGCACCGTGGTCACATGGCGCCATTTTCTGCGCAGGAAGTAACGGATCAGCGGGCGCAGCGCCCAGCCGAATACGCTCATCAGGGCACCGAAACGGTACTTGGCGATGGCGCCGATAAACTCGTCGTCCTGGATGAGGCGCTCGATGGCGGCGGGAACTTCATCGTCGTGATAGGGGCGAATGTCTGCGAATCTGTCTACTTCTGTCACCGGGTCTGCCTTGCTTGAGAGAGAGGCTGGCCGACGGGTCGGCCAAAATTCAGGGCGCAATTTTACACGCTTTTACCCCGAGGACTATGCCACAACGGTCGATATGAGATCTGACCAGCATCAAGAGAGCAGGGATGGGGCGAAAAAGAGGCCCAATCGATAACGGCGCCGCGGATCGGATAGCCCACGGCAACCGATCCGCTCCTGCCCCTGGCAGGCAAGGCGTCTCACGCCCGGGCCAGAGACCAGGCCACCGCCGCCTCGGCGTGGATGGCGGTGGTGTCATAGAGGGGCACGGCGGCGCTGGCGTCCCCCAGCAGCAGCGCTATCTCGGTGCAGCCGAGGATCACGGCTTGCGCCCCCGCCGCGGCCAGCTCGGCGATGATGGCCAGGTACTCGGCCCGGGACGGCTCGCGGATCTGCCCGAGACAGAGCTCGTCATAGATGATGCGATGCACCCGCTCCCGCGCGGCGTCGCCGGGTACCAGCACCTCCAGCCCGAATCCCGCCTCCAGGCGCCCCTTGTAGAAATCCTGCTCCATGGTGAAGCGGGTGCCGAGCAAGCCCACCCGGGTCACCCCGTCGGCTTGCAGGCGGCGGGCGGTGGCGTCGGCGATGTGGATGAGGGGAATGTCGATGGCGGCGGCGATCTCGGGGGCCACCTTGTGCATGGTGTTGGTGGCGATGAGCAGGCACTGGGCGCCACCGGCTTGCAGCTTGCGCGCCTCGCTGGCCAGCAGGCGGGCGGTGGCGGGCCAGTCACCGGCGTGTTGCAGCCGCTCTATCTCGGCAAAATCCACGCTATTGAGCAGCACCCGCGCCGAGTGCAGGCCGCCAAGCTCTGCCCGCACACCCCGGTTGAGAGCCTGATAGTAGCTGACGGTAGACTCCCAGCTCATGCCCCCCAGCAGACCGATACATTTCATAACTGCTCCTTTTCATTGGGGGCACTGAGCCCCGCGGACAAAAAAGGCCCCGCAGGGCCAACAAGACAGACGGCAAGGTGCAGGCACCTAAATCCAGATCATCAGCACGCAGGCGGCCGTGGCCAGCCCCATGCCAAGGTTGAAGCGACGCCAGCCCCTGGCGGTGCGGATGAGGCGACGCACTTGGGCGCCGAACAGCACCCAAAAGGCGCCGGTGTAGAGGCCGGTCACGAAGAAGATGCCGAGCACCCAGCTGGCGGAGGGCCAGTAGGCCTCCCCCGCCAGGGTGAATCCGCTGATGGCGGAGAGGGCCATCATCCACGCCTTGGGGTTGAGCAGCTGCAACAGGGCCCCCTGATGGGCCGGAATGAGCGGCCGGTTGCCCTCGGCCGGGCCGCTGGCGTTGGCCACCTTCCAGGCCAGCCAGAGCAGGTAGGCCGAGCCCGCCAGCTTGAGGCCGTCGTGCAGCAGCGGCACCTGCTCGAACATGACCCCGAGCCCGAGCGCCGTGGCCAGGATCATCAGATTGATCCCCCCCACCACCCCCACCAGCAGGGGCAGGGAGCGGCGAAAGCCCTGGGCGGCCCCGGCGCTGGTGAGAAGCATGTTGTTGGGGCCCGGCGTGCCACAGGTGATGAGGGCAAAGCCCGCCAGGGGAAGCAACCAGTTCAGATCCATCTCAACCTCTTGGTAATACAGGGCGCCAACGATGCGGCAAGCCTCCTAATATGCAGAGCCTGTGCCGTGACGACAAGGCCGGCAATGCATTTTCTTTGCATGAATAATCAGGCAGTCATTAATACCAGAGCATCACCACGCACAGGGCGGTGAGCGCCCCCAGGCTGCCATTGAGGCGGCGCCAGCCCCGATCCGAGTTGATCCAGCGGCTGAGCTGATGGCCGAACAAGGCCCAGGCGAAGCAGACCGGCAGCCCGGCCATGGGGAAGACGGCCATGATGCCCCCCATGCTCGGCCAGTAGTCGCTGCCCGGCAGGCTGAACAGGCTGATGGCGGAGATCCCCATCATCCAGGCCTTGGGGTTGAGGAATTGAAAGCCCAGCCCCTCCAGCAGGGTCAGCGGGCGCGAGCGCCTCGCCGGATCGCCGGGGGCACCGGCCACGGCGATGCGCCAGGCCAGCCAGAGCAGATAGAGGCTGCCCAGCACCTGCAGGCTCAACTTGAGCAGGGGCCAGCGCTCAAACATGGGATAAAAGCCCAGCGCCAGCACCAGCTGCAATACCGGCTGGCCCGCCGTCACCCCGACCAGGTGCGGCACCGTGCGGCGCACCCCGAAGTTGGCGCCGGACGCCGTCAACATGAGATTGTTGGGGCCCGGGGTGCCGCAGGTGAGCAGGGCGAAACCAAACAGGGTGGCATACCATTCGATCGTCATCTTGTGACTCCTTCCTTGTCACATTGTATCGATACAATGTGCCATTCTTGATTGTCGTTGTGGGAGATTTCACGCTATATTGGCCACAACTTTGGATCAATGGATTTATTGTCACCATGACAATCTGGACCCCGGACCTCACCCCCTTCGATGGCCCCCTCTACCTCAAGCTGGTCAAGGCCATAGAGCAGGCCATCGACGACGGCGCCCTGCCTCCCCTGACCCGACTGCCGACCATGCGGGCGCTGGCAGACAGGCTGGGGGTCACCGTCGGCACCATCACCCGCGCCTATGGCGAGGCGGAGCGGCGCGGCCTGCTGGCCGCCAAGGTGGGTCACGGCACCTGGGTCAAGGGGGCGGGCACGGATCCCGCCAACGAGTGGGTGATCCGCAAGGAGGAGGGGCACCGCATCGAGTTGTGGCAGAACCTGCCGGTGCAGCTGGACAGGGCCGCCATCATTCGCCCCATGCTGACCGAGCTGGCGGACGGGGACCTCAATGCCCTGCTCGGCTATGACAAGGAGGCGGGCCAGCCCGGCCAGCGCCAGCTGTTCATCGACTGGCTGGCCGAACAGGGGGTGGCAGGGAGCGAGGATCGCCTGCTGTTCAGCCATGGCGCCCAGCACGGCATCATGCTCTCCCTGATGGCGACCGGCTGCGTGGGGGAGACGCTACTGTGCGAGGGGCTCAGCTATCCCGGCATGCTGGGCAATGCCCGCCAGCTGAAGAATCAGGTGGTGGGGCTGGCGATGGACGAGGAGGGGCTGATCCCCGATGCCCTGGAGGCGGCCTGCCGCAGCCGTCGCGCCAAGCTGATCTACCTCACCCCCACCTTGCAAAACCCCACCACGGCCACCATGAGCCAGGGCAGGCGCGAGGCCGTCGTCGCCATCGCCCGCCGCCACGATCTGCTGATCATCGAAGATGACGTCAACGGCCTGCTGCCCAGCACCCCGGTGGCGCCCCTGGTGAACCTGGCGCCGGAGCGGGTCATCTACCTCGGCAGCCTGGCCAAGATCGCCTGCGGCGGCCTGCGGGTCGGCTTCGTGCTGGCGCCCTCTCCCCTGCGCAACGCCTTCGCCCAGGCGATGCGGCTGTCGAGCTGGATGGTGAGCCCGCTCCTGATCGAGCTGGCCTGCAAGCTGGTGAGCCAGCACCAGATCATGCCGTTGGTGGAGCAGCAGCGGCGGATCCTGACCCGGCGCGGCGAGCTGCTGCGCCACCTGCTGCCCGGGGCCTGCTGGCAGGAAGGCTCCATGCACGCCTGGCTGCCGCTGCCCGAGCCCTGGCGCAGCCAGGAGTTCGCCGAGGCCGCCAACGCCCAGGGGGTGGGGGTGGCGAGCGGAGAGCACTTCGCCGCCGGCCAGTTCGCCGCCCCGCAAGGGGTGCGCCTGAGCCTGAGCCAACCCGCCACCGACGCCCGCGTCGCCGAGGGGCTGGAGCGGCTGGCCGGCTTGCTGCGCGGCTCCCCCCCCACCAATCCCCTGCTGTAACGGCCACGGGTCGATGAAAAAAGGGTTGGCCATGGGCCAACCCTTTGTCCTCTTGCCTCGCCTGTCAGCCGATGCCCCGCAGCAAGATGCTGGCGATGAGCAGCGGCGCCACCAGCCGCCAGCACCAGAGCAGGGCGAAACGGGCCAGGGGCGGCGCCCCTTCCGGCAGCATCTTGTCCCCCAGGCGCCAGCCCAGCAGCAGGGTCAGCACCAGGCCGAACAGCGGCATCATCAGGTTGGAGGTAAGGTAGTCGAGCAGCTCGAACAGGGTCTTGCCAAACAGGGTCGCCTCGGACCAGATCCCGAAGGAGAGGCTGACCGGCACCCCGGTCGCCATGATGAGCAGGGTCAGCACCCGGCAGGCACCACGACGCGACCAGCCCCACTCCTCGCAGGCGAAGCGCACCAGATGCTCCAGCATGGAGATGGAGGAGGAGAGCGCCGCCACCACCAGCAGCAGGAAGAAGATCAGGGCCAGCCCCTGGCCGAAGGGGAGCTGGTTGAACACGGCGGGCATGGTCATGAAGGTGAGGCCGGGGCCCGCGCTCGGATCTATGCCGGTCGAGGCCAGAGCCGGGAAGATCATCAGCCCCGCCAGCACCGAGATCAGGCTCGCCAGTGTCACCACCCAGACCCCGGAGCGCAGCACGCCCTGGCTGCTTGGCAGGTAGGCGCCATAGGTGGTGTGAACCCCAAGGCCGATGGAGAGGGAGAAGAAGGCCAGCCCCAGGGCATCGAGCACGCTCTGGCCGCTCAGCTGACTGAAGTCCGGCAGCAGCAGCTGACGCACCCCGGCCATGGCGCCCGGCAGGGAGAGCCCCACCCCCACCAGCAGCAGCATCATGACGAACAGGGCGGGCATCATCCAGCGCAGCGCCCGCTCCACCCCCTTCTGGATCCCCCCCTGCACGAACCACCAGGTCAGGCCCGCGAACAGCAGATGGGTCAGGGCAGGCCACCAGGGGTCGCTCACATAGCTGGTGAAGAGGGCGGTCAGGGCATCCCCCTGGCTCAGGTTGAGGCGCCCCATGGCGGCGAAGCCCACGTAGCCCAGGGTCCAGCCCCCCACCACGCTGTAGAAGCTGTAGATGCAAAAGCCGCACAGAATGCCCATGTAGCCCATCCAGCGCCAGTTAGGCCCCACCAGCTTCTTGAAGGCCCCGAGCACCCCGCGCTGGCTCTGGCTGCCGAGCAGGGTCTCCCCCACCAGCACCGCCACCCCCAGGGTGAAGCTGAACAGCAGAAACAGCAGCAGGAAGGCGCCGCCGCCATTGGTGGCGGTCACATACGGAAACTTCCAGATGGCACCGAGGCCGATCGCCGTGCCGGCGGCGGCCAGCACATGACCGAGACGAGAAGACCACTGCACCTGTCTCATACCAACTCCCTTGAGGACAACATGATTGACTCCATGATGGACGCACAAAAAGGGCCGCCTCGCGGCGACCCTGCAACAAGATCCGGCTCCTCAGCCCGTCCAGGGCGGCCTCGTATGGACACAACTGGAACGACTGCATAGCGCGGGGCCCATGCCATGGCATAGGGCCCGGAAAACGAGTGGGCGACAGCCTAAACCATGGCAAGGCAAGTTGACAGATCCTGTCGAACATTCTCGGCAAAATCAGTTGAAAAATCCCGATTTCTCACTCAAGGCAGGGTTTGATCGAGTCGGCGCCCTCACCGCTCGCCGTTTCTGCGGCCGGCACACTGACCGCATCCAAGCCCTCACCCCAGGCCGCGGATCAGGATGCCGCCGATGAGCAGGGGCGCCAGCCAGCGCCACCCTCCCAGCAGCAGCGCCTGCCAGGGCTGGCCCAGCCCTTTGGGCAGTATGGTGCGGCCCAGCCGCCACCCCAGCAGCAGGGTGAGGCCGAGACCGAACAGCGGCATCATCAGGTTGGAGGTGACAAAATCGAGCAGCTCGAAGATGTTCTTGCCAAACAGGGTCACCCCGGACCAGGGGCCGAACGAGAGGCTGACCGGTATACCGCCCGCCATCACCAGGGCGATGATCAGGGTGCAGCTGCTGCGCCGCCGCCAGCCCCAGCTCTCGCTGACGAAGCATTGCAGGTGCTCGAGCAGGGAGATGGCCGACGAGAGCGCCGCCACCACCAGCAGGGCGAAGAAGAGGCTGGCCAGCCCCTGGCCGAAGGGGAGCTGCTGGAACACCGCCGGCATGGTCATGAAGGTGAGCCCGGGCCCGGCGGTGGGATCTATGCCGGTCGCCGCCAGCACGGGGAAGATCATCAGCCCCGCCAGCACGGCGATCAGGCTGGCCAGCAGCACCACCCAGAGGCTGGAGCGCCCCACCCCTTCGCTGGAAGGCAGGTAGGCGCCATAGGTGGTGTGGATGCCAAGGCCGATGGAGAGGGAGAAGAAGGCCAGCCCCAGGGCGTCGAGCACCCCCTCCATGCCGAGCTTGTCAAAATCCGGCAGCAGGAAGTGGCGCACCCCGGCCATGGCGCCGGGCAGGGTCAATCCGACGGCGGCGAGCAGCAGCATCATCACCAGCAGGCTCGGCATCATCCAGCGCAGGGTGCGCTCCACCCCTTTCTGCACCCCGCCCTGCACGCAGCACCAGGCGAGGGCCGCGAACGCCAGGTGAGAGAGTACGGGCCAGAGGGGATCCGCCACATAGTCGTTGAAGCGGGCGGTGAGGGCGGCGCCATCACCGCTGTTGAGGCTGCCGGACAGGGCCATGGCGGTGTAGCCCAGGGTCCAGCCCCCCACCACGCTGTAGAAGCAGAAGATGAGCAGGCTGCACAGCAGGCCCATGGCGCCGAGCCAGCGCCAGCGCGGGCCCGCCAGGCTGGCCATGGCCCCCACCACTCCGCGGCTCAGGCTGCCGAGCAGGGTCTCCCCCATCAGCACCGCCACCCCCAGGGTGAAGCTGAACAGCAGGAACACCAGCAGGAAGGCCCCCCCACCGTTGGCGGCCGTCACATAGGGAAACTTCCAGATGGCGCCGAGGCCGACTGCCGATCCCGCGGCGGCGAGGATATAGCCGAGTCGGGATGACCATTGGGACTGCTGCATATGAACTCCGGGGTCAGGGCCAGGGCCTGGGATGCCGCTGGCGAGAAGCGGCGGCCAGAGTAAGGGAGGGGCTGCGCAATCACAACGATGAAATCTGGCATGAATGCGGAATGATTGGCAGGAATCACCAATAAAGCTCCACTTTAAAGACAATGCTGCCAACAATAAAAAACCGGAGCAAGGATGCTCCGGTTTCGTTGCAGGATGAGCGGGCCGGCCGACTCAGATCACCCCGAGCTCCCGCAGCCGCTCCATCAGGTAGCTGTGGGCGGTGTGACGCTCCGAGAGCACCACGTCCGGGCGCGGATGCAGGAACAGCGGCAAGGAGATGCGCGACTTGCTGGCGCTGCCGCCGGTCGGGTTGATGACTCTGTGGGTGGTGGAGGGATAGTAACCGGCGGAGGCCTCCTGCAGCATGTCGCCGATGTTGATGATGAGGGTGCCAAAGTCGCAGGGCACGTCCATCCACTCCCCGTCGGCTCCCTTCACCTGCAGGCCCGGCTCGTTGGCGGCGGGCAGTATGGTCAGCAGGTTGATGTCCTCATGGGCGGCGGCCCGAATGGCGCCCGGCTCCTCGGTGCCGTCGAACGGCGGGTAGTGCAGCACCCGCAGCAGGGTCTTCTGGCTCTCTTCGATCATGGAGGAGAGCGGGCAGCTGTAGTTGGCGGCGATGTCGCTCGGGGTGTACTGCTCGACCCAACCCAGCAGCTCGGCGGCCAGGTTGTTGGCCAACTGGTAGTACTCCATGGCCTGGGCCCTCAGCTCTTCCGGCATCTGACCCCAGGGGTAGAGGTGGAAATACTCCTTGATGTCCTTCTGGCTGTGGCCCTTGGCCACCTCGGACACCGACGGCGGGAAGTAGCCGTCCTGGGTCTCCCGGTTGAACAGAAAATCCTGCTTGCGTTCGCTCATGAAGAAGCGATACCAGTTGTCGTAGATCCCCTGTACCAGCTCCTTGGGAATGGGGTGATGGGTCAGCACACCGAAGCCGGTGGTGCGCAGGGATTCGGTGAAGCGTTGGGCGGCATCGGGGGCCCGGTAGTCGACGGTCAGGACTTTCATGTGCGTTGTTGCATGGCTGTTAAAAAGTGGCCGCAAGTTTACCCTCATGCCGCCCGCAAGAGAAGCCTTGCCCGCCATCTCGTCGCCGCGCCCTGGCCGTGCCGGGACAGACGCCGTGCCGGGGCAGACGCAGCCCCCTTGTCCCCGGGCCTGCCGACTCCTAGAATGCGCATCCCACACACCGCCGTCTGCGACACCGCAAGGAGTGCAACCATGATGACAACCACGGGATCACGAGCCGTCCTGCTCACCCTCTGCCTGCTGCTGGGGGGCTGCAGCAGCCTCTCCCGGGAGGAGTGCGCCGCCATGAGCTGGTACAACCTGGGCTTTGCCGACGGCGAACAGGGCAAGGCGCCGGATGCGGGCAAGGGGTACGCCGAGCGCTGCGGCGAACACGGGATAGCGGCGGATCTGGGGGAGTGGCAGCGAGGCTACCAGAAGGGACTTGAGCTCTACTGCATCCCGGAACTCGCCTATCGCAAGGGGCGCAACGGGGAGGAGTATCAGGGGGTCTGCCCCCATGACGAGACCTTCCTGCGCCAGTTCGAGCGTGGCCAGCGGGAGTATCAGCTCGCCGCCCGCCTCGACGAGCTGACCCAGGCCATCGGCCAGAATGAGCGGGAGATACGCCAGCTCGAGCAGCTGATCCGCAATGAGGACGACGGCGCCAGGCGCGACGGCTATCGCTATCAGAGGGAGCGGGCCCTGCGCCGCGATGCGGCCTTGCGCCGGGAGTACAACCGCCTGCGCTATCCCCCCAGGGTCATCGAGTTCAAGCTGTAACCAGCCCCCCCCAAGAAGAGGCCGATGACCCATCATGGGCCTCTCTGGTTAGAGGGATCAGAGCACCCAGCGCGCCAGCCCCAGGGCGATGCCATCCTCGTTGTGATCCGCCGTGACCTTGTGGGCCATCCCCTGGATCTGCTGGGCCGCATTGCCCATGGCCACCGCCAGCCCGACCCGCTCGAACATGCTGATGTCGTTGTTGTTGTCGCCAAACGCCACCACCTGCTCCAGGGGGATCCCCTCCCCCGCCGCCCACTGGGCGAGCCGGTTGCCCTTGCTGCAACCGGGTTGCACCAGCTCGACCGCATAGGGCGCCGCCCAGTCCTGGGTGAAGGGCAGCGATCCCACCACCCGGCTGACGAAGTCGTGCAGCCGGGCCGGCTCCTGACCAAACAGCTCCAGCTTCCACACCTGGGGCTGGGCCAGCAGCTCGGCGCAGGTCTGGGGCAGCAACTGCACCCTGTGCTGCTGCGCCGCATTGGCCGACCAGTCGCGGATCCGGGTGACATAGGGCTCGCAGCCGATGTGGCCTATGCCGTGGGAGAGGTGGGCCAGGGCCTCGACCTCCTCCTCGGCCATGGCGGCCAGCAGGCGGCTCAGGGGCGCGCTGGCCAGAGGATCGCCGCAGAGGATCCTGTCCCCTGCGGGGTCGTAGAGATAGGCGCCGTTGCTGCAGATGATGGGGGTATCCAGCCCCAGATCATGGTGGAAGGGGCGCGCCGTCATGAAGTGGCGACCCGTCACCAGCAGCACCTTGATGCCACGGGATCTGGCCTCGGCCAGCGCCGCCCTGGTCGCACTGGAGATCCTGTGATCCCGGGTCAACAAGGTGCCATCCATGTCCAGTGCGATCGCCTTGTACTGCGTCATATCCCCTCCCATCTGCTGAGCCACGAAGGGGATAAATTCCCAGACTCCCGACCCCGATGCAAGCCTCATCCCGCCTGGGTCGCCCATTCTGTGATCTGCCTGCGCCTGTCGGCCCGGCGGCGCAGGGCATAAAATCCCAGGGCGCAGAGCAGGCCGGCCCCCGCCGCCAGATAGAAGGGCCACTGGTTGCCCGCCAGCAGCGCCAGGCTGCCCAGCACCACGGCGAGGATCTCGCTGCCCACCGCGATGCCGCGATACAGTCCCATGGCCTGGCCCTGCTGCTCGGCGGCGCTGCGATTGGAGATGGCCACCGAGGTCGCCAACTCTCCCAGGCTCATGCCGATACCGGCGGGAATGAAGGTGAGCGCCAACCCCCACCACTGGCTCGGCAGAATGAACATCAGCATGCCCGCCGCCATCAACAGATGACCGACCACCCCGAGGGTGCTGCCGCGCCAGTGGCGGGCCAACCGGCTCCCCAGCCAGGATCCCAGCATCATGGGCACGCTCACCAGCACGGCCCCCTGGGCCAGCTGCACCGGATCCCAGGCCAGCTCGTCCACCAGCCAGACGTTGAAGTAGCTGAAATAGAGCTGCACGGCGCCGTAGCTCACCAGGGTGAGGGCGAAGTAGGGCAGCAGAGCGGGGACCCGCAGCAGGGCGCGGCTCGACAGGCGGGGCGTCTCGCTCGCCTGCGGCAGCGGGGGGCGATTTGGCAACAACCAGAGGGCGAGCAGCAGGTTGGCCACCGTCATCCCTACCGCCAGCCAGGCCGCCATGCTGTAATCTCCCGAGATGACGGCGGCATAGCCCCCTATCATGGGGCCCAGCACCCAGCCCAGGTTCATGCCGATGTTGATCATGGCGAAGTTGTGGGCCTTGCTCTTGGGGGTGCTCATGTCCGCCGCCATCGCCTGCACGATGGCGATATTGCCGTTGAAGAAGCCCTCCAGCACCCGGCTGAGCAGCAACAGCGGCAGGGAGCGCCAGGCGATCCCCAGCGCCATCAAGGCATAGCCTGCCAAGACGCCGACCAGGCAGATGGTCAGTATGGGCTTGCGACCATGGCGATCCGACAGCCTGCCAAGCCAGGGGGCCCCCAGCAGCTGAAACAGGGGATAGAGCCCCATCACGACGCCGAGCCACACCTTGCGGCTCCAGTCCGAGGCGTCGGGGGTCAGCATGCCCTGGCCGGGATCCAGCATCAGGGGCGCCAGCACCGGAGAGGGCAGGCTGAAGCCCGCCACCGCCAGGGTCACCGTCATCACCAATACCCACAGCCTCGCCTTGTCTTTGCGGCTCTCCATCGTACTCACCATTATGTAAAGTTAAAAGTTTATTTATACTGGTGAGCGGCGGATATTTTGTAAAGTGAATTGTTGATTTAAATCATCCACCTGCCCATAATTCCCATCAAGCGCAGCAATCGGGGATGCCATGAACGCCAGCACCGACCGGATGCTTCACCGGCTCGAGATGCCGTGGCTCCCCCAGGGCGCCGCCGCTGCCGGCCAGCGCCGCTCGATAACCCGATGCCGATAAGCAGAGCCACAACATGAACGCCAGCACCGACCAGATACTTCACCGGCTCGAGATGCCGTGGATCCCCCAGGGCGCCACCGCTGCCGGCGAGCGCCGCTCGATCACCAGGATCGCCCCATGAACGCCAGCACCGACCAGATGCTTCACCGGCTCGAGATGCCGTGGATCCCCCAGGGCGCCGCCGCTGCCGACGAGCGCCGCCCGATAACCCGATGCCGATGAACAGAGCCACAACATGAACGCCAGCACCGACAAGATACTTCACCTGCTCAAGACCCAAGGCCCCCAGAGCGCCGCCGCCCTGGGGGAGCAGCTGCAGATGACGTCCATGGGGGCCCGCCAGCACCTGCACGCCATGGAGGCCGATGGCTGGGTGAGCTTTCGGGATGAGGCCAGGGGCCGGGGCCGACCGAGCCGGCTCTGGCAGCTGACCGAGCAGGCCTGGCAACGCTTCCCCGATGGCCACGGCGAGCTGACCCTGCGCCTGATTGAAACCGTGCAGCAGCTGTTTGGAGAGAGTGGACTGGACAAGGTGATCGCCGAGCGGGAGCAACAGCAGCTGGGGCGCTACCGGGCAGAGCTGGCCGGCCTGCCTCTGGCGCAGCGAGTGGGCGCACTGGCCGTCTTGCGCACCCGGGAAGGCTATATGGCCGAGGCACGCCAGGAGGAGGATGGCAGCTGGCTGCTGTGGGAGAGCCACTGCCCCATCTGCGTGGCGGCACGGGGCTGTCAGGGGTTTTGTCGCAGCGAGCTGGCCATTTTCGCCGAGCTGCTGGCCCCGGCCCGGGTCGAACGGGAGGAGTACCTGCTCAGCGGCGATCACCGCTGCCTCTATCGCATCCGCCCGCCCCATCCAGCAGCAGCAGCCTGAGCCGGGATCCGGCACGCAAAAAGCAACAAAGCAGGCGCCGGGAGGCCTGCTTTGTTGCTTTTACGGACCGGTAAGCCCGTATCTGTCGGTCATGGCCCGATAAGGCGTGACGTCTCGTGGTGCTAGGAGTCCGGTTGAACTCGTCGCCTCAGGGGCTGGGTGCTGCCGCTGCCTGACCACCGTTTGATGAGTTCATAGTACCGAAGCCGCCCGGGAGAGTGGTTGCGAAGATCCTGTTCTTTTCGGTTGTTTTTGCAATGACTCACCCTTAACCTATAAAAATACAATCAAACATTGCGATAAGGTGGCAAAGCATGCTGAAACTGGATCGTATCGACCGCCATATCCTGGAGTTGATGCAGGAGAATGGCCGCATCAGCAACCTGGAACTGGCCGAACTGGTCGGCCTCTCCCCCTCCCCCTGCTCGCGCCGGGTCAAGGCGCTGGAGGATGCGGGACTCATCGATACCCATGTCACCCTGCTCAACGCCCGCCAGCTGGGGCTCACCCTCACCGCCTACATCCACATCTCCATGGACAGGCATACCCCGGAGCGATTCGAGAACTTCGATACCGCCATCTCCGCCCTGCCCGAGGTGCTCGAGTGCGACCTGATCACCGGCAACGATGCCGACTACCAACTCAAGGTGGTGGTACGGGACATGGAGCACTACCAGCACTTCCTGCTGGACAAGCTGACCCATATTCCCGGGGTGACCGGGGTGAGATCCAGCTTCGTGCTGCGCCGCATCAAGCACAAGACGGCGCTGCCCCTCAATCACCTCGGCTGAGGGCCGGGGCTTGACGGAAACGACAAGAGGAGGCCATGGCCTCCTCTTTTGCATGCATCGCCTGTGCTGGCGGTCAGGTCGCGACCGTGCTGACGTCCTCGACCTGCAACAACCAGCCTTCCGCCTCCTGACGCGGGGCACCGCTCAGCAGCAGCCGCTCATCGGGGGCGGCCACCCGCCCCTGGGGCAACTCCACCAGCAGGCTGTCGGAGCCGGTATCGAACAGCCAGCGCCCCTCACCAAGGGATTCAATCAAGTAGCCTTCCATCTCGACCTGGGACTGGGCATGCCAGAGCGGCTCTACCGGATCCCGGCTCTCGATGAAATCCGCCTGCACGCCGAAACTGGCTAGCCCCCATAAGATGGAGAGCCCGACCCAATGTTGCATATTTGGTACTCCTCTTGCGGGACTGTGAAACCAGTATGGGAAGAGAAAACTGAGTGCACCATGAACAGTCGGGCAAACTGCTGGCGGGATCGCGAAAAAAACCGACCAGGGCGGTCGGTTGCGTCATTTTGTGATGAGGATCTCCCCTCATTTGGTGGCTTCCTCTGCCGTGGCAGCCTTCCCTGGCTTATTCATCCACATGGCCACCCCATGATGATGGTCACAGATCCCCTGCTCGCGCACCGCCTTGACCCGGGTACCATCCTTGCAGGTGGCGCGCCAGGCGTCGGCATCCTCTATCTCCAGCGGGCGGGCATGCTGGCCCGAGCCGCCACAGGCCACCAGCAAGAGCCCCAGCAAGGGGGCCAGTCGGCTTGTTGCTTTCATCCATGATCTCCTCAGGTTGCCGGATGGGCTTCAGCGACCCAGCTGGCGCGAGATGCGATCGCACAGCCCCTTGAGCTGGGTCAGCTCAGCATCGTTCAAGTCCACCTGATTGCGCAAGTTGTCGGCCAGGCAGCAGGCGCGTACCTCGGCCTGCAAGGCTCGCCCCGCGTCGGTCAGCACCACGCATTTTTGCCGCTCGTCTTCCGTCGACACAGTGCGGGTGAGCCAGCCCTTGCTCTCCAGCCGCTTGACGATGGGGGTCAGGGTGCCTGCATCCAGCCCGGTATCCTGGCCAATCTGCTTGAGGTTGACCCCGTCTTCGGCCCAGAGGGAGAGCATCACCAGATATTGGGTGTAGGTGAGATCCAGCCGATCCAGCAGGGGCCTGTATGCACGCATCACCGCATTGGCGGCGCTGTAGAGGGCAAAACAGACCTGCTTCTTCAATTCGCTCATGGCACTACCTCGCTGACTGGGGGGCCAGTATACCCAAGATTAATCACCACCCAAATAATTTGCACACAAAGTAGTTGTCAAACGCGTGTCGCGGCATTAGCCTGAATTTACTTTGCACACAAACAATAGTGAGACGCCATCATCATGAAGAGCCTCTATCGCACCCAGGCGCTGGCCCAGGCCGGTCGCAACGGGGAAGTCCACATCCAGGACGGCACCCTGCAACTGGCCCTGGCCCTGCCTGCCGCCCTCGGCGGCAACGGCCAGGGCAACAACCCGGAACAATTGCTGGCGGCCGGCTATGCCGCCTGCTTCTCCAACGCCCTGCTGCATGTGGCCAAGGCTATGGGCACGCCCCTTGCCAGCGCCCCCGTCGCCACCACGGTCGATCTGCTGGCTCGCGCCGATGGCACCTTCACCTTCGCCATCCTGCTGGAGGTGACGCTGGCCGGTGAGCTCGCCGAGCAAATCGTGCGCCAGGCCCACCAGACCTGCCCCTTCGCCAATGCCATGCGGGGCAATGTCGCCACCCGCCTGCTGCTCAACGGCCACCTGCTGGAGGAAACCAAATGAGCCAGATCAGCCGCCAGATCCACCTGCTGCGCTACCCCAACGGCCTGCCCAGCCCGAGCGATTTCACCCTGGCCGAGGTGGCCCTGCCTCCTCTGAACGATGGGGAGGTTGAGGTCAGCAACCAGTGGTTGTCGGTGGATCCCTACATGCGGGGTCGCATGTCCCAGGCCAAGAGCTATGTGCCGCCCTTCGCCCTCAACAGCGCCCTCGACGGCGGCGCCGTCGGTACCGTGGTCGCCTCCCGCCATCCAGACTTTGCCATCGGCGACAAGGTCAGCAGCATGCAGGGCTGGCGCGATCGCTTCATCGCCCCTGGCGCCGCCCTCACCCGCTTGCCGCAAAGCTCGCTGCCGCCCCAGCGCTTCCTCGGCGCCCTCGGCATGCCGGGCATGACCGCCTGGGTCGGCCTGCACAAGATAGCCCGCCTGCAGGCCGGTGAAACCGTGCTGGTCTCCGCCGCCTCGGGGGCCGTGGGATCCATGGTGGTGCAGCTGGCCAAGCAGGCCGGCGCCCGCGTCATCGGCTCCACCGGCTCGGCCGACAAGATAGCCGCCCTCGAAGCCCTGGGCATAGATGGGGTGATCAACTACAAGACGACCCAGGATCTGGCCGGTGAACTGGCGCGCCTGGCCCCCGAGGGGATCCATGTCTACTTCGAGAACGTGGGGGGCGCCATGCTGGAGGCCGCGCTGGATCACATGGTGGTCAACGGCCGCATCGTCATGTGCGGCCTCATCGACCAGTACAATGGCGCGGGTCAGGGGGGACCGGGCAACCTCTCCCAGATCATCCGCAAGCGCCTCACCATGCAGGGCTTGATCGTCTTCGATCACTGGCAGCACTATGGCGACTTCCTGGCCGAGGTGACGCCCGCCTTCGAACAGGGCCAGCTGCAGGCCAGCGAGACCGTCTATCAGGGACTGGCGCAGGCGCCTGCCGCCTTCATCGGCCTGTTCGAGGGACGCAATACCGGCAAGATGCTGATCAAGCTGGATTGACAGCCTCCCCGCTGGCGGCTTGCGAAACGGGTCCACAGGTTCTAATGTGGTCCCGTTTTTTTATGGTGTTCAGCCAGTGAGGCATTCCAATATCGACTCCTTGTCCCCGCGTCGGGGGTCGACATCAGCGTCATCCTGGTCAGGCAACACCTTCTTTCATGCCTTCATATCAATCCACCACGAGGAATTAACATGTCTACTCCTTACCCCCGCGTCGGGGGTCGACATCAACGTCATCCTGGTCAGGCAACACCGTCTTTCATGTCTTCATATAAATAAAGCCACCACGAGGAACTAACATGTCTACTCCTTACCCCCGCGTCGGGATCGGCGTCATCCTGGTCAATCCCCGGGGACAGGTACTGATCGGCAAGCGCAAGGGGAGCCACTCCCCCTACTGGTCCATCGCCGGCGGCCACCTGGAGCTTGGCGAGAGTTTCGAGTCGGCAGCGGTGCGCGAGGTGGAGGAGGAGACCGGCTTCACCATCCACAACCCCAGGGTCGTTGCGGTGAGCAACAACCTGGAGACCTGGCGCGAGAGCGGCCTGCATTATGTCTCCGTCGCCCTGCTGGCCGAGGTGAACGGTGAGCCCGAGCTGCGCGAGCCGGACAAGTGCGAGCAGTGGCGCTGGTGCGATCCCCGTGCCCTGCCCGAGCCCCACTTCGATGCCAGCCGCCAGGCCATCGCCTGCTGGCTCGCCGGGACCAGCTATCAGCCCGTGCAGCCGCAAGCGTCGTCATAAAAATGACATCAGGCTGTCATATCCTGACACTCCCCTTGTCACCCCCATCGTGAGCAGAGCGCCATGATCCCGGTTTTCCTCCAGTTCCTCTGGCTGGGCTGCACCAGTTTCGGTGGCCCCGCCGCCCATATCGGCTACTTCCAGCGCACCTTTGTGACGCGCCTGGGCTGGCTCAGCCAGGGCGAATTCGCCCAGTTGCTGGCCCTGTGCCAGCTGCTGCCTGGGCCCGCCTCCAGCCAGCTCGGCTTCGCCATCGGCCGCCACCGGGCGGGTCTGGGCGGGGCGCTGGCCGCCTTCGTCGGCTTCACCCTGCCCTCCTTCCTGCTGCTGCTGCTCGCCGCCCTCGGTCTCGAGCGACTGACGGCCAATCTCTGGCTGGATGCGGCCCTACACGGCCTCAAGCTGCTGGCCCTGGTGGTGGTGGCCGATGCGGTGCTGACCATGGCCCGCCAGTTCTGCCGGGACAGTCTCACCCAGGGGATCATGGTGGCGACCGCCGCCGCCCTCTGGTGGCAACCCGGGCTGTTCACCCAGCTGCTGATGCTGCTGGCCGGGGCCCTGATCTGCGCCCGTCAGGCCATGGCGAGCACGGCGCCCGTGCCCCCCTGGCAGGGGCCCCACTGGCCGACCCTGATCCTGTTTGCCCTGCTGTTTCTCGGCCTGCCCCTGCTGACCGCCACCGAGCCCGGCCGCCTGCTTGCCGACTTCTATCGCGCGGGCAGCCTGGTGTTTGGCGGCGGCCATGTGGTGCTGCCCCTGCTGGAGGAGAGCGCGGGCCAGACCCTGGGGGCTTCCCAGTTCCTGACCGGCTACAGTCTGGCCCAGCTGGTGCCCGGCCCCATGTTTACCCTGGCCAGCTACCTCGGTGCCCTGCTGCTGCCGCAGCAGGCGCTGCTGGGGAGCCTGCTCGCCACCCTGGCCCTGTTCCTGCCCGGCTTCCTGCTGCTGTGGGCCCTCGGCCCCTGCTGGCAATCCCTGCTGGCCAGGCCCAGGCTGGCGGGCGCCGTGGCCGGCATCAATGCCGCCGTGGTCGGCCTGCTGCTGGCCGCCCTCTACCAACCCATCTGGCAGAGCGCCGTGCTCACCCCCCGGGATCTGGCCCTCGCCGCCCTCGCCCTCTTCCTGCTGCGCGTCATCAAGCTGCCCGTGCTGGCCCTGGCCGCCCTGCTCATGGGGTGCAGCCTGCTGCTGGCCTGATGGCCCATCAAGAAGATTCAGCTCTGCTTATGGAGGGCAGAACCCGCTGCTGGCTTGATCCCATAAAGCAGCCGATGCCAGCCTTGACCGCCCTGCTGATGGGGGATAATCCGCCGCTGACCTGATGGCCATGGACAAGCCCGCTAAAAAAATGGCGCCTTCCCAAGGGAAGGCGCCATTTTTCATTTCAGGGGACCTCAGGGGTCGGGTGTGGGCTCGAAGTCCAGGCTCAGGCTGTTGACGCAGTAGCGCTGGCCCGTCTCGGTCGGCCCGTCGGGGAAGACATGGCCCAGATGGGAGCCGCACTGGCTGCAGGTGATCTCCACCCGCTTCATGCCGTGGCTGTTGTCCTCTGTCCAGGTCACTGTCCCCTCGATCGCCCGATCGAACGAGGGCCAGCCGCAGCCGGCGTCGAACTTGGCATCGGAATGGAACAGCACGCTCTTGCAGCAGGTGCAGAGGTAGTCACCGCTCTTGCGATTGTGCAGCAGGGCGCCGCTATAGGGCCGCTCGGTCCCTTTCTCCCAGCAGACATGGTACTGCTCCGGGGTCAGGCGCTGGCGCCAGGCCTCGGGGTTTCTTGCACTCATCCGGCCTCCGTGGCACTTGGTCGGTCACTCTGTCGGTGACGGGAGCCACAGCATAACCAGCCAGCCTCACCGACTCCACCCCACACAATGTCCGGACATGCGAGTTTGTGATCCCGTCGGCAGCACGACATCGGCCCTGGGCGGTCAGAGAGCATGATGACAGCCAACTGCGGCGCGATATCGCCCCCGGCTGCCAGAGAGCATGATGACAGCCAACTGCGGCGCGATATCGCCCCCTGGGATCAGGGGGCATGATGACCGCTGGACTCCGCCACCTGGGGGACCCGCTCCAGCAACTTGAGGGAGTGGGCCCGTCCCACCGCCACCTGGCGCTTGATGTCGTCCGGCAGGAAGGGCAGGCCATCGTTGGTGGCCGTGTCTATGGTCTGGATCCACTCCATGCCCTCCCCCGGGGGGGGCAGCCGAAACTGGATGTCGTAACCGCTGGCGTTGAACAGCACCAGCCAGCGCTCCCCCTCCTCGTCCAGCGCGCCAATGTCCATGGCGAAGGCTTGCCCCATGGGGGCCTGCCAATCCTGCTCCGTGAGGCTGTGGCCATCCGGGTGATACCAGTCGACTCTGTGGCAGTTCGCCTGAGGCCCGAACCAGTCGTCGTCACACAGGCGCAGATTGGAGAAGACCTCGGACTCGGACCTCAGGGCCATCATCTGCTGGGTGAAGGCGAGCAGCCGCTCATCCTCCGGCCGCCACTGCCAGTTGACCCAGCTTATCTGGTTGTCCTGGCAGTAGGCGTTGTTGTTGCCAAGCTGGCTACGCCCCATCTCATCCCCACCGAGAAAGTGCGGCGTGCCCTGGGAGAGCAACAGGGTGGCGATCAGGTTGCGCTTTTGCTGCTGGCGCAGGTTGTTGATGCGCGGATCCAGGGTGGGCCCCTCCACCCCGTGGTTGCAGGAGAGGTTGTGGCCATGGCCGTCCCGGTTGTCCTCACCGTTGGCCTGGTTGTGGCGCTGGTTGTAGGAGACCATGTCATCCAGGGTGAAGCCGTCGTGATAGCAGAGGTAGTTGACGCTGGTGTGGGGCGCTCGCCAATTCTTCGGGAAGAGATCCCTCGATCCCATCAGCCGGGTGGCGAGTTCCGCCATCTTGCCGCCATCCCCGCGCCAGAAGGCGCGCACCGTGTCCCGGTAGCGATCGTTGATCTCCTGCCACTGGCTGGGAAACTGGCCGAGCCGATAGCCGAACGGGCCTATGTCCCAGGGTTCGGCGATCAGCTTGACCCCGGCGAGCACGGGATCGGCCATCACCGCCTTGAAGAAGGCCCCCATGGGTTCGAACTCCCCCACCTCCCGGGCCAGGGTCACCGCCAGATCGAAGCGAAAACCATCCACCTGCATCTCGGTCACCCAGTAGCGCAGGGCATCGAGCACCAGGCGCAGGCTGTTGGGGTGATCCAGATTGACGCTGTTGCCACAGCCGGTGACGTTGGCGTGGCGGCTGTAGTCCGGGCCATGGGCCCCCGCCTCGAACGCGTAGTAGCCCGCGTTGTCGAATCCCTTGAACGACAGCATGGGGCCGTCAAAGCCCGACTCGGCGGTGTGGTTGTAGACCACGTCCAGGATCACCTCGATCCCGGCCCGGTGCAGCTCGCGCACCATGGTCTTGAACTCGGTCACCGCATCCGCCACGGCGTAACGCGGCTCGGGGGCGAAGAAGGCGACCGGGTTGTAGCCCCAGTAGTTGGTCAGCCCCAGCTGTTCCAGCCTGGGTTCGGCCATGAAGGCCGCCACCGGCATCAGCTGCAGCGAGCTGATCCCCAGCGCCTTGAGGTGCGCCAGGATATGGGGATGGCACATGCCCAGGTAGGTGCCACGCTCGGCCTCGGGAATGGCCGGATGCAGCTTGGTGAATCCCTTGACATGGGCCTCGTAGAGGATGGTCTGCTGGTTCGGGATCCCGGGCTTGGTGACCCCCTGCCAGTCGAAATCATCCTGGACCACCACCGACTTGGCCTGCATGGGGGCGCTGTCTCCCTCATACAGCTCGGGATCCCAGCGCAGCGGGCGGGAGAGGGCGCGGGCGTAAGGGTCGAGCAGCAGCTTGTCGCCGTCAAACAGCAGGCCATCCTGGGGCTCCCCATAGACGCGATAGCCGTAGCGCTGACCCGCCTTGATGCCCTTCACATGGCCGAAGCTGTACTGGCCCCGCCGTCCGGGCAGCACCAGCCGCGCCGTCTCCTGCTCCTGCTCGTCATAGAGACAGAGCTCGACCAGTTCGGCCCGCGGAGCCCAGACACAGAACTCGCACCCCTGATCATCGAGCCAGGCCCCGAGGCGCAGGCCACTTCCCTTCACTATGTCGAGCATCAGGACTCCTGTTTGATAAACAAGGTCGCGAGCGGTGGCAGATCCAGCACTATGGAGTGCGCCATGCCCTGCCAGGGGGTCGGCTCGGCGACAAACACCACGCCCACATCATAGTTGCTGCCCCAGTAATGCTCGCTGTCCGTGTTGAGCAAGACCCGGTAGTGGCCGGCCGTCGGCACTCCCAACCGGTAGCGCTGACGCGGCACCGGGGTGAAGTTGCTGGCGATAAGCACGGGTGTCTCGCCCGCCAGATCGGCCCGCAGCCAGGCCAGTATGCTGTTGTCGGCGTCGTTGTGATCCAGCCAGCGGAATCCCTGGCGCTCGTGGTCCGCCTCGAACAGGGCGGGTTCGCTGCGATAGAGGCGGTTGAGGTCGCGGATGAGGGCCTGCTGCCCCGCGTGTTTCGGGAACTGCAGCAGCTGCCAGGGCAGCTGGGCATCATGGTTCCATTCGCTGCTCTGGGCGATTTCCGTGCCCATGAAGTTGAGCTTCTTGCCGGGGTGGCCGTACATGTAGCCCATGTAGGCCCGCAGGTTCGCGGCCTGCTGCCACTCGTCGCCCGGCATCTTGTAGAGCAGGGAGTGCTTGCCGTGCACCACCTCGTCGTGGGAGAGCGGCAGGATGAAGTTCTCGTCATAGTGGTACACCATGGCGAAGGTCATCTCGTTGTGGTGATAGCGGCGATGGATAGGCTCTTTTTGCATGTAGCTCAGGGTGTCGTGCATCCAACCCATGTTCCACTTGAAACCAAACCCCAATCCCCCCAGGAAGGTGGGGCGGGAGACGCCGGGAAAGGCGGTGGACTCCTCGGCGATGGTCACCGCATTGGGATATTGGCCGTAGACCGCCTCGTTGAACCACTTGAGCAGGCTGATCGCCTCGTAGTTGTGGTTGCCGCCATCGACATTCGGCACCCATTCACCGGCATTGCGGGAGTAATCCAGATAGAGCATGGAGGCGACCGCATCCACCCGCAGGCCATCGATGTGGAACTTGTCGAGCCAGTAGAGGGCGCTCGCCACCAGGAACTGGCGTACCGTATTGCGGCCGAAATCATAGATGTAGGAGTTCCAGTCCGGGTGCCAGCCCCGGCGCGGATCCTCGTACTCATACAGCGGCGTGCCGTCGAAACGGGCCAGGCCATGGGCATCGGACGGGAAATGGGCCGGGACCCAGTCCAGGATGACGCCAATGCCCGCCTGGTGGCACTGGTCGACGAAATATTTGAAGTCATCGGCGCTGCCAAAGCGGCTGGTGGGGGAGAACATGCCCACCGGCTGATAGCCCCAGGAGCCGCTGAAGGGGTGCTCGGAAACGGGCATCAGCTCGATGTGGGTGTAGCCCATGTCGGTGACATAGCCGACCAGCTCGCTGGCCAGCTCGCGCCAGTTCAGGCTGTCGCCGTTGGGGTGGCGCTTCCAGGAGCCCACGTGCAGTTCATAGATGGAGAGCGGCTGCTGGCGTTTGTCGCCCCCCTGGCGCGCCTGCCAGTCGCCATCCTGCCACTGATACTGCTCGTGGTCGTACACCACGGAGGCAAACGACGGATACTGCTCGCAATAGAAACCGACCGGATCGCTCTTGTGGGGCAGCCGGTTGCCCATGGGATCCTTGAGCTCGAACTTGTAGCGTGCCCCCGCCGTGAGGCCGGGCACGAACAGCACCCAGTGACCGCACAGGCTGCGCTGCATGGGGTGACGGCGGCCATCCCAGAAGTTGAAGTCGCCGATCAGGCTCACCGCCGTGGCGCTCGGGGCATAGACGGCGAAACGCACCCCGGCGACGGGCTTGCCCAGGAGATCTATGGTGGTGAGCTGGGCCCCCAGGGTCTGGTAGAGATGTTCGGGGGCGGCCGTCAGTTCGGCCAGGCCGGTCCAGGCGGCATCCTGGCACTGATAGGGATCGACAAGCTCGGAAGTGGCGTCGGCGTAACGGACGAGTAACTGATAGGGAAAGGGATTCTTGCGGCGGGTGAAAACAGTTTCAAACAGACCTGGTTGGTCGCTGGGGCTGAGGGTGGCAACTATCTTGCCCGATTTGAGATCCTTGACCCGGACCTCGAGCGCATCGGGCAACCAGGCTCTCAACCGCAGACCGGGGCCATCCGGATTGGCACTCAGGCCAAGGTGAGAGAAGGGATCGGCACAACGGGCCGCAGCCAAATGTTCAACAAACATAAAAACATCCTTTGATAGCAGAGCATCCGCCCGGACCTGGGTCCGAACGGATGTAAGCGAGTCATGGTAATGCGACTCAACGACTGGCCTCATCGCGGGCCTGGGTCATCTTGCCTGCCAGCGCCTTGAGCGCGTCATTGGCAAAGATGTCCTCCAGATCGGTGGAGAGTTTGCGACGCCAGTTCGGGTATTCATAACTGGTGCCCGGCACGTTGACCGGTTTGTCCATCTCCAGCCAGTCTTCGAGCTGGGTGCTGAACAGGGCGCAGCTGCCGCGGGACATGTGCAGCTGCAGACCATGGTTGAGTTCGGTGTTCATGCCGACCCAGTTCACGTCGTGACTGATGTCGTCAGAGATGACCCCATGGGCGTGCAGGCTGTCGAGGATCCGCTGTTTGGCCTGGTGGCGATCAGCATACAGGGTCTTGAGGACGTCTTCATCCGGATACAATCCAAGCTGACGGCCCAGGGCCAGATCGTCGCAATGCCAGAAGCCCTTGAGGGTCGGCATGTCGTGGGTGGTCAGGGCGGACATCGCCTGCTCGGCATAGTGGGCCGGGGAGATGAAGCCGCCGTCATCCTTGGAGCGTTCGAAGAAGAACACCTTGTAGGAGTGCACCCCGTTCTCCTTGAGGGTGACGTCTATGCCCTCCGGCACTGTGCCGAGATCTTCCCCGATCAGCAGGCACTGATTGCGGTGGGATTCGAGGGCCAGGATCCCCAGCAGGTCGTTGACCGGATAATAGATGTAGGCCCCCTTGGCGGCGGACTCACCGGGCGGAACCCACCACAGGCGCAACAAGGCCATCACGTGGTCGATGCGCAGGGCGCCGCAGGCACGCATGTTGGCACGGAACAGATCCACCATGGGCTGGTAAGCCGCCTCGAACAGCTGGTTCGGGTTCATGGGGGGCAGGCCCCAGTTCTGGCCGAGGGGCCCCAGGATATCGGGGGGCGCGCCGACCGAGGCCTTCGGGCAGTAGAGATCCCGGTTGGCCCAGATCTCGGTAGAGCCTTCGGAGACCCCTACCGCCAGATCCCGGTAGATCCCCATCACCATGCCGGCCGCCCTGGCACGGGAGTCCGCTTGTGCAAGCTGTTCATCGGCCAGGAATTGCAGATAGAGGTAGAAGGCCACGTCCTGCTGGTGCTCCGCCATCCAGGCCGCCACTGCGGGGTTGTGGTAGTCACGGAACTGTTCCGGCCACACCGGCCAGCCCCAGGCATTCTCGCCCTTGCCGTAGAAGTGGGCCTGCAGGGCATCGAAGGCCGCCTGCTGTTGCAGGCTGTCATCACCGGCCGCCACGAAGGCATCGATGCTGGCCTGACGCGCTTGGCTGAAGCTGGCCTGGTCGAACACCTGACGCAGCATGCCGATCTTGGTCTTGATGACGCCGGTGTAATCGACGTTCTCCTTGGCGCGCAGATCCGACAGGTGCTGCTGGAAGGCAGGGGTCGCCACCTCGGCCTTGAGCCGCTCGTTGGCCAGAAACTCGGGCACCGCCTCCACGTCGATATAGGCCAGGTTGAGCCAGCGACGGGAAGAGGGGCTGTAGGGGCTGGCGCTCTCGGGGTTGGCCGGATAGAGGGCGTGTATGGGGTTGAGACCCACGAAGTGGGCGCCCCAGGCGGCCGCCTTCTCGACCAGCTGGCCGAGGTCGCTGAAGTCGCCAATGCCCCAGTTGGTGCGGCTGCGCAGGCAGTAGAGCTGAACGCTCGGGCCCCACACCTTGCGCCCTTCGGCGATGGGAGCCTGCTTGAAGCATGCCTTGGGCGCGACGATGAGGCGCAGGCTGGCGAGCGGCTCGTCGTTGCCCTCCTCCAGCAGGGTCAGCTGGTGATAACCCAGCCCGGGCTGGGCATCCAGCGCGACCCGATAGGCCTGACACTCCATCTCTTCGAATTCGGCCACGCCGACCAGTTCGCCCTCGATGGGGGTGATCTGACCGGACAACAGCTCCCCCTGCTCCAACGCGAGCTGCCAGTGCAGGGCGTCGTTGACGAAATCGATGGGCAGACGGACTTCCAGGGTGATGGGCTCACCGCTGCGCACCACCATCACGGGATCCAGGGGACGCAGCCAGTGCTGGCGGTGTTCCTGCTCCAACTGCTCGCCCAGGGCGGCCTCGTCATCGACGCGGTAACCCATGGCGCCCAGCATGGCGACTTTGCTCTCTTCGGACACCAGGGCCGGCTGGCCCCAGGCATCAACATACTCACTGGCGATGCCTTTGGCGGCAGCCAGCTGTTCAATCAGGGTGGTCATAGTTTGAGAATTCCCGCTGTGGATTCTGTCTATACTATTTTGTTTAATTTTTATGGATCGGGCTCAAACGCTGGCGTCTTGGCCACGTCAAACCGCGGCTATTTTTACACATCTGGCCCAGAGGTTGTGTGACAAGGCAGGCACTATTGGGTTATCTCTTTCGACAAAAACTGGTAGTCAGTTACATAAACAGAAAATAAATTTCACAGTTTTTCATGATATAGCGCAATTTCAGACAGATTGTTGGTTGACTCACGGGGGAGTTCTAGTAAATTTACAAACGGAATTTTCTTTGACTACTGAACAGTTAGGTAACCAAATATGACTATCAAAGTAGGTATTAACGGTTTTGGCCGTATCGGCCGTTTCGTCTTCCGTCTGGCCGCCGAGCGTGCTGACATCGAAGTGGTCGGTATCAACGATCTGATCGACGTTGACTACATGGCCTACATGCTGAAGTACGACTCCACTCACGGCCGCTTCAAGGGCACCGTTGAAGTCAAAGACGGCAACCTGGTTGTCAACGGCAAAACCGTACGCGTTACCGCCGAGCGTGACCCGGCCAACCTGAAATGGGGCGAGATCGGTGTTGACGTTGTTGCCGAAGCCACCGGTCTGTTCCTGACCGACGAGACCGCTCGCAAGCACATCGCTGCCGGCGCCAAGAAAGTGGTTCTGACTGGTCCGTCCAAAGACGCCACCCCCATGTTCGTCATGGGTGTCAACCAGGACTCCTACGCTGGCCAGGACATCGTTTCCAACGCTTCCTGCACCACCAACTGCCTGGCCCCCATCGCCAAGGTTCTGAACGACACCTTCGGTATCGAGTCCGGCCTGATGACCACAGTCCACGCTACCACTGCTACCCAGAAGACCGTTGATGGTCCGTCTGCCAAAGACTGGCGCGGTGGCCGCGGCGCGGCTCAGAACATCATCCCGTCCTCTACCGGTGCTGCCAAGGCTGTTGGCGTCGTTATCCCGGAACTGAACGGCAAGCTGACCGGCATGGCCTTCCGCGTACCGACTCCGGACGTATCCGTTGTTGACCTGACCGTCAACCTGAAGAAAGAAGCCTCCTACGCCGAAATCTGTGAAGCGATGAAAGCCGCTTCCGAAGGCGCCATGAAGGGCGTGCTGGGCTACACCGAAGACGAAGTGGTTTCCACCGACTTCCTGGGTGAGCGTCAGACCTCCGTATTCGACGCCAAGGCTGGTATCCAGCTGAACAAGACCTTCGTGAAAGTCGTCTCCTGGTACGACAACGAAATGGGCTACTCCAGCAAGGTTCTGGACCTGATCGCTCACATCTCCAAGTAATTTGGGATGCGCGTTCGCGTAGCATGAAAAAGGCGGCCATTGGCCGCCTTTTTGTTTTTCTCTCCCTCGATGACAGGAGTCCCCATGCAATCCACTCGCCCCCTGACCGCCCACTGTCAGCTCGCCAACAACGCAGCCGGGCTGCCCATCCTCACCATCCACAACGATCAGGCCAAGGCGGAGATCAGTCTGTTCGGCGGCCATGTGCTGAGCTATCAGCGCCATGGCGAACCCGCCTCCCTCTGGCTCAGCGACCGTGCCGTGCTCGATGGCAGCAAGCCGATCCGCGGCGGCATTCCCGTCTGCTGGCCCTGGTTCGGTCCGGCTCCGGCCCGGGTCGGCGACGGCAAGCCCGCCCATGGCTTCGCCCGTACCCGGTTCTGGACCCTGGATGGGGTGAGTGACCACCAGGACGGCACCCTGGTACACCTCTCCCTGGCGGAGGATGACGAGACGCTGGCGCTCTGGCCCCATGCCTTCGCCCTGGAGCTGGACGTGCTGGTGGGCAAGGAGCTCTCCCTGGTGCTGACCACCCGCAACACCGGCAAGACGCCTCTCACCTACAATGCGGCCCTGCACACCTATCTGCAGATAAGCGCCCCGGACGCCGTCAGCGTGACCGGGCTGGGCGAACCTTACCAGGACAAGCTGACCGGTCAGGATGCGCAGCAGCAGGGCCCCCTGGCGCTCACGGCGGCCATGGATCGCATCTATCGCCAGCCCGAGGCCATGGTCAGGGTCCAGGATGGCGATCGCACCACCCGGGTGGTGAGCGGCAACCACGACAGCGTGGTGGTCTGGAATCCCTGGGCACAGGGCGCCACCGCCATGGCCGACATGAGCGACGACGGCTATCGCACCATGCTCTGCGTCGAGGCGGCCATCACCGCCGACGCTGGCGTCACCGTCGATCCGGACGAGGAGTACAGCTTCTCCACCGTGATCATCTGATCCCAGGGCGGGCGATGAGGGCTATCACTCCAACCTCGGCATCAAGGCGGCCATCACCGCCGACGCCGGCGTCACCGCCGACCCGGACGAGGAGCACAGCCTCTCCACCGTGAGCATCTGATCCCAGGGCGGGCGATGAGGACTATCACTCCAACCTCGGCGTCGAGGCGGCCATCACGGCCGACGCCGGCGTCACCGCCGACCCGGACGAGGAGCACAGCCTCTCCACACCGTGATCATCTGATCCTAGGGCGGGCGATGAGGGCTATCACTCCAACCTCGGCATCGAGGCGGCCATCACCGCCGAGGCTGGCGTCACCGTCGACCCGGACGAGGAGCACAGCCTCTCCACCGTGATCATCTGATCCCAGAGCGGGCGATGAGGGCGATCACTCCAACCTCGGCATCGAGGCGACCATCACCGCCGACGCCGGCGTCACCGTCGATCCGGACGAGGAGTACAGCTTCTCCACCGTGATCATCTGAAGCCAAGGCGACACGGCGCCCATAACGAAGGAGGGCCCCCCTGGGGTGCCCTCCTTGCATTCACGGCGCCATGACTCAGGCGTTGCCCTGCACCTTGAGCTTGAGCTCGGCGGCAAAATCCAGCATGCGATCCAGCGGGATCAGGGCCTTGATGCGCAGCGCCTCGTCCACCAGGATCTCGTGCTGCTCGGCGCCTTCGGTCAGCGCCTCCTTGATGGCCGCCAGGCCATTCATCGCCATCCAGGGGCAGTGGGCGCAGCTGCGACAGGTGGCGCCATCGCCCCCGGTCGGCGCCTCGACCATCTCCTTGTCCGGACAGGCCTGCTGCATCTTGTAGAAGATGCCGCGATCGGTGGCCACGATCAGCTTCTGCTGGGGCAGCTCGCGGGCCGCCTTGATCAGCTGGCTGGTGGAACCCACCGCATCGGCCAGTTCGATGACGGAGGCCGGGGACTCCGGGTGCACCAGCACGGCGGCGTCCGGATTCTGCTCTTTCAGCTCGCGCAGGGCGCGGGCCTTGAACTCGTCATGGACGATGCAGTGGCCCTGCCAGCGCAGCATCTCGGCGCCGGTCTTCTTCTCGATGTAGGCGCCGAGATGGCGGTCCGGGCCCCAGATGATCTTGTGGCCCTGGCTGTCCAGATGCTCGACGATCTCGAGCGCTATGCTGGAGGTGACCACCCAGTCGGCCCGCGCCTTCACCGCCGCCGAGGTATTGGCGTAGACCACGACGATGTGATCCGGATGGGCGTCGCAGAAGGCGGAGAACTGGTCGATGGGACAGCCCAGATCGAGGGAGCACTCCGCCTTCAGGGTCGGCATCAGCACCCGCTTGTGAGGGCTCAGGATCTTGGAGGTCTCCCCCATGAAACGCACCCCGGCCACGATCAGGGTCTGGGCGGCGTGGTCGCGACCGAAGCGGGCCATCTCGAGGGAGTCGCCGACGAAACCGCCGGTGGCCTCCGCCAGGGCCTGGATCTCGGGATCCGTGTAGTAATGGGCGATCAGCACGGCCTGCCGTTCGACCAAGAGTGCCTTGATCTCCTCGATGAAACGGCTCTTCTCGGCCTGACTCAAGGGGACGGGTTTGGCCGGGAAGGGGTAATCCATCTCAACCACGGGAGGAGTACTGCTCAGTGCATTGCTCATTGCGACTGTTCCATCAACGCTTGGAAAGGTCAAAATTATAACCAGAAGCCGCGCACAAACCCATCAACAAATCCAGTACAGTACAACGGTCAGACTCTGTCCGGATAATTCGTTGTCATTCTTGCCAAAAGGAGTTGTCGAATGAAACAACGCTCGCTCAAGACCAAGTTGTTGCTGCTGACGCTGGGACTCTTTCTCGCCAGTGGCGTCGCCATGACGCTGATGCAGTCTTCCTCCCTGAACACACTGCGCGATGAGATAGTGACCCAGACCCGAGGCGCCCTGGAGCAGGAGGTGTCGCGCACCCTGCAATTCCAGGCCGAACGCTATGCCGTGCAAATTGCCGATCTGCTGCAACAGTCCTATCAGATCCCCCTGGGGATGGCGGCGCAGCTGGAGGGCAGCATGGCACGGCCGGATCTGATGCCAAGCCGTCCGCAGGTGGAACTGCTGCTCGGCAGCCGCCTGCGCCAGGCGGACGGGATCAGCTCCATCTATGCCCAGTTCGAACCCGATGGCTATGACGGGCAGGATACCGAGTGGCAGACCGGCGCCAGCCACTCGGTGGCAGGCAAGGGCAGCCTGGAGATCTATTTCACCCGGGAGCAGAACGGCGACATCGCGCAGCAGACCATAGACGCGGCAACCAGCGACGCCAAGTTCGACACCTCGCGCAACGAGTTCGGCATTCGCAACAGCGAGTGGTACCTCTGCGGCCGTGACACCCTTCGCCCCTGTCTGATGGAGCCCTATCTCTACGAGATAAGCCCGGGCAAGCAGATGCTGATGACCAGCCTGACGGTGCCCATCCTCAAGGAGGGCAAGTTTGTCGGGATCACGGGTGTGGACATGAACCTGCCCATCTTCCAGCAACTGGCGGAGCACCTTGGCAAGAGCCTCTATGACAATCAGGCCGAGGTGACCCTGGTCAGCAAGATGGGCTTCATCGTCGGCAGCAATCGCCACGCAGACAAGCTGGGGCGCCCCCTGACGGAGGTCGGGCTGGTGGCACCGGACGGCAAGCCCCGGGATAGCGACAGCGACTTCATCTTGCAGCAACCCATCAAGATCGACGCCGCCGACAGCCAGTGGTGGCTGATGATCAAGGTGCCCAAGGTGCTGGCCATGAGCCAGGCCAACCTCATCAGCGACCAGCTCGGCAGCCTGCTGCAAGCCACCCAGCAACAGCAACTGGTGGCCATCGTCGTCATCACCCTGCTGGCGCTGGGTCTGCTGGTCTGGTTTATCCAGACCATCACGGCCCCCCTCTCCCTCATCAGCCGCCATGTCTCCCACCTCGCCAGCAGTGAGGGGGATCTGACCCAGCGGATGCAAATAGACACCCACCAGGAACTCATCGAGCTTGGCGGGCAGCTCAACGCCTTCCTCGGCAAGCTGAGGGCCATGGTGCAGGGCAGCAAGCAGATAGGACAGCAGGTTCATCAGCAGGCCAGGGGCATGAAGCAGACGGCCGATGCCATGCGCAGCAGCCTGGATGAACAGAGTCTGGAGCTGGAGAGCGTGGTCAGCGCCATGCACGAGATGAGCACCACTGCGGTCAGCGTGGCGGGTTACGCCGAGCAGGCGGCGCAAGAATCCCAGGCGGCAACCCAGCATGTCAGCACGGCTCAGCAGACCCTGAGCCGGGCCCGCAGCGAGATCCACACCCTGGTCGAGGACATGCACCAGGCGGACAAGGCGGTGGCGCAGGTGGCCCAGCGCAGCACCAATATCAGCCGCATTCTCGACGTGATCCGGGCCATCGCCGAGCAGACCAACCTGCTGGCGCTCAACGCGGCCATCGAAGCGGCGCGGGCCGGCGAGATGGGCCGGGGATTTGCCGTGGTGGCAGATGAAGTGAGGGCCCTGGCCAACAAGACCCGCTCATCCACCGACGAGATAGGCCAGCTCATCGGCAGCCTGCAAGCCGAGGTGAGCAGCAGCCAGCAGCTGATGAGCACGGGCATCGCCCGCTCGGTCAGCACGGTCGAGGGCACAGAGCAGGCGTTCGAGGCGCTCAACCAGGTGGTGGCCCAGATCCAGCAGATCCATGATCACATCAGCCAGGTGGCGACCGCCGCCGAGCAGCAGAGCGCCGTGAGCGACGACATCAACCAGAACCTGATGCGCATCGGGGATACCGCCACCACCCTGGGCCAGGAGGCGAGTGCCAGCCATCTGCTGAGCGAGGAGCTGGAGCAGGCGGCCACCACCCTGGCCGGCGAGCTCGAACGGCTGCGCACCTGACGACAGACGCAAAAAAGCCCGCAGCGATGCGGGCTTTTCAATATGGTGGTCGTTACTGGGCTCGAACCAGTGACCCCCTCCTTGTAAGGGAGGTGCTCTCCCAGCTGAGCTAAACGACCTGGGAATCTGTCCATCTCGTGGATGGTGAAATGATGGTGGGTCGTGCTGGGTTCGAACCAGCGACCAATTGATTAAAAGTCAACTGCTCTACCGACTGAGCTAACGACCCATCTAAATCATTTGTCTAACACTTGCAAAACATGGTGGTCGTTACTGGGCTCGAACCAGTGACCCCCTCCTTGTAAGGGAGGTGCTCTCCCAGCTGAGCTAAACGACCTGGGAATCTGTCCATCTCATGGATGGTGAAATGATGGTGGGTCGTGCTGGGTTCGAACCAGCGACCAATTGATTAAAAGTCAACTGCTCTACCGACTGAGCTAACGACCCTCACCACTGTCGCCTCGACTACATGACTGTACCGACGCTGACGGCGGCCTATAATACGGATTTAAATTCCTGGTGCAATAGAAAAATCTTAATTTAAACCCGTTTGCTCACTGCGCGTACAAACTGCTGTCACATTTACAAGAGTGTTACGAAAACAACTACCTAGCGCAATGTTACAGCTTGTCGAGGCTCTGCTTGGCCAGCTGTGCCGGCGAGGTATTGGGATACCCCTTGATCACCTGCTCATAGTAGCTTTTAGCCTGGGCCTTGTTGCCATCCAGCTGCGCTATCATGCCCAGCTTGACCAGGGCGTCCGCCCGCTTGGGCGACTTGCCGTACTTGTCAGCCAGGGTCTTGAACTGGGCGCTGGCACCGGGTCTGTCACCCTTGTTGAACAGCAACTGCCCCAGCCAATAGTGGGCATTGGGCACATAGCTCGAGTCCGGGAACTGCTTGATGAACCCCTGGAATGCCGGGATCGCCTTGTCGTAGTTCTTGTCCTTGAGCACCAGATTGACGGCCGAGTCGTAGGCCTGATTCTCATCCTGGTTGCTGGAGTAGGTGGCGGCACTGGCGGTGGTCGCGGTCGCCGCCGTGGCGGCTGCCGCTGCGGCGGGAGCGGCCTGCTGGCTGCTCACCTTGTCGAGCTCCTGATAGAGCTGACGCTGGCGCTCCTGGGACTGCTCCATCTTGTAGCTCTGCTGCTCCAGCTGGCCACGCAGGTCGGCCACCTCCCCTTGCAGGGAGTCCACCTGCTGCTGCAGGTCCGCTTGCAGGCGCAGACGGGCATTGAGGGTGCGCTCGAGCAGCGCCACCCTGTCCTCCAGGCTGCCTGAGGGCACGATGGCACCCGCATTGCTGCCGAAGGCGGCGGTGACGGCACTGTCGCCACCCGAGAGATCGGTCACGGGCGCCGCGGCGTGGGCACCCATGCTAAATAGAAGTGCGGCCATCGAAATGGCCGCATGCTTATACACAAGATTCATCCGAATGAAACCTTAGTAGACCAGAACCGCACGACGGTTCTTGGCAAAGGCATCCTCGGTGTGAGACAGGTCCAGCGGCTTCTCTTCGCCATAGCTGACGATGGACAGCTGCTCGGCCTGCACACCCAGGGTTTGCAGATACTTGGCAACGGCCTTGGCACGACGCTCGCCCAGGGCGATGTTGTACTCCGGAGTACCGCGCTCGTCGGCGTGGCCTTCGATCAGAACTTTCACGGACGGGCGCTCACGCAGGTAGCTGGCGTGGGCATCCAGCAGGTCGGCGTACTGACCCTGGATGTCGTAACCGTCATACGGGAAGAAGATCACGTTGTCGCGCTGCAGCGCTTCGAACTTCTGACGCATCTGCTCTTCGGGGGACAACATGCCGTTGGCACCACCGGTTTGAACCCCACCCATGCCGTCGGTCATGCCCGCTTCGGCGCCGGAGGCGTCGGAGTCGGAAGAAGAACTACAGGCGGCCAGGGTGAACAGTGGCAGTGCGATGGCCAGGCCCTTGAGCAGTTTATTGAGTTGCATGCTATTTCCTTAAACCTTTATAACAAAACAAAAAACAATCGAATTTTTATCAATTCAAAAAGGGCGACCAAGCTGGTGCACGTATTTCCCCACTGCTCGTCGGCAGGACTGCCTTGAAGCGACCATCGGTCGAGACCAGAGCCAGGCTCTTGCGTCCTTGATAGATGGTGGAGTAGATGATCATGCTGCCATTAGGAGCCACACTTGGCGACTCATCCAACGCACTCTGGGTCAGTACCAACATGGCTCCACTCTCCGTATCTTGCCGAGCGATGCGATACTGTCCTTGTTCCCGGGTGACCACTACCATGGACTTGCCGTCCGCTGTCATGGACGCACCCTGGTTCGAATCCCCTTCCCAGGTGATGCGACGAGTGGCGCCAGTGGCCAAATTTACGCTATAAATCTGGGGTTTGCCACCACGTTCAGAGGTGAACAGCAAACTTTGTCCGTCCGCCGCCCAGGAGGGTTCGGTGTCTATGGTGCGGCTGTTGGTGACCCGGGTCAGTTGCTTGCTAGCCACATCAATCACATAGATATCCGGTTGGCCGTCCTTGGAGAGAACGATAGCCAATCGACGACCATCCGGCGACCATTTCGGCGCCCCATTGATGCCACGGAAACTGGACACCAGGCTGCGCTGCTGGCTGTAGATATCCTGCACATAGATCTCGGATTTCTGGTTCTCGAAGCTCACATAGGCCAGCTCGCTGCCATCCGGCGACCAGGCCGGCGACATCAGCGGCTCACGGGAGCGCAGCAGTGTCTTCTCGTTGTAGCCATCGTAGTCGGAGATGCGCAGCTGATAAGGGAACTGGGCCCCTTGTTCGATGGAGACATAGGCCAGACGGGTCAGGAAGGCGCCACGCTCGCCGGTCAGACGCTCATAGACGATGTCGGAGATGCGGTGGGCAAACTGACGCATCTGGGCACCCGGGATGGTGGCCATGCGGCTGTCGAGGATGTAACCGTTCGCTTCGCCGCCCTGGGTCTTGGCCAGTTGGCCCTTGAGCACGTCGACCAGCTCGAAGTTGATCTTGTAGGAACCGTTACCGGCCGGCGCTATGGTGCCGACCACCACGGCCTCCACCCCTTGCGAGGCCCAGGGGGCGAAGTTGATCTCGCCACTGGTGCTCGGGGTTTGCGGCATCTGGCCTCGCGCCAGCGGCTTGAACTTGCCGCTGCGCATCAGGTCATTGGAGACCACTTCCGCGATGTCCTGGGGTAACTGCCCCTCCCCGCTCCACTTGAAGGGGGCGACGGCGATGGGGCGTGCGCTATCGATACCGCCGGTGATGACGATGTCCAACGCTGCCTGGGCGCTCTGACCCATCAACAAGCAGCCAACCAAAGCAAAAAACACTTTTCTTATCATGGCTTAAGTACTCGGTTCCAATAAAAATGAGAGATTAACGTCCTTGCTCGGCAGGAGGGGCAGACCCTGGACACTGTCCGCCCCGTCCCGCTTAGATGCTAGGTTCCAGCTTGAGGTTGAACTCCTTGAGTATCTCGAATGCCGCCGGATCCTTGGGTACCGGCAACTGATTCGCCTTCAGCACCGCCGCCCTGCCGGATCGGCAGACCGCCGGGTCACCCTGACCGTTGTCGACCGAGATGACGAAACCGCTGCTGGCCAATTTGACACCGATAGTACAGGTTTTGCCCCGCATGGTGGGATCCAAAATCATGTAGCGCTCCACCGTGGCCTTGATGAGGGCGGCATATTTATCGACCTCACCCTGGGCAGCGGCCGAGGCGGCCTGACTGCGGGCATTGGCTTCCGCCGCCATCTGGGCCTGCATCTGGGCCTCCAGTTGCGCCTGCAACTTGGCCTCCTCGGCCGCCTTGCGTTTGCGCTCAGCCTCGGCTTTCGCCTTCTTGTCGGCTTCTTCCTTCGCTTTCTTTTCCGCGTCAGCTTTTGCCTTCTTGGCCGCCTCTTCCTTGGCCTTCTTGTCGGCTTCGGCCTTGGCTTTCTTCTCGGCTTCCGCCTTGGCCTTCTTGTCTGCCTCGGCCTTGGCCTTCTTCTCGGCCTCCGCCTTGGCCTTCTTGTCTGCCTCGGCCTTGGCTTTCTTCTCGGCCTCCGCCTTGGCCAGCTTCTGCTGGGCCTCTTTCTGCTCTTGTTCCTTTTTCTTCTTCAGCGCCAGGGCCTTGCTCTCGGCCTCGGCGGCCTTGCGTTCAGCTTCCGCCTTCTGGGCCTTCTGTTCCGCTTGTTTGCGAGCCTGTTCGGCCTGCTCGGCCCTTTCTTCGGCCTGCTTCTGCTCGGCTTGCTTCTTCTGTTTTTCGGCTTCGGCCTTGCGGGTCGCCTCTTCGGCCTCCTTGCGCTTGGCCTCGGCGATGCGCAGCCGTTCCTGCTCCAGTTCCCGGGCCTGCTTGGCCTGATCTACCTCGGCCTTCACCGCCGGCTTGTTCTGTTGCTGGGGCTGCTGTTGCTGGATCTTCGCGGCCTGTTCGGCGAGAAACTCGTCATCCAGCATCACGGCATTGACTATCTGGGCCGAGGAGGCGGGCCGCTTGGGCTTGCTGAAGTCGACACCGACCAGCAAGATGATGCCGATGATCAGGTGCAGCAGCAGCGAGACGATGAGATAACCGGAAATACCACGCTTCACATCCATCTCCGTCAGTTCACCGGATCCGTCATCAGACCGACCTGGGGCACACCCGCATTTTTCAAGGCCACCATCAGCAGGATCACCTCTTCATAGCGCACGGACTTGTCGCCAGCCACCACCACGGGGGCGTTCTGGTTGACCGCAAGATAACCCATGGCCTTCTCGGTGATGTATTGCTGCATCGCCTCCGGGGATCCCGGGGGCACGGGTTCGTCGTCCGCCTCACCGGCCTTGACGACGTATTCACCCTCGGTGTTGACGCTGACGATGAAGGGGGGCTTGGTGTCTTCCGGCAACTGCTCGGACTCTGCCTGGGGCAGATCCACCTTGACCCCCTGGGTGATCACGGGCGTCACCGCCATGAAGATGATGAGCAGCACCAGCATGACGTCGATATAAGGCACCACGTTGATCTCGGCCACCTTCTTGCGCCGGATCCGCTGATAGGTTTGCATTACTGGTCACCCTGCTGCTGAGCAATCTGACGGTTCAAGATGGTGGTGAACTCGTCCATGAAGTTGGCGTAAGCGTTCTCCAGCCGTTCCACCTTGTTGGAGAAGCGGTTGTAGAAGATGACCGCCGGGATGGCGGCAAACAGACCCATGGCGGTGGCGATCAGCGCCTCGGCGATACCCGGTGCCACCATCTGCAGGGTGGCCTGCTGCACCTGACCCAGGGCGATAAAGGCGTTCATGATGCCCCAGACGGTACCGAACAGACCGATGTAGGGGCTGATGGAGCCCACGGTCGCCAACACCGGCAGATTGGATTCCAGATCGTCCACCGCACGGGACAGGGAGACGCGCATGGCACGGTAGGTGCCGTCCATCACCGCATCCTGACCCCGGGCGCCGGCCTTGAGCAGGCGGGCATACTCCTTGAAGCCGGAGTAGAAGATGTCTTCCATGCCTTCGATGTCATCGCGGCGGGACGAGGACTCCTGGTAGAGACGATTGAGATCCACACCGGACCAGAATCTGTCCTCGAATTGCTCGGACGCCAGATTGGCCGCCTTGATCACCTTGGAGCGCTGAATGATCAGAGCCCAGGAGACGACGGACATGCCCATCAGGGTCAACATGACCAGTTTGACCAGCAGGCTGGCTTGCCAGAACAGACCAATAAACGAAATTTCAGCGTGCACTTAACAGCACTCCCTTCACATTTTCAGGTATTGCAACAGGTTTCATCATCGGGTGGCTGACGCAGGCTATCTGTACCATGGCCTGGGTGATCAACCGCCCATCAGCCGCCAGTATCCGCTGCGAGAAGCGCATGGAGGCGCGTTTCACTTCGGTCACTTGCGTCATTACGGTCAGTAATTCGTTGAAGCGGGCCGCCGAGCGGAAATCGATCTCGGTCCGGCTCACCACGAAGGCGATGCCAAGATCGAGCAGGACGTCCTGCTCTATGCCGCCGGCGCGCAAAAACTCGGTGCGGGCCCGCTCCATAAACTTGAGATAATTGGCGTTGTAGACGATGCCCCCGGCGTCTGTGTCTTCGTAGTAGACCCGTACCGGAAACTCAGAGACTTCCCCCATAACAATCTGTGATCCATTCGACAGCCTGATGGGGGGCTATCATAGCGCAGGGGTGCATAGGAAAGAAGCAGGGGGAGACAGGGAAATCCTGTCTCCCCCCGTTTTTATGGCAGGAAGTAAGTGTGTGTCAGCCAGAGCCCATAGAGCAGGGTTGGCCAGGCCAGCCAGGGACAGAACAACAGCCTGCCAATCAGGCTACGGGGATGAAATCCCAGGCCGTGCATCACGCCGCAACTGACGCCCCACATCAGCCAGGGCGCGACCCAGTGGCCGTGCTCGCTGGTGTTGGCCGCCACCAGATTGGGCGCCTGCAAGATGGCGACGGCCAGCAGGGCTGCCGCCAGCAACATCAGGCCCTGCCATGGCTGGCGCTCCAGGGGAGCCGCCAGCCTGGCCAGCCTGTCACTTGTCTTCATCTATCTGGCGATCCAGGTTCTCGGTGTGCTCCAGCCAGAGCGCATTGATGATGCCAAACGCGCAAGCCAGCAACAGACCCAGGATCCAGGTGAAATACCACATATCAGGGCACCTTCTTAGTAGAGCGATTGTTGGTTGTCTTCGATGTGCTGGTTGCTCACCCGGCCAAACATCTTGATGTAGGTCCAGACGGTGTAGGCCAGCACGGTCGGCACCAAGACGACGGCGACGACCGTCATCACCTTGAGGGTGTTGAACGATGCGGTGGCATCCCACATGGTCAGGCTCAGTGACGGCGCCAGGCTGGAGGGCATCACGAACGGGAACATGGAGAAGCCCGCGGTCAGTATGATGCCGGCAATCGCCAGGGAGGAGCACAGGAACGCCAGCCAGCCCTTGTCCAGCTTGGCCGCCACCGCGGTCAGCAGGCTCATGGAGAGGCCCAGTGCCGGCGCGATCATCATCCAGGGATAGAGGCTGTAGTTGTTCATCCAGGCACCGGCCTGACGCACCACTTCCTTGTTCATCGGATTGGAGACCGCATCGGTCGCGGCGGCCTTGACCACCACGAAGCCGTCCATGCCGCTCACCCACCAACCGGCCAGGGCGAACAGAACCAGGGTCAGCAGGGAGCAGAGCATGGCGGCGCTGCGGGAGCGGGCCAGCACTTCCCCTTCGGTCTTCATCATCAGCCAGGTGGCGCCCTGGGTCACGATCATGAACAGGCTCACCAGACCGGCCAGCAGGCCGAACGGGTTGAGCAGGCCGAAGAAGTTGCCGTGGTAGGTCAGCATCAGGAACTGGTTGAAATCAAACGGGACCCCTTGCAGCAGGTTGCCGAAGGCCACCCCGAAGACGACGGGAGGTACGGCGCTGCCGATGAAGAGTCCCCAATCCCAGTTGTTGCGCCACTTGGCATCTTCGCGCAGGGAGCGGTACTTGAAGCCGACCGGGCGCAGGAAGAGCGCCATCAGGGTCAGGATCATGGCGATGTAGAAGCCGGAGAAGGCCGCCGCATAGACCATGGGCCAGGCGGCGAACAGGGCACCGCCCGCCGTCACCAGCCACACCTGGTTACCCTCCCAGTGGGGGCCCATGGTGTTGAGCATCACCCGACGCTCCACATCCTTCTTGCCGACGAAGGGGAGCAGGGCGCCCACCCCCATGTCGAAACCGTCGGTGATGGCGAAGCCGATCAGCAGCACGCCGACCAGCACCCACCAGACCAGACGCAATAATTCGTAATCAAACATGAGTCGATCCTCTTATGCCTTGAGCTGTTCGAAATGATACTTGCCGGTTCTGAGGCTGCTTGGGCCCAGACGCGCGTACTTGAACATCAGGTACATCTCGATGACCAGGAGTACCGAGTAGAACAGGCAGATGCCGATCAGGGAGAACCAGATCTCGGCGGCGGGCACGTTGGAGGCAGACACGAAGGTCGGCAGCACTTCCGCTATGGTCCAGGGCTGACGACCATACTCGGCCACGAACCAGCCGCACTCGATGGCGATCCAGGGCAGCGGGATCCCCCACTGCAGCGCCTTGAGCAGCCACTTGCGCTCACCGATGCGGTGGCGGGTGCTGTCGTAGAAGGCCAGACCGATCAGCACCAGCATCAACATGCCGCAGGCGACCATGATGCGGAAGGCGAAGAACAGCGGCAGCACCTGCGGGATGGAGTCATCCACGGCGGCCTTGACCTGCTCATCGGTGGCGTCGGTCACGTTGGGGGTGTAACGCTTGAGCAGCAGGCCATAGCCCAGATCCTGCTTCACCTCGTCGAAGCGGGCGCGGGTCTCGTCGGACTTGTCGCCGGATTGCAGCTTGGTCAGCAACTCGTAGGCGGTCATGCCGCTGCGCACCCGCAGTTCATGCTCGCTCTTGAGATCCTTGATGCCGGTGACCTGCTCATCGAGGGAGCGGGTGGCGATGATGCCGAGGGCGTAGGGGATCTTGATGGCGTAATCGGTGCGCATCTCATCCTGGTTCGGGATGCCGAACAGGGTGAAGGAGGCCGGGGCCGGGTGGGTGTCCCACTCCGCCTCGATGGCCGCCAGTTTCACCTTCTGCACCTCGCCGGTCTCATAACCGGATTCATCACCCAGGATCAGCACGGAGAGGATGGAGGCCATGCCGAAGGCGGCCGCGATGGCGAAGGAGCGACGGGCGAAGGCCACATCACGGTTCTTCAGCAGGTAGTAGGAGGAGATGCCCAGCACGAACATGGCGCCCGTGGTGTAACCCGCCGCCACCGTGTGGACGAACTTGACCTGGGCCACAGGGTTGAACACCAGATCGGCGAAGCTCACCATCTCCATGCGCATGGATTCGAAGTTGAACTCGGCACCGACCGGGTTCTGCATCCAGCCGTTGGCGACCAGGATCCAGAGGGCGGAGAGGTTGGTCCCCAGCGCCATCAACCAGGTCGCAGCCAGGTGCTGACGCTTGGAGAGACGATCCCAGCCGAAGAAGAACATGCCGACGAAGGTGGATTCGAGGAAGAAGGCCATCAGCCCTTCGATGGCCAGCGGGGCCCCGAAGATGTCGCCGACATAGTGGGAGTAGTAAGCCCAGTTGGTACCGAACTGAAACTCCATGGTCAGCCCTGTGGTAACCCCGAGGGCGAAGTTGATACCAAACAGCTTGCCCCAGAACTTGGTCATGTCCCGGTAGACAGGGTTGTTGGTCATCACATAGACAGATTCCATGATCGCCAGAATGAAGGCCATTCCGAGCGTCAGGGGCACAAACAGGAAGTGATAAAGGGCCGTCGCGGCGAATTGGAACCGCGATAGGTCTACCACATGCTCAGCAATCATGATGTTTCCTCACCGATTATTGGCACGGCTATTTTAGGTGTATTAAGAACAAGGCTTCCGTTGGAGCTCCCGAACCCACAGCGCACAGCGTCACTCAACCACAGCGTCGTTCGGTCACGACCAAAAATTAACAACAAGGCAATAACTGAGAACAAAAAAAGCTAATGTTTAACAAACACAGAACAAGCAAGCCATATTTGTTCTCGCCTATGATGGCCGCCGTTTTATATCATCATTATTTGATTGAAATCAATGTAAAACCGGGGTGTATACATGTGTTTCAAAGGTATTTTTCCACCGAAGACGAACACATTTCGGGAGCAAAATCACATTTTGCGAAAGATTTTAATTTATTGATTTAAATCAATTTTTTAAATGAACGCTGCGGAATGACTCTCCTCTGAAAAATATAATGTCAGCGACACCTGGCTTGATTTATCCCCGAAAGAGCGCCTTGCTTGAAATTCACTGAAAAACCGAGGAAAACGCATGTTCATGCTAAATACCACCCTCGAACTTTTAATTAAAAAAACTAATGCGATTGATGCAATTTTTCTTGTTTGCCCCCCCAGATGACAGCTCCTACAATGCGCCCCGCAGTGAGGGCAATCCCTTGGGTTCAGGCCGGTTAATCAGGGTTCCCTATGCACATTTCATGACCATATTGACTGAACAGGGCAGAGGGAAACCGAGATGAAAAAGTTTGTGACCAAGGCCATCCGCTACTACAAGCTTTCGTTCGTTCAGCTCTATCAAATGAACCGACTCTGAGTCTCGCGACGACTCACCGTTTTTTGTTTGTCCGGCCTGTGCCCGGACGCGCTCACTGTCTGTGAACATCCACCCTGAATTGTCTTTTACGCCCACCGCTCATGCGTGTGGGCTTTTTTTTGTCGACCATGAAAAAACCGCCCCTGGAGGCGGTCCGGTATCGAGTCTGCCATTTTAGGCCTGTTCCGGTCGCTGCAGGCCGAAGTGGGCATAGGCTCGGGCGGTCGCCATCCTGCCTCTTGGGGTACGTTGCAGGTAGCCCTGCTGGATCAGATAGGGCTCCAGCACATCTTCGATGGTGTCCTTCTCCTCACCGATGGCGGCGGCCAGGTTGTCGAGCCCGACGGGCCCCCCCATGAACTTGTCAATCACAGCCAACAATAGCTTGCGGTCCATGAAGTCGAATCCTTCGTTGTCCACGTCCAGCATGTCCATGGCACGGGCCGCTATGGGTCCATCTATTCGTCCGTCGGACTTCACCTGGGCAAAGTCACGCACCCGTCTTAACAAACGGTTGGCAATGCGCGGCGTCCCGCGGGAGCGGCGCGCCACCTCCAGCGCACCGTCGTCGCTCATCTCCAGACCCAGGCAGCGGGCGCTGCGCGCCACTATGTCGGTGAGATCCTTGACGTTGTAGAACTCGAGGCGCTGGACGATGCCGAAGCGGTCGCGCAGTGGGCTGGTCAGGGAGCCGGCCCGGGTGGTGGCGCCGATCAGGGTGAAGGGGGGCAAGTCCAGCTTGATGGAGCGGGCGGCGGGCCCCTCCCCTATCATGATGTCGAGCTGGTAATCCTCCATGGCCGGGTAGAGCACCTCCTCCACCACCGGGCTGAGGCGGTGGATCTCGTCGATGAAGAGCACGTCGTTGGGCTCGAGGTTGGTGAGCAGGGCGGCGAGATCGCCGGCCTTCTCCAGCACGGGGCCCGAGGTGGTCTTGATGTTCACGCTCATCTCGTTGGCCACGATATTGGCCAAGGTGGTCTTGCCCAGACCCGGCGGCCCGAAGATCAGCAGGTGATCCAGGGCCTCGCCGCGCTGGCGGGCCGCCTCGATGAAGATCTCCATCTGGGCACAGACATGGTCCTGCCCGGTGTAATCGGCCAGTTTCTTGGGGCGGATCGCCCTGTCGATGACCTCATCTTCACGGGCGGCCGAGGCCGAGATGAGGCGGTCAGCTTCTATCATCACTTACCTCACACCAAGCTACGCAGGGACTCGCGGATGATGGCTTCCACCGACATGCCCTCCTTGGCAACCTTGCCGACGATCTGGCTCGCCTGCTGGGGCTTGTAGCCGAGGGCCACCAGGGCGCTGGCCGCCTCTTCGCTGGCATCGGGGGCCCGCAGGCTGCTCTCCTGGGCGGGCAGGCTGATGGCGGCCGGGGAGAAGAGGTCGTGACTGACCCAGCCCTTGAGCCTGTCTTTCATCTCCACCACCAGCCGCTCGGCGGTCTTCTTGCCCACCCCGGGCAGCTTGATCAGGGAGCTTATCTCCTCGCGCTCCACGCTCATCACGAACTGGCTGGCGGTCATGCCTGAGAGGATGGCCAGCGCCAGCTTGGGGCCGACGCCGTTGGTCTTGATCAGCTCGCGAAACAGCGCCCGCTCCTGCTTGTGGTTGAAGCCATAGAGCAGCTGGGCATCCTCGCGCACCACGAAGTGGGTCTGGATGGTCGCCTCCTTGCCAAGTTCGGGCAGGTCGTAGAAGCAGCTCATGGGCATCTGTACCTCATAACCCACGCCCCCCACCTCGAGCAAGACCTCGGGGGGATTCTTCTCAATCACAATGCCTCTCAAGCGACCGATCACGGCTTATCTCCTCAACCAACACAGCTAGCAATAAAGTGGCCCTTAGCTTAAATAATTACTGGATAAGTATCCAGCACACTGATGCCCCCTCTCCCCCTGTCCGCCATATGGCAGCAGGATGACGGCGCCGCCGCTGCATTTAGTCACTTATTGAAGATAGAAAATCGCGTTAGGATACGGACCCATGTTAAAATCCGGCCCTTGAATTTACCCAGGGCCCAGCGGCCCGTCTCACGTTAAGGTTCATCGCGATGCGCACCAGCCAATATCTGCTTTCTACCCTCAAGGAAACCCCGTCCGACGCCGAGGTTGTCAGCCATCAGCTGATGCTGCGCGCCGGCATGATCCGTAAACTGGCCTCCGGCATGTATGCCTGGCTGCCGTCCGGCCTGCGGGTACTGAAGAAGATCGAGAACATCGTTCGCGAAGAGATGAACAAGGCGGGCGCCATCGAAGTCTCCATGCCGGTGGTGCAACCCGCCGAGCTGTGGCAGGAATCCGGCCGCTGGGATGATTACGGCCCCGAGCTGTGCCGCCTGACCGACCGCCACAACCGCCCCTTCGTGCTGGGCCCGACCCACGAAGAGGTGATCACCGCCCTGGTCCGTTACGAAGTGAACAGCTACAAGCAGCTGCCGCTGAATCTGTACCAGATCCAGACCAAGTTCCGCGACGAAGTGCGTCCCCGTTTCGGCGTGATGCGCGGCCGCGAGTTCCTGATGAAGGATGCCTACTCCTTCCATATCGACAAGGCCTCGCTGATCGAGACCTACGAGAAGATGCACGCCGCCTACTGCGCCGCCTTCACCCGCATGGGCCTGAACTTCCGTCCGGTGCAGGCCGATACCGGCTCCATCGGCGGCACCGGCTCCCACGAATTCCAGGTGCTGGCCGAGAGCGGTGAAGACTTGATCGCCTTCTCCGATACATCGGATTACGCCGCCAACATCGAGATGGCCGAGGCCCTGGCCCCCGTTGGCGAGCGCGCTGCCGCAACCAAAGCTCTGACCAAGGTCGCCACCCCGGCCGTCCACACCATCGATGAAGTGGCCGCCTTCCTGAGCGTGGCCCCGAGCGCCATCGCCAAGACCCTGCTGGTACTGGCCGAAGCAGACGAGCACGGCAAGCAGGCGGTCATCGCCCTGGTGCTGCGCGGCGACCACGAGCTGAACGAAATCAAGGCCGAGAAGCTGCCGGGTGTCGCCAACCCGCTCACCTTCGCCAATGACGAGCAGATCCAGGCGGCCGCCGGTTGCGATGCGGGTTCCATCGGCCCGGTCGGCTTTGCCGGTCGCATCATCGTCGATCGCAGCGCCGCCCATCTGGCGGACTTCGTCTGTGGCGCCAACGACACCGGCTTCCACCTGACCGGTGCCAACTGGGATCGCGATATCGCCACTTTTGAAGTTGCCGACCTGCGCAACGTGGTGGAAGGGGACCCCAGCCCCTGCGGCCAGGGCAAGCTGCTGCTCAAGCGCGGCATCGAAGTGGGCCACATCTTCCAGCTGGGCACCAAGTACTCCGAAGCCATGAAGGCGAACGTGCTCAACGAAGGCGGCAAGTCCGTCACCATGGAGATGGGTTGCTACGGTATCGGCGTCTCCCGTCTGGTGGCCGCCGCCATCGAGCAGAACAACGACCAGTACGGCATCATCTGGCCGGACGCCATCGCCCCGTTCGAAGTGGCCATCGTCCCCATGAACATGCACAAGTCCGTGCGCGTGGCCGAACTGGCCCAGCAGCTCTACGCCGAGCTCCAGGCCGCCGGTGTGGACGTCTTGTTCGATGACCGCAAGGAGCGCCCTGGCGTCATGTTCGCCGACATGGAGCTGCTGGGGGTGCCCCACGGCATCGTCATCGGCGAGCGCGGCATGGACAACGGCGTGGTGGAATACAAGTGCCGCCGCTCCGGCGAGAAGCAGGAAGTGGCCATCAGCGACATCATCGCCCTGATCAAGGGCAAGCTGGGTCGTTGATCCCCGCCCATGCCCATAAAAAAGCGCGCCAATCGGCGCGCTTTTTGTTTCTGTGTTCTGACGACGGCAACCGGATGACGGAGCTTTTCCTCAGGGATTGCGACCGATAAAGAGATCGGTCACGTGGCAGCTGCTCCTCGCCTCCAGGGCATCGAGCATGTAGGCGGCGGCATCCTCCGGGGTCATGAAACGGCTCGGGTCCACATGGTCCGAGTTGTCCCAGAATTCGCTGCGGATCCCGCTCGGATAGAGGTTCACCAGCCGCAGGGGCGAGCCCTTGAGCTCGGCGCGCAGGGACTCGAGAAAGCCGCGCATCCCCCACTTGGAGGCGCAGTAGAGGCTCTCGTTGGCCTTGCCTACCTGGGCGGCGGAGGAGAGCACATTGGCCAGCACCCCGCCCCGCTCGCCCATGAGGCGCACCGTCTGCTGGGCCACCAGTATGGTGGAGACCAGATTGCTCTCCACCACCCGGCGCACCTGCTCGGCGGTATAGACGCCGACCGGGCCGAACTCCCCCACCCCGGCGCAGTGGATCACCAGATCCGGCAAGCCGCCCCACTGGACGGCGGCGGCGAAGGCCACCTCCACCTCCTCGTGGTGGGCCAGATCGGCGGCGATGCCGATCACCCCCTGGCCGAGCCTGGCTTCCATCTCCTGCAACTTCTGATAGCGGCGACCCATCATGGCCACCCTGTGGCCACGGGCGACCAGACCGCATGTCAGGGCGCGGCCCAGTCCCGAGCCTGCCCCAGTCACTATGATGCTGCCCATCCCCTCATCCTCTCCCTATCAGAAGGTGAACTCGGCACCCGCAAACCAGCCATCGACCCGCTGATCGACGCTGTCGAAGTCCATGTCGACCTGACGCCAGCCGGCGCGCAGCTTGAGCGGCAGGGAGGAGAACTTGTACGCCCCGCCCAGACGGTAGTCGTAGTTGTCGGCATCCTGCACCCGGGCATCGCCGAAGGCGGAGAAGCCGGTGCCCGGAATGCGCAGCTCGGTGCCGGCATAGGCCATCAGCACGTCTTCGTGGTAGGAGTCATTGACTGTGTTGAAGTCCCCTTCGTAACGACGGCCGGTCAGACCCAGGTCAATCTGGAACAGGTCGTTGTTGAACAGGCGGTAGTAGAGGCTGAGATCATAGGCCTGCAGATCGTTGTCGAAGGCACCGCCGCTGGTGCTGAGATCGGAGATCTCGAACTTGGCGTTGGGCAGCAATATGATGCCGTGCTCCAGCTGCAAGTAGCCGCTCCAGTTGTAGTTGTCGTCAAAACCGTCCCGGGTCCCGACCTCGTCGACACGACCGCTGCCCTCGGCATTCCAGATATCGGTGCCGGCGGCGAAGCGCCAGTCATCGGCGGCCATGGCAGAGGTGCTCGTCAGGGCCAGCAGCGCAGCGGCCAACAGTGTCTTTTTCATCATTAAACTCCAGAGAATGCGGGATGAGACCCGCATTTTACCGCGCCAGCCGCCAATACCTAGCAAGATTCTCTAGAACGCGACCGGTTCTGTCCCTGATCAGTGCACCATGCCGGCCATGGGTTCGACCGGCTTCACCGGCAGACTCAGGCCGAGGGCCTGGCCGTTGTCCAGGCTCAGGGTCAGGGGGAAGGGGGTGCCCGGGGAGAGTTCACGCACCTCGAACAGCATGATGTGCAGGCTGCCGGGTTTGAGCACCGCTTCCCCCTTGGCCGGGATCTCTATGCTCTCGACCTGACGCATCCGCATCACGCCATTCTCGTGCAGGTGGGTGTGCAGCTCGGCGCGGGCCACCTCGGGGGAGCTGACGCCGGTGAGCCGGACCGGGGCGTCGCCATCATTTTTCAGCACCATGAAGGCCGCCGTGTTGGGGGTGCCGGGGGGCAGCAGACGCACATAACCATCGACGGCCTCCACCTTGGCCAGGGCGGGGGCGGCCAGTCCCAGGGCCAGCAGGGAATAAAACGCTCGTTTAAACATGGTTGAAATCCTTTTATGATGTGGTCAAACGAAGCAGAGCTTACCCGCAAGGCAAGCTTTTGGCAGCCCCTGACAACAAGGATTCAGACATGGCCCCCACAATTCTGGTCGAGCGGCAGGATGGCCTGCTCACCCTGACCCTCAACCGGCCGGACAAGCGCAACGCCCTCAATACCGAGACCTATTTAGCTCTCACCGACGCACTGCGCCAGGCGGCCAGGGACGAGCAGGTGCATGTGCTGCTCATTCAGGGGCAGCAGGCCTGCTTCACCGCCGGCAATGATCTGACCGACTTCATGGGGAAAGAGAGCCTGGAGGCCGATGATCCCATCTTGCAGTTCCTCCACACCCTGGCCGACTTCCCCAAGCCGGTGATCGCCGCCGTGGGCGGCCCGGCGGTGGGCATAGGCACCACCTTGCTGCTGCACTGCGATCTGGTCTATCTGGCGGACAACGCCCGGCTGCAACTGCCCTTCGTCGAGCTGGGGCTGGTGCCGGAATTTGCCTCCAGCCTGCTGCTGCCCCGCGCCGTGGGCCACCTCAAGGCCAGCGAGTTGCTGCTGCTGGCGCAGGCCATCGACGCCGGGGAGGCGCTGCGCCTCGGGCTGGCCAATCGGGTGCTGGCAGCGGATGACCTGCTCCCCTTCGCCCGGGCACAGGGCTTGACCCTGGCGGCCAAACCGCCCAAGGCGCTGCAACGGAGCAAGGCCCTGCTCAAACAGGAGCTCAAGCAGGCGGTGCACTTTGTCATCGACACCGAGGCCCGCGCCTTCTCCCTCGCCCTGCAGGGAGAAGAAGCCCAGGAGCGCATCGCCCGCAAGCTCGGGCGCACCAACGCTAACAACCGCTAGTTGAGGCGAAAGCGACCGATCAACTCGCAGCCCTGCACCCTGTCCTGTACCTGGATCAGCCTGGCTATCTCGGGATTGGGGTGGCGCTTCAAGAAGCCGAGCAGGGCGGCGCGGCAGCAGCCCAGCTCGCTGATGAGGGACTCGCACTCCCGGTTCGGACACTGGGGCACCAGGGCGGTCACCAGCTCGGCGGCCAGCTTGAGGTAGCGCAGCTCGTAGCTGGGCTCCTCCATGGCGCGCCAGAAATCGGCCAGGCGATGGCAGGTGGCGACGCGCATGCTGGCCAGCTCCTCGAGGTCGATGACAGTCGCCCGGGAGACCAGACCCTCGCCATCGATGACGACGGCCGGTGGCGGCGCCTCCTGGGGGGCCGCTATGGTGCCGAGCGCCTGCTGATAGAGGCAGACGGCCGAGCCCAGGGCGCCCTGGCTCAGGGCGCGCTCGGCTTCGAGCATGTAACGCTGCCAGTGGGCCTGGCGCTGATCCTGGCGGGGGGATGTCTGTGCCATACGTGACCTCCTTCACCTGATATGGGGCTCTCCATGAGAGCCTAAATGAGAATGAATATCAAGCCGACAGAGAGTGCAGGATCTCTGCGCCTTGTCGCCCCCGTCACACTCTTTCGTCGGCATCGTCCCCTCTGCTCCCGCCAGGGGGTAAGATGACGGCAACCTAAGGAAGGGCATGATGCACAATGGAAGTCGGGGCCTGCTGATCGGCCTCTGGGTCACCTTGATGGTGGTGGTCGCCTTCACGGCGCGTCAGTGGGGGCTGGAGAGCCTGCGCCAGCAGGCCAGGATAGACAACGAGCGCCTGGCGGGCCGCCTGCTGATCGAGCTCGACAAGTACCGCCGCCTGCCGGCCCTCATCGCGACCCGCGCCGAGTTGCAGCAGGCGCTGCTGCAGCAATTTCCCCCCTATCGGCTCCACCCCCTGCTGGAGCAGTACAACGAGATCCTGGGCACGGATGCCATCTACCTCATGACGGACAAGGGGGAGGTGATCTCCGCCAGCAACTGGCGCCAGTCCGACAGCTTCGTCGGGGACAACTACCACTTTCGCCCCTATTTCCGCCAGGCGATGCAGGGCAAGCCCGGCAGCTACTTCGCCCTCGGCCAGCGCTCGGGGCGGCGGGGCTACTACTTCTCCTATCCGGTGCAAGATGGCGATCGCCGCCTCGGCGTCGTGGTGGTCAAGGTGGCGCTCTCCCTCATCGACGAGCGCTGGTCCAGCAACAGCCTCGACTACCTGCTGACCGACGAGTACGGGGTCGTCTTCTTCGCCTCCAGGGCCGAGTGGCTCTATCGCCCCCTGGTGGCCCTGGACGGGCCGACTCGCCAGACGCTGGCCGAGGAGCGCAAGTATGGCGACAAGCTGGGGACCCCCTTGAGCGATCTCCCCTCCCTCGGCCTGCTGCGCAGCCAGGACGAGTGGCACTGGGGTCAGGGTTATCTGTTCACCGGCACCGCCATGCCGAGCGCCGGCTGGTATCTCTATACCCTGGAGCCCCTCCATGACTTGCGCCCCATCATCGCCAAGGCCCTGGCCAGCTTCGCCCTCTTCTCCCTGCTGGTGCTGATGATCTGGCTCTACTGGCGCCAGGTGCTGCTCGGCCGCGCCCGTCTCGCCCGCCTCAACAACCGGCTGGAGCACAAGGTGAGTCAGCGCACCCGGGCCCTCTCCACCAGCAATCAGGAGCTGATCGCCACCATCGACAAGTACCGTCAGACCCAGCGCGAGCTGGTCGACACCCAGGAGCAGCTGGTGCAGACCGCCAAGCTGGCCCTGCTCGGCGAGATGTCCGCCAGCATCAACCACGAACTCAACCAGCCCCTGGCCGCCATGCGGGCCTATGGCGAGAATGCGTTGCAGCTGCTCGACAGGGGCCGCATCGACAGCTGTCGCGACAACCTGGTGCAGATCAACGGCCTCAACCATCATATGAGCGAGCTGGTGGCCCGCTTCAAGGTGTTCGCCCGCAAGGGGGAGCAGACCCTGCAGGCGGTGGCGCTGCAACCCGTGATCCACGCCAGCCTGGCCCTGCTCCACAGCCAGATGATCAAGCAGGGGCTGCTGGTGGAGACCCGGCTGCCGGCCGAGCCCCTCTATGTCCATGCCGATGCGGTTCAGCTCGAGCAGGTGCTGGTCAATCTGCTGCACAACGCCCTTCAGGCCTGCGCCGGCGTGGCGCCGCCCCGGGTCTGGCTGGAGGTGGAGACAGAGGCCGATCGGGTGACCATCGCCGTCATCGACAACGGCCCGGGCCTGGCCGTCGAGGCCAGGCAGCTGTTCGCCCCCTTCTACACCACCAAGTCCAAGGGACTCGGCCTCGGGCTCACCATCTCCCAGCGCATCATCACCGCCTTCGGCGGCCAGCTGACGGCGAGCAATGACCCGGACCGTGGCGGCGCCCGCTTCACCATCAGCCTGCCCGAGGCCAGGCCCGGCCCGAGGCATTTCCCATGAGCCGCCGCGCCCGCCCCCAGGCGCGTCCGGCCTCCCCCGCCCGCTCGAGGAGAGCCCCATGAACCAAGTCATGCTGATCGACGATGAACACCACCTGCGCCTCTCCCTCGGCCAGACTCTGGAGCTGGCCCAGTGGCAGGTCACCACCTTCGCCAGCGCCGCAGAGGCCCTGCCCCACATCAGCCCCCAGTGGCCCGGCATCATCATCAGCGACATCAACATGCCCGGCATGAACGGCATCGCCCTGCTCGAGGAGGCCATGAACCGCGACGCCGAACTGCCGGTGATCCTGCTCACGGGGCACGGAGACATCTCCACCGCGGTCCAGGCCATGCGCCTGGGAGCTTACGACTTCATCGAGAAGCCGTTTGGCACCGAGCAGCTGCTGGAGGTGGTGCGCCGGGCCTGCGACAAGCGGCGCCTGGTGCTGGAGAACCGGGAGCTGCGCAGCGAACTGGAGGCCCAGAGCGGGCCCGGGCCCCGCCTGCTCGGCGCCCACCCGGCCATCAAGCGGTTGCGCCAGCTCCTCACCCACATCAAGGATGCCCCCGCCGACGTGCGGATCATGGGGGAGACGGGGAGCGGCAAGGAGCTGGTCGCCCGCTTCCTGCACGACCATTCGGTGCGTGCCGCCGAGCCCTTCGTCGCCATCAACTGCGGCGCCGTGCCCGAGACCATGATGGAGAGCGAACTGTTCGGCTTCGAGGCCGGCGCCTTCACCGGGGCCCAGAAGCGCCGGGTAGGCAAGATTGCCTGGGCAGACAGGGGCACCCTCTTTCTCGACGAGATAGAGAGCATGCCGATGGCGCTGCAGATCAAGCTGCTGCGGGTGCTGGAGGACCGCAAGGTCGAGCCCCTCGGCACCAATCACCCCATCCCCCTGGACATCAGGGTGCTGGCGGCCAGCAAGGTGGATCTGAAGAAGCTGGTGGAGCAGGGCGCCTTTCGCGCCGACCTCTATTACCGGCTCAATGTGGTGCGGGTGGATATCCCCCCATTGCGCGAGCGCAAGGAGGACGTGCCCCTCCTGTTCGAGAACTTCCTGCGGGTGGCGGCCACCCGCTATCAGCTGGCGCCGCCCCGGATCGGGGCCGAGCAGCGGGCCTGGCTGCTGGCCCACGACTGGCCGGGCAATGTGCGCGAGCTGCGCAACCTGGCCGAACGCTGCGTGCTGCTGGGGGAAGAGGGGGCCTTCGCCGACCTCAGCCTGGGGCGCGAGGCCCTGACCCTGGCCGAGCAGGTGGATCGCTTCGAGCGGATACTGCTGACCGATACCCTGAGCCAGCACAGGGGCCGGCTCAAGGAGGTGCAGGAGAGCCTGGGGCTGCCGCGCAAGACCCTCTACGACAAGATGCGCAAGTACGGCCTCGACAAGCAGGACTACAAGCTCGGCGAGGAGGGGGCGGACTAGCCAGCCCCGGTTTCGCCCGCCGGATCCCCCCGCCCCATGGGGGGAAGATCACCCGGTCCGGGGGGCGGATGGGGGGATTTCCCCCCTTTTTCCCGGGCAGCCTCCCTCCCCCACCCCGCCCGAGCCCTCGCCGTTAATGAAATGCTGCCTGTTTGTGAGCATTGGCATGCAAGTTGCGATGTCAGGTGGCAATGACCCGCACTCACACACAAGGAAGAGAGACATGACATTTCACCTCCGTACCCTGACCGCCGCCCTCACCCTGGCGCTCGGCCTCTCCTCGGCCATCGCCGCCCCCATCGAACTCAAGTTCTCCCACGTGGTGGCGGAGAACACCCCCAAGGGCCAGATGGCGACCCACTTCAAGCAGCTGGTGGATGAGCGCCTCCAGGGGCAGGTGGAGGTCAAGGTCTACCCCAACTCCCAGCTGTTCGGCGACGGCAAGGAGCTCGAAGCCATGCTGCTCGGCGACGTGCAGATGATCGCCCCCTCCCTCTCCAAGTTCCAGAAGTACACGGATCAGCTGCAGATCTTCGACTTGCCCTTCCTGTTCAATGACATGGCCGCAGTCGACCGATTCCAGCAGGGCAAGGAGGGGCAGGCCATGCTGGGCTCCCTCGAGAAGTACGGCCTGGTGGGCCTGGGCTATCTGCACAACGGCATGAAGCAGCTCTCCGCCAGCCAGCCCCTCAAGACCCCGGCGGACGCCAAGGGCAAGAAGTTCCGCATCCAGACCTCGGACGTGCTGGCCGCCCAGTTCGAGGCCATCCATGCCGTGCCGGTGAAGAAGCCCTTCGCCGAGGTGTTCACCCTGCTTCAGACCAAGGCTATCGACGGCCAGGAGAACACCTGGTCCAACATCTACTCCCAGAAGTTCTTCGAGGTGCAGCCCTATATCACCGAAAGCAACCACGGGGTGCTGGATTACCTGATCGTCACCAACGCCGAGTTCTGGAACGGCCTGCCGGATGGGGTCCGCAGCGAGCTGAAAAAAGCACTGGATGAGTCGGTCGCCTACGGCAACAAGATTGCCGCCGAGAAGGATGGCGAGGACAAGGCCGCCATCTTCGCCTCCGGCAAGAGCCAGCTGGTCACCCTGACCGACGCCGAGCGCAGCCAGTGGGTCGAGGCGATGAAGCCGGTCTGGCAGCAATTCGAAGGGGCCATCGGCAAGGCGCTCCTCGACGCCGCCGTCGCCGCCAACCAGCCCTAAGCCAGCCAGCGGCGCCCGACGTCTGGGCGCCGCCCGGAGGATCCCATGAAAAAACTCGTCTATCAGCTGGAGGAGGCCATCATAGGCCTGCTCCTGGTCAGCACCACCCTGCTGGTCTTCATCGAAGTGGTGATGCGCTTCTTCTTCGATACCGGCCTGCTCTGGGCCCAGGAGCTGACCCTCAACCTCTGTGCCTGGATGGTGCTGTTCGGCGCATCCTGGGGAGTACGGGTCGGCGCCCATATCGGGGTGGACGCCTTCATCAAGGTACTGCCCGCCCATTGGCAACGACGCCTCACCCTGCTGGCCGTGGGCCTGTGCCTGGTCTACTGCGGCTTCTATTTCTACGGTGCCTGGATCTACCTGGCCAAGCTCAAGGCGATAGGCATCGAGATGGAGGATCTGCCCATCCCCCGCTGGCAAGCCATGAGCATACTGCCCATCGGCCTGGCCCTGCTGTTCGTCCGTTTCCTCGGGGTCGGCGTCATGGTGTGGCGCGGCCAGATGCAGGGCTTCGCCCTCGCCGATGAGGCCAGGGAGAGCATGCACCTCATCGACCACGACCCGGATCAGAAGGTATAACCACAATGGCAACACTGACCCTCTTTACCCTGCTGATCCTCTCCATGTTGCTCGGCATGCCCATCGCGGTGGCCCTCGGCCTCTCCAGCGTCACCACCATACTGCTCTTCTCCAACGACTCCCTCGCCTCCCTGGCGCTCAAGTTGTTCGAGGCCACCTCGGAGCACTACACCCTGCTCGCCATCCCCTTCTTCGTGCTGTCGTCCGCCTTTTTGTCGACCGGCGGCGTGGCCAAGCGGATCATCAACTTCGCCATGGACTCCGTCGGCCACATCCGGGGCGGCCTCGCCATGGCGTCGGTCATGGCCTGCATGCTGTTCGCCGCCGTGTGTGGCTCCAGCCCGGCGACCGTGGCCGCCATCGGCAGCATCGTCATCGCCGGCATGGTGCGCTCCGGCTATCCCCAGGCCTTCGCCGCCGGGGTGATCGCCAACGCGGGCACCCTGGGGATCCTGATCCCTCCCTCCATCGTCATGCTGGTCTATGCGGCGGCGACCGAGGTCTCGGCATCCCGCATGTTCATGGCCGGCTTCCTGCCGGGGCTCATGATGGGGGGCCTCATCATGGTGGTCATCTATGTGGTGGCCCGCATCAAGGGGCTGCCGAGCCAGCCCTTCCCCGGGGTCTTCACCCTGCTCGGCAGCGGTGGCAAGGCCCTCGGCGGCCTCTTCCTCATCATACTGGTGCTGGGATCCATCTACGGGGGCATCGCCAGCCCCACCGAGGCGGCGGCGGTGGCGGCGGTCTACGCCTTCTTCATCGCCGTCTACGGCTATCGCGACATAGGCCCCCTCAAGGGGTGGCCTGGCGCAACCAGGGGGAGTCCCTGCTCGCCGCCAGCCTGCGCAACCTGGTGCTGCTGCCCCTCTCCCTGCTCAGGTCTCCCTTCGACCGCGAGGTGGGCCATGTGGTGCGCGACGCCGCCAAGGTGAGCATCATGCTGCTGTTCATCATCAGCAACGCCATGCTGTTCGCCCACGTACTCACCTCGGAGCGGATCCCCCATGCCATCGCCGAGGCCATCATCGCCTGGGGCCTGCCCGCCTGGGGCTTCCTCATCGTGGTGAACATACTGCTGCTGCTGGCGGGCAACGTCATGGAGCCTTCGGCCATCGTGCTGATCATGGCGCCCATCCTGTTCCCCATCGCCACCCAGCTGGGCATAGATCCCATCCACCTGGGGATCATCATGGTGATCAACATGGAGATAGGCATGCTGACCCCGCCGGTGGGGCTCAACCTGTTCGTGACCGCGGGCATCACCGGCCAGAGCATGGGCTGGGTGATCCGCGCCTGCCTGCCCTGGGTCGGCTTCCTGCTGCTGTTTCTCATGCTCATCACCTATGTGCCCCAGATCACCCTGTTCCTGCCGGAATACCTGGACGGGCCCAGTCTGGCGCTGCCCTGACCGGCAATCCGTCCGTCAGCCAATGAAAAGCGCCACCCCTGGGGTGGCGCTTTCCATGGCGATCAGGGCGCGCCTTCGCGCCGCGGCGGTCAAGGCCCCTTGCTGCGGCACTGCTTGCCGGGATAACCGGGCAGATCCCGGGCCGCCTGGGTGCAGGCGAGCCGCTTGGCCTGCTGCAGGCGCGCCGTCAGGTTCTCCCGGGTCACCGGCTGCCACTGCATCTGCTGGCCGAGCCAGCTGGCCCAGGCAAACTCGACGAAGTAGACCTGCTTGTTCTTCTGGAAATAGCCGGCATCCTGCAACAGGCCCGCCAGGGTGCGGTAGGGGTAGTCGGGCAGGGCGTCGATGCGGCCTGGCAACTGCTCGGGCCTGATGGGCTGGCCCCGCTCGTCCTTGAGCCAGGCCCAGTGATTGTGCTGCATCTGGCTCCAGAAATGGCGCTCGTCCTGCAGGCGGGCGATCACCTTGACCCTGGCCTCCCTGACCCTGGTCTGCCACAGGGCCCTGGTGAGATGATGCCGGTCCACCAGCCAGTAGCCGCCATCCGGGGCGATGACGACGGGGATCTCCTTCTTCTTCATGTAGCCGTCGAGCTGTTTCTCGCGCTTGCCCGCCAGCTTGCGCGCCGTCTCCTCCACCTGCAGCTGGCCTATGCCCGCCTGGGTCGGCTGCAGCGCGGCGATCGCCACCTGGCACCAGCTCCCCACCCGGGTGTCGGGCTGACACGGCTCCAGCGCCCAGGCCCCCTGACTCAACAACCCCAGCATCCACCATCCTAGTTTCATCCTACCCCCCAGCCGATCCCGTTCACACCCAGATAAAAAGGGCCCGTGCCAGCCCTGGTCGGCGCTGGCGGTCTGACCAGCAATGGGGATATCATGTTTTCCCACCGGCAGGCGAGCACTTGTCGCCGACTTTTCTCCCCGCTTCACATTAAGGATCTGACCATGACAGGATGGCGCCCCTTGCTGTTACTGCTGGCCATGGGTGCTGCCCAGGCCGCCGATGTCCCGCCCGATGCCAGACTCGCCGCCGAGCAGACTGTGGTGCGCCACCTCAAGGATGAGCCCAGCAGCCTGAGCCCCCTCAAGCTGGTCGGCCTGCCCGAGTTGCAGGTGGTGCGGGACCTGTTCGAGGGGCTGCTGACCCAGGGCCCGGATGGCAGCGTGCAACCCGGGGTCGCCCAGTCATGGCACAGTGACGACAACCAGCACTTTCGCTTCCAGCTGCGCCAGGACGCCGCCTGGTCAAACGGGGATCCGGTCACGGCCCACGACTTCGTCCATGGCTGGCGCCGGCTGGTCGATCCCAAAGAGGCGGCCACCTTCGCCTGGTTCGCCCAGCTCGCCCATTTCGAGAACGTGGACAAGATAGTGGCCGGCGAGCTGAGCCCGGAGCGGCTCGGGGTCGAGGCCATCGACGACCACACCCTCGAGGTCAGCCTCTCCCAGCCCGTGCCCTATTTTCTCAACCTGCTGACCCACCCCAGCCTCTCCCCCCTGCACGCGGCCAGCATGGCGCAACACGGTCAGCAGTGGACCCAGCCCGGCAAACTGGTCGGCAATGGCGCCTTCGTGCTGGCGGACCGGGTGGTCAACGAGCGGCTCGATCTGGTGCCCAATCCCCACTACTGGGACAGGGCCCATACGGTGCTGACCAGGGTCACCTTCCTGCCCATCAACCAGGAGAGTGCTGCCACCAACCGCTATCTGGCGGGGGATATCGACATCACCGAGTCCTTCCCCAAGGAGCAGTACGCCAGGCTGATCAGGCAGATCCCGGGCGAGGTCCATACCCCGGAGCAGCTGGGCACCTACTACTACGCCTTCAACACCCGCCAGCCTCCCCTCGACGACGTGCGGGTGCGCAAGGCGCTCTCCTATGCCATCGACAGGCGGCTGATCGCCGACAAGGTGCTGGGCACGGGGGAGAAACCCGCCTACCACTTCACCCCGGACGTGACCGCCCACTTCAGCCCCAAGTCCAACCCGCTCTCGACCCTGAGCCAGGAGGCGCTCGATGCCCAGGCCAGGCAGCTGCTGGCCGAGGCCGGCTATGGCCCCCAGCGCCCCCTGACCCTCACCCTGCTCTACAACACGGCCGAGGTGCACAAGAAGCTGGCCCTGGCCGTGGCCAGCATGTGGAAGCAGAAGCTGGGCGCCCGGGTCGAACTCACCAATCAGGAGTGGAAGAGCTACCTCGACAGCCGCCAGAGCGGCCAGTTCCAGGTGATCCGCTCCTCCTGGGTGGCCGACTACAACGACCCCTCCGCCTTCCTCGAACTGTGGCGCAGCAGCAACGGCGGCAACATGGCCCGCTTCGCGAACCCGGGCTATGACGCCCTGCTGGATCAGGCCTCCCGCGACACCAGCCAGGCCAGTCGCGGCCAGCTGTTCGATCGGGCCGAGACCCTGCTGCAGGAGCAGGCCCCGATAGCCCCCCTCTACCAGTACACCAATGCCAGGCTGATCAAGCCCTGGCTCAAGGGCTACCCCATCAACAACCCCGAAGACGTGGCCTACAGCCGCCAGCTCTATCTGCTCGCCCACTGAGCAGGCCCCAGGTGACCGCCGGGGCGCGGTCACCTGCCCCTGCCAGAAATGGCGTCATTTTTGTCCTGTACCCGGCGGCCATTACGCCATAAAATAGCCGTTAATCAGCCACTTACTAACAGTCCAATCAACGAATATGCCTCGTTTTCTCCTCCTCACCCTGCTGCTCAGCCCGCTCGCTCACGCCGCGTCCGCCCCTCCCCGGGAAGATCAGTGCCGTCAGGCCTTCTTGCAATGGATGCTGGATCAGCAGCAGGTGTTCAGCGATCGCAAGGCGAGCAAGCAGGATCGCCGCCAGGCGGAGCGCGCCATCGATCTGGTGCGGGCCGAGTATGAGAAGGAGGAGAGCTTCTGCCAGAGCATGGCCCTGGCCCAGCAGAAGCTGGGGGCCGATCCCCGCTTCAAGCCAAGGCGCGGCGAGATCCACGACTTCACGCCGGATCAGGGCTAAGCCGCCCCCTGCGGCCCGGGCAGCCTGGCCTCCATCACCGGCCATAAAGAGTCCGGCAATAAAAAGCCCCGCACGAGGCGGGGCGTTTCATCGACACAGGGTCATAGACCCCAAATCCGATACCGGCCGGGCTCAGACCACGGCTTCGCCGCTATGCTCGGGCACCTTGGCCATGGCGTCCAGCACCACCTGGATACCAGCCCCCGGCTTGCAGGCGTTCTCGCTCAGGTGACGACGCCAGGCGCGGGCCCCCGGCATGTTCTGGAACAGCCCCAGCATGTGGCGGGTCACGTGGGAGAGATAGTTGCCCTTGGCCAGCTCCTGCTCCAGGTAGGGCAGCATCATGCGCACCACCTCGTGACGGCTCGGCACCGCACCCTGCTGGCCGAACACCCGGTTGTCCACCTCTGCCAGGAGATAGGGATTCTGGTAGGCTTCGCGCCCCATCATCACACCATCCACATGTTGCAGATGCTCCAGCGTCTGCTCCAGGCTGGTGACACCGCCGTTGAGGGCGATGGTCAGCTCGGGGTAATCCTGCTTGACCCGGTAGACCCGCGGGTAGTCCAGCGGCGGGATCTCGCGGTTCTCCCGGGGGCTCAGGCCGCTGAGCCAGGCCTTGCGGGCATGGACGATGAAGGTGTCGCAACCGGCGTCGCGCACCTGCTCGATGAAGGCCTGCAAGAATTCGTAAGAGTCTTGATCGTCGATGCCGATCCGGGTCTTGACGGTCACCGGAATGGCCACCACGTCGCGCATCGCCTTGATGCAGTCGGCCACCAGGGCGGGCTCCCCCATCAGGCAGGCGCCGAAACGGCCGTTCTGCACCCGATCCGACGGGCAGCCCACGTTGAGGTTGATCTCGTCATAGCCCCGCTCCTCGGCCAGCCTGGCGCAGCGGGCCAGGTCCACCGGGTTGCTGCCCCCCAGTTGCAGGGCGATGGGGTGCTCCTGATCGCTGTAGCCCAGATAATCCCCCTTGCCGTGGATGATGGCGCCCGTGGTGACCATCTCGGTATAGAGCAGGGTCTGGCGGGTCATCAAACGGTGAAAGTAACGGCAATGCCGATCGGTCCAGTCCAGCATGGGGGCGATGGAGAAGCGCTGCGCCTGCATAAAGATCATCCGGGTGGCTATGGGAGGGGGCGGATATTAGCACAAGGGACGCCGCGCCCAGAAAATGAATTTTGACGCCGCGCCAAGAGAGGCCCTATGTTAGTATCCGCAGACGATACAGGCCATTTGCGTGATCATGAATCAAGACCAACTGCTACAAGCCGCCGAGCGCCTCTGCCAACAGCGCGGCATTCGCTTCACCCCGACCCGGCGCCAGGTTTTTCGCCTGCTGGCTGCCCATGGCAATGCCATCAGCGCCTACGATCTGCTGGCCCAGTTGCAGAAGACAGAGGCCAGCGCCAAGCCGCCGACCGTCTATCGCGCCCTCGACTTTCTGCTCGAGCAGGGGTTTGCCCACAAGGTGGAGTCCCTCAACGCCTTCATCTTCTGCTGTCACTTCGACCATGCTCATCCCATGCAGCTGCTGATCTGCGATCGCTGCGGCGACGTGGTCGAGCTCCATGACGACGCCATCGACCACGCATTCTCCGAGCAGGCCCGTCTGCATGGCTTTACCATTACCAACAAGACCATAGAGGCTCATGGACAGTGCGTCCGCTGCGCGCCTCCCGTAGGAAGTCAACATGAAGGCTGATTTTGTCAATCCGTTCCTGCTCTCCCTGCTCAACGTGCTGTCCACCATGGCCCAGCTCGAGCTGACCCCGGGCAAGCCCAAGCGCAAGCTCGACGAGCTGGCCCGTGGCGATGTCTCCGGCCTCATCGGCATGGTCGGCCCCCAGACCCGGGGTTCTCTCTCCATCAGCTTCGAGAAGGGGCTGGCGCTGGAGATCATGCGCCGCATGCTGGGGGAGGCGCCGGCCACCATCAACGAGGAGGTCACCGACATGGTGGGGGAGATCACCAACATGGTCACCGGCGGCGCCAAGCGCATGCTGGGGGAGAAGGGCTATGAGTTCGACATGGCGACCCCCGTCATCGTCTCGGGTCCCAATCACACCATCACCCACAAGGCGGATGGCAGCAAGATCATGATGCCATTCGACTCTGAGTATGGCCGCGCCACCATCGAAATCTGCTTCGAGTAACCACCATGTGGCGCCTGCTGAAGTGGTGTCTCGTCGGGCTTGTCCTGCTGCTGATCGGCTCCGACATAGAGCTGAGCACCTCCCTCTATCGCTACCAGGACAACAGGGTGGAGATCGCCTTCCCCCGCTGGGAGAGCCAGCATCCCTGGGCCACCTTCTCCTGGCATGCCGGCGAGAGCCGGTTCCACTGGTACGGTCTGGCGGGCAAGCCCACCGCCGAGCCGCTCTGAGCGCGCACGGTTGAGTGAGAGAGGCCGGCCCATGCCGGCCTCTCTCATCTCCAAAGCCCTCCTTCTTGCCCCTCCCCCGTCACCCCCCAGATGGGGATGGGCGATCCAAAGGGTTTGACAGCGGATTGTTCGTTATATAGAACGTTCAATATATGGAACGTTCTATATAACGAACAGGAACCTGTCATGGATAAACCCCTTCTCGATACCCTGGGACGCCACCTTCAGGCGTTGCGGCTGGCCCGGGGCCTGTCCCTCTCCCAACTGGCCCAGGATGCCGGCATCGCCAAGTCGAATCTGTCACGCCTGGAGCAGGGGTGCGGCAACCCCACCCTGGATACCGTCTGGCGCATCGCCATTCAGCTCAATGTGCCGTTCGGCAACCTGGTGGCCCCCATCTGCGCCCCCGTCTTCGACGACGGCATGCAGGTCAGGCTGATCGATCAGGGCACGGATGACCCCCATGTGGATGTCTACTGGATGTCCTGCGCGCCCCACGCACAGCGACGGGCCGAGCCTCACTCACCAGGATCGTCCGAATCTATTACTATCATCAGCGGCCAGCTTGAGGTGGGCACGGAAGGGCACACCAGGCGGCTGAATCCGGGGGAGAGCCACACCTTCCCCGCCGATCAGCCCCATCTCTATCGCGCCGGGGAGACCTGGGTCACCCTGCTGGTCACCATCGTCTACGCAAGCAAGGGGAACGCCAAATGACCCAGGAAATCAAGATTCGCGGCAAGCATCCCTTCGTCATGGGGCTGCTCGAGGCGGTGCCCCTGCTGGGAGGCTATATCCCGGTCGCCGTCTCCTTCGGACTGATCGCCATCCAGGCCGGCTTCAGCCCATGGGAAGCCGTGATCGTCTCCACCCTCATCTATGCCGGGGCATCGCAGTTCCTGTTCGTGGCCATGGTGGCCTCGGGGGCGCCGCTCTGGCTGGTGGTGGTCATGACCCTGCTGATCAATGCCCGTCACGTTGTGTATGGGCCGAATCTGGCCCCCTACCTGCCCCGCAACCGGTGGTGGCCATGGCTGATGCACGGCCTCACGGATCAGATCTTCGCCCTGGCCCACACTCGCCTGCCGCAGCTGGCACCGGCAGAGCGCCTGGGCTGGTTCACCGGGGCCATGCTGCTCGCCTGGGCCAGCTGGATTGGGGGCACGGCCCTCGGCGCCATCGCGGGGGGTGAGCTGACGGCGCGCTGGCCCCTGCTCGGCGAGGTGATGCCCTTCGCACTGCCGGCCTTGTTCCTGGTGCTGCTGGCACCACGCTTTACCTCACGCCAGTGGTCCCTGACCCTGGGCAGCGCCATCCTGGGGGCCATGCTGCTCAAGATGATGGGCTTTGCCAACGCGGCCATTCCCCTGGCGGCCATCTGCGGCGCCATCCTCTTCTACCTGATGGAAGCCAACTCGAAGACGGGAGAAACACAACATGGATAGCACCCTCTGGATCGCCATGCTCGCCGCGGCGGCGGGCACCTTTTTGCTGCGGATGCTGCCCCTGCTCTGGATGCAGCGGCACCTGGATCGCCGCGACAGTCAGAAGACGGTGGAGCAGATGCCAGTCTGGCTCAGGGTGCTGGGCCCGGCCATGATAGCGGCCATGTTCGGCGTCTCCGTGGTGCCGGCCACCCTCACCCCCACCTCCTGGCTGGCGACCCTGCTCGGCGGGGCGCTGACCCTGGCCGTCTGGTATCGCACCCGCTCCCTGGGCTGGCCCGTGTTTGCCGGCGTCGCCATGTTTGGCGTCGTCAAGATACTGGCCACCTTCTCTCAATAGAGGAAAAGGGAGACGGGTTCGTTGGCCTGAGTCCCAATAAAAAGAGCCAGCAGTGACTGCTGGCTCTTTCAAACGGGGAAGCGGGTCGGGATCAGGCGGTCGCGTCGCTCACCGGTTTCTCGTTGCCACGCACCATGACGCCCAGGCCACAGGCGGCCAGGGTCGGCAGCAACCAGGCCAGTCCCTTGTCAAACAACGGCAGGAAGGCGAAGGCATCCATCTTCATGCCGGCGGCACCCAGACCATCCAGGCAGCCGAACAGGAAGGCCACGGCCAGCACCAGACGGAACGTCAGGCGGGGGTGACCGAAGTAACCCTTCAGGAAGGTCACCAACACCAGGGCGACCGCAACCGGGTAGATGGCGACCAGCACAGGGATGGAGAGACTGATCAGCTGGCTCAGGCCCACGTTGGCCACCAGGGCGCAGGCGGCCCCCAGGATCACCACCAGCTTGCGATACGCCATGCCGGTGAGGTTGTGGAAGAAGTCGGCACAGGCGGAGATCAGACCCACGGCGGTGGTGAAGCAGGCCAGGGTGATGATGCCGGCCAGGATGAACTGACCCGGCTGACCGAACAGACTCAGCACATAGGCGCTGACGATGGCGCCGCCGTTGCTGGTATCGGTCGCCACGCCGGCGGCAGAGTTGCCCAGCTGGAACAGGGAGATGTAGACCACGGCCAGGCCGATGGCGGAGATGACGCCCGCGATGGCCAGATACTTGAACTGGCTCTGGTAGTCATTGATGCCCTTCTTGCGCAGGATATCGACGATCAGGGCGCCAAACATCAGGGACGCCAGGGTATCCATGGTGTTGTATCCCTCGAGGATCCCCTTGATGAAGGCATCATTCTGGTAGTCGGCCACCGCGGCAGGCATGGTGCCCTGGGGCGCCACGAATACCCCGACCGCCAGCACGATCAGCAACAGCATCAGCATGGGCGTGAGGAATTTGCCGATGGCATCCATCAGGCGACCCTGATTGAGGGAGACCAGGATGGCAGCACCGAAGAAGACCAGGGTGTAGACCAGCAGGCCCTGGGCGCCCATCTCGCCCAGGAAGGGCTTGAGGCCCATCTCGTAGGCCACCAGGCCGGTACGGGGGGCGGCGAAGGCCGGGCCTATGATGATGTAGATGGCGACTGCCAGCGCACTGGCGATGCCGGCGGGCAGCAGCTTGGTCATGCCGGCCCAGCCGTTACCCGCCTTGGCGACGGCCAGTATGGTGATGAGCGGCAGACCCACGGCGGTGACCAGGAAGCCCAACATGGCCAGGGTCATGTTCTCGCCAGCGAGGAAACCCGCCAGGGGCGGGAAGATGATGTTGCCTGCGCCCAGATAGAAGGCGAAGGTCATAAAGCCCAATCCGAGCACATCAGATAATGTCAGTGATTTCGTCAAGTTCAACCTCGTCTGTCTTGTAAACTATTGCTTGTTATAGTTTTTTATTGGTCATCGCCCCGGAAATTCGCCGGGTAAAAAAAAGGAGCCCCGCGCATTTTTTCATCGCAACCAGTGGTTTTGGCTGGTCTTGAGCGGGTGCTCATTTAAGTGTCAGCATAATGATGTGAAAAAATAGTTCAAGACGAAATTTACATCTTCAAATAGAAGGGGGCGGTCAGTTGGATATATCTGTTGGAATAGCCACCATCAGCAGAATGGATCACAATTTCACCCCGCTCACACCTGTTTAATTCTCTGCCTAGCAGCAGTAAAACACGATTTGCCGCTTTTCCGGATTTGGTGATAACAGCTGTATAACAAAGTTCGTGCAGATCATAGTGTGGCAAACTGGATATTATTTCATCAGCCAGCGCCGTCGGCAGCACAAGGGCGACCCGCCCCCGGGGAGCGAGCAGGCGATCACAGGCATCTAGCAAGTCCCGGCTGTCCAGGGAGCCCCGGTGGCGTGCCCTGGCCCTGGCGGGATCCTCGAACCCTTGCCCGGCGCCGAAATAGGGCGGATTGGAGACGATGAGGTCATAGGGCGGCGCCTCATGCTGCTGGATGGCTCCCCCCCTCATCTGCACCCGACTCGCCCAGGGCGACGCCGCCACGTTTTCCCGCGCCTGGGCCAGCGCCGCCGCCTCCAGTTCGACCCCGGTGATCTGGCAGTCCGAACCGCTGCGTTGCGCCAGCATCAGGGCGATGAGGCCGCTGCCACTGCCGATGTCCAGCACCCGCCTGGCCCCCTCGACGGGCGCCCAGGCTCCGAGCAGTATGCCATCCGTGCCCACCTTCATGGCACAGCGGTCATGGTCGATATGAAACTGCTTGAAGGTAAAACCGCGACTTGGGCTCATCTGCTTCCCACTCTGACGAAAAAGGGTCGGCGATTATAGCCAGTTCCCGCCGCCAGCCATAGGAGACGACGGCATAATCGCCTATAATCTGCCGTTTCCTTAATGACCGAGCATTGCCATGAGCCAATCCTTTGATGATTTCGACCTGAATCCAGCCCTCAACCGGGCCCTGGCCGAGATGGGGTTTACCCGTCCCACCACCATTCAACAGATGGTGCTGGAGCCCGCACTGGAGGGTCGTGACATCCTGGCTTCTGCGCCCACTGGCACCGGCAAGACGGCCGCCTTCCTGCTGCCGGCCATGCAGCATCTGCTGGATTTCCCGCGCCGCAAGCCGGGCCCCTGCCGCATGCTGATCCTCACCCCGACCCGCGAGCTGGCCCTGCAGATCACCGCCCATGCCAAGGCTCTGGCGGCACATACCCATCTGAGCATCGAGACCATCATCGGCGGCGTCAGCCACGAAGAGCAGCTGCCCGCGCTGACCAAGACCACGGACATAGTGGTCGCCACCCCGGGCCGCCTGCTGGAGTACATCGACAAGGAAGAGTTCGAGAGTCACGACATCGAGGTGCTGGTGCTGGATGAGGCGGATCGCATGCTGGACATGGGCTTTGTCAAGGATGTGAACCGCATCGTGGCCGAGGCCCGTTACCGCAAGCACACCATGCTGTTCTCCGCCACCTTGGAGGGGGCGGGCCTGGAGAAATTTGCCAACGAGATCCTCAACGAACCCGTCGAGCTGCATGCCGAGCCGCCCCGCAGCGAACGGCGCAAGATAACCCAGTGGATCCACCTGGCCGACGACGCCGCCCACAAGCTGGCGCTGCTGACCCATATCCTCAAGGATCCCGAGACCCAGAAGGCCATCGTCTTCGTCCGTACCCGCGAGCGGCTGGCGGAGCTCTCCGGCCAGTTGCAGGCGGCCGGCGTCTCCTGCGCCTGGATCCGTGGCGAGATGGAGCAGAGCAAGCGCATCGAGTCGATCCGCAAGTTCCACGAGGGTGAAGTGCCCTTCCTCATCGCCACCGACGTCGCCGCCCGCGGTATCGATCTGCCCAACGTCAGCCATGTCATCAACTACGACATGCCCTATGGCACCGATGTCTATGTGCATCGCATCGGCCGCACCGGCCGGGCCGGCAACCGTGGCTGCGCCATCAGCCTGGTGGAAGCCCACGACATGGCCATGGTGGCCAAGATTGAGCGCTACACCGAAGAGCGGCTCAAGCGCCGGGTCATCGACACCCTGCGCCCCAAGCACAAGGAAGCCCGGGTGCCGGTGAAGAAGAAAAAGCCGAAGGATGCCAAGAAGAAATCGGCGAAGAAGAAAAAGAAATAATCGCCCTTCGCTCGCTCATTCTGCCCATGCACGGCCATCTTCGGATGGCCGTTTTCGTATTCACGACCAGTGTTCGGCAAGAACGGTTGGGGCAATCGGCCACCAACGGCGGCGAACAGGCAAGAAAAAGCCGACGTATGAACGTCGGCGAATAAAAAGTGCTTACAACAGAGGATTCACATATTAAGACCCGGGGGTCCGTGATTGGTTCCCTGTTATTTCATTTAATTTTCCGACCGCTTGAACATCAGGGTACCGTCACCGGACTCCTCGGCCACGAACCGGTAGCCGCCGCTGTCGAAACCGGTCAGCTGCTCGACCCGGGTCAGGCGGTGCTTGATGATATAGCGGGCCATCATGCCCCTCGCCTTCTTGGCGTAGAAGCTGATGATCTTGAACTGGCCGTTCTTCTCGTCCTTGAAGACGGGGGTGACGATCCTGCCCTTGAGCACCTTGGGGCGCACCGACTTGAAATACTCGTCGGAAGCCAGGTTGATCAGCACCTCATCCCCCTGGGCAGCCAGGGCACGATTGAGCTGCTCCGTGATGATGTCGCCCCAGAACTGGTAGAGATCCTTGCCCCGCTCGTTGTCGAGGCGGATCCCCATCTCGAGGCGATAGGCCATCATCAGATCGAGGGGGCGCAGCACCCCGTAGAGCCCGGACAGCATGCGCAGATGCACCTGGGCGAAGTCGAAGTCCCCCTCCTCGAAATCCTCGGCCGCCAGTCCGGTGTAGACATCCCCCTTGAAGGCCAGGATCGCCTGGCGAGCGTTGGCCGGGGAGAAATCGGGCTGCCATTCGGCGAAGCGGGCGGCATTGAGGCCGGAGAGCTTGTCGCTGATCTTCATCAGGCTGGCGATCTGGGCCGGGCTCAATTGCCGCGCCCGTTCGATCAGGCGGGCGGAGTGATCCAGCAGTTCGGGTTGGGTGAAACGGGAGGTCGCCAGCGGCGACTCGAAATCCAGCGTCTTGGCCGGGGAAACCACAATCAGCATAACGATCCTTTCCAGAGGGAGGGGCCAGCGGCCCCTATTCATCCACAGTCACGCCCTCCAGCGTACCAGAATCCAGGGGGCCCTTGCCGGACAACTTTATCTGCAGGCGCAGATCGTTGGCCGAATCCGCATGGGCCAGCGCCTCGGCAAGGCCGATGCGCCCCGCCATGAACAGCCGGAACAAGCCCTGATCGAAGGTCTGCATCCCCAGCTCCGGCGACCGGGTCATCACCTCCTTGAGGCGGTGCATCTCCCCCTTGCGGAGGATGTCGCTGATGATGGGGGTATTGAGCATCACCTCGAACACGGCGCAGCGTCGCCCGCCATCGAGAGCCGGCACCAGTTGCTGGGCTATGATGCCCCTCAGGTTGCAGGAGAGATCGAACAGCAGCTGGCGGTGCTTCTCGGTCGGCACCAGATGCAGGATGCGGTCGATCGCCTGATTGGCGTTGTTGGCATGGAGGGTGGCGAGGCACAGGTGCCCCGTTTCGGCAAACTGCAGGGCGAAGGCCATGGTCTCTGCGCTGCGGATCTCGCCGATGAGGATCACATCCGGCGCCTGACGCAGCGAGCTCTTGAGGGCGACATCGAATGACGCCGTGTCTATCCCCACCTCCCGCTGGGTGATCAGGCTGCGACCGTGCTGGTGCACGAACTCCACCGGATCCTCCACCGTCAGTATGTGGCCTTCGCTGTGTTGGTTGCGATAGCCAATAATGGCGGCCTGGGTGGTGGTTTTCCCGGTGCCGGTCGCCCCGACGAACAGCACCAACCCCCGCTTGGCCATGCCTATCTCCTTGAGGATGTCGGGCAAGCCCAGCTCCTCGAAGGTGGGGATCCGGGTCTCGATCCGGCGCAGCACCATGCCGGGCAGCGCCTGTTGCCAGAAGGCGCTGACCCGAAACCGGCCAAGGCCCGGCTTGTGGATGGCGTAGTTCGCCTCCTGAGTCGCCATGAAACGCGCGAGATGCTCCGGGCTCAGGGTCTCCCGGATCAGGGCCAGGGTCTGCTCCTCATCGAGCGGAGCCCCATCGATGGGGAGCAGCCGGCCATCCACCTTGACCATGGGGCGACTGCCCACGGTGACGAACAGATCCGATCCTTGCCGTTCAACCAGCTGTGCCAACAGCGACTCGAGTGTCATACGCGCTCCTAGATAGAGTTGGGATCCACCGCCTTGGCCTTGGCATCCAGCGACGCCACCGTGCCGCGGCCCACCAGCTGTTTCAGGCTCTGATCCATGGTCTGCATGCCGTGCACCATCCCCGTCTGGATCACGGAGTAGAGCTGGGCCACCTTGTCTTCCCGGATGAGGTTGCGCACCGCCGGGATGCCCAGCATGATCTCGTGGGCCGCCACCCGGCCGCCACCGATCCGCTTGAGCAGGGTCTGGGAGATGACGGCCCGCAGGGACTCGGACAGCATGGAACGCACCATGTCCTTCTCCGCCCCGGGAAACACGTCGATGATCCGGTCGATGGTCTTGGCCGCCGACGAGGTGTGCAGGGTGCCGAACACCAGATGGCCGGTCTCCGCCGCCGTCATGGCGAGGCGTATGGTTTCCAGATCGCGCATCTCCCCCACCAGTATGATGTCCGGATCCTCCCGCAGCGCAGAACGCAGCGCGTTGGCGAAGCTTCTGGTGTCCCTGTGCACTTCCCGCTGGTTCACCAGGCAGCGCTTGTTTTCGTGCACGAATTCGATGGGGTCCTCAATGGTGAGGATGTGGTGATGGTAGTTTTCGTTGATGTAGTTGACCATGGCGGCCAGCGTGGTGGACTTGCCCGAGCCGGTCGGCCCGGTCACCAGCACCAGGCCGCGGGGATATTCGGCAATCTTCTGGAAGATAGCCGGAGCATCGAGGTCCTCCAGGGTCAGCACTGTGCTCGGAATGGTGCGAAAGACGGCCCCGGCCCCGCGAGATTGCTGGAAGGCATTGACCCGAAAGCGCGCCATGTTGGGCACCTCGAACGAGAAGTCGACCTCAAAATTCTCCTCCAGCTCCTTGCGTTGATGGTCGTTCATGATGTCATAGATGAGGGCATGGACTTCCCGCTGATCCAGCGCAGGCAAATTGATCTTGCGCACCTCGCCGTCAACCCGGATCATCGGTGGCACCCCGGCCGAGAGATGTAGATCCGAGGCGTTATGTTTTACACTAAAGGCCAATAACTCTGTGATATCCATAGACTTGTCATTCTCCCATCACAAGATTGTTAACGAAATATGAGCCAGATTCTGCAACAGCTGACAGGGGTCAGGGCACGCATTCAGCAGGCCGCCAGCGCGGCCGGGCGAGACCCGGCCCACATCCGCCTGCTCGCGGTCAGCAAGACCAAACCCGTCGAGGCCATCCGTGACGCCTACCAGGCCGGACAGCGCCGCTTCGGCGAATCCTATGCCCAGGAGGCCTGCGCCAAGATTGATGCCCTGCGCAGCCAGGGTGGCTTCGCCGATATCGAATGGCACTTCATCGGCCCCCTGCAGTCCAACAAGTCCAAGCTGGTGGCGGAGCGGTTCGATTGGGTGCAAAGCGTCGATCGAGACAAGCTTGTCGAGCGCCTCGCCCGGCAGCGGCCGGCGCAACTTGCGCCGCTAAATATCTGTCTGCAAATCAATATTAGTGGAGAGAGTAGCAAATCCGGCGCATCTGAATCAGAGATTTTCCGGCTGGCCCAGTTGGTCGCACAATCGGATCGCCTGCGATTGCGCGGTCTGATGGCCATCCCGCAGCACACCCAGGACCCGGACGTGCTGGGGCAACAGATGCGGAGCATGCAGGCTCTGTTCACCCGGCTTGCGCAACAATATCCCACGGTCGATACCCTCTCGATGGGCATGACGGAGGATCTGGAGGCCGCCATCTTGCATGGCAGTACCATGGTCCGAGTCGGCACCGCCATCTTCGGGGCCCGTGACTATTCATGAGGCCCGCAGGCCACACACAGGCGTCGCCGCGCCCCTGCGGGACGCAAGCGAACTCGACATACCCAGACATCATCAGCAGGAGAGCGTGATGCAACAGAGAAGTATTGCCTTCATCGGGGCGGGTAACATGAGCCGCAGCATCATAGCCGGCCTTCGCCAAGCGGGTTATCCGGCGGATCGGATCCTGGCCGCCAACCCCAGCCGCCCCAAGCTCGACGAGCTGGCGCAGCAATTTGGCATCGGCATCACCCAGGATAATGCGAAGGCCGCCAGGGCGAGCGACGTCATCGTGCTGGCCGTCAAGCCCCAGCTGATGGCCGCCATGCTGGCGCAGCTGGTGGCCGAGCTGGGTTCCCTTGAGGGCAAGCTGCTCATCTCCATCGCCGCCGGGATCCGGATCGAACGCCTGAGCGACATGGCCGGCGGCCACCCACGCATCATCCGCACCATGCCCAACACCCCTTCCCTGCTCGGCCTTGGCATGACGGGCCTCTATGCCCCCGCCGCCATCGATGCTGAGGACAGGCTGTACGCAGAGCAGCTGATGCAGTCCGTCGGCAAGACCCTCTGGGTCGAGCAGGAGTCCGGCATCAATGGCGTCATCGCGGCCGCCGGCAGCGCCCCTGCCTACTTCTTCCTGTTCATGCAGGCCATCGCCGAACAGGCCGAGGCCATGGGCTTCAGCCCGCAGCAGGCCAGGTTGCTGGTGCAGCAGACCGCGCTGGGCGCCGCCGCCATGGTCGAGCGCAATCCCCAGCTGTCGCTGCAGGCCCTGCGCGAACAGGTGACCAGCAAGGGAGGCACCACAGCCGAGGCCGTGCGCACCTTCCAGGAGCAGGGGCTGATGCCGCTCACCGCCCACGCCATGCAGGCGGCCGTCGCTCGCGCCGCCGAGATGGAAACCCTCTTCTAAATCAGGAGTTCAGATGAACACTGCTTACTTTTTGATTAATACCGTCTTCGATCTCTACCTCATGGTGGTGCTGCTGCGCGTCTGGTTGCAGTGGGCCCGCGCCGATTTCTACAACCCCATGAGTCAGATGGTGGTCAAGCTGACCAATCCGCTGGTGGTGCCCCTGCGCCGGATCATTCCGGGTCTGGGGGGACTGGATCTCGCCTCCGTGGTGCTGGCGCTGCTGATCGCCTTCGCCAAGCTGGCCCTGCTCAAGACCATGAACGTCATGGTCGCCGACTGGCTGACCCTGAGCCTGTTCGCCCTGCTGACCGTGCTGAAGAAGGCTGGCTCCATGATCTTCTGGATCCTGCTGATCCGCGCCATCCTGAGCTGGGTGAGCCAGGGCCGCAACCCCATCGAATACGTGATGCACCAGCTCACCGAACCCTTCCTCGCCCCCATCCGCCGCATACTGCCGGCACTGGGCGGCCTGGATCTGTCCGTGCTGGTCGCCTTTATCGGCCTGCAGGCCATAAACTATCTATTGGGTGATCTGTTTGGTCAGCTGTGGTGGATGATCTGATGGCGGCCGTCGCCTGGCAGAGTGATGTCCTGGTGCTGCACCTGGTCATCCAGCCCAAGGCGAGCCGGGATCAGATTGTCGGCCTGCATGGTGAGGAGCTGAAGGTCGCCATCACGGCGCCGCCGGTGGATGGGCAGGCCAATGCCCACCTCATCAAGTTTCTGGCCAAACAGTTCCGGGTCGCCAAGGGGCAGGTTCGCCTGCTGCGCGGCGAGCTCGGTCGCCACAAGACGGTGGCGATCGAGACGCCCAGACAGGTCCCGGCTGAAATAGCCGCCCTGCTTGCCACGACCCCAAGCTAATTCGATGAGAAGGATGACGCGATGAAAACAGCATGGGTTTTCCTGCTGGCCCTGTTGATGACGCTGCCGCTGCGGGCGGAGCAGTCTCAGACCCTGGGCCCCTGGCAGGTGCACTATAACGCCTTCAACTCCAGCTTCCTGACCCCTGAGGTCGCCAAGGCCTACGGGCTGGAGCGCAGCCGTTACAACGGCATCCTCAACATTGCGGTGCAGGACAAGAGCGGCAAGGCACTGGCGGTGGGCATGACGGGGCAGGCGAAGAACCTGACCGGCACCCTGCGCACCCTCAACTTCCAGCAAGTCAAGGAGGGGGAGTCCATCTACTATCTGGCGGTGCTGCCCTATCGCAACGAGGACACCTATCAGTTCACCATCAACATCATGGCGGATGGCCGGCAGGAGACCCTCAAGTTTCAGCAGACCTTCTACGTGGATTGATCCTCGGGACTCCCATCAAAAAAGGGGCATCATCTGATGCCCCTTTTTCTATCATGGCGGCGCCATCATGGTTCGGGATCGACAAACTGCAGCTCGGGGGCATGGGAGGTGAGCACATCGGCGCAATAATCCCAGGTCGAGATGCGGTAGTGCTGGATGTCGTCATCCAGATGCAGGCCATCGGATTCCTGATGAAACCAGCTGGCGAAGCGGGATGGGGTGATGAGCTGGATCTGCTCCTCGATGGCATGGCTGTCCTTCCCCTCCGCCAGATCGCAATCCTCCATCACCCGCACCGCCAGGATATGGCGAAAGTGCACGCGACACAGGATCTGGGGGGGCAAGTCTATGCTGCGGGCACGCCCGAGCACCACGGTCAGGGCATCGCTCCATACGTCCTGGTGCAGCTCGGCCACCACCAGGCCAGGGGGAAGTTGACGGGACGGAGCCCAGGGGACGGCAACCTGCCGAATGGCGTTTTTCTGTTCCATCGTCTACCTCCACTACAGCAAGCTGTATAACTTGAGTGTATCCGAAACGAAAAGCGGTGACAGAGGGAAGAAAAAACCCGGCGGGCGCCGGGTTTTGGAAGATTACTTGACGGCGTCTTTGAGTGCCTTGCCGGCCACAAAGGAGGGCACGTTCGCGGCGGCAATCTGGATCTCTTTACCGGTTTGCGGGTTGCGACCGGTACGGCCAGCGCGATGGTTCACCTTGAAGGTGCCAAACCCTACCAACTGGACTGCATCACCTTCTTTCAGGCTCTGGGTGATACCATTGATGATCTCTTCCAGGGCCACTTTCGCCTGAGCCTTGCTCAGATCCGCTTTGGCGGCAATCGCATCGACAAGTTGAGCTTTGTTCATAACATTTCCTTTATGATCGGGCATTTAGCACTTGGTCACTCTATGCAAAAAAAAAGACTCAGGCAAAGGCTTTATCCCGAGGCCCGATTCAAATGCTGGGCTTTTCATCAAGAAGTGCGAAAAAAGTCACAGATCCAGCCAGGATGCGGCTTATTCTGACCGCAACCGTGCGAAAACGACCCCCGTCATGGAAGGGGCTTGTCACACTCCCCCTGGATGAGGTAACAATAACCTTACAATATGAGGCTGAGCCAACATTCCATTGCCTGATGGCCCTTGCTGTCGTCACTCAGGACGCCGGAGCCAAAATGCTCCCAGTCTATGCCCCACGGAGGGACTATGTTAACTGAACTGGAAAAGACCAAGCGCGCACTGACAGGAAAGCACAAGGCGATCGATGACTGGCTCGAGGCGAGGCAGGCCCTGCTGGTCGAATACATACGCCTCGCCGGGCTCAGCCCCTCCCGCAGCAAGCAGCAGCGTTGCCTTCCCGGTTGTCCCGAACTGCAGCAATTTTGCGAACGGCTGGTCGACTATGTCAGCGCCGGGCACTTCGAGATCTATCACCATGTGGTGAATGCCTTCGAACAGGCCAGTGGCGACAGCCTGGAGCTGGCCAAGCGCATCTACCCCCATATCCGCAGCTGCACCGAATTTGCCCTCGAGTTCAATGACAAATACAGCGATGCCAGCGAAGAACAGCTGTTGAGCCTGGACGAGGATCTCAACAAGCTGGGGCCTGTCCTGGAGGACAGATTCAAATACGAGGACAGGTTGATCAGCGCCCTGCATGTGGTCGAAACCCTGAGCGGTCAACCCGGTTGAGTGCAATCTTGGCACCAGCGCAACTTTCCGGGTTGGCGTCTGGGTTACACTCAGGGTCAGGATCTCCAAGCAGGACATGATGATGACAGAGCGCCGCCACTTCTCACGCATACTCTATGCCACCCCGGCCAGCCTGAGTCAGGGCTCGCAGACCTGGACGACCCAGCTGGTCGATGTCTCCCTGCAGGGCGCCCTGCTGGTGCGCCCCAGCGACTGGCTCTCGGGGCCGGAGCGGGACTATCGCCTGAGTTTCCGCCTGGCCGGCAGCGACATAGTGCTGACCATGGAGGTCGAGCTGAGCCATGAAGAGGGCAACCGCCTCGGTTTTTACTGCCATCACATGGACATCGACAGCGCCACTCACCTCAAGCGCATGATCGAACTCAATGTGGGGGACGAGGCCCTGCTGCACCGGGAACTGGAGCAGCTGCTGGCCGAACACCTGGACCATCCCCACCCCTGACGGGCACGCCGGTTGCCGTCAGCAGATGCACAGAGGGCGCCGCGGCGCCCTCTGTCGTCTCTCCTGCTCCCTCAGAGCGCCTCCAGGGCATCTGCCAGCTTCTTGACCGGCACCACCTCCATCCCCTCGATGGCATGCTTGGGGGCATTGGCATGGGGCACGATGGCGCGGCGAAAACCGTGTTTGACCGCCTCCTGCAGCCGCTCCTGGCCGGAGGGCACGGGGCGTATCTCGCCGGAGAGTCCCACCTCGCCGAACACCACCAGATCCTTGGGCAGCGCCTGATCGCGAAAGCTCGATACCATGGCCAGCAGCAGGGCCAGATCCGCACTGGTCTCCTCGACCTTGACACCGCCCACCACGTTGATGAAGACATCCTGATCCGCCATCTGCAGGCCGCCATGACGATGCAGCACCGCCAGCAGCATGGCGAGGCGGTTGTGATCCATGCCCACCGCCACCCGGCGCGGGTTGGAGAGCTGGGAGTAGTCCACCAGCGCCTGCAGCTCCACCAGCAGCGGACGGGTGCCTTCCCAGATCACCATGACGATGGAGCCCGGCGCCTGCTCCTCGCCCCGGCTGAGGAAGATGGCCGAGGGGTTGCTCACCTCCTTCATCCCCTGCCCCGTCATGGCAAACACCCCCAGCTCGTTGACGGCGCCGAAGCGGTTCTTGTGGGAGCGCAGGGTACGAAAGCGCGAGTCATGGCCGCCATCGAGCATGATGGAGCAGTCGATGCAGTGTTCGAGCACCTTGGGGCCCGCCAGGGTGCCGTCCTTGGTGACATGACCCACCATGAAGATGGCCACATGATTCTGCTTGGCGTAACGGGTGAGCAGGGCGGCCGCCTCGCGCACCTGGGAAACGGAGCCGGGCGCGGACTGCACGTCCGCCACATGCATCACCTGGATGGAGTCGATGACCATCAGCTGGGGCTGCTCCTGCTGGGCGATGAGGCAGATCTGCTCGACGCTGGTCTCGGACAACATCCGCAGCTTGTCGGTGGGCAGGCCGAGGCGGTTGGCCCGCATCGCCACCTGCTGCAATGACTCCTCCCCGGTCACATAGAGGGTCTTCATTCGCTCGGCCAGGCCGCACATGGTCTGCAGCAGCAGGGTCGACTTTCCCGCCCCCGGGCTGCCCCCGATGAGGACGGCCGAACCCGGCACCACGCCGCCGCCGAGTACCCTGTCCAGCTCCTTGAAGCCGGAGGAGAAGCGGGGGATCTCTGTGGTCGCGATCTCGGCCAGGGTCTGCACCTGGCTGCCAACCGCGCCGGCATAGCCGCCATAGCGCGCCCCCTTGCCCGGCGTGGCGCTGCCAAGGCGCACCTCAGTGATGGTGTTCCACTCCTTGCACTCGCCGCACTGGCCCTGCCAGCGGCTGAAGGCGGCACCACACTCGGAGCAGACGTAAGCTGTTTTATTTTTGGCCATGGATAACTCGGGGACAGAATGAATGCCTGCTTGATATACTCGGTTCAGCCAGACAGATCAAACCCAGACTCGGAAAATTGACTTTCCGTAGCAGGAACTCATGGACCCAGCCCAGCCACACCCACTCATCGATCAACTCATCCCCCTGCAGCGAGAGGCCGACTTCGACGAGCTCTTCCTGCGCCTGACCGCCGAACAGAGCAGCAACACCCGTTTCCTGCTGAAGATGGAGCTGAACCGGCGCGGCGCCGACTGTCGGCGCGTCATCGATATGCGCAGCGAGTGGCCCCAGGCCTGCCGGGTGTTCGAGTTTGCCGGCATCACCCACTTCATGCCCGATGAGGCCATCGCCCAGTTCCAGTCCCACTGCTACCTCTATCGGGATCGCTACACCCTGGGGGTCTATGAGGCGATGCAGGCCTGGCAGCGCCAGGCCGGCAGCCGAGCCCTCTCCCCCCACCAGCCCCCGCCGGGCCAGCTGCGCCAGCTCGACGTCAACCTCATCACCTTCGCCAGCTATGTCGGCCGCAGCCAGGACAGGATGCACTTCAGCTCCCCCCTCGAGCTGCAGCTCGGCAGCGGCGAGCGCATCAGCGCCAAGAGCTCGGATCTCTCCACCGGCGGCATCCGCATCTCGGTGCCCTACCTGCCCCGCTTCGAGGCGGGCGAGCAGGTGCTGGTGCACTTCCATGGCCTGGACAAGGAGGCTCCCCACCCCAGCCTCGGCCAGGGGATAGGCTACCGCATCCTGGGTCAGGAGACCCGCGATGACAGGTACTGGCTGCGCCTGGTGCGCGAGGGGGAAAACGCCCCGTTTGACAAGTATCTCGCCCACTTCATCGAGCAGAACAAGGGGCGCTATCGGGTCAGCGTGGATCACCTGCTGTCGGCGGCCATCATCAAGGGTTACGAGCAGTTCTTCCTGCCGCGCATGAGCGGCCTGCCGCTGTTCTTCGGCAAGGGAGAGGCGGGGGGGGCGCCGCGCCTCGAGGTGGTGCTCAAGAGCGAGAACAACCTGCACCTGCTCGAATACTGGCGCGATGAGAAGAACCAACCGACCCTGGCTGGACTCTTCCCGCCGGCGCGCCTGCGCAAACTGCTGCCAGACCGGGAAGCCTGCCGCGAGACCCTGATCTACAGCTTCACCCACGCGGTGCGCAGCCACCTCTACTTCTTCTCGGCCAGCGCCGAGGAGCTGGCCGAGAGCGGATTGCGCTCCCTCTTCTTTCAGGTCGGCGCCAAGCGGCCCAGCTTTCGGGTCTACAAGCTCTCCCTCGAAACCTGCGCCCTGGCCGAGGCCGACATCAGCAGCCTGCCGACCCGGGAGCAGCCCCTGAGCCAGGACGCCCTGCTGCGCGCCAGGCTGGACGGGCTCGGCTATGTCGGCCTGTTGCAGGAGATACCGAGCGATACGGTGCGTGAGGAATACCTGACGCAACCCCAGGGCCAGCACGACGCCAATGCCCTGCAACGCTTCGGCCACGAGGCGGGCCCTGCGCCCTTCGAGGTGGAGACGCTGCACTATGTCCAGCTCAGGCGCGAGGCCCGCTACCTGCACAAGACGGCGATCGCCCTGCGCCTGGGGGAGCAGGCCTGGGTAGGTTGGACCCGCGACATCTCGGCCCACGGCATGCAGATCGAGCTGGAAACCCCCTTCCCCGGCAACAAGGGGGATCTGGTCACCGTGGCCCTGCCCAGGCTGCAGCCCCTCACCAAGCACCTGGATCTGCAGACCCTGCCCTACCGCCTGGTCAACCTCAACCAGAGTCGAACCGTGCTGCACCTGTGTATCGAAGGGGAACCGGAGCGGCACACGGGGCGCCACTTCTTCAGCCAGCTGATCGAGAGCAACCGCAGCAAGCTCAAGACGGCCGAGGGGCTGCGCCGTTACCGTGGTCTGGCCCGGGCCCTGCGCAACATATACAGCCATCATGTGTTCAGCACCCCGGTCTACATCAACAAGGACAAGAACAGCATCAGGCCCGCCACCCTGGCGCAAGCGCCCCACCCCCGCTCCCTCGCCCGCCTGTTGCAGGCCTGCGCCGACGCCCCCCGGCAGGCCAATCTTTACCCCCTGCTGCAGGGGGATCTGCTGCGCCAGCTGCTGCTGGACCCCCTGCGCGCCCTGGCCCGGGAGGACTTGCCCAGGGAGGCCGAGATCTATGTCAGCTGGCAGCGGCTGGCCAACGGCGCCCCCCAGTTTCACAGCGTGGCGGCGGCCAGCCTGACGGACGTGGCGGCCAAGCGGGCCTTCATCGAGCAGGCCAGGGCCAAGGGGGAGTTCTATTCGGTGCAGCTCGGCCTGTCACGCACAGGGCGGCCCGATACCAACTTCATCGCCAGCGAACTGGATTACATCGCCAAGTTCGCGATCCACAAGGCCAAGCGGCTGGAGGATGAGCTGTGGAGCGTGGTCGGCGTCGGCGAGCTGACCGACACCACCCAGGCCACCTTGCTGCGCCTCGGCCTGGGTCCGGCCAAGGGATAGGATCGGAGCAGACGGACAAGGAAAAGGGGCGGACTGATGTCCGCCCCTCTGCTTTGGGTTGCCCCGGCTCAGGGGGCGCTCGGCTGCTGCAGCCAGGACAGGATGGCGGGGAAGTGATCCTCGGCGGCCTGGGGCGCCGTCAACATGTTGATGTGGTCATAGTCGAGCCGGTTGCCGTTGTCCCGCCCAAGCCGGGTGTGGCGGGCGAGCGGCCCCATCTCGGCGCCGAAGCGGCGCACGTCAGTCGGGTGGCCCAGCACCTTGTCCGCCTTGGCCGAGATCATCCACAAGGGGGGCCAGTTGACCCGGCTCGCCGCCTCGTCATAGGCAAAGCCGTCATGGGGATCCTGCCAGGGGCCGCATTTCACCCAGGGGATCGTCTCCTCCAGGTAGCGCAGCGGCTCGTCATCGGCCCCCAGTTTCAGGCGCCGCGCCGCCAGAAACCCCCGGCGACGGGCCAGCCAGGGGGCGAGCCGGTTCCAGATCAGATCCACCTTGAGCCAGCGCTCCGGGCCGTGGACCGAGACGCCGCGCTTGCTGCCAAAAAACAGCAGGCTCGCCACCCCGGCGGCGAGGGCGGGAAAGCGCACCAGGGTCGACGCCATCAGCACCCCGCCCCAGGAGTGCGCCATCCAGTGCACCTTGTGCCCCGGGTGGCGGGCCGCTATCCAGGCCTGCAGGGTCGGCAGATCCTCGGTGATCAGCTCATGCTGGCCATGGTCGGCCCGCTCTGCGATGGCCGGCGTGCTCAGGCCCCGGCCCCGCAGATCCGCCACATAGACCCGGTAGCCATGGCGCGCCAGGAAGCAGGCCAGCCCCTTGCCCGAGCCGGTATAGAAGATGCGGCCATTCTCGATGGCGCCGTGCACCATCAGGATGGGTTCGGCCTGACTGGGTTGTGCCAGGCCTATCTGGCGCAGGTGCAGCCTGTGCTCCCCGCAGGGGATGAAGTGAGAGCTTTGCAGCAGTTCCATTGTGGCGCCCTCCATGGCGTGTCGTCAGCGGTGCCAGCGCCTCTGGGCGCAGGCGCGGGCCCCCAGCAGGCAGATGACCCCTTCCAGATCGTGATGGGTCAGACTGGCGCTCGCCTGGGCCCGCACCAGGGGCTTGGCATGAATGGCGATGCCAAGGCCTGCGGCCGCCATCATCTTGAGATCGTTGGCGCCATCCCCCACCGCCACGGTCTGGGCCTGCGCCAGTCCCCGCTCGGCGGCGAGCCGGGTCAGCACCCGGGCCTTGGCATCGGCATCCACTATCTCCCCCGCCACCTGACCGGTCAGCTTGCCATCCGCCACCGCCAGTTCGTTGGCGAAGATGGCATCCAGCCCCAGGGCCTGTTGCAGCTCGCCGGCGAAACGGGTGAAACCGCCGGAGGCGATGGCCAGGGTCCAGCCCGACTGCTTGAGGGTGTCGACCATCAGCTGCAAACCCGGCATCCAGGGCATATCGGCGGCCACCTCATCGAGGATGGTGACGGGGGCCCCGGCCAGCAGGGCAACCCGGGCCCGCAGGCTGTCGGCGAACTCCAGTTGCCCCTGCATGGCGGCGGCGGTGACGGCGGACACCTGCTCCCCCACCCCGGCCAGGCGTGCTATCTCGTCGATGCACTCCATCTGGATGGCGGTCGAGTCCATGTCCATCACCAGCAACCCGGGCTCGGCCAGGCTCGGCAAGTGCGCCAGGTGGCAGATATCGACGGCCCAGCTCTCCTGCTTGATGGCGGCGGCCAGCGCACTGGAGAAGCTGTCTGTCCCTATCAGCAGCAAGGGCACGCCGGCGATGCGGGTCACGGGATAGAGGCAGGCTTGCACCCCCTCCAGTGCCAGCAGGGGCGCCAGCTGCCTGAGCTGGCTCGCGGCCAAGTCATGGCCGAACAGCACCAGCCAACCCGCCGTCAGGGGGTGGGTCGTGCCCTGCAGGGCGTCTATGTGCAGTTTCCAGAGTGGGGAAGAGGCAAGCTGGGCGGGCCAGTCGGTGGGGGCTTGGGCTAACTGGGACAACAACATGAGCAAAAAACCTTCCTTGGATGTCGGGGGGTGAAAGTGCGGGCCCAGAGTAGCGTATTGCTTTTTAGACAGGCAAGCGCCAAGATCCCGCCTGCACCCGCAATCAGGAGAGCCCCCTTGCGTCATCTGCCCGTCAAACGCCTGCTGAGTCTGGGCGCCGGTATCGCCCTCGGCTGCTGGGTGCTGGCCCTGTTGATCCACATGCAGAGCGCCAGCCAGGCGGCCCTGCACGATCAGGCGCGAACCCGGGCCCAGGCCCTGGTCAACTATGCCAGCCGGGACATGCGCCGCTGGCTGAAGGAAGACAACGAGAGCGAGCTGGCGCGGCTGGCCCAGGAGCTGGCCCTCTCCCCCGAGATCCTGGACGTCACCCTCTATGACGCCAGGGGCATTCCCCTGGCCCAATCTGACAACGCACTGCCGCTGGACAGCCTGCTTCCCATCGGCCAGGACAATGCCAGCCCCCCCGCACCGGGCAAGGGGCGACTCCCCTATGTCGAGGAGATCCTCGATGGCGACAAGACCCTGGGCTATCTGAGGATCACCCTGGAGGAGCAGCTGATGCTGGCCAAGCAGGATACCCAGCTCAAGGTGAACCAGGAGAAGCAGCGACTGATGCTGCTGGTGATGCTGCTGGCGGGATTGCTCATCTCCTACGGCGTGCGCCGCAACTACATGCGAGTACGCAAGCACAAGAAGCGCCCGGCGCCTCCCCAGACGCCATGCGAAAACGCCCCGCCGCCCGGCATCGAATAAGGCGCTGTTCGACGACGGACGATCCACGATCACCTCGCGCCGCCGTTGCTTGACCCGCCTATCCAGCCATTTGCGCCACCTCGGCATCCAACTGTGCTGCGCGCAGATCTTCCCCCTCGCCAACTGTGTTGATTGAATCTCGATCCCTCCGAAGGCCTATCCCATGGCCCTCCACTGCTCAGGTCTGCCCATCTGATTTTGGTCACGTTGGGGTGCGCAAACGCAGCTTGCGACAGAAGCAAACGAATTTTTCACGCCTATCCAGCCGGTGTTGGGTGTGATCTCGATTAGTGGTTTATGTTTTCGGTATGAAACGCCCGCATTGACTGCAATGAGATACGACGTTTGTGGAAATCATCAGGCAATAGGTGCATCAGCCACTCCAGCAGAAGGAAGCAAGATCATGAAGCAACCCCTATTTCGCCGTAGCGCGCTGGCGGCCGTGATCGCCCTCAGCACGGTATTGGCTGCCTGCAAAGAGGATCCGCCTGCCGTCACGCAAAATGTTCCGCCCAACGTGGCCTCGGCCGCCAGCACAACCAGCGCTGCGGTCGCACCGCAAACGCAGCCTCAGCCGATTAACACACAAGCATCGACATATACCCCAGAGGCTCTCGAGACCCTGCTTGCGCCCGTAGCCCTTTACCCTGATGCGGTATTGGCTCAGGTGCTGGCCAGCGCCACCAATCCGCAAGAGGTGCTCGATGCCGGCAACTGGCTGGTCGCCCACCCCGATCTCAAGGGGAAAGAGCTGACCGCAGCCATTGCGCCGCTGGGCTTTACGCCGCCCACCATGTCGCTGATGCACTTCCCAACCGTCATGGACATGATGTGCCTGAAGATGGAGTGGACGACTGAGCTCGGCAGCGCCTTCCTGGCCGATGAACCGGGCGTATTGGCAGCCGTTCAGCGCCTGCGTCAACAGGCGATGGCGGTGGGCAACCTGAAAGACTCAGAGCAGATGAAAGTGGCCAAGGATGAGCAGAACAATCAGCAGATCGTCACCATTGCGCCTGCCAACCCTGACGTCGTTTACGTCCCGCAATACGACCCAACCGCCGTCTATAGCGCGCCAGCTGCCGGGCCAGCCCCGGCAGCGGTGACCACAGAAACCACGACAACGACCGCACCTGCGACAACGACCACGACAGTGGTAGAACATGATGACGACGAGGATGAGTACGACCGCGGTGATATGGTCTTGACGGGCTTGCTCGCCTTTGGCGCGGGCATGTTGGTCAACGAGGTCTTCAACGACGACGATGATGAGGGCGATTATTATTACCCGCGGTGGGGATCCGATTATCCCGGCGGTTACGCTCCCTATCGTTATAACCCCAACTATGGCAATGGTTTTCGTCCCGCCAATGGCTACAACCGTCCGGCCAACTATCAGCGGGGATCCAACAACAATATTTATATCAATGCCAAGGGGAACGATTACTTCAACAAGTTTGAGCGCGGCCCCAATAACTACCTGCGCCAGGCCGACAGCCCCATCACAGCGGCGCGCCCCCAGCGTGCTGAGCTGGCTACCCTGGAGCCACGCTCGCTGAATAACGATGCTGGGGGCCGACGAGATGCCACACCTAAGGGGACTTATGCGGGGGCCAATCGCCAACCTAAAAGCGAATACGCCGGCGCACCACGCGCAGTCAATGAGGTGAACAGGGAGGCTCGCGCAACAGCGCCGAAGGGGAGCTATGCGGGAGCCAACCGCCAGCCCAAAAGCGAAACTGCCAAGGCAATACGCGACGCTAGACAGGTGAGCAGGGAGGCGAATGTGGCTCAACGCACGCCGCGCCAGGGCAACTACGCAGGAGACAAGGTCAAGCGGCAGCAAATCACGCCACAGACCGCTGGGGCTCGTGATCGCGGCTATGTCCAGCCACGCGCTACCCACAGCAAGAGCGCAACACAGACGGCGACACGCAGATCGCCTGCTGCCTCAAAGAGTGCCTTCCAAGGGGTGCAGAATTCGGGCAGAACCGAGCGCGCCGCCAGCCAACGTGGCCGCGAAAGCGTGGCGAGCAGCTCGCGGGCCGGGCGCAACACTCAACCCAGACGGAGTACGCGATAATGAAGCCTTTGTTGAAATGGAGTTGGGCCCCCTCATGGGGGTTGGCCCTGCTGGCCCTGACCGTTGCCTGCGACGCAAGCGCCATGGCGCAACGCACCTTCGCCACCCCGGATGAGGCGGTGCAGGCCCTGATCACGGCCCTGGAGCGGAACGATGTCACCGCACTGACGCTGTTGCTCGGCGACAATAGTGAGGAGGCCATCACCTCGGGGGATGAGGTGGCCGATGCCAATGATCGCACCGCCTTCGTCGCGAGCTTCAAGAGCAAGCACCAACTGGTGGCCGACGGTAAGGATAAAATGATCCTGGTCGTGGGGGAGTCGGATTGGCCACTGCCCATCCCCCTCGTGGCCGCAGATGGCAAGTGGTATCTCGATGGCGCCGCAGGTGCCAAAGAGATCGCCTATCGCCGCATCGGTCGGAATGAGTTGGGGGCGATTGCGGTGTGCCGCGGCTTTATCGACGCGCAGATAGAGTACGCCGCCGTGGGGCATGATGGCCAAACTGCGGGACTCTTTGCGGCCAAACTACGCAGTGATGCAGGACAACAAAATGGACTCTATTGGCCTGTGGGCGAGGGTGAACCAGCAAGCCCGGCCGGAGAGGAGGTCGTCAGTGCCGCCGCAGAGGGCTACAAGGCCGTGGTCGGTCAACGCACACCCTATCATGGCTACTACTACCGTATCTTGTATGCCCAAGGAGCCGCGGCCAATGGGGGGAGTAAAGAGTACTTTGTCGAAGGGCTGTTAAGAGACGGTGTCGCCCTGATCGCCTGGCCGGCCGATTATGCCAACAGCGGGGTGATGACCTTCATGGTGAATCACGAGGGGCGGGTTTATCAAAAAGATCTGGGGGCAGACACGGCAACGGTCGTTGAGGCGATCCAGCTGTTCGATCCCGACAAGAGCTGGTCGCTGGTGGTTAGCCAAGAGGGTGATTAGGGTCTTTATCTACCATAGGATCTTGGCGAATAGCAGGGGCCCAGAGCGGCGTGATTGAGATCACAGGAGGGGATGCGGGGCCAGCCGGTCCCGTCGTCGGCCAACAGAAAGGACATCGTTGTCGATCTGCGGATCTGCCAACCCTTGCCTCGCCTCTCGCTGTGCGCAGCCAGAAAGGATAGACGGCGCACCTGGCCCTCCGGGCTGACTTCCCAAATGAAGCATAAAAAAACGGCGACCCGAGGGTCGCCGTTTTGCATGATGTGAATGGGGATTACTTGTCGCCCAGCAGCACGGAGTCCAGCGCGATTTCGATCATGTCGTTGAAGGTCAGCTGACGCTCTTCGGAGGTGGTCTGCTCGCCGGTACGGATGTGATCGGAGACGGTGCAGATGGTCAGTGCACGGGCACCATACTCTGCGGCCACGCCGTAGATGCCGGCGGCTTCCATCTCGACACCCAGGATGCCGTATTTTTCCATGACGTCGAACATGGAGGGATCCGGGGTGTAGAACAGGTCGGCGGAGAAGATGTTACCCACGCGCACCGGCGTGCCCTTGTTCTTGGCGGCTTGCACGGCATTGGCCACCAGATCGAAGTCGGCGATGGCGGCGAAGTCGTGATCCTTGAAGCGCAGACGGTTGACCTTGGAGTCGGTGCAGGCACCCATGCCGATCACCACGTCACGCAGTTTGACGTCTTGACGCACGGCGCCGCAGGAGCCCACGCGGATCAGGGTCTTCACGCCGTAGTCGGTGATCAGCTCTTTGGCATAGATGGAGCAGGACGGGATGCCCATGCCGTGGCCCATGACGGAGATGCGACGGCCCTTGTAGGTGCCGGTGAAGCCGAGCATGCTGCGCACGTCACACACCTGCTCGACGTTCTCCAGGAAGGTCTCGGCGATGTACTTGGCACGCAGGGGGTCGCCCGGCATCAGTACGGTATCAGCAAAGGCGCCATCTTTTGCATTGATATGAGGAGTTGCCATTCTCTTGATTCCTTCACACTAGGTTGAGTTTTATTGTTTTATAAAATTGCCCGCCGCCGAAGTGGCGGGCGGGTCAGTTACAGGAAACTGGTACCGTATTGCAGCTTGGGCAGACCGTGGTAGGCGGCGATGCTCTGGCCGATGTCGGCTAAGGTCTCGCGACGGCCGACGGAGCCCGCCTTGACCGGCTTGCCGTAGAAGAGCACGGGGATGTATTCGCGGGTGTGGTCGGTGCCGCTCCAGGTCGGGTCACAGCCGTGGTCGGCGGTCAGCACCACCACATCGCCATCTTGCAGTATCTCGAACAGCTCCGGCAGGCGGGAGTCGAAATACTCAAGCGCATCGGCGTAGCCCTTGACGTCGCGGCGGTGACCGTAGGAGGAGTCGAAGTCCACGAAGTTGGTGAAGACGATGGTGTTGTCACCGGCGGCTTTCACCTCTTCCAGGGTTCTGTCCCACAGCTCGCTCAGACCCGTGCCCTTCACCTGCTTGGTGATGCCCTGCTGGGCATAGATGTCGGCAATCTTGCCGATGGAGACCACCTGGCCCCCCGCATCCTTCATGTAATCCAGCACGGTCGGCGCCGGCGGCAGCACCGAGTAGTCGTGACGGTTGCCGGTGCGCTTGAAGTCGCCCTTGCCAGTGCCCACGAACGGACGCGCGATGACGCGGCCTATGTTGTAGGGCTCCAGCAGCTCGCGCACTATGTGGCACAGCTCATAGAGCTTCTCGAGGCCGTAGGTCTCTTCATGGCAGGCGATCTGGAACACGGAATCGGCGGAGGTGTAGAGAATAGGCTTGCCGGTGCGCATATGCTCCTCACCCAAGTCATCAAGCACCTGGGTACCGGAGGCGTGGCAGTTGCCCAGATACCCGGGCAGACCCGCCTTCTCGACGATGGCGTCCAGCAGCTCCTGGGGGAAGCTGTTGTGGTGATCGTGGAAGTAGCCCCACTCGAACAAGACGGGCACGCCGGCGATCTCCCAGTGACCGGACGGGGTGTCCTTGCCGGAGGAGAGCTCCTGGGCGAAGCCGTAGGCACCGACCACTTCGATATCTTTCTGCAAGCCTGCCGGGAAGTAGCCGGAAGCCTGCTCCCCTGCGTGGCCCAGACCCAACTTGTTGAGGTTGGGCAGCTTGAGGGCACCACGGCCTTCGATTTCGCCGGCGGCGCAGGCCTTGGCGATATGGCCAAGGGTGTTGGCGCCCACATCTCCGAACTTGTCGGCATCGGCGGCAGCGCCAATACCGAAGGAGTCCATCATCAGAATAAAGGTACGTTTCATGGGTCTTCCCCCTGTTACAAATCGGCCAGACCGATGCGACGGTAAACCTCGGGCAGCGCCTGGGGTCGGGTGTCACCGATCTTGATGGCTGCCTGCACCATGCGGGCGGCCTCGGCAAATTGGGCTTCTGTTTGAGCGTGGATCAGCGCGAGCGGCTTGTCAGCCTCGACGCTCTGCCCCAGGCGGATAAAGTCGGTCAGACCGACCGCATAATCGAGTTTGTCCCCGGCGGCGCGGCGACCACCGCCCATGGCGACCACGGCCAGGCCCAGTTCGCGGGTATCCATGGCGGTCACGAAACCGCTCTGCGTCGCATACACGGGGCGCACTATGCCGGCCTTGGGCAGATAAGCGTCGTAACGCTCCATGAAGTCCGCAGGACCACCGAGGCCGGTCACCATGCGACCGAAGATCTCGGCCGCCTTGCCGTTGTCCAGCACCGCCTGCAGCTTGGCACGGGCGTCTTGCTCGTCGCTGGCAAGCTTGGCGGAGATCAGCATCTCGGCACAGAGCGCCATGGTCACTTCGTGGATACGCGGGTTGCGATATTCACCGGTCAGGTAGCGCACCGCCTCACGCACTTCCACTGCGTTGCCGGCGCTGGACGCCAGCACCTGGTTCATGTCGGTCAGCAGCGCAGAGGTACGGCAACCGGCACCGTTGGCCACGGCCACTATGCTTTTCGCCAACTCCTCGGAGGCTTCAAAGGTCGGCATAAAGGCGCCTGAGCCCACTTTCACATCCATCACCAGGGCTTCCAGACCGGAGGCAAGCTTCTTGGAGAGGATGGAGCCGGTGATCATGGCGATGGATTCGACGGTGGCCGTGATGTCCCGTACCGCATAGATACGCTTGTCGGCCGGGGCGAGATCGCCGGTCTGGCCTATGATGGCCACGCCCGCCTCTTTCACCACTTTCAGGAAGCGATCGTTGTCGACCGAGGTCTGGTAGCCGGGGATGGCGTCCAGCTTGTCCAGGGTGCCGCCGGTGTGGCCCAGGCCACGGCCGGAGATCATGGGCACGAAGCCGCCGCAGGCGGCGACCATGGGGCCCAGCATCAGGGAGACGACATCACCCACGCCACCGGTGGAGTGCTTGTCGACGATGGGGCCACCCAGGTTCAGGTGATCCCAGGTCAGCACCATGCCGGAGTCGCGCATGGCGCAGGTCAGGGCGACCCGCTCATCCATGGTCATGTCTTTGAAGTAGACCGCCATGGCCAGGGCCGCTATCTGCCCCTCGCCTATGGTGTTGTTGGTGATGCCCTGGACGAAGAATTGGATCTCCTGGGTACTGAGCGCTTCACCGTTGCGCTTCTTGCGAATAATCTCTTGAGGCAAAAACATCTTTCATTCCCTCCGCCAATGCTGGCGTTACTCAAGGCTGAATCCTTGCCGCGGCCCTTGCGACCGGGCATCAAGGGGCGAACCTGACTCGCCCCCTCATCAACTCAGTAACCGCTGGTATTGGCAGGCTTCTCGCCGTGGCCCAGGGTCGCCAGCAGGCTGGCCAGCAGGCTGGAAGCGCCGAAGCGGAAGGTGCGCGGGGAGACCCACTCCTTGCCGAGGATCTCTTCGGCCATGGCCAGGTACTGACCGGCCACGGCGGCGTCTTTCACGCCACCAGCAGGCTTGAAGCCCACTTTCGGGTTCTTGGCCTTGATCACTTCCATCATGATGCGGGCGGCTTCTGGGGTCGCATTGACCGGCACCTTGCCGGTGGAGGTCTTGATGAAGTCGGCACCGGCGTCGATGGCGATCTCGGAGGCGCGACGGATCAGCGCCTCTTCCTTCAACTCGCCGGTCTCGATGATCACTTTCAGCAGCGCCTTGTCGCCACAGGCTTCCTTACACGCTTTGACCAGGCTGAAGCCGACCTGTTCATTGCCGGCCATGAAGGCGCGGTACGGGAACACCACGTCCACTTCATCGGCACCGTAGGCGACGGCGGCGCGGGTCTCGGCCACGGCGATCTCGATGTCGTCGTTGCCATGGGGGAAGTTGGTCACGGTGGCGATGCGTACGTCGGCGGCACCGATCTCACGCAGGGTCTTGCGAGCGATGGGGATGAAACGGGGATAGATGCAGACGGCGGCGGTGAGGCCGGCCGGGGACTTGGCCTTGTGGCACAGGTCGATCACCTTCTGATCGGTGTCGTCATCGTTCAGGGTGGTCAGGTCCATCAGGTTCAGGGCGCGTTGGGCGGCCAGTTTCAGATCGGTCATGATATTCTCCAAAGTCTTTGATTAAGCCCGACAAGGGGACATGTCAGCTGCGACAACGCCATTTGCTGACAGGTTCAACCTCAGCTTGAGGGCATGGAAATACAGTGCGACTGCACGGGCAATAGACTGTAAATAAGGCAAGAGCCCTGTCACTTTCTTACAAAAGTGCGGACTTGGTTCCATGAAGACTTGAGAAAGGCCGACAACCGCAGACCCGACTTCCCAATCAATTCCATTTGACCGCCAACACCCACTTCATGTGGGTATTAGTCAATGCCAGCACCCTGCTGGCAATGCCTATTTCAGCCGAGATACCCCCTGTTTGCAAGCCGGATTTGCCAATTCCAGGGGTATCTCACACCGGGCAAATCCGCCTGTTCATCCCGCCCTAAGAGAAGAAACGGGTCACTAACCAGGAGTAGGCGATACCGCCAAGATAGACTCCTACGATCCCCATCACCCCGGACAATACCGGGGGGGCCGGGATCGGCAACTTGAGGAAGGAAAACAACAAGCCGACGATGAAGCCGGCCGCCATGGCCAGTAGCACTTCGTTCATAACACCTCCGTGTGACTCACGCTTTCTCATCAGTCTAGGGAGGAAAACGGTTGTCAGCCCCCCAAATGCGAACGCCACAGCATCTGCTGTGGCGTTCGGCTTAAGGCTTGTCTGACCGCGGTTACATGGCGGACAGGGCCAGGAAGAAGCCTGCAATGGTAGCAGACATCAGGTTGGACAGAGACCCGGCCAGTACGGCTTTCAGACCGAAGCGGGCGATGTCGCCGCGACGGTTCGGTGCCATGGAGCCCAGGCCACCCAGCAGGATCGCAACGGAGGAGAGGTTGGCGAAGCCGCACAGGGCGAAGGAGATGATCGCCTTGGTGTGGTCGGACATGGCCACGCCGTTGATCAACACCTCATCTTTCAGGTAGGGGGCGAAGTTCAGGTAAGCCACGAACTCGTTCACTACCAGCTTCTGGCCGATGAAGGAACCGGCGACGGTCGCCTCGCTCCAGGGTACACCGATCAGGAAGGCCAGCGGGGAGAACAACCAGCCCAGCAGCAGCTCCAGGGAGAGTTGCGGGTAGCCGAACCAGCCGCCCACACCGGAGAAGATGCCGTTGATCATGGCGATGAGGCCGATGAAGGCCAGCAGCATGGCGCCGACGTTCAGGGCCAGTTGCATACCGGAGGAAGCACCGGCAGCGGCGGCATCGATCACGTTGGCAGGCTTGTCGTCCAGGTCGCCATCGGCGCTGTTTTCGTCATAGTTCGGGCTCTGGGTTTCCGGCACCAGCAACTTGGCGAACAGCAGACCACCCGGGGCAGCCATGAAGGAGGCGGCGATCAGGTATTCCATCTTGACGCCCATGGCAGCATAACCGGCCAGAACGGAGCCGGCCACGGAGGCCAGACCACCACACATGACGGCAAACAGCTCGGAGTCGGTCATCTTGCCGATGAAGGGACGTACCACCAGCGGCGCTTCGGTCTGACCGACGAAGATGTTGGCCGTCGCGGAGAGGGATTCGGTGCGGGAGGTGCCCAGCACTTTCTGCAGTGCACCGCCCAGCAGCTTGATGATCAGCTGCATGATGCCCAGGTAATAAAGCACGGCAATCAGAGAGGAGAAGAAGATGATGACCGGCAGAACACGGAAGGCAAATACGAAGCCACCGCCACCAAATACTTCAAACATCTTGTCGCTGACCAGGCCACCGAACAGGAAATTAATACCGTCCTGGCCATAGCTGATAACACTGGAGACGGCACTGGATACGCCGACCAGAATATCGCGGCCTACCGGAACATACAGAACGAATGCCCCCAGACCTGCTTGAATAACAAACGCACCTGCCACGGTACGTATATTGATTGCCTTGCGGTTGCTGGAAAACAGCACCGCGATAAGGATGAGCGTTGCCATCCCTACCAGACCCATGATCAAACTCATTGTTATCTTCCTCGTAGTAGCACCTTCCAACTTGTTAATAAGTTGTGTCCCAAACTTATCAATCAAGGGTGCGCATTATACTAACTGGCTCGCGACAAAGTATAAGGGCGGTCACATTTCGTAAGCATCAAATCGGCTAACTGGCGTTAAATTAGACCGCAAACGATTTTTATCCGGCATTTTTTTCACCCCGAACTCACCCAGAGTTATCAAGGTGTTAAATATCTATTTGCCGAGATGGAAAATATCTTGAGTGGATTCATATAACACCGCAGCAACATGCGAGACAGGCAAACGTTTGATAGCGGCCAATTCATCCAGCACCCGCAGCAGGGACAGAGGGGTATTGCGCATGCCCTGATGGCCGCAAAGGGGCATGTCGGGAGAATCCGTCTCCAGCAAGAGAGACTCAAGCGGCATGGCGGCCACCGCCTCCCGGGTCTTGTTGGCCCGCTCATAGGTGATGGTGCCCCCAATCCCCAGCCTGAACCCCAGCTCCCAGAAGCGCTCGGCCTGGTGCAGGGAGCCGCTGAAGGCATGGATCACGCCGCCCCGACCGGGTCTGTGGCGACGCAGCAGCTTGAGCACAGTGTCGTTGGCCCGCACCGAGTGCACGATGAGCGGCAGATCCAGGGTCATGGCCAGCCTGATCTGCGCCTCGAACAGCGCCTGCTGACCCGCCTGAGGCAGGTGGGAGCGCCCATCGAGACCGCATTCGCCGATGGCCACCAGCCCCGAAGGCCGCTGCTGCACCAGCGCCGCCAGCCGGGCCATCACGTCCGGGGGTTGCTGCGCCACGAAACAGGGATGGACCCCAAGGGCGAAGCAGATATCGGGCTCCCCGGCCGAGAGCGCCATCACCCGCTGCCAGTTGTCGGCACCGATGGCGGGCACCATGAAGCCGGTGATGCCGCGCAGGCGACATTCGGCCAGCAGACTGGTACGGTCGGCATCAAACTCGGGGGCGTCGAGGTGGCAATGGCTGTCAAACAAGGGCATGGAACATAGGACTCGCTATATGAAGAAAGAGTGTGGCCACCACCAAGGGATGGGCCGCGACAGGTTTGAGTTTAGCCCCGCAGGCCCGGGGCATCATAGCGGCTCACCGGCGCCTCTGCCGCTCGGCCGTGCACCGTTCGGCGGCTTCCCCACACGCCTTTGTCTCTTCGCCGCGATCGGCCCGAGCCTCGTCACGCCTGGGCGTGCAACAACGGCCATACTCCGGGGCCAGCCCCCAACGCCGTGACCAGGCATCATACCGGGCCAGCCAGGCCAGCAACCTCTGCTTCATGGTCTGCTCCTTGCTCCACTGTGTCGGTCCATCAGCCTGCCTCATGCCTCTTCTCTGGCCAAGAATTGGCGTGCCAGCGGCATCATGGCTCGCTGAGCGGCAACAGCAGCCCCATCCGCTGATTGCTCGTCCCCAAACGCTGGCGCTGCCCCTCGACATCTGAGGGCACTTCCCCGCCTCGAACCGCATGAAGCGGGTCTTTCGATCCCGTTGTGGAAGAAGTGATCCAGGGCGGCGGCATCCTCCACCCCGGCCAAACGAATGCTCATCTCAGGCGCCCTGCCGACCATAAAAAACGACTCCATTTGGAGTCGTTTTTTATCAGAGCCATCTGGCTAATGCCATGCCCTCATGGCGAGGTAGCACGCTCAGCCTTTCGCGGGCAGGCGACCGCTCCATCTGCATGACGCGAGGGGGAACATGCCCAGCGACGATCAAGCCTTGGTCGGCAGGCTCAGGCGGGCAACCGCTTCAACGTGCATGGAATGCGGGAACATGTCCACCGGCTGCACCTCGTCCAGCACGAAGCCCTGCTTGACCAGCCAGGCGAGATCCCGGGCCAGGGTCTGGGGGTTGCAGGAGACATAGACCAGACGGCGCGGCGCCATGGCCACCAGGGTCTGCAGCACCGCCTTGTCACAACCCTTGCGGGGCGGATCCATCACCACCACGTCGGCGGTCACCCCCTGGGCGTGCAGCTCGGGCATCAGTTGCTCGGCCTTGCCCACATGGAACTCGGTGTGCTCGATGCCGTTGAGGGCGGCATTGCGACGGGCGTCGCTGATGGCGCTCTCCACCGACTCAATACCCACCACCTTGGCAGCCTTGTCCGCCAGGAACAGGGAGATGGTGCCGATGCCGCAATAGATGTCGAACACCGTCTCGTTGCCGGTCAGCTCGCTGTATTCCAGCGCCTTGGAGTAGAGCACATCGGTCTGGCTCGGGTTGTTCTGGAAGAAGGAGAGGGGCGAGATCTCGAATTCGAGCTCGTGGATCTTGTCGCGGATCACCCCTTCCCCCAGCAGCACGCGGTTGCTCGTTCCCAGGATGCGGTTGGTGCGCTCGTCATTGATGTTCTGCACCAGCGTGGTGATGGGCAGATCGCTTAAGCACGCCAGCAGTTCGGTTTCAAACGGCAGCTCTTCACCCAGGGTCACCAGCACCACCATCAGCTCGCCGCTCTTGAAGCCCTTGCGGGTCATCAGGTTGCGCACGCAGCCGGTGTGGGCCACCTCGTCATAGGCTGCGATGTCGTGCGCGCGCATCCAGCCACGCACCCGGGCATTGAGCTCCACATGCAGGGAGTCCTGCACCCCACAGTCGTCGGCGGTGATGAGATCATGGGAGTGCTTGCGGTAGAAGCCGATCTCGGCCCCCGCCTCGCTGCCACGCACGGCGTACTGCGCCTTGTTGCGGTAGGCGAACGGGCTGTCCATGCCGAGGATGGTGTTGACCTGGGTCTCACCCAGCCCGACCTGCTCCAGCGCGCTCTGCACCAGGGATTGTTTCAGCTTGAGCTGGGCCGGATAGGCCAGCGGCCGCACCTGGCAGCCGCCGCACTCGGTGTTGGGGCAGAAATCGGCGACCCTGTCGGCGGACGGCTGGGTCAGCTCGACCAGCTTGCCGTGCAGATAGTTCGGTTTGACCTCGGTCAACTCGACCAGCGCCTGCTCACCGGGCAGCAGACCCTCGACAAACAGCGGGCGATCGAACAGGCGACCCTTGCCATCCCCCTTGTCGGTCAGTTCCAGAATATCGATCTGATGTTGGTGTCCCACTAACGGCATGAGCGGCTCCGAAGGCATAGAAGAAAGGGTGGAAGCAGGGCTGACCCGGCGACCCCGAATAAAGGGTGGCAGAGTTTAGCGGAGATCCGGCCAAATTGCAGGCACAAAAAAACCAGCATGTGAGCTGGTTTGATGATGGTGCCGGGGTCGGACTCGAACCGACACGTATTGCTACGGCGGATTTTGAAACCGATGGGATGCCTTTTAAATCAATAAGTTACTAATTTCAAAGGGGCTGGAAAAAGCAATATGGCTAAATATCGCTAGATGTAAGGGGCCTCGGTCGCCACTTTGTCGCCATTTTTTAGCGCAGTGATCGGGTTGAGACGCACCGCATCTTCCAGGTGATCGGGGGCAAAGTGGGCATAGCGCATCGTCATCTTGATGTCGGTGTGGCCGAGGATGCGCTGTAGCACCAGGATGTTGCCGCCGTTCATCATGAAGTGACTGGCAAAGGTATGGCGCAGAACGTGGGTGCTCTGCCCAGCGGGCAACTTGATGCCAGCCCGTCTGATCGCCTTCTCGAAGTCGGCATAACAATCATCGAACAGGCGGCCAGTTCGCCGGGGCAGCATGGCCAGCAACCAGGGAGCAACGGGAACAGTCCGGTTTCGCTTGCCCTTGGTCTTGGTGAAGGTGATCCGGCCCATGCCGATCTGGGCGCGGCTGACCTTCTCAATCTCGGACCAGCGAGCACCGGTCGAGAGGCAGAGCATCACAATGAGCCACAGATCCCGCTGCTCTTTGCAGGCATCGAGCAGTTGCTCGATTTCATCCTGGGAGAGATAGGCCAGCTCGCTTTCCTGCACCTTGTACTGGCGCAGGTCGGCCAGCGGGTTACCGCCGCTCCACACTCCCAGGCGTGCCAGCTCATTGAATACCGCCTGCAGATAAAGCTGCTCCCGGTTGATAGTGGTCGGCGTCACCTGCTTGCGCTGCCCAGGCACATAGAGCTCACCAGCCAGACGGCGCTCGCGGTATGCAGAGAAGTGCTCGGAGGTGAACTCGGTCGCAATGGGGTTATCCAGTGCATCGCACAGCCACACCAACTTGTCCCGCCGACGTTCGCCGTCAGCCAGGGTCTGGCCGTGGCGTCCGAACCAGGCGGCAACCAGGTCTGACAGCCGCCGCTCATCACCGGTAACGGCCACTGCTTCTGTCTGTTGCCAGGGCTTGGCGGTGAGCATGTGGGATTCCCACGCCAGCGCCTCCCCCTTGGTGGCAAAGCGCTTGCGCTTACGGGGCCCATCTCGGCCATCCGGGTAAATTTCAGACAGCCAGGGTTTTGTCTTGTGATCTGTTTTACGAACCGACATGGCTGTACACCACCACCTGCTTTGCCTGGCCTTCGCTATCTCTAACTGCCATCAGAATTTCTTACCGGCCCAGACCACGCGGCCAACCAGATCCAGCTCGGTCAGCTCGGCTTTGCTCAGGTCACGGGATTTATACAGGGGGTTGTCAGAGATGATGCGCACGCCGCCCAGGTCGAACTGCAGGCGCTTGACGAACAGGCCGCCATCGAGGCGCAGCACATAGAGCCCATCGCGGGGGGCTTCTCCATTCTTCAATCGCACCAGGATCACATCGCCATCATTGATGGTCGGTTCCATCGAGTCGCCCTTGGCCCGGATGACAGCCATCTTGGCCGGGTCAAACCCTTCACGGCGCAGCCAGTCGGTACGGAACGCCATCGGTTCGGCCAGTGCTTCGTCTGTGATATTGGCGCCATGCCCTGCGCTCGCAAACACCTGATAGGCGGGAATCGTGGTGAACTCATCGGCTAAAAGAGAGCTTTGAACACCAGAGGCTGGCGAAGTGGGTAGATTCGTTCCAGTGCTGCTTCCAGTGTCACCGATGCCAAATACCAGCCACTCAAATGTGACGCCTCCCGCACGCGCCAGATTGAGAGCGCGATCAACTGGGGGGATGGTCCCCTCATGTAGATAACGTCTTAACCCGCCATCAGTCATATCGGCCCTGCGTGCGAAAGCCCGCAATGGTTCATTGCCGATTATCCTTTCAAGCCGTTTCACGAAATCAGACTGGTTGAATGCAATCTCCTGTAAGCGCGCACCATTCATTAGTCATTACCATCAAGTTTTAGTGAGAATAGAGAGACACCCACTTGACCAATGCTTTTTTTGGATCAATCATGCAATCGCCAGAAAGCAATGAGCAACCAAGAACAGCAAATAGCAATAGGTGAAAGGGTTTCTATCATGTCAGAGATTGCACTTCAGATCGACACACCAGTCAAAACCATCGAGCGCTATAGCGCCGATACCGGCATTCCTGTAGGTACGGTCAGAAAAATGATTGCCTGCGGTGAACTTCAAATCATGCCCAAGGCAGGCCCCAAGCACCGCGTCCTGATCAACATGGTCGCGCTCTACCACAAAGCCGCTGCAGCCGCCTACCTCCCTGCAACCTCCTGATCACTATGGCACTCATTGGAGCGAGAACCATGTTTATCAGTAGCGACTGCAAACACCCGCACCTCGAATCTGCATGCAGCAGGTTCAAATCTAATCACGAGGTCAGCGCGATTGCCCCGTTGGCCGGCATCGACGCCCAGGTGTTGAGAAACAAACTCAACCCCGACCAACCGCATCACCTGACCGTGGCTGATCTCATCGCGCTCTACCACGCCACCGACGGGGACGAAACCCTGATCGACGGCATGCTGATGGAGTGCGGCCTGACGGCCATCGCCATCCCCAGCGCCGACCGGGCGCCATCCCTACCACACCAGGCGATCCGCCTCAACGCTGACGTTGCCAGTATCGGCCTGCGTGCGGTGGAGCTGGCAGAACGGAGACGGGTCACCCGCACCGAACGCAACACCATCATCAGTGTCGCCACCGCCGCCATGGGGTCCCTGGCACTACTCATCCACGATGTCGAGGCCCGCTTTCAGGCTGTGCCGGCCGTCGCCTGCGCATCAGACATCCTGATGCAAACCATGACCATGTAAGGGGAAACCCATGCAAGAGAAGCAAATCAACCACGACGAACGCAACCTCGCGGGCCTGACTCCGCTGGAGCAGGTGGCCATGAACACCGCCGGCTGCCAGATCCTGCGGGAGTTGTTCGGCAAAACGCGCTCCAGTCTGGACACCGACTGGCTGGCCCTGAGCCAGGCCAAGAAAGCGGCCATCTGTGCCATTGCCCGCCAGCCAAGAGGCGAGCTGATGACCGCCACCTTGTCCGCCCTGCCCCATGCACAACGCGAGGCGGTAAGGCTGGCGGTGATCGCGCTCGAGTACCAAGGGGAGTTTCGCGGCGGCTGTGACGCCAAGGTGTGGCACCCGGCGCCAGTGGCCAGACCCATCGGGGATATCGAGAGAGAGAAGAAGGAACGCGCCGCCAAGCTGCGCATGAAGCGCGCCGTCATGGCCGCCAACCAGATGACACAAAGCGGCCCGCGAGCAATCGGGCAATAAAAAACCCCGCAAAGGTGGTGGAACACCGCGGGGCTTTCATCAGTCACTTATCGACTAGGAAAATCGACATGCCAACTCTAGCCATTCTCGACACAGTGCGCAACCTGCGCCTGCAAAACCGCAAGCTGGCCCGCACGGGTCAACGCTACAACTCCAGCCCTGACCTGATCCATGCAGTAGAACGCCCGGCCGCCATGGCCTGGCGTGCAGTCTGGTCATGCGTCAACAGCCGTGGGGGGATCTGATCATGGCTGCTGTTATCACGCGTCACACCGAACCGACCATCAAGGCCGCCAGCGCCTACCTGGTGCAGCAGGGTTACACCAACTGCGGCACCACCTGGCTGCGCGGCCAGAACGGGTATGCCCGCATGGAGCGCATGCTCTCAGGCGCCATCAGCATCATCGAGGGGGTGGCATGAAAAAGCTGTTCCACCCCATCACCCGGCAGGCAGCCATGGCAGATTTGGCCGATCTGCCGCACCGCATCAGGGCGAAGACCTACACCACCAAGCGCGGCCCCGAGGGCCGCAATCTGCGTGAGCAGGCCCGCCTGCAACTGCGCTGGCACCAGCTATTCCACACCATGAACCGGAGGGCCTAGTCATGAGCATCGACGCCATTCATATCGCCAAGCGGGCAGAGCGGGCCGTGTTGCCGCTGCTGACCGAGCTGTTGGCAAGCACTGAGCAGACAAACCGCATCGCCCTGGGCGAGCTCTATTCAGGGGATGAGTACATCCAGGTGCAGCTGGTCGTAACTAGCCGCCCCGCGGATCTGCTCGATGACGACTCAGTGATGGGGGATGAGGAATGAGCGAAGTCTATGTAAACCCTATGGCAATGCGGGCCCGTCTGGCAGCAGAGATGGCTGTGCTGGATTTGTATGGGGTGGTCAGAACCACCGCCGCCAGCCTGAGCGACTGGGTCGGTGTAAACGGCGATTCGCTCCCAGAGCCGCTTGTCGGTGAGGTAAACACCAGCATGGTCGCCATGTCGGCCGCTGCTCATTGCATTGGCTACAGGTCAGCCGACGAGCTGAGCAAGCGGCTGGCTGCCTTCGAGGACACCGGCGAGCTAGTCGTGCAACTGCTGGCAGAGCTGAACCAGGGTGATGGCCTGCGGCGTGAGGATCTGGTTGTCACTCGCTCAGCAGTGTTGCTGCTGGCGATGTATGGGGTGCTGGCACTGGCCAGCCGCGAGTCAAATGCAGACAGCGACGACGAGGAATATCAGGCATGAGCAGCACGACCGGCAACACCATCGAGCGCGAGCTCTACCAAACTCCAAGCAGCGCCGTGGCTGCGCTGATGCGCCACATTAAGTTCCGCCAGGGCGACACCTTTATGGAACCGTGCCGCGCCGAGGGGAACATCTATGACGCCGTCCCACTACCTGATGGTCAGAAGGAGTGGGCCGAGATCCGCCATGGCCGTGACTACCTGGACTGGGACTTTGGCAGCCAGTTCGACGTCATCATCACCAACCCGCCGTTTTCCCTCACCGAGGAATTCATGAGAAAGAGTCTGTCCGAACTCGCACCGGACGGGACGCTCATCTACCTGCAACGGGTGAACTTCCTCGGCAGCAAGCGGCGGGTGCCGTTCTGGGCTGAAATCGGATTCCCGAACAAGACCCCGATCCTGGTGCCACGCCCCCGGTTCGTGGGCGGCGGTTCCGACTCCTGCGAATACTGCTGGTTTATCTGGGACAGAGGGAACCGTGTTGCCCTGCCGGATGGTCTGAGCCACCTGATTGTAGAGGAGGCAGCATGAGCCACCGCCTGATCGCAGACCTGCAAACCCGTGTGGATAGATGGTTCGACACCATGATGGGCGACGAGGCCCGCCTGCGCAGCTACCAGCGCGACCTGCTGGCAATGCGTCGGCTATCACCTCGCCCACGCTGCACGGTATCCCTCACCCTGCGCCAGTGTGTCGCAGCCAGAAAGATGGCGAGGCATGCCCGCCATGCGCTGGCCTCATGCCGGAACAACATCAGGGAGCTGTCTGCACATGAGTAACTACAGCCTCTTCAATGAGATCGTGGTGGACAACTTCGCAGGCGGCGGCGGGGCGTCTACCGGGATCGAGATGGCGCTGGGTCGCAGCCCGGAGATCGCCATTAACCACGACCCAGACGCGATCTCCATGCACACCGTCAACCACCCCGAGACCGAGCACTATTGCGAATCGGTGTGGGATATCGTGCCGCGCGACGTCGTGGCGGGCCGCCCAGTCGGGCTCGTCTGGCTGTCACCTGACTGCAAGCATTTCTCCAAGGCAAAGGGCTCGACCCCGGTCAGCAAGAAGATCCGGGGATTGGCGTGGGTCACTCTGCGCTGGGCCGCCACGGTACGCCCCAGGGTGATCATGCTGGAGAACGTCGAAGAGTTTCAGACCTGGGGCCCGCTGTTGATCGACTCTGAGGGCAACGCTCGCCCTGACCCTGCCAAGAAGGGCCGCACCTTCAACAGCTTCATCAACGCCCTGCGTCGCCAGGGCTACAAGGTGGAGTGGCGGGAGCTGCGTGCCTGCGACTATGGCACCCCTACCATCCGCAAGCGCCTGTTCCTGATCGCTCGCCGTGATGGCGCCCCCATCGTGTGGCCAAAGCCGACCCATGGCGACCCCGCAAGTGCTGAGGTGAAGGACGGGAAGCTGCTGCCGTGGCGGACCGCTGCTGACATCATCGATTGGTCAATCCCGTGCCCTAGCATCTTCCTCACCAAGGAAGAAGCCAAAGCCCAGGGGCTCAACGTTAAGCGGCCACTTGCCGAGGCTACGATGCGCCGGATTGCCAAGGGGGTGGAGCGGTTCGTCATCGACGCCGCCGAGCCGTTCATCGTGAAGTGCAATCACACCAGCAACCGCACTGTCTACGATGCTTTCCGTGGTCAAGGGCTCCATGAGCCTCTACAGACAGTCACCGCAGCCCCAGGGTTTGCTCTGGTGCAACCACAACTTGCCCCCTTCATCACTGAGCATGCCAACGCCAGTCATCAGCGCAACATGCCTGCGGATGAGCCGCTGCGTACCATCTGCGCCGAGGTTAAAGGGGGGCACTTCGCCCTGGTGGCGCCGGTCATCGCCCGCCAGTTCGGCAACTCTGTCGGCCAGTCAGTGGAAGACCCGCTGGGCACAGTGATGGCCAAGGCCGACAAGAGTCAGCTGGTGACCGCCTTCTTGGCCAAGCATTACACAGGCGTCGTGGGTGCCGAGCTGACCCAGCCGCTGCCGACCGTGACCACTGTTGACCACAATGCACTGGTCACCAGCCACCTGGTAAAACTGCGCGGCACCTGCCAGCACGGCCAGCCAGTAACCGAGCCCATGCCCACCGTCACCGCCGGGGGGCTGCACATCGGCGAGGTGCGGGCGTTCCTGCTCAAGTATTACGGCACAGACTCAACCATCCCCTGCTCTGAGCCACTGCATACCGTGACCACCCGGGACCGATTCGGTCTGGTCACCGTGCGCGGCGAGGATTACCAGATCGTCGATATCGGGATGCGGATGTTGGAGCCCCATGAGCTTTTCCCTGCTCAGGGGTTCTTGGACACGTATGTCATCGATCGAGACGCCAGCGGCAAGAAGTTCACCAAGGTCGCCCAGGTTGCCCGCTGCGGCAATGCAGTATGCCCGCCCGTCGCGGCCGCCCTGGTTCGCGCCAACTTGCCAGAGATGTGCGCAGATGCGCAGGAGGTGGCGGCATGAAAAGACACACCCTCAAGACTCCGGGTAACAATCACCAATGACCAACCAACAAAAAACAGGGCCAGCCGCCGAGGCTGGCCATCTTGGTTTTGCCATCAGCCGCCTGCCGACGCCAAAACGCAACCAGCTGCCGCTATCCAAGAAGACCCTCAAGGCCCGTATCGATGCCCTCGCCAATGCCATGCCGGGCACCAAGCTGGAGGCCGCCTTTGTCGGTGCCCCTGGTGAATCCGATCTGGTCTGGGCGGTGCAACTGCTCGATGGCCTCTCCATGCAGTTCACCCAGGTGCTGTTCAAGCAGTACGTGCGCCGCCGCAAAGATGGCACTACCCGCAACTGCCGCAGCGCAAACATCTGGCTGCGGGAACGGGTGAAGTGGGTCCGCTCCCTGGTGATGGCCCTGCCGGTCGATGCCCAGCAGCTACGCGATGATGACGGGCGCAAGCGGGTGGCCAACCAGTTCGCCAACCAGACTGCCGCCATTTGGAAGAACATCGAACAGAACGCCGCAGCCGGTGAGCTGGATCTGATGGCGACATGGGACGCCATCAAGCAGCCAGCAGACCAGTGGGGATTCATCGGCAGGATGCCGGACTTCAAAACCAAAGAGGCCAGGGATAACTGGATCCTGAGCGTGATGGTGCGCCTGCTATCTGCCAAGTGGTGGGAAAGGCGTATCAACCGCTGCTGGGACAGGCTGCAAGAGCACATCGCCATTCTGCTGGGCAAGGTGCGCAAGGGGGTCTCTGCCTACGTCTCGAACGCCACCATGAAGGTGGTGCGCGAGCGCAAGCGGGCCATGATGCGCTGGCTGGCCGAGTCGGAGGTGATGAACGAGCAGCACGACCTGGTTGTCTCGATGAAGGACTGCTGGGAAGCGAGCAATGCCAACCCGGTCAACCGCCGCGCCGAGATGATGACCCGCATGCGCGGCTTTGAAGACTACGCCGAGGAGCAGGGCCATGTGGGGGTGTTCTTCACCTGGACAGCCCCGAGCCGCTTCCATGCCTGGAAGACGGGCCGCAACGGCAAGACCATCGAAAATGACAAGTACCAGGGCGCTACCCCGCGCGACACCTGCGCCTATCTGGGCCAGCTATGGAGCCGGGCCCGTTCATACCTGAAGCGCTGGGGCATGCCTATCTATGGCTTCCGGGTTTGTGAGCCGCACCACGATGGCACGCCGCACTGGCACATGCTGCTGTTTATGCGCAAATGCGACCGGAATGGGGTGATCGACACTCTGCAGCGTTATGCCCTGACAGATGATCGGCAGGAGCTGGAGCGCAACAACCTGGGAATTCCATTCACCGACTTTACCCCGCGCTTCGACTGGAAGGAGATCGACCCGTCCAAGGGGGACGCCACCGGCTACATCGCCGCCTATATCGCCAAGAACATCGACGGCGAGCATGTGGATGGTGATGAAGAAGCGGGCACCAAGGCAGACCAGGGTGCCCAGCATGCCTGCGCCTGGGCGGCGTGGTGGGGGATCCGCACCTTCCAGCAGATCGGCGGCGCCCCTGTCGGGGTATGGCGTGAGCTGCGCCGCATCAGCAACGCCAAGAAGCACGGCGATCTAGTGGGGCCACCCAAGCCGGTCTTGCAAGACCCGCGCTTTGAGGCCGCCCGCTATGCCGCCGATAACGGCATCTTCCGCTGCTACCTCGAAGCCATGGGCGGGGCCCTCTCTACCCGCGCCGAGCACCCTATCAAGCTGGCCCACCTCATCGAGGAGCAGGCCAACGCTTACGGCGAAGACATCAAGCGCCTGATGGGGCTGCACACCGCTCGCCTGGGTATCAAGACCCGCCTGCAAGGGTGGGAAGTGGTACCAGCAGGCACCTATGAGGCCGCCAAGGCCGCCGGGGGTTCGGGTTGGGGTGTAGGTGTTCAGTCGGGCGACAGCCCGGCTCCTTGGAGCTCTGACAATAACTGTACGCAGCCGGATCCTGAGGCGTTCGCGGATCAGTTGATGGCAGAGCAATGGGGTTTATCTCCCTTCTCCATCGGGCGTTTACGGGCAGGCGCCAGCGTCAGCTCGGACGGCTTCACCCTCTGGCTGGAGAACGGCCAGGTGCAGTCGAGCCGGGCGATCCCGAGCGAGCCGGATTGGCAACCGGAAGGCCAGGTGCCAGCCGAACAGGGCCAGCCGGATGAGTATGCGGTACCGGAAGGCGATGAGGACTGGCCGATGCTGGTTGAGCTCTGCGGCAAGGTCTACCAGGCGCAGGGCCATGCCGGGGCGTACCGCTGGATAGAGATGCTGCCGCAGCCCTATCAGTCCGAGATGTGGCGGGTATTGGAAGGGCTGGATGCACCGGAATGGATGCAGGAACAGGACGACTACAGCGAGGAGTGGGCATGAACATGAGTAGCAAACAGACCGTCAGCCGCGAAGAGTACCGCCGCCTGGATAACCGGGTGACCTGCATTCTCCAGCAGCGCTGGCCAGCCAACGAGATCAGCCAGTGGGTGGGGATGCTAAAGGGCAAACAGCAGGCCGTGGCCTGCGCCATCCTGCGCCGCCGTCACCCTCGCCCCGTATCGCTGGCCCTGCCGGCCATCGCCGCCGAGGTGCCGAACCCGTTTCAGGCCAAGTCCAGCCGCCCCACCGTGCCAGTGCTGACAGCTGATGGCCGCTCGGTTGGCCGCCGCCATATCGTGGACGGACTGACCCCAGTGGCCATCGACCAGAGCGGAACCATCCGGTGCGCCGTCACCGGCCGCACCCTCTTTATCGCCCCGGGCAGCGCCATCGACCGCGCCAACCCGGGTGCTGCCACACAGCTCAACCCAACATACCGGCCGGCACTGCACCAGGTAGTGGCTGACCATCGACAGAACACCACATCAGGAGAATGAACATTCGACAAGCTCTACTTGCAGCAGTGTAGCTTGCTCATTGTCGATTGTTTATCGCACTGGTGACTACGAATGAAAAATCATCGCATGAATAGCCACACTCTACTACGGGAAGTCAGCTCATGCATCATCCGCTCCTTTGTCGCTCGCTCTCAGTCAGGTACTATGCACAGTATTTTTCTAGTACTAAGAAGAGAACCCTGATGCAGGTCACAAGCAGAACCCCCGAGCAGCCCTCAAAAGCAGGGAGTTACACGTACATACGCAGAGACCATACAACAGCGCTGATTACGAAAATCGCCAAAGGCTATAAACATACACTCACCAGTATTGAGGAATGCGAAGCCGCCATTGGTGTAGCATCCAGCGAATCCAACTGGGTGGTTGTTGCCGCGATAGGCCTTCACATATCAACTATCTGGCCTAGCCGATTACGGGGACCGCTCGCACATCATGACGGGCTTAAACAGCTTCAGCTGTTTGCAGATGCTCGCGAAGTAATAGATTTAGCAATCAGTAACTTGGGACCAGGCGTCCTTTTGATTCAGCGGTTAATAACTCTCCACCTGCAATGCTGTCGGCCGGATCAAGCTCTTGCGGTTTTCAACGAGCACCCTGTTGCTGCCTCTGATAGTGTTTCATTGAAATCTGCTGTTGATGCCGCATTGAAACTGAAGGATTTCCAGTCAGCATCAAGAATAATTGAAATGGAAAGCTTCCCAGACAAAGACATAAATCATTTCAAAAACCGTGTAAGCCGTGAAAAAGAGTCTTGGGAAAAACTGGTTGAAGAATGGAATCACACTAAGCGGTCAGAATCCGGAACCCAAGACATAACCTCACTTTTAGACGAAGGAAAAACAGATTTAGCTATAACAGGAATCTGGCTTCTTTATAGATGTGGGTCTTGTGAGGTGGATTTTTTTGATGTAGCAACACAGATACTGCCTACAGAGAGTGAGAGAAGTGAGCGCGTAGTATTCTTCAGAACACTTGCCTATCGTATTTTCCCGGGAAAACTGGAATACGCCTTTTTATACATCAGGGCCAGTTTCTTTTCATATCAATACGAACAAGCGTATGCCGCGCTTGTAGACAACTATCTCCAAATTGAAAATAGTGCATATATAAAACTAAAAATAAGACTAGAGGACCTTATAGGATTTAAGTCCGAGTCTTTCACTTGCACACAAATATCAGGCGGTTCATCAGTTGAACAAGCACAGCTTGAAGCTATTAGGGCTGCCAACATTCTAACTTGGAAAAATGAACATGTGCGAGCAGCACATTTCAGCCTTTCTGTGCTGAAAAGCTGTAGCAGCCCAGCCGTTCTTGAAGCACTTCGGCTTCCATCTCCATATGTCCGCGCCAGAAAGGTTAACTCGCCAAAAATTGCCGTATGTATTTCAGGTCAATTGCGTAGTGCCCAGACAAATTTGCCACATATCTTCTCGAATATAGTTGAGCCTCTAGGTGCGGACGTGTTTGTCCATACATGGGATAAAGCACAATGTACTCTGCCAAGATTTCGGCACATCCACAGATTCATAGGCTCTAAGCTTACCAATGATTTGCCTGCTCATTTACGGGAAACACCAGCGTTCTCAGCAAGATTCCCTACCACATCAAGAAAATTAGTTACACCAATTGAAACAATAGTGACACCATCTTGGATTGAAAAGATCATAGATGTTAAGAAATGCGTTATAGAGACGGAGCAGAACTTCTTAGATAACAGAAATATTAGTCAATCATTAAAGTTCGCAAGAACCTTTAATCAAGCAAAGATGTTCTATAAGATAAAGGCATGCGATGATCTGCGTAAATCACATGAGCTTGAATGCGGTTTCAAATATGACGCAATTATTAGAATAAGACCTGATTTACAGATCAAAATACCTGAACTTAAAAGCTATGTGCAGGACGTAATAGAAAATAGAAATAGAATACTTGTCCACTATGTGGATATTATGGGCGCTGGAGACCAGTTTGCCATAGCCTCTCCTGATGCGATGGAGGCCTATGCGAGCATATGGGATTTTCTGGAAAATCATGAGCGATGGGATTACCTTCCTGGCTTCGATAACGAACCAGCCGAGATACTTGTTGGAAATCACCTGTTAGCCGCAGGACTTCAAGCTCAAATCGTTCCAGCCAGTCATAATAATCTAGCTACCGATCTTGCGATTGCCTATCACGATCTCACCAGCGAGCTAGAATATGATGCAAACAATCATGGCGACCCAGCAGAAGTACAGGGATTTTTATCAAGTTATAATAGCTGGTACAAAGATAATTTCATCAATGCTAAAGAGAGCGCAAAATGAATAAAATTGAAACCAATTTATATCCAATTTACGTAAACCAAGACGAAGCAGATGAACTATGTATTCAACAAGGTTGGTATATAGATGGGCTTGGTTCACTCAGAGTAAACCCGCAAACTGGAAATCCATTTGGCAGCGAGCAAGAGGCTGCCGACTACATTTCGAATAGTAACCACAGTAGTCCCACGTCTGAGGATTGATATTACCAGTTTTTTTCTGATGTAATGAAAGATAGTCATAAAGCCGATTTGAAGCTGTTCGGCTGAACCAGATTAATGCCAAGGGGCGCTATTGCGCCCCCAGTCCTTTCAGTACCAACTGCCGCCCCTCTGGCGTCAGTGATCCAAGCAGCCCCAGCACCAACTGGTTCGTCGTCCTGGCAGACGGACTCAGCGTGTGAGTGAACGACAGTGTGGCTACCCAGCTATGACCACACTCCGCATCGGTGCACTGACAATAGAGATCAGAGACCTCATTGCTCAGCCGATTGGTCTTGGTAATACGGCCTCGCTGGCCACACTCTTTACAAAAAACCCGCATCACCCCTCCCGATAAATCGAAATCTCAATCACTAGGTTGCATCTTACATCAATAAGACTGTGTTTTTATACAGCAGCCCCTATCGTTTCTCGAAACGTGACCCACAGCGCCCGGGGCAGGCCAGCGCTGTTGATGGCGTCCTGCACCAATTCACACAGCGGCAGCACTTCGTTTCGGGCATAGGTGGCGTCGTACTTCTCGGGATCCCCTAGCCCGCCCCCGCCATTGGTGGGGATGATGCCGGCCAGCGCTGGCGGGTACCGATGCGCCGTCAGCACATCCTGGGCAGTGATCCCCTTGATGGCCGCGAACTCGTCCTTGGTGGCGATATCCCCCACCGGGATCAGCTTGATGCCATCGGGCTTGCCATCGGGGATGTTCACGAACATCGAGCGGAAGTTCCCCACCCCTTTGGAGTTCGCGATCATCTCCTTCATCTCCACCTCGGTTTCGTCGTCCATGTTGGGGTCGGTCGCGTAGAAGATGAACCCCATGTGGGCACCGTTGAGGAAGTAGCGACGTCGGAACAGGGTGGCGTCCTGGTTGAGCAGTGCCGACTGCAGGCCGCCCAGGTAATCGGGCATGCCATAGACCTGCTGCTCGGGGTCATACTGGGCCAGCCAAATCACATCATCCGGGCGGTAAATCAGGTTCGGCTTGCCCTGCTGCAGGTAGACAAAGCAGCCATCCTCGCGCCGGCGCAGATAGACGCTCGAGAGCGGGTGCAGCCCCACCACCTGGCCGAAACTATTGCGCAGCTTCAGCAAGCCACCATCGCCAAACTGCAGGTAGTTGTGCACGAACGCCGTGATGGTGGCGCGTTGGTTGGTGAAGCGCCCCGCCACCATGTTCCGGCGTGCCATCAGGATGGCCCCATGGTGGGCGTTAGCCCGGGCTACTTTGGCCAGCCCCTTGCGGTCGATAGGTGGCTGGTAGTATTCCCCATAGGGGTTGTAAAACACCCCGGTGTAATCGGTCATCCAGGCCGTGGGGTCGATGGCCTCCGGCATGCTGAACACCACCGAGGGCCGGGGGGATGAGGCGGCCGCCTGGGCCGGTTGTTGTGTCTTTCGCTTGGTCATGCTGCCTTCTTCTCTTGGCTGGTTGCCCAGGTGGATTTGCGTTTGCGGTGGGTATCAAGGGGCTCATTGGCCACGGCGTGGGCGATGGCAAAAAATACGTCGGCGTGCCCGGTCACGTTGTCCCGGGCGGCCCGGAAGGTCATCTGGCCACCGCCGGTGGTGCTGCGTTTGATGGCGAGAAAGGCGAGCGGGATGTCCCGATCCGAGCTGTCCCACTCGATGCGGTTCGCCTCCACCACATCGATCATCTTGAGCACCAGCCGCGATTTGCTCTCGATGCTGTAGTTGATGGGGTGACACACCCCTTTGAAGACCGGCTTCAAGAGGTCAAACACCCCAGAGCCGATGCCGGAGACATCGACCCCGAGATAGGTGACCCGGAACTTCTTGGCGATGCGCTCTATCTCTTGCGCCTGGAACTGGAAGTTGAGCCCACGCCAGTAGTGCTTTTCCAGCACCCGGAAGCGCTCGCCGGCGACGGTGGGCGGGGCGACCACCACCAGGGTGGCGTTGTCGCGGGTGCGGCTCGGGTCATAGCCCATCCACACCTCGCGACGTCCGAACGGGTCAGGACGCCCGGGCTTGTAGTCCTCCCACCGGGTCGGGTCCACCCCTGCCCGCTCCATATCCTGAAACTTGAACACCGACAGGGCATCGTCGATAAAGCGGCACATGTAGAGGCGGTCGAACACCTCCTCCGGGTACTCGTCCTTGAGCTCCTCGATGTCGATGAGGTGGCAACCGAGGCGAATGGCGTCCTCGATGGTGATGACGTAGCGCCATTGCCTGTCAGGACAGACGCGGCCCCCGTCACGCAGGTCATCTTCGCCTGGGAAGTCGATGCCCACCCGGCTCGGGCGCTGCCCCTTCCAACGCTCCCCGGTCCAGAACCGGTAAGCCTCGTGCACCTTGCTCGACGGGGTCGAGAAGTAGGTCTTGCGCCAGTGGCTCTGGGTCGCCATGGCACTGGCCACATCAGACAGTTTCTCGAAGTTGGGGATCCAGAAGTATTCGTCGATGTAGACGTTGCCGGAACGGGACTGGGCACTGTTGGAGTTGGTGGAGCAGAAGTGCAGCTCTGCCCCGTTCGACAGCACGATGGGGTTGCCGGTCAGGGTGACGCCCAGGAAGGTCTGGGCAATCTTGCAGATGTAGGAACGGAACACCTCGGCCTGGGCCCGGGTGGCAGACAGGAAAATCTGGTTGCCGCCCGTCAGCACCGCATCTTCCAGCGCCTCGCCGGCGAAATAGTAGGTCATGCCGATCTGGCGGGACTTGAGGATGTTACGGGTACGCGGCAGCGCCGGGTCGTTCTTGGCCTCCCGCACCCGCAACTGATAGCCGAACAGGGTACCCAGCCACTCGGTAAAGTCATCGGCCGTCAGGTGCCCGATCTCGTTCTTGGCCTTCTTGCCCCCCTTGCGGCCGCCCCCTCCCTGGCTGTTGTGCTCACGCTTGCCACGGCTGGGCCCGGGTTCACTCCCTTCCGCCCGCTGGGTCTTGAGGGCCTGCTCACGCTCGGCCCACTTGAGTGCCTTCTCTTTGAGGCTGACATGGTGGCCGATGAGCCGGTCCAGCTCCTCTTGCTCGCCCGGGGTTTTCTTCTCACGGTGCAGCAACACCTGCACCCGGCGATTGATGGCATCCTCCACCGCCTCTTCGGTCAGCAGGTCACGCCAGCCGAGCTTTTCGGCCCAGTAGTAGATGATACGACAGGAGTTGAGCCCCAGTTCGTCCTTGATCTCCTGGGGTGTCCATCGTTTAAGGTAGAGTCCCTTCGCCGCATTGCGGATCTCTTCGGGGTACGCCACGGCGCCTCCATCCGGTGAATGATGGCGCCATCATAGCCAGCCCCTTCCCCCCACTTATCCCACTGATGTTCTGAGCAATTCGGATTTCCTGATGGATCCGAATCCCGCCGAACGCCATAGCGTGAAACCACCTTGCCGACCCGATAGCCTGAGCCCGCATCACTTGGGAGTAGGCATGAACACATCAACCTTGAGAACTGGCTGGGTCTGTATCGCCACCGAAGGTACCACCGTCGATGGCAGGGAGATCACCGCTGCTTGGCTGACTGATATGGCCGAGACCTACGACCCGGAATACTACACAGCACTGATATGGCCCGAGCACGACCGCTGGGCAAACTTCGGCTATGTGCAGGAGCTCAAGACCGACGTAGTAGATGGCAAGCTCAAGCTGTTCGCCATCCTGAGTCCGACCCGGGATCTGGTTTATTACAACCAGGTTGGCCAGTACCAGTTCTGTTCCATCGAACCACAAGAGCAGTTTGCCGATCTGGGCCGCACCTATCTGCGCGGCCTGGGCGTCACCGACCAGCCAGCCAGCACCGGCACCACCCACCTCAAGTTCAAGAAGAAGGGCGAGTCTCGCCTGATCGGTACCAGCGAACCGCTGGATCTCTCCACCTTCAAACTGCCCAAGCACGAGAAGGCAGACGGCCTGATATCCAAGTTTTTCAGCTTCCTGGCCAGCCACGGCGAGCCAGCCCTCCAACCTACCCCCAGCCAACCCGAGGATGAGGAAATGACCAAAGAGCAATTCGATCTGCTGCAGGGGACCCTGACCGGCCTTGGCGAAAAGATCGAGTCCTTCAGCGCCAAGCTGGAAGCCAAACCGAATACCACCGCCCCGGTGACCGAACCGGCGAAAGAAGAGAAGGCCGGCATCACCGCCGAGCAGTTCACCAAGCTGGAGCAGACCCTGACCGGCCTCACCGATAAGGTCGGCGAGCTGCAGGGCAAGATCGACAAGTTCTCCGTTGAAGTGCCGGGCCAGCGCCCAGGTGAACTCGGCGGTGACGATACCCCCACCGTCTATTAAGGAGCGGCCGTGAGTCAGTCACTTACCCCCCAGGCCCGTAAACGCCTGGATCAATACAGCAATGCCCTGGCCAAGACCTATGGCATCCCCGTAAACGTGCTGGACAAACAGTTCAGCGTCATCAGTGGCCCGGTGGAAACCGGCATGCGCTCTGCCTTGCTCGCCTCGGTCGAGTTCCTGAGCCTCATCACCTGTATGGATGTGGATCAGATCAAGGGCCAGGTAGTACAGGTCGGCATCGGCAAGTTGTTCACCGGCCGCAAGAAAGATGGTCGTTTCAACGGCAAGGTCGGCGTGGCCGGCAACACCTACGAGCTGACTGAGACAGACTCCTGTGCCTCGCTCGACTGGGCGACCCTGTGTGTCTGGGCCAACGCTGGCAGCGAGGGCGAGTTCATCCGCCTGGTCGGTGAGTTCATCAACACCGCATTCGCCCTCGACATACTGCGGGTAGGTTGGAACGGCGTAGAAGCCGCCGAAACCACCAATCCGACCGAGAAGCCGCTGGGTGAAGACGTCAACAAGGGTTGGCACCAGATCGCCCGCGAGTGGAACAACGGCAGCCAGATCATCAAGGCCAAGGCTGGCGAGAAGATCTACTTCGACCCGGACGGAAAGGGCGATTACAAAACCCTGGATGAGATGGCCTCCGACCTCATCAACGCCACCATCGATCCGCTGTTCCGCCAAGACCCGCGTCTGGTGGTGCTGGTAGGTACCGATCTGGTGGCCGCCGCTCAGGCCAAGCTCTACAGCGAAGCCACCAAGCCGAGCGAGCAGATCGCAGCCCAGAAGCTGGCCGAGTCCATCGCCGGGCGCAAGGCCTACATCCCCCCGTTCTTCCCGGGCAAGCGGATGGTGGTCACCACCCTGGACAACCTGCACTGCTACACCCAGCGCGGTACTCGCAACCGCAAGGCTGAGGATAACCAGGATCGCAAGTGCTTCGATAACCAGTACTGGCGCATGGAAGGTTATGCCCTGGGCGAGCACCTGGCCTATGGCGGCTTTGAAGAGGCCGACATCGTCATCGGTGCCAAGCCAGAAGAAGTCGGCGGTTAATTAATGAGCTCACCCGGTCAACGCCACAAGCAACGTGTACTCGCCATGCAGGGGGCCGAGCAGGCCGCCTGCTCTGGCATGGCCACCGGTGCAGTGGCCGACAGCCTGCACCTGCAACTGGTTGCCCTGGAACAGGACATTGCCCGCTTGCGCAAGCTGGCCCGCATCGGCGACCGGGTGAACATGAAACGCGATGAGCTGATGCCCAAGTACCGCCCCTATGTGGAGCGCTATCTGGCCGCCGTCAGCGAGTCGGGCCAGCCCTATCAGAACGAGCTGTTTCAGCGCCTTATCATCTGGGCGTTCGATGTGGGCGACTTCGATGCCGGCATCGCCTGGGCGGATCTCGCCATCGCCCAGGGCCAGCGCACCCCGAACAACATCAAGCGGGACTGGGCCCACTTCGTGGCCGACACCGTGTTGGAGTGGGCCGAGAAGCAGGCGGCCGAGGGGCACGCCGTCGAGCCCTGGTTCTCCCGGGTGTTCGACAAGGTGCGCAACGAGTGGCGCCTCAACGAACGGCTGACCGCCAAGTGGTTCAAGGCTGCGGGTTGCCTGCTGCTGCGCGACCACGACGGCCAGCCCCGCCCCAGCGCCGTTGGGGATAGCGCCACCCTGGAGCAGGCCGACCACTGGCTGGCCCAGGCCGACAAACTGCACGGCAAGGTGGGCGTCGGCACCTTGCGCCAGAAGATTGCCATGCGCCTCCGGGCGCTGAATCCGGAGTAACCGACTCTCCGCGCCGTCGCACCCCGGCGGGGAGGATAGGCCAGCCGCAAGGCTCGCGCCGAATCCTGCGATCCGTGGCTACAGGGGTGCACCTTTTCTCGCCGCGCCATCGGCGACCCGGGCAACCGGGGCAGTGGTGTTCACATTGGCAAGTATCAACAGGGGTCCAGACATGTTTGCAGGCAAGGACATCGACTATAGCGCCGCCACCATCCGCAATGACGGGTTCTGGCCTGATGTTGCCGTCGCCGACTTCGAACGCCGCCGCGCCCTGCCTGCCGATCTGGACCAGCAGACCACCGGCGCCGCCCTGCTCGCCGCCGTCTCTGAAATCAACCTGCAGCTCGCCAGCCATCAGACCGCGCTGCAGGGCAAGGGCTATACCAGTGCCGCCGCCGTACCGGGGCCGAGCCTTGACGATGGCGCTGACTCCGACAGAAACGCCCTGACCGAGCAGTACCTGGCCGCCGTATTCGCCCGCGCCAAGTCCGCGCTGCTACCCGAGTTCGCCAGCGTCACCGAGCGGGCCACAGCCAACAACCAGGTGGAGCGATCCCAGGACCAGCGCGCCCAGTTACTGGCCGAGAGCCAGCAACTGGTGCGCAGCATCAAGGGCAAGCACCGGGCGGGGGTATCGCTGATATGAGCGCAGTCATGAACGAGCAGCAGGCTCAGGGCTACTTCCTGCATGCGCTCCACGCCGAGCTGCTGCGGGTGCTGCCGGGAAAATGCCATAAGCGCCTGGATAGCTGGATGGAGAACGGCACCATCAAGCTCGAACCAAAGAACATGGGGCCCACCGGGGTGGATGTGGCCTGGCTCACCTACCAGGCGGTGTTCACCATCGAGCAACTGCCGTTTCGAGAGCTGGATCCGGCCATTCTGCTGGCGGCCGTCGCCGCCTGGGTGCAGGAACACGACGACTTTCGCGAGCAGTTCGAGCTGTCTGATCCAGAGTACGCCGTCACCCCGAACGACGAGCAGACTGCGGACCTCGAGATCCAGCTCCCCTTCGCTGAACCGCTGCGTCTTATCGAGCACCCGCAAGGGCTAATTAACTGGCTCGGCAAGCGCTGGAACGTGGCCCCATATGACATCTGGGTAGCCGAGCACATCGACCTGAACGTGGGTGATACAGGACAGCATCAGATTGGGGGCCCAGCATGATCACCATCACGCTCGACGCGCACCGAGGCAAAGACCAGCTCAACCTGCTGGCCCTGCCCCCCAAGAAGCGCAAGCGGCTGGTGTGGCGTGCCGCCAACGAGATGAAAAAGCTGGCCACCCGTAACGTGCGCCAGCAGCAAGACCCCAATGGCAATGCCTGGGCACCGCGCAAGCGGGGCAAACGCAAGATGTTGCGTGGCCTGCCCAAGCTGCTGCAGATCCGCGAGCCTCGCCAGGACATGGCAGAGCTGGGGTTCACCAAGGGCACCATGAGCGCCCACGCAGGGGTCATCGCTAACACCCACCAGAAGGGGCACACCTACAAGGTGACGGCCGCCAGCCGGCGCCGCATTGCCCCCAGTGATGTGGGCAAGAACAAGCAGGCCAGCAAGGCACAGGCCCGCAAGCTGCGCGAGCTTGGGTTCAAGCGTCCTGGAAAGCGCAAGCGGGCATACCGCTCGGCATCGCTGGGTTGGATCACCGCCAATCTCAACTACGCCCAGGCGGGGTTGCTTATCAAGAAGCTCAAGGACGAACCAGTGAAAGAGAGCTGGGAGATCCAGCTACCAGCCCGCCCGTTCCTGGGCGCCAACGCCAGGCAACGGCAGCAGGCCTTCGCCCGCGCCTTGCAGAGCATCGATTACGGCTGGGACGTCAACAAGCAAGACATGAAGGGGAAATAACGGCATGTGGCCTTATGTACAGATCAACAACTTGAACCAGATGCAGGGGCCAGTGACCGAGGTCGAGCGCCACCTGTTGTTCATCGGCAGTGCCGCCAGCAACACCGGCAAGCTGCTCTCACTCAACACCCAATCGGACTTTGACACCCTGCTGGGTGAGGGTGAAAGCGAGCTCAAGACCAACCTGCTGGCCAGCCGTGACAACGCAGGCCAGAACTGGACGGCGGCCGCCTACGTGCTGCCAGAAGATGGCGACTGGCTGGCCGCTGTGCGAACCGCCCAGCAGACCCAGTCGTTTGAAGGTGTCGTGGTGCTGGGTCAGGAGTGGGACCAGGCAGGCATCAATGCCGCCCATGCGCTCAACCAGGAACTGATCGCCAAATGGGGGCGCTGGCAGTTCATGCTGCTGGCAGTACCGGGCATCGTCTCCACTGGTGAGGGTAGCCAGGACTGGAGCGAATACGAAACCACGCTGGCCACCCTGCAAGACGGTATCGCCGCTAGCTCGGTTTCTCTGGTGCCGCAACTGTGGCCCAACCTCGCTGGCGTCTATGCCGGTCGCTTGTGCAACAGGGCGGTGAGCATCGCCGACAGCCCCTGCCGGGTAAAGACCGGTGCCCTGGTGGGCCTTGGCAACAAGCCGGTGGACAAGGCCGGGATCACGCTGCCGCTCGCCACCCTGCAAACCCTGGAACAAAACCGCTACTCGGTACCGATGTGGTATCCGGACTATGACGGCACCTATTGGGCCGATGGCCGCACCCTGGATGCCGAGGGCGGCGACTACCAGGTGATCGAAAACCTGCGTGTGGCCTACAAGACCGCTCGCCGGATGCGCCTGCGAGCCATCGCCCGCATCGGGGATCGCTCGTTCAACTCCACTCCGGGCAGTACCGCGGCCGCCATCATGTATTTCGGCAAAGACCTACGCGAGATGGCCAAGGCCACCACCATCAACGGCCAGCCGTTCCCGGGCGACATAGCTTCCCCCAAGGATGGCGACATCAGCATCCAGTGGATCGCCAAGAACCTGGTCTCCGTCTATGTGGTAGTGCGCACCGTGGACTGCCCCAAGGGGATCACCGTCAACATCATGCTCGATTTGAGCCTCAACAACGGGGAGGGCTAACCCATGACCAGACGCATTTCAGGCCAGAGCTTCGACACCACGCTGATGGGCACCATGGTCCATGTCGAGAAAGCCAGTCTCTCCATCACCGACAACAGCGCCGTGGCCCAGACCCGGGGTATCCCGGATGGCTTCGTCGATGGCGATGTCGCCGCCGAGGTGGAGTTCGAGCTCGATGCCAAGAATTTCACCCTGCTGAGCGATGCAGCCAAACGGGCCGGTAGCTGGCGCGGCATGGCACCGGACGACGTGCTGTTCTACGCCGACACCGGCGACGAAACCATGAAGGTGGAGGCCTTCGGCGTGAAGCTGCAGATCTCTGACCTGCTCGACGTCGATCCCAAGGGGGGCAGCAAGGGGGTTCACAAAATCAAGGGGTTCGTCACCTCCCCCGACTTCGTTCACATCAACGGCGTGCCTTACCTCTCCCAGGAAGACACCCGCCACCTGCTGGGTTAAGGGGGGAGCTTGGACGACATCGACCGTGCCACCCGTCACGCCGCCCGCATGCTGGCGGCCCAACTGGCCAACCAGGTGGGCAAAGGCAGTTACCAGGGGGATAGCCGGCACCTGTGCGAAGAGTGCGACGACCCCATCCCGGAAGAACGCCGCCGCCATGTACCAGGGGTGCGCCTGTGCGTCCCCTGCAAGACCCGCCTTGAGAGGCTGGGCCGCTAATCAGAGCCACGGACATGAACAACATGCCTCATAAAGACCCGACCCTAGCCACCGCCTTGCTGGCATGGCTGATGGACAACTGGCCCGCCGTCTATGGGGCCCTGCTGGCACTCGCCATCGCCTTCCTGCGCATCACCTATGCAGGCGGACGGGGTCGCCGTCGGCTGATCGAATCCCTGCTGTGCGGCCTCATCACCTTGGCGGCCGCCACCGGGACCCACCTGCTCGGGATCCCCCAGGAGGCCACCCCGTTCCTGGGCGGCGTGGTGGGGCTGCTTGGGATCGACATCATCCGGGACCGGGCTGCACTGATGTTTAGCAAGAAGGAGGACAACAATGCCGCGCAGTGACTGCCATCCCCAAATGGCCGCCTTTCTCGACCTGATCGCCTATGCCGAGGGCACCAAGGGACTGGGCGACGATGGTTACAACAAGCTGGTCAACCCGGGCAGGTTCTTCCAGGACTACCGCGAACACCCCGATGTGTTGGTGCGGGTGAATCCGACCCTGCACAGCACAGCCGCCGGGCGCTATCAGTTCCTGTCCCGCCATTGGCGCCACTACCAGGCGGCTCTCCGCCTGCCGGACTTTGGCCCCGCCTCCCAAGACACATGGGCCATCCAGCTAATCCGCGAGCGCAAGGCGCTGGACGACGTGATCAAGGGGCGTATCCCCCAGGCAATCGCCAAGTGCGCCAACATCTGGGCCAGCCTGCCCGGTGCCGGCTACGGCCAGCGCGAGCACAAGCTGGCTGATCTGCTGGCCAAGTTCACCGAGTTTGGCGGGGTGCTGGCATGAGCACTTTCAGCAAGGTGCTGGGGATAGTGGGCCTGCTCCTGGTGCTGGCGCTTTATGTCACCCATCGCCGCACGGTGGATATGCAGCGCACCCTGACAGAGCAGCAAACCACGATCACCAATCTGCAGACGGCCAACGACCAGCAGGCCACCGAGCTCCAGCGGCAGCAGTTGATAACGAAGGGCCTGCGCCTGCTGCTCAACAACCAGAACGCCGCCTTGGCCAAGCTCGACAACCAGAACAGGAAAACAGCCGATGAACTGCAACAAGCCCTGGCCACGCCGCCAGCGGGCCGCCCGGATTGCGCTCGCGAGCCTTTGCCTGCTGGCGCTCTGCGCCTGCTCCAGCCAACCCACGACAGTGGTGCAGACCCGGGTGGTCAAGCGGCTGCCACCGCCGGGGCTGGTGCCCAACTGCCCGGAGCCTGAATTCACGGGCAGCACCTACGGCGATGCCGTGCAGTTTATCCCCACCTTGCAGACGGCGCTGCGCCGCTGCCAAACCCAGATCACCACCCTGACCTACTGGATTGAACAAGAGGAAACAACCCCATGAGCACACCGATCATCACCCTGGAAGTCGCAGGCAAAGAGCTGAAGTTTGCCCCGACCATGGTGGCCTACAACAGCTTCATCAACGACATGATGCCCAACGACAAGGTGGCACCTGCCCACAACTACCTCAAGAAGATCGTCTGCCAGGAGAGCAAAGAGGCGCTCGATGACCTGCTCAAGCGCCCCAGCGCAGCCCTGCAACTGGCTGGTGCCGTGAATAAGGAATTCGCGCCCGATCTGGACATCACCGTAAAAAACTGACGGCGCGTGCCGAGGCCATCGAGCGGAACCAACTGGAGCAGGTGCTGGCGCTGCGCCGTTACTACCTGCCCCATGAGGATGACGACCTCGACAGCCTGGCCCGCGCTATGTGGATAGACAAGCACCACCGAGAGTCCAACGCCGCCACCGTGGCCGAGGGCATTGCCAAAGCACTGAACGGGTAACGACTGATGGCCTGGATGGAAAAATTGATGATGCAGGTGGCACTGGTTGACCAGGTCACCAAGCCCCTTGCCGGCATCAACGCCCAGATGGACAAGGTCAGCAAAGCGGGCCGCCAGGGCTGGAGCAATATGGCCATGGGGGCCACGACCGTGGCGGGCGGCGTCATGGCAATCCAAGGCGCCCTTGGCCCGGCCATCGAGATGGACAGGGCCCTCGCCGAGGTGGCCTCCCTCGATGTGCAAAAGGACGTGCTCGGGGCGCTCGGCCGCGAAGCCCTCAAGTTGTCCGTGCAGTATGGCAATTCGGCCACCGAGATCGTGCGCTCCTCCTACGACATCCAGTCCGCCATCGCCGGGCTGGAGGGTAACGAGCTGCCAGCCTTCACTCGCGCCTCAACTACCTTGGCCAAGGCCACAAAAGCCGACACCGCCACCATCACCAACTACATGGGCACCATGTACGGCATCTTCGAGCAGCAGGCCAAGCAGATGGGCAAGGCCAACTGGGTGGAAGATGTCGCCGGCAAAACGGCGCTGGCGGTCCAACTGTTCAAGACCACCGGCCAGGGCATGGCCGATGCGTTCGGCGCGATCGGTGCCAACGCCACGGCGGCCGGGGTGTCGATGGATGAACAGTTCGCAGTGCTGGGCCAGTTGCAGGCCACCATGAGCGGCGGCGAGGCCGGGACCAAGTTCAAGTCCTTCCTGGCTGGTGTCGGTGGCGCTCAAAAGGCGCTCGGCATGCAGTTCACCGACTCGGCAGGCAACATGCTGCCGGTGCTCACCATCCTGGACAAGCTCAAGATACGTTACGGCGAGACCATGAGCGTGGCCGAGGGGGATGAGCTCAAGAAGGCGTTCGGCTCGGATGAGGCGGTCGCCATGATCAAGCTGCTCATGACCAACACCAAGGGCCTGGCCACCAACATCAACGCGCTGGCCAACACCCACGGCATGGGCAAGGCAGAACAAATGGCCGCTTCAATGACCGATCAGTGGGAACGGGTGACGCAAGGATGGTTCGCCATCCGTGCCGCCGCCTTTGGCGTGGTGCTGCCAGCCATCAATGCGGTGGTCGGTCTATTTGCCGATGGCGCCAATGATGTGCTGCGCTGGACGCATCTCTTCCCGAACCTGACCAAGGTAATCAGCTATGCCATGTTGACCATCGTGGGCCTGAGCATGGTCACCGGAGCATGGATGCTGGTCGCCGGTCTGGCCAAGCTGGCCACCCTGGGGCTCGGCATCGCCTGGACCGTCATCATGGCGCCGCTCAACCTGCTCAAGGCGGGGCTGGTTGCCTTTCGTGCCATCCTGTTGGCGGTCAATATCGCCATGTATGCCAACCCAATAGGCCTGATCATAGCCGGGATAGTGCTGCTGATCGGCGCTGTCGCAGCGGTCATCTACTACTGGGATGACCTGAAAAAAACCTTCTCAGACTGGGGCGTGTTCCAACTGCTCGGCAAGTCCATCGACTGGCTGATCGACAAGCTCAACATGATCCCGGGCGTCAACATTGAGGCGGGCGCCATGCCGGACCTCAACCTGCCCAACCCCGAGAACATCAACGCACCGCTGGCACGCTATCGCCAGGGCGGTCAAAGCAACGTCCCATCCGGTGGCATTGGCCAGCAGCTGATCCAGGCCAACGCAGCAGCGACCACCGCCAACCAGAAACCGGCCAAAGTGCTGCACATCGGTGAGGTTCATATGACCAGCCAGAACCCGATGACCCCTGAGCAGATGGCTGAAAACGCATGGCTGGAGACTCCGTGATGAGCGATCCCAAATACATCGACATCCTGGTCATAGACGGCGCATGGCAGATCGATGCAGGCGGCCAGCCACGCATGACGCAAGACCGCCACAGCATCGGCCAGGACATCAAGCACCGAATCATGGAGTCGGGGCTGGCCCGCAAGCTCATCGGCGAACGCAGCCCCACCCTGCGTGCGGATGTGATGACCGAGATCGAACTGCTGGTTGAGAACGACGTTCGCCTGATCCCGGGCACCATCCTGATCAGCGAAGAATCGCCGGAACGCATCCTGGTCACGGCCCGCACCTATGAATTCGGCGATCTGGAGGTAACCCTGTGAACCTGCGCCCCACCGTGGATTTTATGGCCCTGCTGGCAAAAAGCGGGGTGCCGACAACCGAGGCGGCCATGGAGGCCGAGCTCAAGAAAGAGGTGGAGGCCGCCGGGTCGCTTATCACCAACGACAGCGACGTGTCACCGTTCTGGCGTCTGGTGCGCGGCGTGGTCATCACCCCGGCGCTGTGGCTGATCCGCACCCTGCTGGCGGGCCATGTGTTGCCCGCCAGCTTTGCCGCCACCGCCCATGATGCCTATCTCGACCTCAAGGCGTGGGATGTGGATCTCACCCGCAAGGCCGCCCAGAAGACCCGGGGCCTGGTCAACTTCATCAAGGTCAACCCGAGCGAAGCCGTCACCATCCCGGCCGATGTCTGGATCACCACTGAGCGCATCAACGGCACCATCTATCGCCTGCGCCCCCTGCAGGAGATGGTGAGCCCTGCCGGTGAGGCAGTAGCCAAGGTGGTCTGTGAGGCTGAGTTCGCCGGCAGCGGCTGGAATCTGGCCCCCGGTTATTACAACCTACTGAGTAAACCGGTGACCGGTATCCTGTCAGCGCGTAACGCCGACCGCGATTGGGTCACCACACAGGGGGCCGATGCCGAGAGCAACGATGCTCTGGGGCTGCGCATTCAGAACCAGTTCTCTGCGGTAGGGCGCTACCACATCGACGCGATTTACCGCTCCATGCTCGCCAGCGTGGCGGGGATCCGTGCCGATCACATCTTCTTCGAGCATGACGCCCCGCGGGGACCAGGTACCGCCAACGCATTCATCCTGCTGGAGGTGGGAACCACCCCAGCCAGCCTGATCGACAAGCTCAACGACTACGTGAACAACCAAGGCAACCACGGCCATGGCGATGACCTGCAGGTGATGGCCATGCCGGAAACCGAGTACGCCCTGCACCTGGAACTGTGGCCGGTCGATAACCTGACCGCCGAACAGCGGCTGGCGCTGAGCCGGGATGCAGGGCTGATGGTGAAGGCCGCCTTCCGCCAGTCCGCCGATTACCCCTCGGTGACCCGCACCTGGCCGCAGTCCCGCTTCTCCCTGAGTCAGCTTGGCCGAGAGCTGCACCAGGCCTTCCCCGAGATCAAGAGCCTGCACTTCGCCGAGCTGGATATCGTCTCCGGACTCGACATCCCACGCCTGACCGATCTGGAGGTGTTCCTCCATGACTAAGACCACTGAGCTCGACCACCAGGACCAGGCCCCGCAGTTACCAGAGAGCACGGCCCCATGGTGGGAAGATGGCAAGACCATCGCCGCAGGGGTGAAGGAACCGGCCTTCCTGGCCAAGGGGATCATGGCGTTCTGGCGCCGCCTGCGTGGCTGGCTGCTGCAACCGCTCACCCAGCAAGACCCGCTGACCTGCTCCGAGTCCATGCTGGCGCTGATCGCCTGGGAGCGGGATATCACCCGCTTCAAGGGTGAGCCGCTAACCCTGTTCCGCAAGCGGGTGAAGTACGCCTTCATCAACGCTCAGGACTCGGGAGAGGTGGCCGGTTTCAAGCGCATCTTTGAGCGCCTGGGCATCGGCTGGTGTGAGCTTCATGAACGGCAAGAAGGCACCCCCTGGGACGTCATCATCATCGAGGTGGCCGACAGCGCCCTGGTCGAAAACCAGCAGCTGATGGAGACCCTGATCCAGCACTACGGCCGCACCTGCCGCCGCTACCGCTTCCAGGTGCTCTATCCGGCCGTGGCATACCTGCATGCCGGCCGCATCGACATGAGTCACCAGGTGTTCGCCGCCTCTCTCAATAAACCCGCCGGCCAGCATCGCCTGATCGCTGGCCAGATCCATTTCATTCAACACGTTTACGGGGCGTATCTCCCCCGCAAGGAGTCCTGATGGGACAGGTTATTACCAACGCATTCGAACAATATTGGCAGTCCAGCCTGGCCGCAGAGCAACCGGTCGTGCTGGATGAATTCGTGCTGGCCGATATCCCCAATCTGGATATCACCGCCCCCATCGATCCGGACACCGGCCTGCCTCCGGCGGGTCAGATCGTCTATCGCCAGACTGTGGACCAGCGCGGCCGCGTCAACAGCAACGCGGTGGCCTACTCCATCGTGATGGACACCACAGTCGGCGATTTCAGCTTCAACGCCATGTTCCTGCGCAACAAGGCCAACGGCGTGATCGGGATGATTGTCTACAAGGGGCGGGAGACCAAACTCAAGACCGACCAGACCACCGGCCAGACCGGCAACTCCTTGGTCAAGTCCATGCTGATGGGATACGACCAGGCCGCCGAGGCGACTCTCACCAACGTGGATGCAGGCACCTGGCAGATCGACTATGCCGCCCGCCTGCGCGGGCAGGATGAAGACCTGCGCCAGCTGGCCAGCCAGCTCTATGGCCACCACACCTTCATCGGCGATGGCTTCAAGGTCGTGCAACAGGATGGAGGCCATCAGGTTACCCAGGGTGTGGCCATCGTCGGCGGCCTGCGCATCGAGCTGAAACAGCCAGAGGTCATTTACCCGGGCACCAAGCCGATCGGCGTCTGGGTAGACGTGCACCGCGCCGGTTCCCTGCTATCCGAGTATCAGAACCATTTCACCATCATCACCAGCGTGGCCGATCTGACCGACCATGTGGATGGCAATGGCTATCAGCACTACGTGGCCAAGCTGGGCACCGTGCAGGCCGACAACACCGTCGTGGATGGTCGTGGGCAGGGTGGCAGCGGTGGCTCAGGTGTCAGTGTTGAGGATTTTGGTGCATCTCCTACTGCATCATCTGTAGTGAATACAGCGGCGTTCCAGAAGGCGGAAGAAAGGGCCTCCGGTGGGCCTATTCATGTACCAGAAGGGGTATTCCAGCTAACTACCCCGAGAGATCTCGGACCAGATGGATACTATTTTGGCCCCGGCAAACTCCGGTTTGATAAAGCTGAGGTCTGGCGTAAAGGTGGTAGTGCCGGCTCATCCAGTGAGCGGTATACAATCCCATATGAATGGGACGACATTTCGCAGATGCGAGTGACCATCAACGATGTGAGTCAGGATATAACCCTGTTCCAGCCGCGCACGGTTGAGGCGCCACCCAGCACCCCATCTGACACCGTGAAGATCTGGGCCATTAACGGGACGTTCCAACTTGGCACCGTGCCGGTAAGTCCGCTGTCGTTAAACTCTCCAGACGGCGCACGTAATCTAGATGGTTATGTTCCTTACCAGCCTGGAGGTAATACCCCACGCCCTCAAGGCAACACATTTGTAGGCCCTTCCGCTGGCGAGCAGATGTTAGACGGGAACGGCAATATCATGATTGGTCAGGCCGCTGGCTTGTCAGCGGTCACTGGCGACGGAAATATCCTAATGGGGCCTCAGTCGCTGTACCGGGCCATGAGCCCATACAGAAACGTGATGATTGGCAACGTCACAGGTGAGCTGGCTACCGGGACTTGTAGCGACAACACCGCCGTTGGCCATGCCGCTATGGGTAAGCTGGGAGCTAATACTGCCGGTAACACTGCTGTAGGTAGTTCCGCATTGGGTGACGCAGGGCCTACAAGCTACGCGGTGGCCGTAGGGTACAGGGCGGCTGGTAATGGGGTTGAGCTTGATCAATATGGGTCTATCGCCATTGGCGCATTCTGCATGTCCAGCAATAGAGCTCCGTACAACCTGGGTATCGGCTACCGCGCGCTTGGCGGTGGCGGCGGCCCAGGGGTAACCGGAACCCGTAACGTTGCAATTGGTCACTCCAGTCTTCTTGATGCGACATCAGCTCACGACAACGTGTTGCTGGGGACTGATACAGGCCACGCTGGAACCACGTTTAATTATTGCGTGGCTGTAGGTACCTCTGCGCTATTCAGTAATATTGGAGTTTCTGAGTTAACGGCTGTAGGGCATGAGTCTCTCTACTCGAACGATGGAGGATTGAGAAATACCGGGCTGGGAAGCTATTCTCTGCGATTTAACGTGAGCGGTAACGATAACACAGCGATAGGATGGAGCGGTCAGAAAACGACTACAGGATCCGGCAATACATCAGTGGGTTCCCGCACTCAGGAGCAGGCGACCACGGGAGGAAATAACACCACGGTAGGTTTTGAATCCGCAAGGAACTTGACTACTGGTTCAGCAAATACGCTGATCGGCACCCGAGCGGGCCGCGAGATTGGCGCCAACAACGATAACGTGGCGCTCGGTTCTGATGCGCTGCAAGTGCTAACCTCTGGCAACACCAATACAGCAATTGGTCGCTCAAGCCTTAGGTTTATGCAGGACACGACGAATGCCACGACACTGACAAACTGCACTGGCGTAGGCGCCAACTCGAGCGTCTCCGGAAATAACCAAGTTCAAATCGGTGACAGTGCAACTACGACCTACGTCTACGGCACAGTGCAAAACCGCTCCGATGAGCGGGATAAAGCTGAATTGCGCCCTACCACACTGGGTGATGAGTTCATCGACGGGCTAGAGGCCGAGGAAGGCTTCTGGGACATGCGTGACGACTACCTCGAAGAGCACCAAGTTCAGGTCGGCATCGATCTCGAAACAGCCGAGCCGATCTTCGAAACCCGTTTCCGCCATCTGCCAAAAGATGGCAGCAAAAAACGTAACCGCCGACACCAGTGGTTTAGAGCCCAGAAGATAAAAGCGCTTTGTGAAAAACTCGGTATAGACTTCGGCGGTTTCCAGGATCATACCGTGAATGGCGGTTGTGACGTGATGTCCTTGGGTTACGACGAGTTTATTCCACCGCTGACTGCGTATGTGCAGCGTAGAAAAACTGAGTTACGTGCTCTTGAAAAGCTGGTTACTGCACAGCAAAAAGCCATTGAATTGTTAACTGAAAGGCTATCTGCGCTGGAGATTAAATAGAATGAGTCTCCTGCTCGACCAACGGCTGGTAACCGACCGTTACCTCACCGTAACCCCATATCAACACGGCGTCGGCCAAGAACAGGGCGGCCAATTCACCCTGGCCGTCCCCAAAGCTATTGGAGCCATGGCCGCCAAGCTGCAAGATGGCGCCGACCCCATGTGGCCAACCGGACAACTCCATGCCGTGGCCTGGTTGGTCTCCGCCGAAAGCGAGCAGGAACTGGCCACCAAACTGGCGCAGGTCTGCACTATCCTGCCGTTGCCAGAGTGGTGCGCGACCCTGCGCCGCCTCACCGCCAACAACGACATCATGGCTCAGCCCGCTGCGGCCAGGGTGCCGCGCTGGAAGACAGAAGAACCGCTGATCTGGAATCCGCTGCGCCGCCAACTGATGCTGACTGCTGCCAGAGATGCTCTGCAGAGCAGTGAGAACAACTCGCCGGCACCGACGACGACCAAAGCCAAACTGGCAGCGCTGGCCACCAAGCGCGCTGCCCGGGTTGCCAAACTGGATGAGGGAATGGCCAACAAGCCAAACCTTGCCGGAATGCTTTGGAGCTGGCACGGCTACGGCGAGCCAGCCAGCCTGGCAGCCAAACTGCTCGAGAGTGCCCATCCAGACCACGGCCACAGCATGACCGTCGGCGCCCTGCTGCTCTCACCCTCACCGCTCACCTTCTGGCAGGAGTTAACCCAATGAGCCGAACCGCCATGCTCACCCTGGACGGTGAGCCCATCGTTATGAAGTCGATGCGGATCTACGCCTCGATGCAGTTCCAGGACAAGGACCAGAGCGGCCAGACCAGCTCAACCAGCAGCTCTGAGCAAGGCGAGAAGGCCAAGGAGCTCGATGTCTCCGGCCTGGTGCCGTTCAACGATGAGCAGACCCTGAGCCGCCTGTTTGAGCTGGCGGACGCCAAGGGCGATGGCGGCAAGCGCCATATCTACCGGGTTGGCTCACTGCTGGCCAAGTCGGTGAAGGTGCGCCAGGCCAAGTTCGCCGGCCGCATCACCGCCAGCGAGCAGGAGGGCCTGCTGGCGTGGCAGGTGCAGTTCACCCTGCGCGAGCATAACTCGGTACCGGAGAAACGCGAGCAGCGCCTGCCCAAGGCTCCTGTCACCGTGGGGCAGAGCACAGCCAATGCCACGCCAACCAAAGCCGGTAGCAGCACCGCAGCATCTGAGCAGGAACAGCTGAGCTCATGGGAGCAGGCCATGAAGGGGCTGGATAACAAGCTGGGAGACCTGATGGCATGAGACTCTCGACCAACCTGACCCTGAGTGGTAAGCCGGTACACCTGGTTGACCATGACATCGTGCTCGACCTCTCCGCCGGCGGCCGTGCGGCACTGACTATCGAGGGCTCGGCTACCAAAGGGCAGACCCTAACCGTGGATACCGGCTACAACGGCGAGCTGCGCCGCTGGTTTACCGGCTATGTGTACGACGTGCAGCCAGCCGCCAACGGTGCCAACAAGCTGCTCTGCCGCGAGCTGGCCGGGATCCTAGGTAGCAAGTTCCCGGTCAGCATCCAGCATGCCACCCTGCGCAACCTGCTAGCGTGGCTGACCGATCAGACCTCTCTCGTCTTCATGCTGCCGGACGGGGCGGACTACACCGATACCCCAATCCCCAACTTCACCAGCGCAGGCACCGGCTATCAGCTGCTAGACCATGCCGGCCGCGCATTCTCGGTCCCTGACTTCATCTGGCATCAGCAGCCGGATGGCGCCATTTTCGTAGGCAGTCATGCCCACAGTCGCTGGGCGGATAAACCAGTGGAGCTGGACCCTGCATTTTCAGCCAAGCAGGCGGGCAACACTTTCACCCTGGCTCCGATCCCGGCCATGCGCCCGGGGGCCATCGTCAACGGCAAGCGGGTGGAGCGCGTCAGACTCAAGGGTGATGAGATGACCCTGACCACAGCCACCCCGGGAAAACCCGTCAAGTCACCAGAACGCCGAAAGATGGAGGGGGAGTTCCCAGAGCTGGCCGACAAGATGCACCTGCCCAAGTTCGGGCGGGTCGAGGCCATCAGCGACATGGCCGCCGCTGGCCAGCTCAATGATCCGTTTCGCCCGCGCTATGCGGTGGATGTGCAGCTGCTGGGCGAGGATGGTGAACCAGACGAAGGGACGCCGCTCTATCGCGCGGTGCCGCTTCCTGTGATGTTCGGCGGGCCTGAACAGGGGCTGATGCAGTTTCCTATCGAGGGAACCCTCGTCGAGCTGGGGTTTGCCTTTGGCCGCGCCGATCGACCGTTCATCCGTACTATCCTGGGCACTGGCTGGCCGCTGCCGGATATCGAGCCGGGAGAGCAGCTGCAACAGCAACGGGCCGAGGTGTTCAGCCGGACCGACAGCGTGGGGAACCAGAGCCGCCACACCGACCGACGTCAGCACGACAAGGCCATGCAGATGATCCGCGAGGCAGACGAGTACCTGGGCGAGTTCGGCCTGCACCGGATGACCGTCCTGGCCAACAGCGTGGAAGAGATCGGGGCCATGAAGCGCATCGAGGCGCTCGGCGATATCGAGTTGCTGACAGCAGAGGACATGATCCTGGGCAGCGCTGGCAACATGAGCCAGACCACGGGCGGCAATCTGGAGGAGGATGTCGCCCTTGTTCGCCGGGCGCTCGCCGGTGAGCTGCAGCACTTCGAAGCGCCCAAGTCGTGGATGGGTAGCGACGGGGTGAACATCTTCCGCTTGCTCAACCAGCTGATGACGGTGGTAGAGCAGCTGGCCGCCACAGCTGCCAGCCATAACCACGGCGGGCCACCGCCAGCCCAGGCTGAAACCTTTACCGGTCAGAGTGAGCAGGCCGGGCAACTGGCCAGTACCCTCTCCCCCATCATCGAGTAACCCACCAAACGAAGAAGGCCCCACACAGTGGGGCCTTCTTCTATCTGCCTGACAGCGCCTGAGCATGGCCAGGGAAAGGTGCCGCATGAATGGGCGCCGTCGGGCAGCGCTGCATCATACGTGAAGCCTACGCCCGCTCACAGTCTCCCAGTGCACCACGGAAACGCCCACGGCGGCGTCTGCGCCACGGAATCCGCGCTCATCCGCTCCCGCCTGCGCGCCTCATCAATAAAAATTTTTGCAAAAGTGGATTACCGCAAAACCATAGGCCCAGACCGCGCCACATCAAGGATCTTCGGCTTAGAGAGGATCTGAAAGGATCGAAAGAAATTGCAGGGTTTTACAGTTCGGCCGGGCTCTGGATGACGAAGGTGAAAACGTAACTCATTGAATGTATTGGGATGGTCGTACTTTTCGTGGGAATTTTTATGATCGAGGGAGGATCTCGGCGGGCTTGTGATGAGGCGGGAAGGCTATATATTTCAGCCAGTTAAGACCAGACGGGCATGAATCGAGAACTGAAATATTGAAAAGGGGTCTGCGGCCTGGGTGCACTGGCCAGCCTGCGCCCCGGAAAACAGATTTTCTATGAAATGTGTCCGGTCACAATGACCAGCTTGTAAGGAGGAATGGCGACACTGCCGCCCCGATCATCCAAACCACTGTCGCCACTTCATCGCCACTTGGTGATTACTGAGGGACAGAAAAACTTAAGGCCACCCTCACGGATGGCCTTAAGTCATTGAATTAGTTGATGGTGCCCGGGGTCGGACTCGAACCGACACGTCTTGCAACGGCGGATTTTGAATCCGCTGCGTCTACCGATTTCGCCACCCGGGCAACTGCGAGGGATTATACGAATGGCGCCTGACCATGCAAGGTGTTTTTCACCGGCCTCTCGCTGTTTGCTCATTTATTCAACGTCTTGCCGTCGATTGCCCAGTTACTTAGAATGCCCTCAACTTCTTGATGGAAAAACCCCATGGCCAAGCGCAAGTCAGTTACGCCTCCTCCGGCGACGCCCCCCGTCCACACTCACCCCTCCGCAGGTCTGTTACGCCGCCTCGGCGCCCTGCTCTATGACTACCTGGTGGTCATCTCGCTGCTGGTGATCGCCGGCTTCATCGGCATGGGGGTGGCCCAGTTGCTGCTCGTCACCGGCCTGGCGACCGTGCCCGAGGGCAGAGATGCCAGCTGGCTGCTGACCAGCCCCCTCTACAGCGCCTGGCTGGCGCTGGTGATCATGGGATTCTATGTCTGGTTCTGGACCCGGGCCGGCCAGACCATCGGCATGCGTGCCTGGCGGCTGCGCATCCAGAATGTGGATGGCAGCAATATTAGCATCACCCAGGCCCTGATCCGGCTCGCCACGGCGGCCTTCGGCCTGGGTAATCTGATGTGCCTGCTGGGCGGCGAGCGACCCAAGGCGTTCCAGGATATCTGGGCAGAGTGCGAGGTCATCGTACTGAGCAAGGAAGAAAACCTGAACATGCTCAACAAGTCATGACCAAGAGCAGACAGCAAAAAGGGCACCCAGGTGCCCTTTTTGCTGTCTGGCCGGCTAGCGCCTGCGGCTCAGTATGTAGAGGGACACACCGCCGAACAGCAGGCTGGGCGCCACGGCCGCTATGATGGGGGGGACCGAATAGACCAGGCTGACCGGGCCGAACACCCGATCACTCACATAGACCACGAAGCCGGTCATGATCCCCATCAGCATCCGTGCCCCCATGCTCACCGAGCGCAGCGGCCCGAAGATGAAAGAGGAGGCCAGCAGTATCATGGCCACCACGGAGAGCGGCGCCAGCAGCTTGCGCCACAGCTCCAGCTTGTAGCGCCCCGCATCCTGCTTGTTGGCATCCAGATAGCCGACATAGTCCCGCAGCCCGGAGATGGAGAGGTTCTCGGGATCGATACTGACCACACCCAGCTGCTTGGGGGTAAGATCCGATTGCCAGGTCATCTGGGGCAGATCTTCGCTCACGACCCGGGTCGGATCATCGAAGCGGGTGGCATGGACCGATTTCAGCACCCAGTGATGCTGCTCGAACATACCCTCCTGGGCCTGCACCACATCGATCAGTTTGCGCGCCGGGGTGAAACGGTAGAGGGTGATGCCGGTCAGGGCGCCGTCGTTGCGCACCCCGTTGATGCTGACGAAGTTGTTGCCGTCCCGCGCCCATACTCCGGATGCCGAGATGGTCAGTCGCCCCTCGGACATGGCACCGGCCTTGATATCGTCTGCGGTGCGCTTGGCGATGGGGGCCACATACTCACCCACCAGGCTGAACACCAGCATCAGCGGAATGGCCGTCTTGAGCGCCGCCACCACTATGCTGAGCTTGGAGCGACCCGCCGCCTGCATCACCACCAGCTCGGAGCTGCTCGCCAGCTGGCCGAGGCCGATGAGGCCACCCAGCAGCGCCGCCAGCGGGAAGAAGAGCACCGCCTCCTTGGGCATGGAGAGCATGACGAAATAGAAGGCGCTCACCATGTCATAGTTGCCATCGCCAACCGACTTGAGCTGCTCCACATACTTGATGAGGGCGGAGAGGCCGACCAGGGTCACCTCGCACAGCAGGATCGACATGAAGATGACCCGGCCTATGTATCTGTCGAGAATGCCAAACATCAGCAGAGGTTCCTATATTGCAGCATCATGCTTTTTCTCTTGAAATATCGCGCACGGCAGAGGTCCGACATAAAGGCGACCCTATGAGCATGCCTGTCGAGAATGTCACGCATCGGCAGCATTCCTATTTGGCAGCATCGGCGGATCCCGTGTTGAAGAAGCGGCCCTTGGCCCCGTTCCACCAGGCGGTCCCCTGCAGGTTGAGCGGCACCCCGATCAACAGCAGATAGGCCATCGGCACCCAGAACATGCCGGGCCAGTGGGGCAGGCGGCCGCTGTCGATGGCAGAACGCGCCGCGGACAGCAACAGGAAATAGGAGAGATAGAGCAAGATGGCCGGCAGCAGCTTGGCGTAGCGACCCTGGCGCGGATTGACCCGGGCCAGGGGCACCACCAGGAAGGTGAGCACAGGGATGGAGAGCGGCAGGGAGATGCGCCACTGCAACTCGGCCATCAGCTGGTTGTCATGGGTACCAAAAAGCTCCATTGTCGGCTTGGCCGCCGACTTGCGATTGGAGTGCTCTGCCTCCTGCTGACGGATCACCAGGCTGTATTCCCGAAAATCGGAGATCTGGAATTTCCTGGTGTTGAAGTCCCCCTCGTAGCGAGAGCCATCCTTCAGGGTCAGCCACTGCAGACCATTCTCATCCACCGTCACCTGGCCTTCGGTCGCGATCACCACGGAGGGCGGCGTCGTGCCCTGGGCCCGCTGCAGCACGAAGATCTTCTGCAGCACGGATCCCTTGTCATTGAGATCCTGGATATAGGCCACCAGCTTGCCGCCGTCGAGGTCCATGAAGCGCCCCGCCTGCAGGAAGGAGATGCCGGGATCGGCCTTGAATTCATCGATCACCTGATACTCGCGCTCCTTGGCGAGCGGCGCGACCCAGCCGGTGTTGAAGCCGGCGACCAGGGCGGTCAGCAGGGCCAGCACCATGGTGGTCAGCATGACCCGGCGCGGGCTCACCCCCACCGCATGCATCACCGTCATCTCACTTTCGGCATAGAGACGACCGTGAGCGAACAAGATGGCCAAAAACAGACTGATAGGCAGCATCAGCAGCGCCATATTGGGCAGGTTGAGCAGCATCAGGGTGGAGATCAGGCGCGTCGGCACCTCGCCATCGGCGGCATCGCCAATGATCTTGATGAATTGCTGGCTGACGAAGATAAGCAGGAGTACGAACAACACCGCCAGCTGGGTTTTCAGGGTTTCCCTGAACAAATATCGGAAAACGATCACAGTCATTCCCAAGTAAACTTGTGTTTTTAGTCGAATGCCTGAAAAATAGGGCCCTATATTGGATTTTTACCAGTTTGAACTGCGGAGCCTATGGCTGTTCGCTCCGCCTCTGATACCCAACAAGCACTGCATTATTCAATAAAAGGTGCCTTTTGTCTTTAGGATGTAGGAGATTCCATGGAGTTCAGTGTAAAGAGTGGCAGTCCTGAGAAGCAGCGCAGCGCCTGCGTCGTGGTGGGTGTGTTTGAACCCCGCCGCCTCTCTCCGGTGGCCGAACAACTGGACAAGATCAGCGATGGCTACCTGAGCTCGCTGCTGCGCCGTGGTGACCTGGAAGGGAAACCAGGCCAGATGCTGCTGCTCCATCAAGTACCGGGCGTGTTGAGCGAACGGGTGCTGCTGGTGGGTTGTGGCAAGGAGCGGGAGCTCGACGAACGCCAATACAAGCAGATCATCAACAAGACCATCACCACCCTGAACGAAACCGGCTCCATGGAGGCTGTCTGCTTCCTGACCGAGCTGCACGTCAAGGGTCGGGACACCTACTGGAAGGTGCGTCAGGCGGTGGAGAGCACCAAGGCGGGCCTCTACAGCTTCGATCAGTTCAAGACCAACAAGGCCGAGCCACGCCGCCCCCTGCGCAAGCTGGTGTTCAACGTGCCGACGCGTCGGGAACTGACCATAGGCGAGAAAGCCATCGCCCACGGTCTGGCCGTGGCCAAGGGGGTGCGCGTCTGCCGCGACGTGGCCAACATGCCGCCCAACGTCTGCAACCCGGCCTATCTCGCCTCCCAGGCCCGTCGTCTGGCCGATGCCTTCGACAACATCACCACCAAGGTGGTGGGTGAGCAGGAGATGGCCGAGCTCGGCATGAACTCCTACCTGGCGGTGGCCCGCGGCTCCGAGAACGAAGCCATGATGGCCATCATCGAATACAAGGGTCATCCCGAGGCCAAGCCCATCGTGCTGGTGGGCAAGGGGCTGACCTTCGATTCCGGCGGCATCTCCATCAAGCCGGCGGACGGCATGGACGAGATGAAGTACGACATGGGTGGCGCCGCCTCCGTGCTCGGCACCATGCACGCCCTGGCCGAGCTGCAACTGCCCATCAACGTGGTCGGCGTGCTGGCAGGTTGTGAAAACATGCCGGGTGGCAACGCCTATCGCCCGGGCGACATCCTCACCTCCATGTCCGGCCAGACCATCGAAGTGCTCAACACCGACGCCGAGGGTCGCCTGGTGCTGTGCGACGCCCTCACCTATGTGGACAGATTCGACCCGGATACGGTCATCGACGTGGCCACCCTGACCGGTGCCTGCATCATCGCCCTGGGCCACCACACCTCGGGCCTGCTGGCGAACCACAACCCGCTGGCCCACGAGCTGCTGGGTGCCTCCGAGCAGGCGGGCGATCGCGCCTGGCGCCTGCCCCTGTTCGACGAGTACCAGGAACAGCTGGAGAGCCCGTTCGCCGACATGGCCAACATAGGGGGCCGTCCGGCCGGCACCATCACCGCCGCCGCCTTCCTGTCGCGCTTTGCCAAGAAGTACAACTGGGCCCACCTGGATGTGGCCGGTACCGCTTGGAAGAGCGGCAAGGACAAGGGCGCCACCGGGCGCCCCGTGCCCCTGCTGACCCAGTTCCTGCTCAACCGGGCCGGCGTCGATATCGAAGAGAAAGAGTAACTCCCCTGCCCCTTCCGATGGATGCGTCGGAAGCCCGGGAGTTGCCCAGTACCACAAGGAAGAGGCTCGCCTCTTCCTTGTTTCATTGAGCGTCGGCAGGCACACCCGCCGTCGACCCTCGCGGCGGTCAAGCGTCCGTCACAGCCAAACGGGATCAACCTGATGAGCCAAGTGACCTTTTACCTGATGAGTGAGCCGGACGACGCGCAGGCGTCTGCGGTCGAACGCCTCGCCTGCCAGCTGGCGGCCGAGTCGTGGAGCGCGGGCCACCTCTATCTGTTCTGCGACGACGAGGCCCAGGCCCTGCGCCTGGACGAGCTCTTGTGGCAACTGCCACCGGATCGTTTCGTGCCGCACCAGTTGCAGGGGGAGAGCGGTCAGGCCCCGGTGGAGATTGGCCATCAGCCGCCGAAACGGCGCTATGCCCGCCTCATCAACCTGGCCCGGCAGACACCTTTGTTTGCAGGACACTTCGCTCAAGTGGTAGATTTTGTCCCCACTGACGAAACGCAGAAGCAGCAAGCCCGCGAGCGCTACAAGCACTATCGCCAGGCGGGCCACACCCTCGAAATGAGGGATCAGCCCGTCCTTGCCGCACCGGATCCGGCGCAGCCCTGACTGTGCCACCCTCGATCCACGACGACTCAACACCCAGACTCCATCCATCCAGATTACGGCGAGACCATGGAAAAGACTTTTAATCACAACGCCATCGAACAGGCGCTCTATCAGCACTGGGAAGCCCAGGGTTACTTCAAGCCCCACGGCGACACCAGCAAAGACTCCTTCTGCATCATGATCCCGCCGCCCAACGTCACCGGCAGCCTGCACATGGGTCACGCCTTCCAGCAGACCCTGATGGACACCCTGATCCGCTACAACCGCATGCAGGGCAAGAACACCCTGTGGCAGGCGGGCACCGACCACGCCGGTATCGCCACCCAGATGGTGGTGGAGCGCAAGATCGCCGCCGAAGAGGGCAAGACCCGTCACGACTACGGCCGTGACGCCTTCATCGACAAGATCTGGCAGTGGAAGGAAGAGTCCGGCGGCACCATCACCCGCCAGATGCGCCGCCTCGGCGACTCCGTGGACTGGGAGCGCGAGCGCTTCACCATGGATGAGGGCCTCTCGGCCGCCGTGCAGGAAGTGTTCGTGCGTCTCTATGAAGATGGCCTGATGTACCGCGGCAAGCGTCTGGTGAACTGGGATCCCAAGCTCAACACCGCCATCTCCGATCTGGAAGTGGAAAACCGCGAGATCAAGGGCCACATGTGGCACCTGCGCTACCCCCTGGCCAACGGCGCCAAGACTGCCGAGGGCCAGGATCACCTGATCGTCGCCACCACCCGTCCGGAGACCATGCTGGGTGACACCGCGGTCGCAGTGAACCCGGAAGACCCGCGGTACAAGGCGCTGATCGGCCAGCACATCCTGCTGCCGCTGGTGAATCGCCTCATCCCCATCGTTGCCGACGAACACGCCGACATGGAGAAGGGCACCGGCTGCGTGAAGATCACCCCGGCCCACGACTTCAACGACAACGAAGTGGGCAAGCGCCACAACCTGCCGATGATCAACATCTTCACCCTGGACGCCCATGTGCGTGCCGAGGCCGAAGTGGTCGACACCAACGGCAACCCCAGCACAGCCTATGACGCCGCCCTGCCGAGCGAGTTCGCCGGCATGGAGCGTTTCGCCGCCCGCAAGGCCATCGTCGCCAAGCTGGACGAACTGGGTCTCTTGGCCGAGATCAAGGATCACGTGCTGCAGCAGCCCTACGGCGATCGCGGCGGCGTGCCCATCGAGCCCATGCTGACCGACCAGTGGTACGTGCGTGTGGCCCCCATGGCCAAGACCGCCATCGAGGCGGTGGAAGATGGTCGCATCCAGTTCGTGCCCAAGCAGTACGAAAACATGTACTTCTCCTGGATGCGCGACATTCAGGACTGGTGCGTCTCCCGTCAGCTGTGGTGGGGTCACCGCATCCCGGCCTGGTATGACGACGCCGGCAATGTCTTTGTCGGCCGTGACGAGGCGGAAGTGCGTGCCAAGCACAGCATTCCGTCCGTGACCGTGCTGCGTCAGGACGAAGACGTGCTCGACACCTGGTTCAGCTCCGCCCTGTGGACCTTCTCCACCCTGGGCTGGCCGAACAACACAGAGGCGCTCAAGACCTTCCACCCCACCGACGTGCTGATGAGCGGCTTCGACATCATCTTCTTCTGGATTGCCCGGATGATCATGATGACCATGCACTTCATCAAGGACGAGAACGGCCAGCCACAGGTCCCGTTCAAGACCGTCTACATCACCGGCCTCATCCGCGACGAAGAAGGCCAGAAGATGTCCAAGTCCAAGGGCAACGTGCTCGATCCCCTCGACATGATCGACGGCATCTCCCTGGAAGATCTGCTGGAGAAGCGCACCGGCAACATGATGCAGCCGCAGATGGCCGAGAAGATCGGCAAGCGTACCGCCAAGCAGTTCCCGGAAGGGATCGAGGCCCACGGTACCGACGCCCTGCGCTTCACCCTGGCGGCGCTGGCCTCTACCGGTCGTGACATCAACTGGGACATGAAACGCCTGGACGGCTACAACAACTTCTGCAACAAGTTGTGGAATGCCTCCCGCTATGTGCTGATGAACACCGAAGATCAGGATTGTGGCTTCCGTGTTGGCGCAGAGCACGGCGGCGAGATGCAGTTCAGCCTGGCGGATCGCTGGATCCAGTCCCAGCTGCAAGTGGCTATCCGCGACTTCCGCACCGCGCTGGATACCTACCGCTTCGATATCGCGGCCGGCGTGCTGTACGAATTTATCTGGAACCAGTTCTGTGACTGGTATCTGGAGCTGACCAAGCCGGTGCTGGGCAAGGGCTCAGAGGCGGAGCAGCGCGCCACCCGCCACACGCTCGTCAGCGTCCTTGAAACCCTGCTGCGTCTGGCGCACCCCATCATCCCCTTCATCACCGAGACCATCTGGAAGTCGGTGGCCCCGCTGGCCGGCGTGCACGCCGACACCATCATGCTGCAGGCCTTCCCGGAATTCGATGCCGCCAAGGTAGATGACGCTGCCATGGCGGATCAGGAGTGGGTGAAGGAGTTCATCGTCGGCATCCGCAACATCCGCGCCGAGATGAACGTGGCCCCGAGCGTGGCCCTGAACGTGCTGCTCAAATGCGATGGCAAGGACGCCCAGCGCGCCGGTGACAACGAGGCCTTCCTCAAGTCCCTGGCCCGTCTGGAGTCCATCCGGGTGCTGGCGGATGGTGAAACCGCCCCGCTGTCGGTCAAGAAATTGATCGGTGCCACCGAGCTGATGATCCCCATGGCCGGTCTCATCGACAAGGAGGCCGAACTGGCCCGTCTGGCCAAGGAAGTCGCCAAGCTGGTGGGTGAGTGCGGCCGCATCGAAGGCAAGCTCGGCAACGAGGCCTTCGTCGCCAAGGCGCCGGACGCCGTCATCGCCAAGGAGCGCGAGAAGCTGGAAGATTACCGTCACCAGCTGGTGAAACTCGAGGCCCAGCAGGCCGAGATCGCCGCCCTGTAAAGGGTCCGCCCCTCCCAAGAGCCCCCTGCCTGCAGGGGGCTTTTTTGTTTCCCCTGGCCGCCGTGCCGACGCGCCGTCATGAGTTTTACAAGCGCTGCCTCGTCAAATTCATTACACTGCCGCAGTATTCACCCCGTGGAGTTAGCTTCCTGTATGGAAATGTTGATCCTGATTGGATTGATCGTACTGAACGGCATTTTTGCCATGTCTGAAATCGCCATCGTCACGGCCCGCAAGGCGCGGCTCGGCAAACTCGCCGCCGAGGGCTCAGGATCGGCCGCCATCGCCCTGCGGCTGGCCGAGGATCCCACCCATTTTCTCTCTGCGGTGCAGATAGGCATCACCAGCATAGGCCTGCTCAACGGTATCTATGGTGAATCCGTGCTGGCCCAGCCCTTCGCCCTCTGGCTGCAGGAGTGGGGGCTGAGCGCCAGTGCCAGCAGCCTGCTCGCCACCGTGCTGGTGGTGGTCAGCGTCACCTATCTCTCCATCGTCGTCGGCGAACTGGTACCCAAGCGTCTCGGCCAGATCAGCCCGGAGCGCATCGCCTGCCTGGTGGCTCGCCCCATGCTTTGGCTGGCGACCCTGACCCGCCCCTTCGTCTGGCTGCTCTCCGCCTCGACCCATGGCTGCCTGCGGCTGCTGCGGATCAGCCAGGAGAACAGCCATCAGCTGACCCAGGAGGAGATCCACGCCATGCTGGAGGAGGGCTCCCAGGCCGGGGTCATCGAGGACCATGAGCGCACCATGCTGCGCAACGTGTTTCGCCTCGACGAGCGCCGCCTCGAGTCCATGATGGTGCCCCGCAGCGACATCCGCTATCTGGATCTGGCCCAACCCACCGAGGTCAACCTGATGCGCATGGTGGAGTATGGCCACAGCTTCTTCCCGGTGTGCGACGGCAGCCTCTCCAACCTGGTGGGCATACTCAACGTCAACAAGGTACTGCACGCCTATGTGCGCGGTGAGGCCATCAGTCTGGCGGCCCTCACCCAAGATGGCAGCCTGCTGCCGGAGACCCTCAACGGCCTGGAGCTGCTCAACCATTTTCGCAGCCACGCCGAGCACATGGTGCTGGTGGTGGATGAGTATGGCGAGTTGCAGGGGCTGGTCACCCAGCAGGATCTGCTGGAAGCCCTGGCCGGTGACTTTCAACAAGGGGAGGCCCAGGATCACTGGGTCTACCAGCGCGCCGACGGCAGCCTGCTGCTCGACGGCCTCATCCCCCTGCCCGAGCTGAAGGATTGCCTGGGGCTCAACCGGCTGCCGGAGGAGGAGGAGCACCACTATCACACCCTGGGTGGCCTCATCATGATGCTGCTGGGGCGCATGCCCCAGACCGGGGATCAGGTTGCCCTGGCCCAGTGGCAATTGGAAATCGTCGACATGGATGGTCTGCGTATCGACAAGGTGCTGGCGACGCCCGCGCCCGAGCAGACGGCGCAAGCCGCGGAGTAAACGCGATGGAACAGTTCTATCAACTGGCGCACGCCTTCATGTCCCAGGATCTGGTCACCCTGTCCGATCCCAGGATGGCCTTCATGGTCTGCGGTGTGCTGCTGACGTTTCTGGCGCTGGAGAATGGCTTCATCCCCACAGCATTTCTGCCAGGCGACAGCCTGCTGCTGCTGACGGGGGTGCTCATCTATCAGGGGGTGCTCTCCCTCTGGGTGGTCCCCCTGCTGATCCTGGCCACCTTCGTCGGCACCTGGCTCGGCTACATGCAGGGTCGCCTGCTCGGCCACACCCGCACCTACCACCGCCTGATGTCCCACATGGACGATAAGCACAAGCAGAAGGTGTTTTACCTGCTGGACAAGTACGGCATCCTGACCCTGATCACGGCGCGCTACATCGCCTTCGTGCGCACCGTCTACCCCTATATCGTCGGGGCCACCGAGATCCCCCAGGGGCGCTTCCTGATGGTGAATCTCGTCAGCTCCATCCTCTGGGTCAGCCCCCTGGTCAGCCTGGGTTACTACCTGAGCCACACCAAGCTGGCGGCCCAGTACGAGACCCAGTTTCTCAGCATCATCCTCTACCTGCCGCTGGTGCTGCTCGCCGCCGGTCTGCTGGCCCTGCTCTGGCGCACCCTGGTGCGGCGCAAGCGGGCGCCGGGGCGACTGCCACTGTAAGCGAAGAGGCCATGATCACATGGCCTTTTTTAATCACGCTCATTAATAAAATAGCCGCTGGGCCCCTTGTAAAGCCGGGGCAAAAATGCGTGAATCTACCGCCTTTTTTCTCGTGTTGGATGGAGTGTCGTATGAGGGGTCAGATCCGCGCCTTGGCGCTGTTGAGTACATTGGCTGGCCTGTTTCTGCCCGCCCAGGCCATGGCAGCGCCCAACCCGGCCAAGCTGCAGCTGCGCTCGAGCAGCGCCCTGGTGCTGGACGTGCACAGCGGCAAGACGCTCTACCAGAAGAACGCCACCAGCCGACGCCCCATCGCCTCCCTCACCAAGCTGATGACGGCGCTGGTGGTGCTCGATGCCAAGCAGGATCTCAACCAGATCCTCACCGTGGATGGCCAGGATCGCGATGCCCTCAAGCACACCTACTCCCGCATACGCATGGGCACCCGGATCAGCCGTCGCGACGCCATGCACCTGGCGCTGATGTCTTCGGAGAATCGCATGGCCTCGGCGCTTGCTCGCCACTACCCGGGGGGACGCGCGGCCTTCATCCGTGCCATGAACCACAAGGCCAAACAACTTGGCATGCGCAACAGCCGCTTCCATGATGCCACCGGCCTCTCCAGCAGCAATGTCTCCACCGCCCAGGATCTGGCCAGGCTCCTCTCGGCCGCCTATCGCCAACCGCTGATCCGCCAGTTCACCCAGGACGGCGACCAAGAGATGCGCTTTCGCACCCCGGGCTACAGCCTCCATTTCAACAACACCAACCCCCTGGTCAAGAACCCGGACTGGGACGTGCGCCTCTCCAAGACCGGCTTTACCAACGAGGCGGGCCGCTGCCTGCTGATGCGTGCCAAACCGGACAGCAAGGAGCTGGCCATCGTCTTGCTCAACTCCTTCGGCAAGCGCACCCCCATCGGTGACGCCAACCGCATCCGCAAGTGGCTCAAGAGCTGAGGCCCGGATAAGAGAGGGAGAAAGGATGCTGCGGCATCCTTTTTTATTGCCCGCCAGAAGCCACTGCCGGCCGCCAAGGCGTGCAACGTCCAGAGCCTGGCCCCATGCCCCCTCGTGATGCGAGCGGCCGGCAGCAGCGCCTGTGAATGACTGGAGGTGGCATAGGGTGGGGATGACAAGAGGCTGAATGACAGGGTCTGATACCAGGTCGAGAGATGACAAGACGACGATGGGCAGTGCGATGAGAGAGTGCGATGGGAACGGCAAATGGCAGGAACAGCCGGTGGCGTTCAGTGAGAGGGCACATGACCCGCCACCAGGGCTGCAGAGCCCCACGGCCGGGGGGAATAGCGCACATAAAAAAACAGCCCCGACTGACGTCGAGGCTGTCTGTATGGTGCGCCCGAGAGGATTCGAACCTCTGACCACCTGGTTCGTAGCCAGGTACTCTATCCAGCTGAGCTACGGGCGCTCATCAACTTTTTTACTGCTTTCAAAAATGGTGCGCCCGAGAGGATTCGAACCTCTGACCACCTGGTTCGTAGCCAGGTACTCTATCCAGCTGAGCTACGGGCGCTCACAAACTTTTGTGTACTGCTTTCAAAATGGTGCGCCCGAGAGGATTCGAACCTCTGACCACCTGGTTCGTAGCCAGGTACTCTATCCAGCTGAGCTACGGGCGCTCATGAAATTTGTTGTGCCTTAAATGGTGCGCCCGGGAGGATTCGAACCTCCGACCACCTGGTTCGTAGCCAGGTACTCTATCCAGCTGAGCTACGGGCGCCCTGATTTAAAGCGATAAAAAAAGCTTACTCATCAGTAAGCCTTTTCTAACGTGTCGACTTGCTGATGGTCAACACATGACCCTTGCGAGTCGTAATATGGTGCGCCCGAGAGGATTCGAACCTCTGACCACCTGGTTCGTAGCCAGGTACTCTATCCAGCTGAGCTACGGGCGCAAAATGGCGGAGAAGGGGGGATTCGAACCCCCGATGCGGGTATAAGCCGCATACTCCCTTAGCAGGGGAGCGCCTTCAGCCTCTCGGCCACCTCTCCGTTTGCGGGGCTGATAATACTTCACAGGGATTTTTAGTCAAACACTTTTTTGTAGAAAAAAGCGTGTTCGCTCAGCATTTGGCCAAAGCGTGGAATATTCAAACAAAATCGATACTTATCCCGCAGTTTGCTGCCTTGCAGAGCGTGCTGAGCCCCCAGAAAAACAAAAGGCGACACGGGAAGGTGTCGCCTGAACGCAGCTATGAAAAGCGGCTTAGAAACTCGGCTGGCCCGGTACTTTCTCGGCCTGTATCCGCATGTAGATCTCTTCGCGGTGTACTGAAACCTCTTTCGGTGCATTCACACCGATGCGTACCTGGTTGCCTTTCACGCCCAGTACGGTGACAGTCACTTCGTCACCAATCATCAGGGTTTCCCCTACACGACGAGTCAAAATAAGCATTCGCTTGCTCCTGTATCCTGTTTTGTATTCATATCGACACGGGACATTATCTTACAAAGATATCGATATGGTAAATGGTTGAAACTAAATCAATCAGGGATTGTTGCCCAGCGGCTGTTCGCTCGGCGCCTGATCCAGCCCAAAGGCGCCATGCAGGGACCGCACCGCCAGCTCCAGATACTTCTCGTCAATCACCACGGATATCTTGATTTCAGAGGTGGAAATCAACTGCATGTTGATGCCCTCCTCACCCAGTACCTTGAACATGGTACGGGCCACGCCAGGGTGATTCCACATCCCTACCCCGACGATGGAGACCTTGGCTATCTCACCATTGCCCTGAACACAGGCCGCCCCCAGGTCGCTGGCGGTCTGCTCCAGCAGGGCGCGGGCCCGACGGTAGTCATCGCGATTCACCGTGAAGGTAAAATCTGCACTGCCATCCCCCAACGTATTCTGAACAATCATGTCCACGTCGATATTGGCATCGCTGATGGGACCCAGGATCTGGGCCGCGACCGTGGGCCTGTCCGGCACACCGAGTATGGTCAGGCTGGCCTCGTTGCGGTTGAACGCTATGCCCGATACCAGGGGAGCTTCCATCCTCTCACCTCCATATGTGATTAAGGTTCCCTCGCCATCGACGAAGCTCGACAGCACCCTTAGCGGCACCCGGTACTTGCCCGCAAATTCCACCGACCGAATCTGCAGCACCTTGGCTCCCAGGCTCGCCATCTCCAGCATCTCCTCGAAGGTGATGGTGGCGAGGCGACGGGCCTTGGGCTCGATGCGCGGATCCGTGGTATAGACCCCGTCCACGTCGGTGAATATCTGGCATTCGTCTGCCTCCAGTGCCGCCGCGATCGCCACCGCAGTGGTATCGGAGCCGCCCCGGCCCAGGGTGGTGATGGCATTGTGCTCATCACGCCCCTGAAATCCGGCCACCACCACCACCTTGCCCGCCCCCAGCTCGGAGCGAAGCGAGGCCGTGTCTATGTGGGTGATCCTGGCCTTGCCATGGGCGGAATCGGTGTGAATACGCACCTGATCCCCCGTCATGGAGACCGCCGGGCAGGCCCGACGGGTCAAGGCGATGGCCAGCAGGGCGATGGTGACCTGCTCGCCGGTGGAGACCAGCACGTCCATCTCGCGCCGATTGGCATCGGGGTCCAGCTGCTGGGCCATGCCCAGCAAGCGGTTGGTCTCCCCCGACATGGCGGAGACCACCACCACCACATCGTGGCCCTGGGCCCTGGTCTGCGCGACCCGCTCGGCGACCGCTTCGATCCGCTCCAGGGTGCCTACCGATGTCCCGCCAAATTTCTGTACATAGAGTGCCACAGATCACCTCGCCCGATTACAGGCGCTCTTCCAGCCAGGAGTGAACGGATTGCAGTGCCGCAGGCACGGCCTCTGGCTGGGTGCCCCCCGCCTGTGCCATGTCCGGACGACCACCGCCCTTGCCGCCCACCTGTTGGGCCACCAGATTGACCAGCTCGCCAGCCTTGACCTTGCCGGTCAGGTCATTGGTCACACCGGCGATCAGATTGACCCTGCCCTCACCGCTGGTCGCCAGCAGCACGATACCGGACTTCATCTGGTTTTTCAGCTCGTCCAGCATGCCGCGCAGGGACTTGGGATCCGCCCCTTCCAGCGCAGCCACCAGCACCTTCTGGCCATTGATCTCGATCACCTGGCCCAGCAAATCGTTACCGGCCTGAGCGGCCAGCTTGGCCTTGAGCTGCTCCAGCTCGCGCTCCATCATCTTGGCCTTGTCCATTATCTGGCGCACCTTGTCGGCGATGGAGAACTGATCCCCCTTCACCAGGGCCGCGGCCTCCTCGATCTGCTCACCGATCTGGTGCATGAAATCGATGGCGCCCTTGCCGGTCACCGCTTCGATGCGACGCACGCCGGCGGCGATGCCGCTCTCGGCGATGATCTTGAAGAAGCCGATGTCACCGGTGCGCTTGGCGTGAGTCCCGCCACACAGCTCGGTGGAGTAGTCGCCCATGCGCACGACGCGCACGTCATCTTCGTATTTCTCGCCAAACAGCGCCATGGCACCGGCCGCCTTGGCCGCTTCCAGATCCATCACCTGGGTGGCGACCTCGTGGTTGGCGCGGATCTGGGCGTTCACCAGCTCCTCGACCCGGCGAATGGTCGCCATGGTCAGCCCCTCGAAGTGGGAGAAGTCAAAGCGCAGACGCTCGGCGCCCACCAGAGAGCCCTTCTGGGTCACGTGATCCCCCAAGGCCTGACGCAGGGCCGCGTGCAGCAGGTGGGTGACGGAGTGGTTGAGGGCCACGGCCTGACGGCGTTCACCATCGACCTCGGCCACGACGGTGGCGCCCTCTTCCAGGGTGCCCAGCTCCAGGTAACCGGTGTGGACGATGGCCTTGCCCGCCTTCTGGGTATCGGTCACGGCGAAGATGCCGTCATCCACCCGGATGATCCCGGTGTCACCCACCTGACCGCCAGACTCGGCGTAGAAGGGGGTCTGCTCCAGCACCACCACGGCCTCTTCGCCGGCGATGAGGCCGCTCACCTGAACGCCCTCTTTGTAGATGCCCAGCACCTTGCTCTGCTCGACTAGCGTCTTGTAGCCGGTGAAGGGGGTCTCGAAATCGAGCTTGAGCACGTCGTTGTAGTTGACGCCAAAGCTGGACGCTTCCTTGGCACGGGCGCGCTGCTTCGCCATCTCGGCATGGAAACCGGCTTCGTCGATGGCGATATCGCGATCGCGCACCACGTCGGCGGTCAGATCCGCCGGGAAGCCGTAGGTGTCATAGAGCTTGAAGACCACCTCGCCCGGCACGACCTTGGCATCACCCAGGTTTGCCAGCACGTCTTCGAGCAGCAGCAGGCCCCGATCCAGAGTGCGGACGAACTGCTCTTCCTCGATGCGCAGCACGCGCTCGACCAGCGGCAGCTGGGCGATGAGCTCCTCGGCCACATCCTTCATCTGCACCGACAGCTCGGCGGCCAGTTTGTAGAAGAAGACCTCGGTGGCACCCAGCTTGCGGCCGTGGCGCACGGCGCGACGTATGATGCGACGCAGCACATAGCCACGCCCCTCGTTGGAGGGCATGACGCCGTCGGCAATCAGGAAGGCGCAAGAGCGAATGTGGTCGGCGATGACCCGCAGGGACTGGTTGTTCAGATCGCTGCAACCCACTATCTCGGCCGCCTTCTTGATCAGCGCCTGGAAGATGTCGATCTCGTAGTTGGAGTGCACCCCCTGCATGATGGCGGAGATGCGCTCCAGGCCCATGCCGGTATCCACGGACGGACGGGGCAGCGGCTCCATGGTGCCATCGGCCTGACGGTTGAACTGCATGAAGACCACGTTCCAGATCTCGATGAAACGATCGCCATCCTCTTCTGCTGAGCCGGGAGGGCCACCCCAGATATGGTCGCCATGGTCATAGAAGATCTCGGTGCAGGGGCCGCAGGGGCCTGTGTCGCCCATCTGCCAGAAGTTATCGGAAGCGAAGGCCGCCCCCTTGTTGTCGCCGATGCGCACGATGCGATCCGTCGGGACGCCGATCTCCTTGGCCCAGATGTCGAATGCCTCGTCATCTGTCTCATAGACGGTGACCAGCAGACGCTCCTTGGGCAGCTTGAGGGTACCGGTCAGGAACTCCCAGGCGAAGCGAATGGCATCCTGCTTGAAATAGTCGCCGAAGCTGAAGTTGCCCAGCATCTCGAAGAAGGTATGGTGACGGGCGGTATAGCCCACGTTTTCCAGATCATTGTGCTTGCCACCGGCACGCACACAGCGCTGGGAGCTGGTGGCCCGGTTGTAGGCGCGCTTGTCGGCACCGAGGAAGACATCCTTGAACTGGTTCATCCCGGCGTTGGTGAACAGCAGAGTCGGATCGTTGTGCGGCACCAGTGAACTGGACGACACCACCTGGTGCCCCTGAGAGCGGAAGTACTCGAGAAACGCGCTGCGGATCTCTGACGTGGACATATACATGGAAAATCCTGCTTGATTCGGATACGGACTTTTAATCGCCCTAATGTAAGTTTTCTGCGCAGTAAAGTAAAACCCGCAGGCCACGGGGCCCGGAAAAAGCCGGGGTTGGCGGGGCCCCACAGGATAGCGCTGCAGCTGATGGGCAGAGCGGCGGTCGCCAGACGTCGCCAATGGCCGGATGCAAGGGCCGCCAGCCCCATGACGCCGTCATGCAATAACAGGGGGAAAGGCCCATGATGCCGCCATGCAATAACAGGGGGAAAGACCCATGACACCGCCATGCAATAACAGGGGGAAAGACCCATGACGCCGCCATGCAATAACGGGGGGAAAGGCCCATGAAGGTCGCCATCCATGACGCCCTGCCTACTCCCGCCAAGGGCCGAGATGGCAAGGTGAAGCGCGAACCGTTCGACATAGAAACAGGCTTGCATGGCGGTGAAGAGGCCGATCCGGGGAGATCCGGCGCCAGGCGCATTGCCAGGAAAACACCTTGAGGAGGGGAAAAACGCTGCCGACGGGGGAGATAGCTTGGCGAGACGGGCCCAGGCAGTAAGGGAGCGAACTTTGGATGTTGGGACCGGCTGTCGATGAAGAGGCCATTCAGGGAATCAAGTGCAGAGCATTTATAACGGGAATCGGCTTGAGGGGATGAAACCCGTTGACCGCGACAGGACAGGCTCGGGAGTACGGCGGGCGAGCCGCGCACCATGGGCCAGCCCAGAGCCCGGCCTTCGCCCCTGACAAACGGATCCGGCGCCCCTGACCAGGGGCGCCAGGGGGCAGCCTTTCAGCTTTGCTGCTCTTCCTGCTCGGCCCGCTCCTGCAAGGTGGCGATGGCATGACGCGCCTGATCCTGGCTAAAACCACGGCCAAGGAGGAACTTGAGCCACTTCATGCGCGGCTTGAACTCCTTGAGCGCGACGCCATCGGTGCGCCGATCAAGCAGGGCCAGCGCCAGCTCGAACCAGTCCAGCTCGGGTTGTGCAAACGCCAGCTCCAGCTCGGCATCGCTCAGCCCCTTGCGGCGCAGATCGAAGCGGATCTTGGTCGGGCCATGGCCCTTGGCCGCCCCGGCCCGCACCGCCATGGCACCGTAACGCTCATCGGATACCCAGTGATGGTCGCGGCAGTAATCGAGCACGGCCAGACTCACCGCCTCGTCATGACCCTGCTTGCGCAGGCGCATCAGCAACTCGGACTCGGCGCTCTCGCGCCTGGCCAGGCTGCGCATGGCATAGGCGCGGGCGGCGGCGAACCGCTCTTCGAAGGTCAACTCGGACGGTGCGTCCTGCCCCTCCATAACAACAAGGCCGGGGGTTAGCCCGGCCTTGTTGTTATTCAAATTCCTGTTCATCTTCAGGCTCGAACTCGTCGATGGCGGCCACCGCCACCTTCTCGTCCGGGGCGCCGCCCTTGGTCAGCAGCAATTCACGCAGCTTGGCTTCGATTTCCCCCGCCATCGCCTTGTTCTCGGCAAACAACTTCATGACATTGGCCTTGCCCTGACCTATCTTCTCGCCGTTGTAGCTGTACCAGGCACCGGCCTTGTCGATCAGCTTGTGCTTGACGCCCAAGTCCACCAGCTCGCCCTCTTTGGAGATGCCGGCGCCATAGAAGATCTGGAATTCGGCCTGCTTGAAAGGCGGGGCAACCTTGTTCTTGACCACCTTGACCCGGGTCTCGTTGCCGACCACTTCGTCCCCTTCCTTGATGGCGCCGATGCGGCGGATATCCAGGCGCACGGAGGCGTAGAACTTGAGGGCGTTACCGCCTGTGGTGGTCTCGGGGCTGCCGAACATGACGCCGATCTTCATCCGGATCTGGTTGATGAAGATGCACAGGCAGTTGGCGTTCTTGATGTTGGCGGTCAGCTTGCGCAGCGCCTGGGACATGAGACGGGCCTGCAGGCCGACATGGGAATCCCCCATCTCGCCTTCGATCTCCGCCTTCGGCGTCAGGGCCGCTACCGAGTCGACAATGATGACGTCCACGGCGTTGGAGCGCACCAGCATGTCACAGATCTCCAGGGCCTGTTCGCCGGTATCCGGCTGGGAGATCAGCAGATCGTCGACATTGACCCCCAGCTTGGCGGCATAGATAGGGTCGAGGGCGTGTTCGGCATCGACGAAGGCACAGGTCTTGCCTTTGCGCTGCGCCTCGGCGATGACTTGCAGGGTCAGCGTGGTCTTGCCCGAGGATTCCGGGCCGTAGATTTCCACCACACGGCCGCAGGGCAGACCGCCGATGCCGAGCGCCACGTCCAGAGAGAGGGAGCCGGTCGAGATGGCTTCGATGTCCATGGTCTTGCTGTCGCCCAGACGCATGATGGAGCCTTTACCAAACTGTTTCTCAATCTGACCCAGCGCTGCCGCCAGTGCCTTCTGCTTGTTCTGATCCATGCCAATCTCCGCTGGAAATCGTGATAAGGTGAAGTTGGGTCAAGTATACTGTCTATTCATACAGTATCAAGCCCTTTTACTTGAGCAAGGCGAGCAGACCGGACAAGGCCTGTCTGATGGCCAGTTGTCGTACCTGATGGCGGTCCCCATCGAACCGGGCGAGCAGGGAGCGTTGCCGCCCCCCTTGCTCGGCCCAGGCGAACCAGACGGTGCCGACCGGCTTGTCATCGCTGCCCCCGCCCGGCCCCGCGACGCCACTGATGGCGACGCTGATGCTGGCATCGGAACGTGCCAGCGCCCCCCTCGCCATCTCCAGCACCACTGTCTCGCTGACGGCGCCGTGGCGCAGCAGGCTGTCGACACTGACCCCCAGCATCTGCTGCTTGGCTTCGTTGCTGTAGGTCACGAAGCTGCGGTCAAACCAGACCGAACTGCCCGCCACCTCAGTGATGGCGTAGGCGACGCCGCCACCGGTGCAGGATTCCGCCGTGGTCGCCAGCCCGCCCCTGGCGGTGAGGGCCTGGCCCAGCTCCCGGGCGAGGCTGGCTATCTCTCTATCAAGGGTCATGGCACCTCCCGTGGTCGAATGGCCATTATGCTATCCCCCTCGGGGCCATCGCAACCGTCAGGGTCATGGCCAACAGGTTCCCCCCCCAGCCCCGTTCCGTGTAAAATACCACCCAAAACGACTCATCGCACCGGCCACTCGGCCACCATCCGGGATCGAACATGAACGCATTATCCGCCCACACAGGGGCGCCCAGCGCCGCCCTCAGTCAGCACACGCCCATGATGCAGCAGTACCTCACCCTCAAGGCCGAGAACCCGGAGATACTGCTGTTCTATCGGATGGGGGACTTTTATGAGCTGTTCTATGACGACGCCCGCCGGGCGGCGCAGCTGCTCGACATCTCATTGACCAAGCGCGGTCAGTCCGCCGGCACCCCCATCCCCATGGCGGGGGTGCCCTATCATGCCATCGAGGGCTATCTCGCCAAGCTGGTGCAGCTCGGCGAATCGGCCGCCATCTGCGAACAGGTGGGAGATCCGGCCACCAGCAAGGGGCCGGTGGAGCGCAAGGTGATCCGCATCGTCACGCCGGGTACCGTCTCCGACGAGGCCCTGCTCAGCGAGCGTCAGGACAACCTGATCGCCGCCGTCTATCACGACGGCCACCAGTTCGGCTACGGCACCCTGGACATAGGCTCCGGCCGCTTCTTCATCAATCAGTTCGAGAAGGAAGAGACCCTGCTCGCCGAGTTGCAGCGCACCAACCCGGCCGAGCTGCTCTATCCGGAATCCTTCGAGTTCATGACCCATATCGCGGGTCGCCGCGGCCTGCGTCGCCGCCCCGAGTGGGAGTTTGAACTGGGCACGGCCCGCAAGCTGCTCTGTCAGCAGTTCGGTACCCAGGATCTGGTGGGCTTCGGGGTGGAGCGCAGCGAGACAGCCCTGTGCGCCGCCGGCTGCCTGATGCAGTACGTCAAGGACACCCAGCGCACCGCCCTGCCCCACATTCGCGCCGTGCGGCTGGATCAACCGGATCACGCCGTCATCATGGATGCCGCCACCCGCCGCAACCTGGAGCTGACCCAGAACCTGGCCGGTGGCTATGAAAATACCCTGGCCGAGGTGCTGGATCGCACCCAGACCCCCATGGGCAGTCGATTGCTCAAACGCTGGTTGCACCAGCCCATTCGCGATCGGGTGTTGCTGCGCGGCCGCCAGAGCACCATATCCGAACTGATCGAACAGAACCTCTATGACGAGCTGGGGGCCCTGCTGCGCCAGGTGGGCGACATGGAGCGGGTGCTGGCCCGCCTCGCCCTGCGCTCCGCCCGCCCCCGTGACCTGACCCGGCTGCGCCAGGCCTTCGCCCAGCTGCCCCACCTGCAGACCCTGCTGGCGGGCAGTGAGCATGAGGCGGTGCAACGGCTGAGGGAGCGGGCCGCCACCTTCCCCGAACTGCAGGATCTGCTGGAGCGCGCCATCATGGAGACGCCTCCGGTGCTGATCCGCGATGGCGGCGTCATCCGCGCCGGCTTCAATGCCGAGCTCGACGAGATACGGGATCTGGCGGACGGCGCCACCGCCGTGCTGGCCCGCATCGAGGAGCGGGAGAAGCAGGAGACCGGCATCAACACCCTCAAGGTGGGCTACAACAAGGTCCATGGCTTCTTCATCGAGGTGAGCCGGGCCAACAGCCACCTGGTGCCGAGCCACTATATCCGCCGCCAGACCCTGAAAAACAACGAGCGCTACATCATAGACGAGCTCAAGCAGTATGAAGACAAGATACTGACCGCCCAGAGCCGGGCCCTGGCGCTGGAGAAGCGGTTGTACGAGGAGCTGCTCGATGCCCTGCTGCCCCAGCTGGCCGAGCTGCAGGAGTCGGCTGCCGCCCTGGCGGAGCTGGACGTGCTGGCCAACCTGGCGGAGCGGGCCGAGACCCTCAACTACCAGTGCCCCGCCCTGACCGACGAGGATCAGATCCTGATCGAGGGGGGGCGCCACCCCGTGGTGGAGCAGGTGATGAAGGATCCCTTCATCGCCAACCCGGTCAGCCTGAAACAGGGGCGGCAGATGCTGATCATCACGGGCCCCAACATGGGGGGTAAGTCTACCTACATGCGCCAGACGGCACTCATCGTGCTGCTGGCCCATATCGGTGCCTATGTGCCCGCCGACAGCGCCCGCATCGGCCCCATCGATCGCATCTTCACCCGGATCGGGGCATCGGACGACCTGGCCTCGGGAAGATCCACCTTTATGGTGGAGATGACGGAGACCGCCAACATCCTCAACAACGCCACCGCCCAGAGCCTGGTGCTGATGGACGAGATAGGGCGCGGCACCAGCACCTACGACGGCCTCTCCCTGGCCTGGGCCTGCGCCGAGCAGCTGGCGAGCAAGATTGGCGCCTACACCCTGTTCGCCACCCACTACTTCGAGCTGACCCGGCTGCCGGAGCTGCTGCCCAATCTCGCCAACGTCCATCTGGATGCGATGGAGCACGGCGACACCATCGCCTTCATGCACGCGGTGCAGGAGGGGGCGGCCAGCCGCTCCTACGGCCTGCAGGTGGCGGCGCTGGCCGGGGTGCCCAGATCGGTGATCCATCAGGCCCGCCACAAGCTGGCGGAGCTGGAGCGCGCCGTCCCCACCGCCAGCGGCGACGAGCGCCTGGCAGAGCCCGCGCCGGCCCCCCAGCCCCACCCCGTGGTGGAGGAGCTGGCTTTGGTGCGACCGGACGAGCTCACCCCCCGCCAGGCACTGGATCTGCTCTATCGCCTCAAGCAGCTGCTCTGAGACCGCGGGCAAAGGGTCCGCAAGGAGAAGAAGGGAGCCATGGGCTCCCTTCTTGTTGCCGGCACCCTGCGGGCCAGTCGGCGCAGTGTCAGGGCAAAAAGAGAGGGAACCCTGGGGTTCCCCTCTCTCATGGTGATGTGCCGGACAGGACGCCCATCAGGTCCCCGGACCGATGCGATCCTTGAGGCTGATGTGGACCGAGCCATCGTGCCGCTTGAGGTTCTGGCGGTATTCCACCTGACGCCGACTCTCCTGCTTGAGGCCGAGGATCAGCGAGTAGCACATGGCCAGCATGATCACCGAGAAGGGCAGCGCCGCTATGATGCTGGCGGCCTGCAGGGCGGCCAGACCTCCCGATATCAACAGGATGGCGGCGACCAGCCCCTGACCCAGGCCCCAGATGGCGCGGTGGCGCACCGGCGGCTCACTCTCGCCGATGGAGAGCAGGGTCGTAATCACGAGCGTGCCCGAGTCACAGGAGGTGATGAAGTAGGTGCAGATCAGCAGGGTCAGCACCCCCTTGGCGATCAGGCCAATGCTGCCCCAGTCGAGCATATCCACCGTCTTGTAGAGCGCCTGGGTCACATCCTGATTCACCGCCTCGGTAACGCCACCGGCACCGAACAGCTCGAGGTGGATGGCGCTGCCGCCGAAGACGGTCAGCCAGAACATGCCAAGCAGGGACGGCACCAGCAGCACCCCCATGACGAACTCGCGTATGGTCCGCCCCTTGGAGATGCGGGCGATGAACATGCCGACGAACGGCGCCCAGGCTATCCACCAGCCCCAGTAGAAGGCGGTCCAGGAGGATTGCCAGGCCGAGGTGCCGTTCGATTCCGTGTTGGTCCAGAAGCTCAGCTTGACCAGATTTTGCAGGTAATCCCCTATGTTCTGCACATAGGAGTTGAGGATGTAGGTCGTCGGCCCCATCACCACGAACACCAGCAAGATCAGGGCACTGAGCCAGATGTTCAGCTCGGAGAGGATCTTGACCCCCCGTCCCACACCGGAGACCGCGGACAGGGTCGCAATCAGGCTGATGCCGGCGATGAGCCAGAGCTGGTTGGCCTGAGAGACCTCCATCCCCATCAGCTGATTGAGACCTGTATTCATCTGGGCCACACCCAGGCCGAGGGAGGTGGCCACCCCGAACACGGTACCGAATACCGCCAGCACATCGGCGGCATGGCCCCAGCCACCATAGATCTTGTCGCCCAGTATGGGGTAGAGCACGGAGCGAATGGCCAGGGGCAGCTTGCGGCGGTAGCTGAAGAAGGCCAGGGACAGGCCGACGATCACATAGATGGCCCAGGGGTGCAGACCCCAGTGGTAGAAGGTGAGTCGCATCGCGACCTGGGCCGCCTCCGACGTCATGCCCTGCTCGATGAAGGGGTTCGCCTGCAGGTGGTACATGGGCTCGGCGATGCTCCAGAACACCAGTCCAATGCCCATGCCGGCGCTGAACAGCATGGAGAACCAGGCGAAGTAGCCAAATTCCGGCTCCTGATCGTCATCCCCCAGCCGGATGCTGCCAAACCGGCTGAACATCAGATAGATGGCGAAGAACAGGAAGAGGGCAACCACCAGAATGTAGTACCATTTGAAGCTTGCAATAATGGTGTCTTTCGCCCCGCTGAACCAGGACGCCGCAGTGTCGGGATCAAATACCCCGAACAGCAGGAACAGGGTGATCACGGTCAGGGCCGTGGTCGCCATGGTGGAGTTGAGCCCTTTGAATATGCCTGTGGTCGCTCGCATTGACCCTCCTTAGTCCTGGTTGTAAAAGTCTTCGCCGACATGGTCACCGGCGCCGCCGATGGCGCGGTAGACCAGCTTGCCGGCACTCTCTTCCCTGTGGTCAACCAGGCTGACGGAGGGCTGACCATTCACCGCGTGGCGCTTGCCGAGGAAGATGGCCATGGGAATGCCGCGATTGGAGATGCCGCTGCTGATCCAGAGGCGGTTGAAGTCGTAGCTGCCGCCGATGAATTCAAGCTGGGCCAGACCATTGTCCAGGCCGGAGAGATAGAAGTTCATGGCGCTCTCATCGGGGAACAGATGCACCAGCACATAGGCATAACGCAGCTCGTTGACCAGCGCCTTGAGGGTAAACTCCCCGGTGTTGGTGCAAGAGAGCGGGAGTTCACCGTCGTAGTGGTGTACCTTGAGGGTGTTGGGATCCTCATCATAACGGGGTTGATAGCGGATAAACGCTGAGGTGTCAGGCAGCTCATAGCGCACGCGTACCACGGTTAACTCGGCAACCAGAGACTTGATATCCAGATCGTTCGTCATCATCTCTTTCCTCAAATATCAGGTTTAAATTTGGCAAAGGGCACACAAAATAACACAAAAATACTTTGAGCTGAAACCAATTGCCATCTCGGGCCTCTTGACCAAAATGTTGATTAGTCCGAGAATCCGCTCCCAATAACGCCCCTCTAATGGTTTTAATCCATGGAAAAACATGATGAAGTGTTGATCGCGCTGCGCCAAATCATCCGCGCCATCGATATGCATTCGAAGCGCCTGATCAAAGAAGCGGGCCTGACAGCACCACAACTATTGCTGCTCAAAGGAATAAACGAGTTGGGGCAGATCTCCATGCGTCAGCTGGCCAACCACACCAACATGAGTCAGGCCACCGCCACCACCATCATGGATCGGCTGGAGAGTCGCCAGTTGGTGGAACGCATTCGCAGCCAGACCGACAAGCGCAAGGTCCACGCCACCCTGACCGAGCAAGGCAGGCTACTGCTCAGCAATGCGCCGACGCCGCTGCAGGATCATTTCATCCAGCGCTTCCAGGCACTGGAAGGGTGGGAGCAGACACTGCTGCTCTCTTCCCTGCAGCGCATCTCCCACATGATGAACGCCAGCGACATCGACGCCGCCCCCGTGCTCAGCGTCAATCCCCTCACGGATTGACGCCCATCAACGCAAAAAGCTCCCCGAGGGGAGCTTTTTGCGTCTGAGCATCGCGCAGATCTAGTCGTCCAGCGAGATGCCGATATTGGAGACGCCGTCCTGGGCCGCGAAATCCTTGATGGCCAGGATGCGGTCGCTGTCGCGCTCATGGGCGACCCGCTTGAGCAGCTCGACCTGAAACTCCAGCTCCGCCTCCATGTATTCGTGCTCGTAGAGTTCCTCTTCCGTCAGCTCCCGCTCTTCCAGCAGCTCGATGAATCCCGCTACCGTGCCCACCGAGGCGTGGCTGGCATCCGTGGCCTCTTCCCCCACCCGGCAGATCACCGAGTTATAGGCGCAGCCCAGCGCCACGCACGCATCCAGCGCCGGGTAGGCGCCATAAGATTCAAACTTGCTGGGTTCGGGAATATAGACCTCGAACGCCTCCAGAATGGCACCCAGATTGACCCGGGAGCCCTTGACCGTGAGGTAGTTCCACATCTGATCCAGGGCATGGCGATAGGCCTTGGCATCGCCGAAGCCGGAGGCCTGGGCAAACAGGGCATAGTTCGGATACATACGCTCGGCCAGGGCCAGGGTATAGACGGTTTGCTGCCAAGGCTGCAGCTCGGCCAGTCGCTTATAAAACTTGTCACCAAACACGGCGGGGGATCCTTTACAAAATGTGGGGCAGATTGTAGCCCACGGGGGGCGCGGCGAAAACGAAAAAGCGAGCTGGTCGACTTTGTTGCCCTGGCAAGTCGCGTAAGATGAAGGCAGCGGCACCTCTCCCCGCCGCACGCCTTATGAGGAATCTGCCAATGAGCCAACGTACCCTGCTGCTGCTCAGTCAGGACAATGCCCACTATCAGCGCCTGCTCCAGGCCGCCCGCCTGCCCCATCTTCGCATTCTGCGCGCCGACACCCCAGCCGAGGCCGAGTCTCTCATCGGCGAGGCCCACATACTGCTGGCCGAGCCCGCTCGCGCCAAACCCCTGCTGGCCAAGGCGAGCAAGCTCAGCTGGCTGCAATCGAGTTATGCCGGGGTCGATGTGCTGCTCGACAGCCGCTGCCGGCAGGACTATCAGCTCACCAATGTACGGGGCATCTTCGGCCCGCTGATGAGCGAGTACGTGTTCGGTCAGCTGCTCAGCCTGACTCGCCAGTTGCCGCGCTATCGCGAGCAGCAGGCACAACGGATCTGGCAGAGTCATCCCTATCAGGGCCTCAAGGGCAAGACGCTGCTGATCCTCGGCACCGGCAGCATAGGCCAGCATATAGCCCAGACCGGCCGCCATTTCGGCATGCGGGTGCTGGGGGTGAGTCGCAGCGGCCACGAGCGGGCCGGGTTCGACGAAGTCTATCAACTGGCGGCCCTCAACCGCCTGCTGGGGCAGAGCGATGTGGTCGTGAGCGTGCTGCCCGCCACCCGCGAGACCCATCACCTCTTCACCCGGGAGCGCTTCGCGCACTTCAAGTCCCAGAGCATACTGTTCAACGTCGGCCGCGGCAGCGCCGTTCACACCCAGGATCTGCTCGATGCCCTGGCGGCCGGCAAGCTGGCCCACGCCGTACTGGACGTCTTCGAACAGGAACCCCTGCCCGGTGACAGCCCGCTCTGGTCGACCCCCAACCTCACCCTGACTCCGCACAACAGTGCCTACAGCTTCCCCGAAGACGTGGCCCAGATCTTCGTGCGCAACTACATTCGCTTCCTCGATGGCCAGCCCCTCGACGGCCGCATCGACTTTGACAAGGGTTACTAAGGCCCAGCCAAGCCAGGGCTAACGCTGTCCCATAAAGCAAAAAAGAGCCCGGACGGGCTCTTTTTCGTGATGGTTCTGCCGGCGAGGGTCAGCTCGCCGCCAGCTCTTTTCGATAGGCTTGCACCTTGGTGAGGAACTGGCGCTTGGCCTTGCCGCTGAGGGGTTCGGCCATCGGCAGCTTGACCGTCATCGGATTGACCGGGCGATTGTTGAGTCGCACCTCGTAGTGCAGGTGGGCACCGGTGGAGCGGCCAGTGTTGCCAGACAGGGCTATCTTGTCCCCCATCTTCACCTTCTGTCCCGGTTTCACCAGCAGCTTGCTCAGGTGCAGGTAGCGGGTCGTCAGGGTGCGGCCGTGCTTGATCACCACATAGGTTCCCGCCAGGGGGTGACGGGTCGCCTTGAGAACGACACCATCCCCCGTCGCCAGCACAGGGCTGCCGATGGGCATGGCGAAGTCGGTCCCTTCGTGGGGGCGCACCAGACCCGTGATGGGGTGGCGACGCGCCGGGTTGAAGGTGGAGCTGATGCGATAGCGGCTATGGGTTGGATAGCGACGGAAGCCGCGCTCCAGGCTCTGGCCCTCGGCATCGTAATAGTTGCCATCCTCCGCCAGCCAGGCGGAGAAGCGCTTGCCCTGGCTCTGCACCTCGACCCCCAGCAGCTGGCTGTTGCCGGTATGCTTGCCCTGCACGGTTTCCTGCTGCATCAAGACCTTGAACTTGTCGCCCTTCTTCAGATCGCTGGCAAAATTGAGTCGCCACTGAAACAGGTTCGCAATCTTCTTGATATGGCTGGCCGGCACGCCCGCGTTGCGGGCGCTGACATAGAAGCTGCCATTGATGGCGCCATCGAAGCCACGCTTCTGCCACTCCACCGCCTCGGTGATCATGTTGACGCTGTAGTTGTCATCGACACGCTTGAACTCGAGGGATTGCTTGATATTGAGGCGGATCTTCATCTCTTGCAGGATGTTGTCCTGATCGATGAGCAACTCTATGTTCTGCCCCGGCTTGAGCCGGGCCAGGTTGTTCTTGCCATCGGCGTCCAGCACCTTGTAGAGGGTGGTCGTCGACAGACCCAGGGTATTGAAGATGGTGGTGAGATTTTCCCCATTGCGCACCCGGTAATCCTGCCACTCGGGGCCGGTATCGGCGGGAATGTCGTCGTCATCGGGCGCCGCCGGATCCATCAGCTCGTGATCCGGAATGGCGTTAAACTCGGTGTTGTCTTCATTGGTGGCCGTGCCGCTGGTCGAGATGGGCAGCTCCAGACGCAAGGGGCGCTCCAGAATATCACCAGGCGCAGGCAAGATGGCCACCGCGGACAGGGTCAACCCCGTCAGCAACAACATGGCATAAAAATGTTTGCGGGGAACCGGGGGTTCCCAGTTGGCGGCACTCGCCACCAAGGGACGAAGACGTTTCATCCGCTTTCCTGTCATTAGTTCTGAGAGTGTTATGGGGTCAGTTCATTGTTATAAATTTGCATAAAGCTGCACATTTGACCCTACATAATATGAAAAGTTCACTGCAATTCGCGCAAGAACCACATTTTATTCATAAGCGGCACGCTTTGGCAGAAAAGATCATCACTTTTCTGCCATTTTTTCCTACTTTTAAGAACCAGATCAGATCCTGATCGCCTCTGACCCGCCCATGTTGCTTAACCTTGTCCAGGGAGTGGCTATGTCGTTAGCAAAATTGTTAAACGGGATCATCCTCATCTTGTTCCTGATTGGTGCCATACTCTTGTTCATGCTGGAAATCACCACGGTACGACAATCCATCCTCGACCAGATGTCGGCCAATCTTGAGACCGCCATTACCGCCCTCGGCCTGGTGCTTCAGGGCACCCTGCTCAACGAAGACAAGGTGCTGGCGGAGACCATAGTCAACGCCATGTTCGACGGCGGCTTCGTCAGCGCCATCACCCTGGTCGATCCGGATGGTCAGATGCTGTTTCACAAGGTCTTTACCAGCACCCAGCAGAATGTCCCTGCCTGGCTGCCCCACATCATAGCCATGCCGCCGGTCAAGGTTGAGCAGGAGCTGACCGATGGCTGGCGCATACTGGGCAGCCTGACCCTGGAAGGGCACAGCGGTTATGCCTACCAGCATCTGTGGGGCGCCATCAGCCGCACCGGCCTCGCCCTGCTTGCCGGCCTCATCGTATTCAGTCTGCTGATCCCCTGGATCTGCCATCGCCTGTTGCGTCCCCTGGTCGAGATCAATCAACAGCTCGAACTGGTCCGCAAACGCCAATACGGCTCTGAGCTGCCCACCCCCTGGCTCCTGGAGCTCAAGGCGGTGGCCGGTTCGGTCAACCAGCTGATCTCGGAGCGCAAACGGGACATGCTGCAACAGAGGCTCAAGATCACCCAGCTCGGCAAGCAGCAGGAGGCGAGCAGCCATCTGCCGATGCTCAACCTGCGCCCCCTCGATGAGCGGTGGCAACAGCAGCACTTCTATTCAACCCAGGGCGACATCTTGCTGTATCGCCGTCTGCTACCTCTTCATCACTTCTCGTGCGAGACCCCTATTTCGACGCTGCAACAGGCCGTGGCTGAGTGGCTCGACCTTGGCCATGAGGGGCTCTCCCTGCCCATGAGCCTGCTCACCCATGCACAATGGGATCAGCTGGCGACCACCCTGGCCGGGGTGCCCAGGGGGCGGATCATCGACTGGTGCTGGGATCTGGTCACCCTGCCAGCCAATGCGGTCCCCGCCTTCATGACGCTGGAGCGAGCCGGGGTGGCGCAGGCCTTCAGTGCCATTCCCCTCAACAACGAGGTGCTGACCCTGCTCGATCCCGTCCAACCCACCTTCATCAGCCTGGCCGTCACCAACGCTCCCCTCTACTGGAATCTGGTCAGCCAGAGCCTGCATGGCTCAGGCTATACGGTACTGGCCCAGGCCAGTTCCATCACAGACCCCGACATACTGAGAGCCTGGGGTATCGATGGCTATGCCGCGGGAGCCTCATCATGAAGATCTGGTCTCTGCTGTCCCTGATCCTGGCGCCATCCCTTCAAGCCGCCTCCCCGCTCAAGATAGATACGGGCTCGGAGCAAGGCATTTACTATCAGATGGCCAAGGAGTTTTGCCGGCTGGCCCATGAGCAGGATGAGAGCCTGCTCTGCCAACCCAATGCCACGTCCGGCTCGCTGGACAATCTGGACCGACTGGCAAGAAGAGAGAGCGATTACGCCATCGTCCAGTCAGACTGGCTGTACCAGGCCAGCAAGGGAGAAGGGGCATTTGCGGGGGCGCCCCAACCCGGGCTGAAGAGCCTGTTTGCCACTCATGCCGAACCCTTCACCCTGGTGATCCGCGCCGATGGCGATATCACCCGCCTGGAGCAACTCAAGGCTGCCCCGATCGACATGGGTCTCAAGGGGTCGGGCACACGCAAGACGGCCCTGGCCCTGATGGCCGAGCTGGGAGCAGGGGAGGAGGATCTCGATCTGAAGAGTGTGGGAAACGTGGCCGAAGCGCTGTGTGACAAGCGGATAGATGCCTTCGCCCTCGTCATCGGCCATCCCAATCGCATGGTGCTCGATGCGGCCAAACGCTGCCCCATCACCTTCATGGCGATCGAGGGCACGGTACGTGACCAACTCATCAAGGGTCGCCCCTATTATCAACCCAGCCGGATCCCGGCGCGGATCTATCCGGGCAATCCCCAACCCGTCCCCACCTTCGCCATCGCGGCCACCCTGATCAGCCGGGAAGATGTGTCGGAGGCTCAGGTCTACCGGCTCACCAAGGCCATGCTGGGCCAGCAGATCCCCTTCAATGAACAGACCTATGGTTACGCCAACCTGTTTCACCGGGCGCGCAGCAAGACAGGGTCCGTGCTGATGGCGCCCCAGCACGCCGGGGCGGCTCGCTACTTCGCCGAGCTCAAGGCGGCGGGAAAACTATAGCTGACGACGAGGGGCTCGCAGTTGTTCACTGGAGAAGCGGCTCTGCATGGAGGTCCATTGCGTCAACCTGTCGGCGCTGCCCGCCAGGGTGCCCTCCCGACGTGACTTCATCACCCAGATGCTCTTGGCATCGAAGCTGTAGACGGGGATGAGATCGGTGCGCTGACTGCCGGGGAGGATGCGGCCATTGATGTTGTCCAGTACCAGGGGGTCTGATTTGGGCGTCGGGAAGTAAAGCGTCACCATGTGAAACTGGTTGAACTTCACCGCCTTGACATAGGCCAGCCTCAGTTTCTTCTCCTCCACCCCCAGCTCCATCAGGGTGTAATACTTGGCGATGCTGTAATCCTCGCAATCCCCTCCCCTGGCGCCGATGAACTCGAGCGGGTTGGCCCAGTAATCATCCATGCCCCACAGTCTGGGATCCACGCTGTAGGTGAGGTTATTGAAGTAATTGTTTACCAAGGTGATTTTTTGCTCATCCGTGGTTCCTGACCTGGGTTTTAGCAGGCGGGCATAGGCCTGCGCCCGCTTCACGGCTCCTTGGCCATACACATCCGCCAGCTTCGCCTGCAACTGGGGGGTGGCAAGATAGCTGGACAACTGAGAGGCGTGCAGCGGCCCACTGGCCAGCGCAGCCCCCCATAACATCAGAGCAATCCGGTTCATACACGACTCCCCACAATAGAGCTGGAGGTCAGTATAGCCGCCCCTCTCTACCGACACTGGCCAAAGGCATCGGCCAATTGCGTCATGAACTGGGGATAGGCATCCGGCCCCAAGGCCACCGTTTCACCCACCTCGTCGAGCAGCAGCACCTTGGCGCCCGTGTTGCGGGCCACCGACTCGATCACCGCCGGTGAGAATTGCGGTTCGGCATAGATGCAACTCGCCTTCTTCTCCTCCAGCGCCTTGCGGATCTCCACCAGGGTCCTGGCGCCGGGGCGGCGCTCAGGGCTCACGGTAAAGTGACCCTTGGAGCTCATGCCGTAGTGACGCTCCCAGTAACCATAGGCCTCGTGAAACACGAAATAGCCCTTCTGGTTCACCGCCTTCATCTGCTGGGCGATCACCTTGTCCTTGGCATCCACCTTGGCATCGAATGCGGCCAGATTGGCGGCGTAGCGGGCCTGGTTGGCAGGATCCTGCTTGCCAAGTTCGGCCGCGATCGCCCTGGCAATCACCTTGGCCTGGGTCGGCCCCAGCCAGAGATGGGGATCCACTCCCTCGTGGTGATGCCCCTCATGGCCTTCATCATGGTCACCGTGCTCGTGTGCTGCATGCTCGTGTTCGTGCTCGTCATCATGATGGGCATCCTGGCTGCCCTGGGTCGCGTAGTTGAACAGCGGCATCCCGGGCACCTGGGTCAGGGTCAACACATGGGGATGGCTCGCCAGCGGCTTGGCCATGAAGCCTTCCAGCTCGGGGCCGACCCAGACCACCAGATCGGCCTGATTGATGGTGCGAACATCCGATGGGCGCAGGGAAAAATCATGGGGGGAGGCGCCGGTGGGCAACAATACCTGGGGTTCACTCACCCCATCCGTGATGGCGGCGGCGATGAAGCCCAGGGGTTTGATGGTCGTCAACACTGTGGTGGCGCGCACCGGCAGGCTGACCGCGAGCAGGGCGGTGAGCAGGGCAAGAATTCGCATAGGGATCTCGTCAGGACAGATGAATGTGATAATATAACAGAAAACCTGACTGTTATATTATAACTCCCATTGCCTGTAAACCCCGGAGCTGTCATGACCCAACTGGTGGAGCTGAAGGAGATCTGTCTCTCTTTCGACGGGCGACTCGTGCTCGACAAGGTCTCCTTTACCCTCAACAAAGGCAAAATCACCACACTAGTCGGCCCCAACGGCGCAGGCAAGAGCACCCTCAGCAAACTGGTGCTGGGCCTGCTCAAGCCGGACTCGGGGCACATAGTGCGTCGTGGTGGCCTGCGGGTCGGCTATGTGCCCCAGCGCCTCTATCTGGATCCTACCCTGCCGCTCACGGTGCGCCGCTTCCTGCAGCTTGGCAAGAATGGCCGCCTCTCCATCGAGGAGGCCCTGAGCCGGGTCGGCGCCCAGGATCTGCTGGACAACCGGATGCAGAAGCTCTCCGGCGGCGAGATGCAGCGGGTGCTGCTGGCCCGTGCCCTGCTGGTCAAGCCCGAGCTGCTGGTGCTGGACGAACCGGTACAGGGGGTGGACATCACGGGCCAGATCGAGCTCTACGCCCTGATCGGCCAGCTGGCCGCCGAGTTTGACTGTGCCGTGCTGATGGTCTCCCATGATCTACACTTGGTGATGGCCAGCACCCACGAGGTGATCTGCCTGAACGGCCACATCTGCTGCCACGGCGAACCCGAGAGCGTGGCGCGCCACCCCGAATTTGCCCGCCTGTTCGGTCGCCCGGAGCAGGAGGTGCTGGCGGTCTATACCCACCATCACCACTGCGACGGCGAGCACCATCATCATGAGTCGCAGGCCCCCGTCATCCGCCTGCCCGCTCGCAAGCAATAAGCACAGCTAAGGACATTCAAGTGGACAGCTTTCTGTTATATGCCCTCGCGGCCGGCCTCGGCATCGCCCTGCTGGCCGGGCCTCTCGGCAGCTTCGTGGTGTGGCGCAAGATGGCCTATTTTGGCGACACCCTCTCCCATGCCTGCCTGTTCGGCATCGCGCTGGGCATACTGCTGCAGGTGGATCTCACCCTGGCGGTAGTGGTCTGCTGCCTCGCCATGGCCATGCTGCTGGTGGTCATGAGTCGCAACCAGCAGGTGGCGACCGACACCCTGCTCGGCATCCTGGCCCACAGCGCCCTCTCCCTTGGCCTGGTCACCCTGAGCTTCATGGACAACGTGCGGGTGGATCTGATGGCCTACCTGTTTGGCGATCTGCTCTCGGTACAACCCATGGACCTGCTCTGGATCTACGGCGGCGGCGCCCTGGTGTTGCTCACCCTGTGGCGGCTGTGGGATCCCCTGCTCTCCATGACCATCTCGGAGGAGCTGGCGCGGGTGGAAGGGGTGCGGGTCGATGTGTTGCGCTGCGTGCTGATGCTGCTGATAGGCCTGGTGATAGCGGTAGCGATGAAGTTCGTCGGGGCGTTGATCATCACCTCCTTGCTGATCATTCCCGCCGCCACCGCCCGGCGCTTCAGCCAGACGCCGGAGCAGATGGCCGGCTTTGCCGCCTTGATCGGCTGTCTGGCGGTGCTGGGTGGGCTGACCCTCTCCTGGTTCCAGGACACCCCCGCAGGCCCCTCGGTCGTGGTCTGCGCCACCAGCCTCTTTATCCTGAGCCAGTTCAAGCAGGCCTGAGCTTAGCGTGGTCTGAACCTCGTTGTCAGGCCACTCCAAATCCAGACCCCTCGGTCATGGTCTGCCCCACCAGCCTCTTTATCCTGAGCCAGTTCAAGCTGGCCTGAGCCCTTCCCGCTTAGGGGAGAGGCAGGCTCTGGCGCGTCTCCAGCAGCAGCCACTGGCGCAACCGGCTGATGGCGGCCTCATGGGCCCGTCCCCGCTTGCAGGTGAAATAGAAGGCATCCCCCGTCTCCAGCTGATGCACCGGCAGGCGCACCAGCTGGGGATCATCCGGGCGCACCATGTAGTCGTTCACGAAGGTCACCCCCTGATCCCAGGCCGCCGCCTCCACCGCCATCAGCATGTGGCTGAAGTGGTGCATGCGCACCGTCTCCGGCACCCCCATGGCGCCCGCCTCGGCCCAGCGCTGCCAATCTTCTCCCCGGGACTTGTAGATGGACTGCACCGAGAGCAGCGGCAACTGCCAGATGGCCTCCGGCCAGTCGCCGCTCGCCTGGGCCAGCAGCTTGCGGCTGCAGACGGGGAAGAGCCGCTCCTGATAGATAAGGGTGTGACTGTAGCCGCGCGCGTTGGGGCACACTGTGATGAAGCAGTCCGCGATCCGATCCGAGAGCACAGGATCTTCGGCCACCATCTCCAGGCTCAGATCCAGCTCGGGACACTGCTGGCGCAGCCCGGCCAGGCGCGGGATCAGCCACTTGACCGCGAAGGAGCTGTAGACGGCGAGCCGCAACTGCATCTGGGCCCCGCCCCGCAACTGTTCGCTGCTCTGGGCTATCTGGCCGAGGCCGGCGGCGATCCCCTCGAAGTAGACCTCCCCCTGGGGGGTGAGGGAGAGCAAGCGCCCCTGGCGCAGCAGCAGTCGTTCCCCCAGGAAATCCTCCAGCAGGCGGATCTGGTGGCTGACCGCGCTCTGGCTGACGTTCAGCTCCAGGGCCGCGCGGGAGAAGCTGAGCAGGCGGGCGACCACTTCGAAATATTGCACGGCACGCAGGGGCGGCAGCTTCATTATCTATAAATCTCATGGATGGTGTTTTTTTATCATTTTACCCAATAGTCAGCGTCCCGCTACCCTGAGTCCATCAAGTGAGGAGGCGGTATGAATTCAGTGGCGGCAGGCATGATCTATCTGGTACTCGGCAACCTGGTTGCCGTCTTCTCCGACGCCCTGGTCAAGGTGCTGGAGCCAGATCAGCCCATCTTCCAGTTCGTCTTCTTCCGCCAGCTCTCGGCGGCCTTGTTGCTGGCGCCCTGGCTGCTCTGGTCCTGGCGCCGTCACCCGCCGGTGGCACTCAAGTGGCATCTGCTGCGAGCCCATATCTGGGCGGCCGGCGTCTGCCTGATGGTGGTCGCCCTGACCCAGCTGCCGCTGGCCACCGCCAACGCCCTCTTCTATGCGGCGCCGCTGCTGATGGTACCGCTGGCGGTCTGGCTGGCAGGAGAGGCGCTGTCGCGCCAGAAGGTGGCGACGGCCCTCATCGGCTTCGTCGGCGTGCTGATCGTGCTGCGGCCGACCGAGGTGAACTGGGCCGCCCTGGCGGCGCTCGGGGTGGCGCTCTCCCTGGCCATCAACAACCTGCTGATCAAGCGGATCCCCCTCAGGCAACCCATCGCCCAGACCCTGTTCTTCACCAACGTGCTGAGCATGCCCTTGATCCTGGCGCTGGCCTGGTGGGAAGGGGGCGACTGGCAATGGCAGATGTGGTGGCCCGCCTTCGGCTCCTCAGCGCTCATCATGGTCTACGCGGGGCTGTGCGTGCTGGCCTATCGCAAGGCGGAGGCGAGCAAGATCGCCTCGGCGGAGTACACGGGGCTGCTGGCGGCGGTCGCCATCGGTGCCTGGCTGTTTGACGAGCAACCGGGTCTGCCGCTGCTGCTGGGCTGCCTGTGCATCATCATTCCGCTGGTCACCATGGCGCGCGGCAAGGCAAAACCGCTGGCAGAGCAGGTGGTCTGAATCAAAACAGCAAGGGGGCGACCCGTTGGCGCAGATCGGGGATCACCTGCTGCTCGAACCAGGGATTCTTCTTGAGCCAGAGGGTGTTGCGCGGGGAAGGGTGCGGCAGCGGCAGCCAGCCGGGGCCGTAATCGCGCCAGCATTGCACCGTCTCGGTGAGGCTCCCTCTGGCTGCCTCCCGCAGGTAGTAGCGCTGGGCGTACTGGCCGATGAGCAGGGTCAGTTCGATATGGGGCAGCAGCATCAGCACCTTGTCGTGCCAGGTGGGGGCGCACTCGGGGCGAGGCGGCAGATCCCCCGACTTGCCGCGGCCCGGGTAACAGAGCCCCATGGGCATGATGGCGATGCGGGACTCGTCGTAAAAGCTGGCCTTGTCCACTCCGAGCCAGTGGCGCAATCGATCGCCGGAGGGGTCATCCCAGGGGATGCCGCTGGCATGGACCCGGGTACCGGGGGCCTGACCGATGATGAGCAGACGAGCCTGTTCGTTGCCGCGGATCACCGGCCTGGGCCCCAGGGGCAGGTGGGCCTCGCACAACCGGCAGGCCCGGATCTGTTCAAACAGGATATCGAGTCGGTTCATGGCGCCGATAGTAACAGAGTTTTCCCCCGCATCCGCTTGTGCAAGTCGCACCGGCTGCCTATGATGCGCCCCAATTTGTTTAATTTAATAAACGGACGACGATGAAAAACGGCTTGGGGACGGGCAGCGCGGCCCTCTCATTCGTGCTGTGGGGCCTGCTGCCCCTCTATTACCAGTTCATGCCCGAGGTCAACATGTGGGAGCTGCTCTCCCACCGGGTGCTCTGGTCTGTCATCCTGCTGGGCGCCCTCTTCCTGTTGCTCGGCGTGCAAGTCCCCTGGTCACGCCTGCGCAGCGAGCCTCGCCAGCTTGGTCTCATCCTGCTGGCGGGCCCCGTCATGTCCATCAGCTGGTGCATGTTCACCTGGTGCCTGACCACGGGCCAGGTACTGGCCACCAGCCTCGCCTTCTTCATGACGCCCCTGTTCAACATCGCCTTCGCCGTCATCTTCCTGAAAGAGCGGCTCACGGTGCAGAAGCATCTGGCGGTCGCCCTGGCCCTGGCGGGGCTGGCCTACATGCTGTTCTCCTACGGCGAGCTGCCCTGGTTTTCCCTGATCATGGGGGCCAACTTCGCCCTCTACGGCCTACTCAAGAAGAAGGTGCATTACGGGCCGGGCACCAGCCTCTATCTGGAATCCCTGGTGCAGCTGCCCCTGGCCCTGCTGGTGATAGGCTGGCTCGGCTGGCAGGGGAGCAGCACCTTCCTGGCCGGGGACTGGGCCGATCGCCTGCTGCTGATGGGCAGCGCCCCCGCCACCCTGCTGCCGGTGGGGCTGTTCTGCTACGGCATGCTCAGAACCCGGATGAGCACGGTCGGCCTGCTGCAATACATAGAGCCCAGTCTCGCCTTCCTGCTCGCCCTCTTCTGGTTCGGGGAGTCACCGGATCCGGTGAAGTCGGTAGGCTTCGCCTTCGTCTGGGCCGGCCTGCTGATGAGCCTGCTGCCCCTGCACAGGTTGCGCCAGGGCAAGGCCTCTCTCCCCGAGCCTGCCCCCTTGCCCGAGGCGCCACAAGATAGATAATGGCCTTCACCGCCCCGACCGACACTGACACGGGAGCCCCTATGAGTCACACCCCACCCTATGCCCCCCAGGCCGCCAGCGGCCCCTGGTTCATCTACATGGTGCGCACCGGGAGCGGCAGCCTCTACACCGGCATCAGCACGGATCCCGAACGCCGGCTCGCCCAGCATCAGAGCGGCCGGGGGGCCCGTGCCCTGCGCGGCAAGGGGCCCCTCGCCCTGGCCTGGCGGCAAGCGGTCGGGGAGCATGGCGCGGCCCTTCGCCTGGAGTACCGCCTCAAGCGGCAGAGCAAGGCCAGCAAGGAGGCCCTGATCCGGCAACCCGAACGCTGGCAAGCCCTCAGCCAGCAGTGGCTGCTCACCCCGGACGCGGGATCATCATAAGCAAGGCCACCGCCATGAGATGGATCCGAGCGGGGGCCAAGGAAGGACAGGTATCCCCCCAGGAGAGGGAGGTCGACTCAGCGATAGCCCTGGCTGCGGCGCCGGTTGCCCAGCAGCCAGTAGATGACCAGGCCAAGGGCGAGCCAGGGGGCCAGCTTGAACACCAGCCCTATCATGCCCGCCAGGGCGCCAAACAGCATGAAGACCCCGCTCACCACCACCATGGCCAGCACGGTGAACCCGGCCATGGCCATCACGATCAGCACGGCCAGCAAGACCAAGCATTCCAACATAATCACTCCTCGCAGCCGGGCTGCTTCTGAGTAGCCGGATCAACCGGACTCGGGCAGGGGCCATGGCCCCTGCCCACAAGATGGCGCCTCTCCTGCCGGGCTCGCCCCCTGGCGGCCCAGGATCCACTCAATCCAGCCAGCGCTTGAGCTCGTGGCGAGGCGGCATCAGCAACACCGCCAGCAGATAGAGGACCAGGGCCAGGGGGGGCATCAGGATCAGGACCACCAGCGCCACGACCCGCACCGTCACCCGGGAGACCCCAAGCCCCCTGGCGATACCGGCACAGACCCCGGCCAGCTTGCGATGGGCCAGATCTTTGGGCCAGGGGCTCATGGTCAGGCCTCCGCCTTCCGGCCTTTCAGGCGAGCCAGCTCCCGTTCAATCTCGTCATTGAGCTCAAGCTCGCGGAACTGGGCCTCGAGGGATGGATTCTGCCCCAGGGTCGCCGCCTCCAGCTGGGCTTCCAGCTGATCGACCCGGCCCTGAAAGCCGTCGAAGCGGGCCATCAGCTCATGCATACGCTGGTTGTCCACCTGGGCGCGAGCCCGGATCCGGCTGTGGGCAGTCTGCTCGCGCAGGGTCAGCATCTTCTGCTTCTCGCGCGCCTCGGTCAGCTTGGCGCCGAGCCGCTCGCTGTCGGCGGTGAGCTGGGCCAGCACCTCGGCCACCCGGGCCTTGTCCTGCTCCAGTTGCTCGCACTTCCTGACCTCGGCCAGCTTCTCCGTGAGGGCGGCGCGGGCCAGATCCTCACGTCCCTTCGCGATGGCGAGCTCGGCCTTGGCCGACCACTCCTGGATCTGGTGGCGCAGCGCCTGCTGATGGCGCTCCAGCTGTTTCTGTTCGGCGATGACGCGGGCGGCCTGGGTACGCATCTCGATCTGCACCTGCTCCATCTCCTCGATCATCAGGCGCAGCATCTTCTCTGGCTCTTCACTCTTGTCGAGCAGGCTGTGCAGGTTGGCGTTGATGATGTCGCTAAGGCGGCTGAATACACTCATGGTCTGGCTCCTTGTTCATGGGATGGCTATCTCTCCTCAAGCCATTACAAGAGCCGTGCCAAGATAATTTATCCTTTACTTACAGATAGATGAGGATTCCTGCTCAGGATACAAGGGAAGAATGTTGGTGAAAAAAGCCAACTTGTTGGTGATTTTTGCCAATAAAAAAGGGAGCCATTGGCTCCCTTTCGATCCCGTGCTCCGTCAGGCGGCACGCTGCCGCGCCACGGCCTCGTCCAGCTGCGCCAGCTTGGCTTCCATCTGCTGGCGGCAATGTTCGGAAAGCTCGCGGATGCCGGCGGCGCCGTGCTCCTTGCTGCACAGGGGGGGCAGCATCTCCAGCAGCACCTCGCCGTTGTCCCAGCGGTTCAGGTCAACCTGGCCGAAGTAGCTGGAACAGACGATGGGCACCACGGGCACCTCGGCCTGGACGGCGGTGTGGAAGGCGCCGGCCTTGAACGGCAGCAGGCCGCGCCCCTGGGAGCGGGTTCCTTCCGGGAACATCCAGATGGAGGTACCACGCCCCTTGATGCGGTTCACCACCTGGCCTATGGTGCCGATGGCGCGGGAGCGGTTGGAGCGGTCGATCAACACGTTGCCGGAGAGCCAGAAAATGAGACCGAAGAAGGGCAGCCACAGCAGACTCTTCTTGCCCACCGCCACCACCCCGGGCATGACGGCACCGGTCACGGTGAAGATGTCGAAGTTGCTCTGGTGGTTGCAGACATAGACGGCAGGCCCCACCGACTTGACCTCGTCCGGGATGGTGACCCGGACCTTGAGCCCGAGCAGGGGGCAGACCGCATGGTACATGCGCGCGAACACGAAGACGTTGTTGGGATGACGCGGACGCACCAGACAGAGCAGCAGAGCCAGCACGAACCAGACGATGAGCAGCAGGCCAAGCAGCAGAATACGGGCAAGTTTAAGCATCGAACACCTCTAAGCAAGATTCGGCGCAGTATACTGATCCCCCTTTTAGCGAACAAGCGTTAGCCAGACAGAACCGACCACCCCAACCGGCCCATGTGGTCGCCCGGATCCTGCTGACTTGCCCAAGCCCGGGTTGATCGATAGGATGTGCCCCACTCAACAGTGGTAGGACGAGCATGATTTTGCGACAACGCGTGGCGACAAGACTCCTGCTGCTGGTCTGCATCCTGGTGCTCAACTGCGCGGCCCAGCCGCTGGCCAGGTTGGCACAGCTCGACCAGGCCCTGAGCTGCCAGCTGCAACCCCTCTCCTCGTCCAGCGCCGATGCAAACGAGGGGCAAGCCGCGACGCCCCAGCCCAGCAGTTGCCAGCTCAACGGCAAGTGGCTCAGTGCCGCCAATCTGCTCTGCGCCGAGCAGATCTTCTTTGCCATCGCCTTCGTGATTGCCCTGCTGGCGCCCCTGTCGCGCCGCTCCCCTGCGCTTCCTCCTCCCATCAACATCTCGCCTCCCGAACGGCGACTGCACCTCACCCTCTGCGTCTGGCGGGAATGAGTCTGCGGCGGTTTTCTCCACCCTGACCTTCATTTTCAAGAGACAAACACATGTCAAACATCATCAAGACCGCCCTGTTGCTGAGCGGTCTGCTGTGGCAATCCATGGGGTTAGCCAGCGACACCGGCTGGCTCACCAGCCCCCAGAACGATCACGCCAAGGTGCGGCTGCAAGCCGACACCCGGGATCCCGCCGCCCCCCGGCTGCTGCTCAGCCTGCAGCTTGAATCCGGCTGGAAAACCTATTGGCAGAACCCGGGTGAGGGCGGCATAGCCCCCGAGATCCTCTGGGATCACCCCGAACCGGCGGCGCAGTGGCACTGGCCAGTGCCCAGACGGTTCGATGTCAGCGGCATCTCGACCCAGGGCTACCAGGGGGACGTCAGCCTGCCCATCAGCCTCACCCGCAGCGGCGGCGAGGCACTGACGGGCACCCTGCGCCTCTCGACCTGCAGCAACGTCTGCATCCTGACCGACTACCCCTTCACCCTGGCGCTGGATGGCGCTGCCCCTGAGGGGTTCGACCTTGCCTATGCCAAGGCGATGAGCACCCAGCCACAGGCCATGCCGGACACTGTGACCCTCAAGGCGGGCTACCGGCAGAACCAGCTGCAACTGACCGCCGACAACCCCCAGGGCTGGCAGGATCCCCAGCTGTTCCTCCAGCGCCTGGAGGGGGCCGAATTTGGCGATCCCAGCCTGGAGGTGCAGGGCAACACCCTGATCGCCCGCATTCCGGTCAGCGATGGCTGGCAGGGGGATGCCCCCGATATCCGTCATCAGCGGCTCGGGTTGGTGCTGGCGAGCGGCGAGCAGGCCTGGCAGAGCGAGGTCCGCATAGGTGAGCCCCTGACCCTGCCGAGCGGCGGCCACTCGCTGCTCTGGCTGCTGGGAGCCGCGCTGCTGGGGGGCCTCATCCTCAACCTGATGCCCTGCGTGCTGCCGGTGCTGGCCCTCAAGCTGGGATCCGTGCTGCAACTCGAGAGCCGGGAGCGCCGCCCGGTGCGCCTGCAATTTTTGGCGGCCAGTGCCGGCATCCTGGTCTCCTTCTGGGCGCTGGCGCTGATGAGCACCCTGCTGCGCGCCCCCAGTTTCGGAATGAGTGGCGCGGTCGGCTGGGGCATACAGTTCCAGAGCGTCTGGTTTATCGGCTTCATGGTGGTGGTGACGGCGCTGTTTTGCGCCAACCTGCTGGGGCTGTTCGAGCTGCGGCTGCCGAGCAAGCTCAATACCCGCCTGGCCACCAGCGGCGGTCAGGGCCTTGGGGGTCACTTCCTGCAGGGCTGCTTTGCCACCCTGCTGGCCACCCCCTGCTCCGCACCCTTCCTCGGCACTGCGGTCGCCTTTGCCCTCGGGGCGCCGCTGGGTCAGCTCTGGCTCATCTTTACCGCACTGGGTCTGGGCATGAGCCTGCCCTGGCTGCTGATCGCTGCCGTCCCTCGCCTGGCGCTCTGGCTGCCGAAGCCGGGCCGCTGGATGGGGCGCCTGCGCACCCTGCTCGGCCTGATGATGCTGGGCTCCAGCCTCTGGCTGCTCAGTCTGCTCGGCAACCACGTCGGCCCCTTCTGGATGCTGATCCTGATGGCGCTGATGCTGGTCATGCTGCTGCTGGCCGTGGTGTGGCGCCACGGCATACGCACCCTGACCCTGGGGCTGGCACTGGGCTGCCTGCTGGGCGGGGCCCTGCTGCTCGGCGGCGCCTTCACCATTGACGGCAAGCCCCGCCAGGACAGGGTCGACTGGCAGCCGCTCTCTGAGCAGGCCATCACACTGGCACTGGCCCAGAACAAGCGAGTCTTCATCGATGTGACCGCCGACTGGTGCATCACCTGCAAAGCCAACAAATTCAACGTACTGCTGCGAGATGACGTGCAACAGGCCCTGAGCGCCCCCGATGTGGTGGCCCTGCGCGGGGACTGGAGCCGCCCCTCCGACAGCATCGCCAGCTTCCTGCGCCAACGGGGCAGCGTGGCCATTCCCTTCAACCAGATCTACGGGCCCGGCCTGACGGATGGCGAGATCCTCTCCCCCCTGCTCGACCGAGCGACCCTGCTTGCCACCCTGGCGCAAGCCGGCATTGCCCCCTCTCAAGGAGAAACCAAATGAAACCGACCCTGCTCGCCCTGACCCTGCTGGGTTCCCTGTTGACCCCGGCCCTGCACGCCGCCCCCTTCACTCCGGAGCAGGAGGCCCGCATCAAGGAGCTCATCCGCGAGACCCTGGTCCAGAATCCGAAGATCCTGGATGAGGCGGCCGAATCCTGGGAGAAACAGAACGCCGCGGATCAGGCGGCCCAGCTCGGCGACTTCATCAAGGGCAACAAAGACGTGCTGTTCAATAGCCCTACCAGCCCGCGCCTGGGGGCCAAGCACCCCAAGCTGACCCTGGTGCTCTTCACCGACTACAACTGCCCCTACTGCAAGCAGTTCGACCCCCAGGTGACCAAGCTGCTCAAGGCCTATCCGAACGATCTGGGGCTGGTGATCAAGCTGCTGCCGTTCAAGGGGCAGACCTCCGCCAAGGCGGCCCAGTACAGCCTGACCCTGTGGCAGCAGGATCCGGCCCGCTTCCTCGCCCTGCACGACAAGCTGATGAGCAAGCAGGGCATGTTGACCGAGGCGGACATCAACAAGGCGCTGGCGGCCACCGGCAATGTGGCGCTCAAGCCTGAGGGCAAGGCCACAGAAGAGCTGCGCAATAGCCTACGCATCGGCACCCTCTTGGGAGTGCAGGGCACACCGGCCACGCTTATCGGCAACCAGCTGGTGCCGGGCGCCCTGCCCTATGATCAGCTCGAACAGCTGGTGAAGGCCGAACTGGCCAAGCGGACATGAGGAAACTACCCGTGGAGCTGCGTCCATACAATCAGCGCATCGGCACCCTCTTGGGGGTGCAGGGCACACCGGCGACGCTTATCGGCAACCAGCTGGTGCCAGGCGCCCTGCCCTATGATCAGCTCGAACAATTGGTGAAGGCCGAACTGGCCAAGCGGACATGAGGAAACTACCCGTGGAGCTGCGTCCATACAGTCAGCGCATCGGTACCCTCCTGGGGGTGCAGGGCACACCGGCGACGCTTATCGACAACCAGCGGGTGCCGGGCGCCCTGCCCTATGATCAGCTCGAACAATTGGTGAAGGCCGAACTGGCCAAGCGGACATGAGGAAACTACCCGTGGAGCTGCGTCCATACAGTCAGCGCATCGGTACCCTCCTGGGGGTGCAGGG